>JAFTXW010000021.1 GCA_017461445.1 Oscillospiraceae bacterium
CAAGCAGCAGTACAACCTGGGTGCCGTTATCGGTATCTTCACCTTCGTGGTTCTGGCCGTCGTGGCTCTGGTCACCTACCGGAACTCCGGATCTTACAAGGATGAGGAGGGCTTCAAATAATGGCTAAGAAACCTGCTTCCATGAAGACCAAGCGACTGGTCACCGACATCGTGGTTCATGCCTTCCTGGTGATCGTGGCTGTCGTCTGGCTGATCCCCTTTGTCTGGCTGGTGGCCCACAGCTTCCGCGGCGAATCCACCGCGCTGTTTACCAAGACCTTCCTGCCTACCCAGTACACCCTGAGCAACTACATCAAGCTGTTCACCGAGGTGGACTCCATGAACTTCCCCCGGATGTTCATGAACACCTTCGTGATCGCCATCTTCTCCTGCCTGATCTCCTCCTTCTTCGTTCTGGGCGTTTCCTACTGCACCAGCCGCGTGAAGTGGAAGATGCGTAAGACCTACATGAACATGGCCATGGTCATCAACCTGTTCCCCGGCTTCATGTCCATGGTGGCCATGTACTTCCTGCTGAAGGCCATGGGTCTGACCGAAGGCTCCAACATCCCCATCGCTCTGGTCATCTGCTACTCCGCAGGTGCCGGCACCGGCTTCTATGTCATGAAGGGCTACATGGATACCATCCCCAAGGCCCTGGACGAGGCCGCAATGATCGACGGCTGCACCCGCTGGCAGGTCTTCACCAAGATCACCCTGCCCATGTGTAAGCCCATGATCGTCTACCAGGTCATCACTGCCTTCATGGGCCCCTGGATGGACTTCGTTCTGGCTAAGATCATCGTCCGCGCCGAGGCTGAGTACTACACCGTCTCCATCGGCCTGTGGAAGATGCTGGAAATGGAATTTGTCAACAACTGGTTCACCCGCTTCTGCGCCGGTGCCGTTTGTGTGGCCATCCCCATCTCCATCCTGTTCATGATCACCCAGAAGTTCTATCAGGAAGCCATGGGCGGTGCCGTCAAGGGTTAATGCCTATGAAGCGGCTGACACAACTTCTGTGCCTGCTGCTTGTGGCCGCCTTCCTGGTTGGCTGTGCCCCTCAGGGGCAAACTGAAGATCCCACCACCGCCCCCGATTCGTCGGGGGCGTCTGTGGATTCTACCCAGCCTCAGGAGGCCGTGCTGACCGAGCAGGCCATTGCTGAGCTTTCCGCTCTGGGCGAAAGCCCCGACGACAATTACCGTGTCTTCTACGAAATTTTCGTCTATTCCTTCTGCGATTCCAACGGCGACGGCATTGGCGACCTGCAGGGTGTCATTTCCAAGCTGGATTATCTGCAGGAGCTGGGCATCAACGGCATCTGGTTCATGCCCATCCATCCCAGCCAGTCCTACCATAAGTACGACGTGCGGGATTATTACGACATCGACCCCGACTACGGTACCATGGCCGACATGGAGCAGCTGCTTGCTGAGTGCAATGCCCGGGGCATCAACGTCATCACCGACCTGGTCCTGAACCACACCGGCGACGACCACGAATGGTTCCTCACCGCCTGTGAGTATCTGCGGAATCTCCCCGCCGGTGCCGAGCCGGATGTGAGCGAATGCCCCTATGTGGACTACTACTACTTCAGCAAAGAAGCCGGCTCCGGCTACCATGCCATCAGCGGCAGCCAGTGGTACTATGAAGGAAAATTCTCCCCCGATATGCCCGACCTGAACCTGGGCAATGAGACCGTCCGTGCCGAGATCCGGGACATCATGCAGTTCTGGTTCGATAAGGGCGTGTCCGGCTTCCGTTTGGACGCAGCCAAGGAGTTCTACTCCGGCGACGTGAACGCCAACGTGGAGGTGCTCAGCTGGATCCAGGAGACCGCTACCTCCATCAAGGAGGACGCTTACCTGGTGGCAGAGGTCTGGGAAGGCTTCGGCCAGGTGACCAACTACTACAAGAGCGGCATCACCAGCCTCTTTAACTTCCCCTTCGGCAATACCGACGGCAAGGTGCCCGCTGTTGTCCGGGGCGCGGGCAATGCCAAGACCGTCAGCTCCTACGCTAAAGCCCTGGAGCAGGCGGACACGGCGTACCTGGAGGCCAACCCCAATTACATTGATGCCCCCTTCGTCAGCAACCATGACGTGGGCCGAATCGCGGGCTTCGTTGCCCGGGACGAGCTGAAGATGAAGATGGCCGGTGCCATGAACGTGCTCATGAGCGGCAGCTGCTTCATCTACTACGGCGAGGAGATCGGTATGACCGGCTCCGGCAACGACCCCTCCAAGCGGGCACCCATGTACTGGAATGCCGAGCGGAACAACGGTGTCACTGACCCGCCTCCCGAGTGCGAGCTGCCCGAGAGCTATCCCCTCGCCAGTGCCGAGGAGCAGCGTGTGGACGATTCCTCTCTGTATAACTACTACCGTCAAGTCATCGCCCTGCGCAAGGCTATGCCTGTGATCTCCCACGGCCGTACCACTGCGGAGGAAGCACTGAATGTAAACTGCATCAGTGCCCAGCGGAAGACCTGGGGCGAGGAAGAGTGCATCATCCTGCTGAACATCCAAACCGAGGGCACCACCGTTGACCTCTCCGCCTACGAGGGCTGGACCCTGGCCGCCTCTATCAGTGCCGACGGCAACCCCATCACCCTGGAGGGCACCTCTCTGAACATGCCCGCCTACGGCCTGGCCGTTCTGGTGCCTGCTGAATAATTTGTGTTTTTGTGTCATTGCGAGCAAGTGTGCGCACCTGTGCGCACACTTGCGTGGCAATCTCCATATTCGAAAGAGATCACCGAACCCCTGAAAGGAGAGTCCCATGGAACGACTCAGCGATAATTCACCCTCCGGAATTTCCGGAAATGCCCTCAGAACCTGGGGCCTTCTTTTCCTGGCTGCCGGTGCCATTGGCCGGGGCCTGCTGCAGACCCGCCTGCTGGGGGTGGGCAGTGCCAATACCCAGCAGCTGCTGGCGGCAATGGACGCCAACATGGGCGCGGCCACCCTGGCTATCGTCCTGCAGGCCATTGAGGCCTGCGCCATGCCCATCTTCGCCTTCCTGCTGCTGGAGGGCTTCCAGCATACCTCCAATTTTAAGAACTACCTGCTGCGTGTCCTGGGCGTGGCCGTCCTCAGCGAGATCCCCTATAATCTGGCGGTCTCCGCAAAGCTGCTGGATACGGCTACCCGGAATCCCGTCTTCGGCCTGGTGCTGGGGCTGGTGGTGCTGTACCTCTATGACCGTTTCCCGGGCAAGACCTTCCAGAATGTGCTGATCAAGGTGCTGGTCACCGTGGCCGCGCTGGTCTGGGCAAGTATGCTGAACATTGAGGGAGCCTCCTGCCTGGTGGTGATCCTGGCCTGCCTGTGGGCCTTCCGGGCGAAGCCGATGCTGCGCAATTTTGCCGGTGCTACCGGTGCTATCGTGTGCAGCATGATCTCCCCCTTCTACATGGCGTCCCCCATGGGCATCCTGGTGGTGCATATGTATAACGGCGAAAAGGGTAACGTGAACCGCATGGTCAGCTACCTGGCCTATCCCGCTCTCCTGCTCCTGGTAGCCGCCGCCTGCTGGCTGGTTTTCTGAACAAAGCAAGATCCCTCCGCGAAAGCGGAGGGATTCTTGCGTGTAACCATCATTTGCCGCCCCGGCGCGGTGTGCGAAGCCGAGCTCTGCGCCAAGCATCCAACCGCTTCCAAGTTGACCTCTAAATTCCCAGCGAAACTCTACACTCCGCCCTTCCCGCTCCCAACTCTGCCGCGTAAGCATTTTGCACCGAAAAAAAAACAAAAAATATGGGATTTTAACAAATTTTACAGTTTACAACCAGAGAAGGATGTTGTATAATGAATCCGTACGGGAATATCGAAACCGTACGAATTCCGAAACAAAATTTTGCTGCACCGCAGCAATTAAAAATGGAGGAAATTACCATGTCTGTTAAAGTTGCAATTAACGGTTTTGGCCGTATCGGCCGTCTGGCTTTCCGTCAGATGTTCGGTGCTGAGGGCTTCGAAGTCGTCGCTATCAACGACCTGACTTCTCCCAAGATGCTGGCTCACCTGCTGAAGTACGACTCCACCCAGGGCAACTACGCTGCTCAGGGCCACACCGTCGAGGCTGGCGAGGACAACATCGTTGTTGACGGCAAGAAGATCACCATCTACGCTAAGGCCAACGCTGCCGAGCTGCCCTGGGGCGAGCTGGGTGTCGACGTTGTCCTGGAGTGCACCGGCTTCTACACTTCCAAGGCTAAGGCTCAGGCTCACATCGACGCCGGTGCCAAGAAGGTCGTTATCTCCGCTCCCGCCGGCAACGACCTGCCCACTATCGTTTACAACGTCAACCACGAGACCCTGACCAAGGAAGACAACATCATCTCCGCTGCTTCCTGCACCACCAACTGCCTGGCTCCCATGGCTAAGGCTCTGAACGATCTGGCTCCCATCGAGGCCGGCATCATGTGCACCATCCACGCTTACACCGGCGACCAGATGACTCTGGACGGCCCCCAGCGTAAGGGCGACCTGCGCCGCTCCCGTGCTGCCGCTGTGAACATCGTTCCCAACTCCACCGGTGCTGCAAAGGCTATCGGCCTGGTCATCCCCGAGCTGAACGGCAAGCTGATCGGTGCTGCACAGCGTGTTCCCACCCCCACCGGCTCCACCACCATGCTGAACGCTGTCGTGGCTAAGGAAGTCACCGTTGCTGAGATCAACGCTGCTATGAAGGCTGCCGCTACCGAGTCCTACGGCTACACCGAGGACGAGATCGTCTCCTCCGACATCATCGGCATGCGCTTCGGCTCCCTGTTCGACGCTACCCAGACCATGGTCAACAAGCTGCCCGACGGCAAGACCCAGGTTCAGGTCGTGTCCTGGTACGACAACGAGAACTCCTACACCAGCCAGATGGTCCGTACCATCAAGCACTTCGCTACTCTGCTGTAATTAACAGCTGAATAGAATTGCTCCTTCCAGACCGCCATCCCACCAGGGATGGCGGTCTTTCTTCTTGAGAAAAGGAAGAGAAATTGTTGTTTGTCATACTGTGTCTACTGTAGGGCGGGGATCATGACCCAGTCCTACAGTAGACACAGTACGTCAGACGATAATCTTTCGATAGCAGAACCGCTGTAAATATTGGGCCAAATTCGTACGGAAAACCACTATATCTTGTGTTCAATTCCAGATTTTTGCAGGCGTTTTGTTCCTGAAAAAAAGGAATTGTTAAAAGTTTTTGCCTGAAACTTAATGCTTTTTTAACAAATTCCCCACAAGTTCGGAATTTTTTCAAGGAAAATTGCGGAAAAACCGCAGGAAGGTCTTGCTATTGCGGGGAATTTGTGATATCTTATACTGCGTATAGATATGTAAATCCAGGAGTGTCCCATTTTGGGACTTCTCCCTTCCCATAGGCCGTGACCGTCCCCGTGGGGATGTGAAAGGAGAAAGACATTGAGCGAGAAGCTGCTGAAATATCTGGTCGAACACGGTATGCTCACCCAGGAGCAGGCGGACCAGCTGCGCAAGGACAGTGTTGAAAAGAAAAAGAGCATCCGGGAGCTGTTGAGTGAGAGCGGTTCCGTAACGGAGGAGCAGCTGCTGGAGGCCCTGGCCGCCGTGTCCCGGCTGCCCGTGGTGCGCCTGTACGAGGAGCAGATCCCCCTGGAGGTCCGCCAGCTGGTGAAGCCCGACCTGCTGCGCAGCAATGTGGTGCTGCCATTTGGCTTTGATCCTGAGGATCACGGCACCATCCTGGTGGCCCTGAACGATCCCATGAACATCAAGGGCCGTGACCTGGTGGCCCATACCGGCAAGTGTCGGGTCCGTCCGTACCTTGCCACCACCAGCGATATTCTGCTGACCATCGACCGCTACTACGGCACCAGCGAAATGCTGGAGGCCGCGGAGATCTACGAGCGGGAAAATGATGTGACCGCCTCTCTGGAGGAGACCATCATCCAGGAGGACGTCAACTCCTCCCCCGTGGTCATGCTGGTCAATTCCCTGGTGGAGCAGGCTGTCCGCCAGCGCGCTTCCGATATCCATGTGGAGGCGGAGCCTGACCGTGTCCGTGTCCGCTGCCGTGTTGACGGCGTGCTCTACTCCACCGCCAATTACAGCCTGAAGCTGCTGCCCGCCATCGTGGCCCGTATCAAAATCGTCAGCGGCCTGGACATCTCCGAAAAGAGAAAGCCCCAGGACGGCCGCTTCACTGTTACCGTTGACCACCGGGAGTACGACATTCGTGTGTCCACCCTGCCCACGGTCTACGGCGAAAAGTGCGTGCTCCGACTGAACCAGAAGAAGGCCCTCAGCCGCAACAAGAAGACCCTGGGCCTTTCCGATGAGGATATGGTCAAGTTTGACCGGATCCTGAGCCATCCCAACGGCATCGTGCTGGTCACCGGCCCTACCGGTTCCGGTAAGTCCACCACTCTGTATACCGCCCTCAGCGAGCTGAACAACGACACGGTGAACATCATCACGGTTGAGGACCCTGTGGAAGCCAACATTGAGGGCATCAACCAGGTGCAGGTGAACGTGAAGGCCGAACTGACCTTCGCCAACGCCCTGCGCTCCATCCTTCGTCAGGACCCTGACATCATCATGATCGGTGAGATCCGTGACGGCGAGACCGCATCCATCGCCGTCCAGGCTTCCATCACCGGCCACCTGGTGGTCAGTACCCTGCATACCAATGACACCGCCAGCTCCGTCACCCGTCTTCTGGACATGGGTGTTGAGAGCTATCTGATCGCCGACTCCACCGTGGGCATCATTGCCCAGCGTCTGGTCCGCCGCCTGTGCCCCCACTGCCGCAGGGAGCGGGCACTGCTGGAGCACGAGGCTGATTATTTGGAGCTGTCCCCCAAGGACCGGGCGAAGCAGACCATTTTTGAGCCCGTAGGCTGCCAGCGGTGCAACGGCACCGGCTACTACGGACGTATCGGCGTTTATGAGATCATGGAGATCACCCCCCAGCTGCGGGGCTTGATCGCCCGCCGGGCTCCCACCGATTCCATTCGGGAGACCGCCATTGGCGAGGGTATGCTGACCCTGCGCCAGAGCGTCCGCCGCCTGGTGCTGGACGGCACCACCGCCATCTCCGAGATGCACAGCATTTCTGTGGAGGACTATGAGCAAATGTCTAATATCTCCCATACTGGAGAGGAATAAGTAATGAAAAGCTTTAGTGAAATCGTACATACCGCTGTGGCGCGGGATGCTTCCGACCTGCATATGACCGTGGGCCTGCCGCCCATCTACCGGATCGACGGCGATCTGGTCAACGAGGGTGAGGAGCGTCTGACGGAGGAGCAGGTTGCTGCCGCCGTCCGGCAGCTGGCCAATGAGAACCAGCTGGAGGAGCTGAAGAAGAACGGCGAAAGCGACTTTGCCGTCACCTTTGAGGGCACTATCCGTATGCGCTGCAACGCCTTCTATCAGCAGGGACGCACCGCCCTGGCACTGCGTATGCTGCCCCTGACGGTTCCCACCGTGGAAAGCCTGGACTTGGCCCCCGTTATCGTGGAGCAGGCGGAAAAACCCCGGGGACTGGTGCTGCTGACCGGCCCCACCGGTTCCGGTAAGTCCTCCACCCTGGCTGCCATGCTGGATCATATCAATCATACCCGCCGCCGCCACATCATCACCCTGGAAAACCCCATCGAGTTTGTGTATACCCCTGACAAGTGTATCATCAACCAGC
This sequence comes from Oscillospiraceae bacterium, assembly GCA_017461445.1. GTDB lineage: Bacteria > Bacillota > Clostridia > Oscillospirales > Oscillospiraceae > Faecousia. Next base: position 7,681 of record JAFTXW010000021.1, read on the forward strand.
GGGAAGTGGGCGACGATACCGGCTCCTTCGCCGCCGGCCTCCGTGCCGCCCTCCGTCAGGATCCGGACGTGATCCTGGTGGGCGAGATGCGTGACCTGGAGACCATCTCCACCGCCATCACCGCCGCCGAGACCGGACACCTGGTGTTCGGCACCCTGCACACCAAGGGCGCGGCCAATACCATCGACCGTATCATCGACGTATTCCCCCCCGCCCAGCAGGAGCAGATCCGCATCCAGCTGGCAGACGTGCTGGAATGCGCCATCTCCAAGGCACTGCTGCCCAAGATCGGCGGCGGCCGTGTGGGTGTTTATGAAATTCTGGTGGCGACCCCCGCTGTCCGCAGCCTGATCCGCCAGAACAAGAGCTTCCAGATTACCAGTGCTATGCAGACTGGCAAACGTCAGGGTATGCAGCTGTTGGATGATGCCCTGGCTGACCTGGTCCGCAGGGGACAGGTCACGCTGGACAATGCCCTTTCGGTGGCAAATGACCCTGTTGCTCTACGAACTCAGTTTGGGAGGTTTTGATTCATGCCTTCTTACAGTTATGTAGCAATAAACCGGGTGGGCAAGCGCATCAAGGATAAGGTGGACTCACCATCTGTGGAGGCTGCTAAAAATTCCCTCCGGGCTGCGGGCTACTCCATTCTGGAGATTAAGGAGCTGGGCGCGCTGGATAAGGACATCGACCTGCCTTTCCTGGGAAATCCCACGGCAAAGGATATGGCCCTGTTCTGCCGCCAGTTCCAGTCTATTCTCCGGGCAGGTGTGCCCGTTTCCAACGTCCTTTCCATGCTGGGCCAGCAGACGGAGAATACCAAGCTGGCTGCCGCCATTCGCGAGATGCAGGCGGGCATAGAAAAGGGCGAGACCCTGGCTGGCTCCATGCGCAAGCACCCCAAGATTTTCTCCTCCATGCTGTGCAACATGATCGCCGCCGGCGAGGAATCCGGTAATCTGGAGGAAGCCTTCCGCCAGATGGAGGACTACTTCGACAAGGCAAAGAAGACCAAAGCCGCCGTTGGCAAGGCTATGGTGTACCCCTGTGTCCTGATCGTGGTCATGATCGTGGTTCTGATCGTGATGATGACCACCATTATCCCCAAATTCCTGGCTACCTTTACCGAAATGAACATGGAGCTGCCCTTCCTGACCCAGTGCGTCATGGCGGTCAGCGACTGGTTTGTTGCCTGGTGGTGGCTGATCGCCATCATCCTGGTGGTTCTGGTCGTGGGCGGCATCCTGTTCAACCGCACCAACCGGGGACGGCACTTCTTCGGATTCATCGTCCGCAAGCTCCCCGTTGTGCAGAATCTTGTGGTCCGGTCCGAGTGCGCCACCTTCAGCCGCACCCTGGCATTGCTGCTGGGCTCCGGCCTGTCCCTGTCCGACAGCCTTGACCTGGTGGCTGCCAATATGAACAACATCTGGTTCCGGGAGGCGGTGCTGACCAGCCGGGCCATGGTGTCTGAAGGCTGGGCCCTGAACATTGCCCTGAAGGATACGGGCCTGTTCCCCCCCATGGTCTATAACCTGGTGGGCATCGGCGAGGAGACCGGCGACCTGCAGGGTATGCTGACCAAGACCGCCGACTACTACGACGACGAGGTGCAGGACGCCACCGCCAACCTGCTGTCCCTGATGGAGCCCTGTATCATCCTGTTCCTGGCTGTGTTCGTTGTCATCATCGTGCTGTCCATCTTCCTGCCCATGATGAACATGACCAAGGCCTACGACCAGTATCTGTAACATTTTCCAAGGAGTGACTTTATGGATCTTCCTATCCTGATCCTGCTTACCCTGCTGGGACTTTGCGTGGGCAGCTTCTGCAATGTTCTGATCTACCGCCTGCCCAAAGGAGAGGAGTTCGTAAAGACCCCTTCCCACTGCATGACCTGCGGCCATCCCCTTAAGTGGTATGAGCTGATCCCGGTGTTCAGCTGGCTGGTCCAGGGGGGCAAATGCCGCAGCTGCGGCGTGAAGATCTCTCCCCAGTATCCCATTGTGGAAGCCCTCAACGGCCTGATGTGGCTGCTGGCGGGTCTCCTGTTCCGGGGCGACTGGCTGACTGTGGCACTGTACTGCGGCCTTTGGTCGCTGCTGATGGTGCTGTCCGTCATCGACTGGCGCACCTTCACCATCCCCAACGGCATCAACCTGGTCATCTTCCTGCTGGGCGTGGTGCGGTTGGTGACGGATCTGAGGAACTGGCCCCTGTATCTCATCGGCATGGCTTCCGTCAGCCTGGTGTTCCTGCTGCTGCACGTCCTCACTGGCGGCAACGGCCTGGGCATGGGCGATGTGAAGCTGGTAGCCGCTGCGGGACTGCTGCTGGGCTGGCCGAAGATGATCCTGGCTGTCCTGATCGGCAGCCTGTCGGGAGCCATCATCCATTCCGTCCGTATGCGCGGCGGCGCGGGGAAAAAGCTTGCCTTCGGCCCCTATCTCGCTGCCGGCATCTGGCTGTCCGCCCTGTTCGGAGGCCAGCTGATCTCTGCTTACCTCAGCCTCTTCGGGCTGTGATCAATAGACTGGACTGCCCCATGGCAGCCCAGAGGAGGAAACGAACATGAGCAAACGCAAAATCACCGGCAAGGTGCTGTCCGTAAGACTTGGCCGGGATGAAACGCAGATCGTTCTCATGGGCACCAATTCCGAGATCCTGCACACCGCAACTGTGGAGACTCCCGCAGGTGCGGTGGAGGACGGCATGATCCGGAACGCGGATGCCGTCCATGGAATGCTGAAGGAGGCCCTGCGGGAGCCGGAATTCAAGCGTGCCCGGAAGGTGATCTTCACCCTGTGCACCTCTCAGGTCATTACTGAGACGGTCACGGTGCCCGATCTGCCCCCCAAGAAGCTGGAAAAGCTGATCCGCACCAATGTGGACATGTATTTCCCGGTGGATATGAAGGATTACCAGATGGTCTGGCAGGTCATCGGCCCCAAGGCGGATTCCGAGGAGCTGTCTGTCCAGCTGTGGGCGGTGCCCACTGCCATGGTGTCCCGGTACTATGCCGTGGCTAATGCCTGCGGCCTGTCCCTGGAAGCGGTGGACTACTGCGGACACAGTATCGCCACTGCCGTGGGTGCGTCCTTTGCCCGTCCTGCGAAGACAGCCGATCCCGCCAAGGCTCCCAAGGCAAAGAAGGGCCTGTACCTGCGCCAGAAGAATGCGCCGGAGGAGGAAGAAAAGGACGAGCGGGGCTACGACTCCGATACCGACCTGTATGTCACCCTGGAAAGTGACCTGCTGGGCATGACCTTCGTGCAGAACGGCCAGGTGGTGATGCAGCGATTCACCCAGTGCGGCTCCAATCCCGCCTACCAGTATGCGGAGCTTTCCATGATGCTGGAATACTTCCGCTCTCTGGATGTGGGCCGGGGCAGCTTCCTGCGGGGCTATCTGACCGGTGCCCTGTCCACCTATAAGGATGTGACCACCGAGCTGGAGGATGTGCTGGGCCTGACCCTGACCCCCTTCTCTTCCAGCTATGATCCCCGGCTGTGCCTGTGCGTGGGTGCCTGCCACACCACCATGGAATTCGGCATGCCCGCCCTGAACAAGCCCGGCAAAGCCCGCCGGGAGTTCCAGAGCCAGATCTGGCAGTATGGCCTGCTGCTGGCAGGCGGCCTGGCAGTGATCTTCGTAGTTCTGCTGCTGCTCAATTCCCGCCTCAGCTGGAGCTCTGAAATCAGCGGCCTGGAATCTACCCGTCAGACGCTCAGTATCCAGGCGCAGCAGACCAACGAGTATTCCACCAATTACAATAACTATGTCTCCGTCTACAACGCCTACAGCCAGGACTGGGACACCATCTTTGCCAGCCTGCAGACCTATAACGATAATCTGGTTCTTGTGCTGGAGGAGCTGGAGCAGATCATGCCTGAAAACTGCAGCGTTACCCAGCTGCAGATCAGCTATGACGCGATCCTGGTAAGCTTCGCCTGCGAAACCAAGGAAGAGGCTGCCTATCTGATCATGGAGCTGCGGGAGCTGCAATACGCCGACCTGGCGGGCATCACCTCCCTCAGCGGCGGCGGTAAGGGCCCCGCTACCTCCTACGGCTCTGAGGAGGAAGAGGGCGAGGAAGCCCCCACCGAGGGCAGCGTTACCCTGACCGACGACCAGATCAATACCCTGGTCAAGCTCTTTGCGGGTTCCGTGGATTCCGGCGACATCCTGGATGTGGCCCTGACCCTGAGCCCCAAGCAGATCGAGCTGATCGAGGAAACCTACAGCAAGGAGCCCGAGACCCAGAACAATAACATCGATGCTGTGAACGCAAACATGGGCGATGAAGTGACCGTCTTGGCCCGGGCCAACGCCATCAACGACACCCTTACCACCAACTACTTCGCCATGTACCATTTCTTCAACCTGCTGGGCGAGGATATCATGCGGGACGATCCCTTCCTGTGGGATGTGATCGACGATGAGATGCTCAGCGAGGAGAATTCGGACATCTGGGCCGCCATCACCAGCGGCACCGTGGACGATGCCAAGACCCTCCAGAACTACACCCGCCGGGTGGTCACCATTCTGACCCGGGACGAGGAGACCATCGCCGCTACCGAGGAGCTGATGCGCCAGCATGAGCGGATGCAGCAGTGGTATGTCTACTATCTGGAGGAGGAGCTGGGCCTCCACGCCCACGAAGCCTACCCCTACCTGGATGTGGAAAAAGTCATTGCCGACCTGATGAACGGCAGCTTCAACACCCCGGACACCAACGCCAACGAGAAGCTGAACAGCCTGGTTCCCGATGCCGCCTGGAAGATGCTGGCCCTGCTGAACAAGGGCGACGAGGAAGAGATCAAGGACCTCCCCGGCGGCCTGACCGAGGACGAGATGATTGCCATCTATAAGAAGTATATTGCCGGCGAAGCCACCGCTGCCCAGAAGCAGCTGGCAGAAGAGGTAAACAAACGGTACCTCGCAAACGATCTGAAGGGCTATGACAAGCTGAAGAAGCTGATTGCTGACCACCTGAAGAACGGCCAGGAAGAGGACGAGGACTATATCATCGGCTCCTACACCGAATCCGACCTGAGAAAGCTGCTGGATAACCTGTTCAGCATCGGCACCACCGGCAGCTCCCAGCTGGACGATTCCTTCAAGCAGATGATGGCTATGATCTGCGCGGGCCAGTCCACCGGCAATTCCAAGCTGGACAACCTGCTGGCTTCCTACATAAAGGCATATCCCAACCATCCTATCGTTCAGGAGATTCTGGCATCCCTGTCCGGCAGCAGCGGCTCTGGCGGAAGCGGTGCCGGCCCCACCGATACCCGTACCCACTTCACTGCTGCCCTGGCTTACAACGACCAGCTCAGAAATGCCGAGCTGGAGCGCAAAGGCCTGTCCGCGGATGACAAGGTAGAGGATGTTATTCAGGAAAAACTGGCGAACGGGGAGGAGGGCAAATGATGAAATTCATCGGTAAATACTGGAAGCTTTTCGTTGCCATTGCCCTGCTGGTCGGCGCGGCGTACCTGTACTTCAATACCTACCAGATGGAAAAGCTGTCCTACGAGACCCAGGCAGCCCAGCTGAAGATGATGAACACCTCTCTGGAAGCCAAGATCCAGGAGAATATGCGCTATGTGGATATCCAGGAGGACCTGGCTGCGGCCACCGAGCGGGTCGAGCGGAGCCGTCTGGACCTGTACGAGCATTTCCCCGTGGAGATGAAGGAAGAGGACCAGATCATGTATGTGCTGTATCTGGAAACCATCTTCGGCACCGAGATTAACTTCCAATTCAACCAGGCGGGTGTCATCCAGCAGTTGCGGGATGGCTCCAACCTGATGGGCCTGCTTCTTACGGTAAACTATGAGACCAACTATAAAGGCTTCAAGGACATGGTCAAGTATCTGGCTACGGATTCCCGGGTCACTTCTGTCTATTATACGACCATCGAATATGATGCCGCTACGGATAAAGTCAAGGGTGATGTCACCCTGCTGCTGTATCTGATCGATACAACTGATCGTGACTACGTATCTCCCAACGTTGCCGAGCCTTCCACCGGCAAGGACAATATCTATGACTAATCTTTGTTCACGGATAGAAGGCCCTGCCTTCTATCCGTGAAAAAGTATATGGAAAGTACCGCCGCCCTTTCGGGAAAGGAGGACAAAATCGTGAAACAAAAACATAACGGGGGCTATTCCCTCATCGAAGTGCTGGTAGCAATCGTGCTGCTGGGCATTTTCGTGGCTCCCACCTGTTCCAGCCTGGTCATGGGCTACCGCATGAACAGCAAAGCCGACCAACTGATGCAGGCCCAGCTTGCAGTCTCCTCCGCAGTGGAAACCCTGATGGCGGAGGGCATTGACAAGGATGAACATGGAACGGGCGCAACACTGGATCGCTTTGAAAATGTTACAGTTACGACAGTACTGGACAGTAGTGGATCGTTCTACAAGGTAACTGTCCAAAGTGATATCGAGGCATCGGTTGTTGTCACCACATATATTCGGGAAGAAGGTGGCAACGGATGAAAAAGCACGACGAAGGCTATACCATACCGCTGGTGCTGGTGGTCATGGTCATTATGATCCTGGTCGCCTCCCTGGTGCTGGCAAATTCCCTCCAAACCGCCCAAAACCAGCAGGAAGCGATCCTTCAAATGAAGGATAAATATGCTGCCGAGGGTAAAATCGAAATCCTAGTGGCACAGCTGCTCCAGGAAAGTGAATACACTTCCATGACGGAAATCAGCGAGAACGCTGTTCACAATGAACTTATAACACTATGCGCATCGGCTGGTGTTACACTTGCCGATACCACCGTCACAAATGAAGCTGGCGAAACGGTAATTGAGGCACCGCAATATTCGCTGGTGGACGGTGTGCTTACTTATATCTTTACAGTCAACGCTGAACAGAATACAACTAAAATAACAACTCAACTAAAGTTGGAGTGTAAGATTGAAAAAGATGCTTCATCCGATGCTGATGTTGTAAAAACTCCCAAAATCACCTATAACACCTACCAGATCGGAGGTGCCACAGAATGACCGATCGTAAAAACGGCGGCTTTACGCTGGTGGAGCTGATGGTGGTCATTCTGATCGGCTCCATCATTACCCTGTCGGCAACCACCGTCCTGCTGTTCAGCCTGCGGATATACCTCCAATCCAACGAGATCCAGAAACAGCAAAACAACACCCGCATCCTGATGACCGCCCTGGAAGACATGGCGGCAGAGGGCATGGTCGATGAAGAAAAGACAGAAGCTGTGGGAAATAAAATCGTGGACAGCAATGACAATTCATTAATGGAATATGTTCCAGAAGAAAATGCTGTTAAAGCAGGTGGCACGGCAGTGCTGACTGACGTAACAGGTTTTGAAGTGAAGTCGGGAGAGAGTACGGAGGATGGTCTGATTACGGTGACCATCACCTTCAAAAACGAAAAAAGCTACACCTCCACCGTCTTCTGTCGCGCAGGCACAACGGTAACGGCTCCCACAGCTGCATCAGGAGAAAGTACACCGAAGAGCGGTGGGGCTGATGCAGCATCCTATTCCTTCTCCATCGAGGGGGCGAAATCCGTCGCCAGCCTTCCCCAAATCACCGAAACCCTCTCCCAAAACAAAACCGGCGAAGCCCGGTCTGCCTTCCTGGACACCCTGCTGGCCCAAACGGACAGCGGCGGCACCATCCAGGGTACCGGGGAATACTTCTCCCAGTGGTACATCACCGCCAAAGAGGGCGGGGAAAGCTGGGGCGGCGACTGGAACGGCGGCACCCCCTGGTGTGCCTGCTTCGTCTCCTGGGCCCTGTCGGGTACTCCCGGCGTCACCGCCCCGGCAGAACGGGTCAACGGTGACGGCGTGGCCTACTGGTATGCCAACGTGGACGAGTTTATGGAATACTTCGACCCCAATAACGAGGGGAGTACCGAGGATGTCAGCTGGTACTGGAACACCCAACTGGTGCCCCACAGCCCCGCCCCCGGCGACCTGATCTTCTTCGACTGGACCGCCGACACCGAGAGCAATCCCGAGCACATGGGCGTGGTGCTGTATACCGACAACGGCGGCACCGCCTTTGATACCTCCGACGATACCGTCTATACCATCGAAGGCAACACCTACGGCACCACCGCCATCCGCAGCTACGCCCTCACCGACCCCCGCATCCTGGGCTACGGCACCCTGAACTGGACCCCCAACGCTTGAACAAAATCAGATACCGGACAGCTGCTGTCCGGTATTTTTTGTCTTTCAAAGAGAAAGCGCATCTGCAAACAAGTTTCCCAAAAATTAGCAATAACCTTTCCGATAGAAATTAAAGTTCTGTATCAAGAACCAGTATCAAAATACTGAAAAGGGAAAAGTCAAGCTTGCAGTATAATCTTCTCCTTTTTACAGATAATAGCATCGTAAAATGTAAATTAAGAGGAGAGAAGATATATATGAAAGCAACAGGCATCGTTCGCCGGGTGGATGATCTTGGAAGAATCGTCATTCCCAAGGAGATCCGCCGCACCCTTCGCATCCGCGAGGGCGACCCGTCACAGACAACATTGGCACTGTGGGAGATTTTCAGCTTCGCAATGCTGGATCTGTCAAAAAGAAACCGCTGGGATGGTACATACTGACGAAAAAAGCAATTTAACGGTATGTATTCGGGAAGGTAAAAATTGGGCATCTGCCGATCAAGGCAGATGCCCGGTTTTACTTTTGGGGAACTTTTTCACAAAGAATACAGAAGAAATGTTCCCTACATGTCAAAAGGTGCGCCAGCACTTAGAGCGCATAAACGCTACGATCTCGCCATTATCCCGGCCCTCGTAATAGGCCACCAGAAGCCGCTTGAACTCCGGCACATGGCTTTCGGGGATCACGATCAGGCCCTGCCCCTTGGAGATCATATAGTGGTTGGCAAAGATCACCGATGCCCGCTTGTTGCCGTCGTTGAAAATCTGAGTTTTCATGCAGTAAAGGCACAGTCGGATGGCGGTGTCCACATCGTCGGTGCCACCCAATAGGATGGCATCGATGTTCTCTTTCACAACAGTTTCAATGGGCAGAGGGGGAACATAGCTGGTGCCGCCGATGGCCACAGGCACACCACGGATGCGTCCGCCGTCCGTGTAAAAACCCTCGTTGACCAGCTTTGCGATGTGGCAGAGGATGTAATAATCCGTAGAATAGCTCAGCACATCTTTGTCCAGAATGAACTCCCAGGCATGCTTCAGATTCAAAATTTTCTGCACGTCGGTGGCGGTCATACCGGACACGATGCCGTTTTCGATGATGGTCTCCGTCTGAGGATAGGTGGTAGCCACGCCCTCCAAAACCGCCTGATCGTAAATATTAGCCTTCATGTTGGCTCTGGCGAAATCCAGATTCAGTATGACCCGGGGAGAAAGCTCGGTTTCCTCGTAGCCCAGTGCGGCAAGCTCTTTCTCCACCCGGCGGATCTGCTTCCGCAGTTCCCGGGCCTCTCTGGCATTGCGGAGCAGAAGCTGGTACAACTCATCGGAATAACCATCCACATAGGTGGAGGTCAGACGACTGCCCACCCGCTTGCGAACGTAGAGATATTTCTGACCCTCCCGGTCCTTGATTTCCGGGGAGCCATCATAAGGAATCAGATTCAGCCGTGCCTGATAGTCCGCTTTCTGATGCAGCAGCTCCTGAATTTTGGAGTAGTTATTTTCCATGATAACCTCCTTGGGGAACTTTTATAGAATAGAATATACCAAAACGTTCCCCAAAATGCAAGAGAAATATTCGGTTCGCTAGTGGTTCACCATGACGCGCAAATACGAACATAAGCACATTTCGAGGAATGTATTTGCGTTCACTGAAAGAATCCCACCTGAGTAATCAGGTGGGATTTCTTTTTTGTAAACAGCAATACAGGCTGCTATCAAGGATAATAGGAGCGTATTTAGTCATTAGCGCTTCTTCTTTCTTAAAGGGCGCAAGCAGAACTGTGCTGCTTGCGCCTGTTTTCGCTTATGGGTTGAAAGTCTGTATCTTATGAACAGACAAAATCATTCATATATACGATATAGTTCTGCCAATCCTCTGCAGTGAGCTGATGTCCTTCAGAATGGACGTGAACCGCAACACCTTCACTGAAAATAGGCTGGTCAGGAATGACATCGTCGTAAGTACCATCCGGAATTACATCTATACCGTAGATATTCTGCCAAACAGGCTTAGCTTCCTGTAGAGCATCCCAGGTTGCTTTTGGATCGGAGGCCAGATCCTGCTGGCCAATACTAATATAGAGATTGCGGTCAGCAATCAGCGCATAGAGCATATGGATGTCTACCGGCAATTCTTCGTCTCTGCCCTCGTAAGCGTAGTATTCAGCGGTAAACCAATGATTGCTGGTACCATCTGTATCGATCTTTGCAAACAGGGGACTGCGAACCAGACCACCACCACAGCTGGCAGTAACCAGATCTATGCGTTCGTCACAGGCACCTGCCCAAAGAGATACTCTTGCAAGCCGGGAATGGCCTGCCGTACCAATGGCATCCATATCAACTTGCTCCAGCTGTTCCAGGTAGTCGATGCCTCTCATAATGCCAAATGCCCATGCAGAAAATGCGGTGCAGTTTTCCTCAGGGAACAGAGTCAGCACTTGATCGCGATAACTTTCCGCATCATCCTTTGCCCAATCACCGTAGTACATGGTGGCGATACCGTAACCGGAATCGATAATCAAGTCTACAGGCCAGCTACCGGATTCGATGCCCCTTTCTCCCACATCATCCTGACTGGAGGAGGGGATAATTACTTCATCATTCCATACGGCGGTGTTTCCGCTGAAATTCAGGCCAACAAACATGCCGTAGTTCTCTGCATTTGCCGGGGTATAGATCAGCAGCATAGCATCGCTGGAGCCATGTTCATTGCTTATGGTGATCCGAACCTGTTGACGCTCAGCCTTGCCGTTCAGAGCGATGCCGCTTTCTACAACAGTGAATGTGGTATTAAAACCATCCGTAGGTGTTACGCCGTACATATAGGTTTCGTAAAGGGAAAGCATTTCTTCCCGATGTGCATCATACTGCTCGGGCGTTGTGACTGCATCGCCTGCTTCATTTACCAGCAGTTCGGGAAGTCCCGGGTAGCTTCTGTCCACATCCAGAACGAAATTGCGGAATCCTTCCGGCAAGTCAAAGCCGCCATAAGATACCATGGAAAGAATTCCCTTGAAGCTGAGGGTATCTCCGACAAAATAGCGGATCATGCCGTAGGAAAAGCCCAGAAAAACAATGGTGGCAACCAGCAGTACGATGAGTAACCTTGCCCACCAGGGCAGTTTTTTCTTGCTTTGTTTTGCTTGCATAAGTATCCTCCTTTGAATTATTGTGCGGATGCTGTTCTAACCAATTTTCGATACTGCCAGAGGCAGAAACCTACTGCGATCATCACAGCGCAAACATCGCTGACGGTATGTGCTGCCGCAATTCCTGTCAGTCCGAAAAAGCAGTGCATCAGGTACAGACAAGGGATCAGCAACGCGCCCTGCCGGAGGATGGAAACAACGGTTGCAAGGAACGCATTTCCTGCGGCCTGTAGGAAATTGCTGCTTAAGTAGTAAAAGCCGAGCAGGGGCGAGGCAATGATCAGGAAGAACATAAGCTGACTGCCAATTTCAGCATTGGACGGCTCCTTCAAGAATAGTCCAATCAGCGCATCACGGCTCAGATAACAGCTGATAGCTGCCAGCAGCCCAAAACCGACGGTCAAAATTGCGACTTTCTGAAGGATCTCACGGATCCTCGGAATATTCCGGGCGCCGTAATTGTAGGCCATCAAGGGGGATGCACCCATGCAAATACCCATCTGGATCATAGTGATGACCATGGTGGATCTTCCTGCCGCTGCCATGGCGGCAATGGCGCTGGAGCCGTAGAGGCTCAGCAACTGATTGCTGAAAGTGGAAGCAAAGCCGGACAGGACACTGCTGATGCCGTTGGGCAGACCTACTGCCATAGTGTGCAGCAGCAAGCTGGGGCGCTGCAGAGCATATTTGGGAGAAAAACTGAGAATTCCGGAGCGCTTGCGGATGAAAACAGTCAGCAGAAGCGTCGCAACCAAATTTCCCAGAACTGTGGCAATAGCGGCGCCTGCTACACCCATGTTCAGACCGAGAATGAATACGGGATCCAGAATGATATTGGTGACGGTACCTGTCATGTTACTGAGCATACCAGGAAGGATTGCTCCCTCAGCCCGAACGACGGAAGCCATCACCACGCTGAACAGCATCAACGGGGATCCCAGTGCCAGAATGCGCATATAGGTTGCCGCGTAGCCTATAAGGTCTTCCGTAGCACCAAGAAAACTAAGAACTATATCGGTAGCGGAGAGCATGACAGCGGTAAATACGGCACCGAAAAGAATGGATGCCCAGATACACAGGCTTCCCACACGCCTGGCAGTATCGTGTTCCTGCGCACCAAGCGCTTTGGCGATAACGGCACAGCCACCGGCACCCAGCATGGTAGCAACGGCGGTTGCCAGGCTGAACACCGGTCCCACCACTGCCACGGCGGCAACCTGTGTATCATCCCCCAGCATGCCGATGAAGAACATATCGGCCATGTTATAGAGGACCATGATCAGGATCGTCAGCACAGAGGGGATAGCCAGTGTAAAGATTGCTTTCCACACCGGCTTGTCCCGGAATAAAGCTTCATTTCCCATAAGAATACTCCTTTCTTAGGGCTAAGCATACAAGCGGAACGCGGCACGAGGCACCAGCGTTCCGCTTGTACGTTTGAAAGAGGAAGAATTTATTGATTCAAAAAACTGCCCAGATAAGCAAGGCTTTCCTTTGGATGACGAGTCTGTGTTGCCCGGTCAACGGCAATCAGTCCGAAGGTCATGGAGAAACCCTTCTGCCATTCGAAGTTATCCAGCAGGCTCCAATGGCAATAGCCCCTGACGGGAATACCATCTGCAATGCAGTTCTGAACACCGGACAGAGCACGTCGGATGAACTCTACACGGCGGGTATCGTCGGAGGTTGCGATGCCGTTCTCGGTTACAATCAGATCACCTTTGAATTCGTTTGCAACTGCCCGGATCACGTTCTCCAAAGCTTCGGGGTAGAATTCGTAGTTCATCTGAGTCAGCTCCGCGCCATCAGGCATGCCCAACTGGCCAAAGGGGCCAATTCGGGTACGGGTGTAGTTCTGGACACCCAGATAGTCGTCATCCTTGATATAAGGCAGGTAGTGGCCGAATTCTGCGTGCCATTCTTTGGCGGCATTCTTTGCGCCGCCCTTTTCTGCCTGAATGTCGTGCAGACTCAGAGAAAGGCCGATCTTCAGATGGGGACACATTGCTTTCATAGCATCCCGTGCGGCAGCATGTGCACGCATGATGAGCAGGTCACCCTCCTCTGTTCTCTGGGAAACGAAGGTGTGCAGCTTTTCTGTTCCGAACACTTCCACGTTCTCAGCAGCGGCAATCTTCTGGTTGGCGAGCATCTGCTTCAGGTTGATGCCCACCTGTGCCTTGCCGTCGGTTTCGCTCTTTTTCTTAGGCAGAAGCATCTGCTTCATATACCGCTTTGCAATGGCAGCAAGCTGCAGTCCCATGTTTGCTTCATTGATGGTGCAGACATATTCCATCTCGCTGCCAAGCTGCGCTGCAATATAAACGCAGTAGCGCTTAAAGTCCTCTACGGTGGACTCTGCTTCCCAGCCACCCTTGGAGATCAGCCACTTGGGACTGGTGAAGTGGTGGAGTGTAACGATGGGAGTAATGCCGTTTTCCTTACAGCAGCGGATCACCTTACGGTAGTGCTCCACTTCGGTTTCGTCAAACTGTCCCTCAACAGGTTCGACTCTTGCCCACTCGATGGAAAACCGGTAGCAGTTTAGGCCTGCTTCTGCCATCAGCCGGACATCCTCTTCATAGCGGTTGTAGTGATCAACAGCTTCACCGCTGGGCTCCACAAAACTGGTGGACTTCATCAGTTCCATAGTCCAGTAATCACTGTAGATATTATTGCCTTCAACTTGATGAGCAGCAGTAGCTGCGCCGATCAGAAAATTTTCCGGAAAACGCATTGTGAAAGACTCCTTTATCAATGATATCTACATTTTACAGGATTCGTCATTGAAAATCGAGAGCTGGATAGGGTAAAAATTCTTCAATATAGATAAATATTCATTTTGGTTTTCAAACTCACGAATTTTCGTCCTTTAACCGAAATTTTTGATTTTAATTCTCAAAACAGACCTGTTATACTAAATTTGTAAATTAGGCAGAGAAGTCTGTCAAAAATATAAAATGGGGGTTTCTTTATGGCAAAGATTAAGAAATTGAGCCAAAGCGAGATCGACGGTGTTCAGTATCGCCGCACTCCTACATGGCAAATTGCAATTGGCCAGCTGCACTCCGGCTGCGCTATGGCGTTCTATGTCCTGATGGGCATGATGAGCTACTTGGGTGATGTTGGCTACGGTATGGCCACTGCAGCCATCGGCGTGCTCCTTTCTGCCACCCGTATTTTCGACGGCATTATCGACCCCTTCCTGGCAGTTTGGATCGACAAGTTTAACACCAAGTACGGCAAAATGCGGATCTTGCTCCTTCTTGGTTTCGCCATCCGCGCCCTTGCAGCGCTGATGCTGTTCGTTTGGTTCAGTGGCAAGACCAAGAGCGTTGTGCTTTTCGTTGCAATGTACATGCTGTACATTGTCGGCAACTCTATTTTTGACATCATCGGCAACATGGCTCCCGCCATTATGACCAATGACCCCAAGCAGCGCCCCACCCTCCAGGTCTGGACCACTGTCTATAACTATATGTTCCCCATGGCTCTGAATATGGTTTCTACCGCGGTGCTGCTGCCTATGTTCGGCGGTGAATACAACGCAGCTTTTCTGGCAGCCATGTGTTGGGTCACTGTGATTTTCAGCTTTGTTATGACTGTCCTTGCCTGCATCGGCCTGACTCCTGTGGATAAGCCTGAAAACTTTGTGGGTATCGCAGCTTCCTCTGAGGAGGACAATGTCTCCATGAAGGATATGCTGAAGTTCCTGAAGGACAATAAGCCCTTCCGTCAGTATGTCTATGCTGCAGTTTCCGATAAGCTGGCTCAGAATGTTACCTCTCAGGCCATCGTCAGCACCATGATGTTCGGTATCCTGATCGGCAATATGATGTTTGGTACTATTCTGACGGTGATCTCCATGCTGCCCTCCATCATCTTTGCAATCTTCGGTGCCCGTTATGCCGGTAAGCACGGCAGCAAGAAGGCTACTGTTACCTGGACCTGGGTCGCCATGATCGTTACCGTGATCACTATTGTGTTCTGCGCAGTTGTTGACATGCGCCAGATCAACATTCTGGGTGAGGGCGGCAATATTATGGTTGCAGCCATCTTCCTGATCCTGCTGCTGGCTGGCAACGGCTCCAAGATGTGCGTTACCACTGCAAACGGCTCAATGCGCGCCGATATCGTGGACTATGAGTTGAGCCGCAGCGGCAAGTATCTGCCTGCTGTTGTCACTGCTACCTATAACTTCATCGATCAGCTGGTTACTTCGCTGGGTGCTACCATCGCAACCCTCAGCGTTGCCGCCATTGGCTATGTGGACAGCCTGCCTCAGCCTACTGATGCAGCGACTCCTGCTATCAAATGGATGGCGATGGCCCTGTACTTCGGCCTGCCGATCCTGGGCTGGATCTGCACTATCTTCGCCATGAAGAGCTACCATCTGACCAAGGAAGAAATGGTCAATGTCCAGAAGCGGATCGCCGATAAGAAAGCGGAACTGAATCAGTAAAAAATTGGGCGGCCGCAAAGGCCGCCCTACGCATATCTATTTCTTTTCCCGGTATGCCAGGGGTGTATATCCCACGATTTCTGTAAAGACGCGTGTGAAGTAATTTCTGGTGCCAAAGGCAAGCTCCTCGGAAATCTCCTGCACGCTCATTTGGGTGCTTTTCAGGAGGACCTTCGCGCGCTCGATTTTCACGTTTTTTACATAGTCATTGATGCAGAAGCCGGTCTCTTCTTTGAACTTATGAGTCAGATAGTATTCCGTATAGCCAACCAGTACCGCCAGATCCCGGGCACGGATTCTTTGATTGCTATGCATTTCAATGTAGTCACAGCATGTCTGGATCGGTGCGCTCAATTTGGGATTTGTGCGGCACTTGTGAACCCGGCGAATAAAATCATCATACATCAGAAGCGGAATTGCGGAAACTTCATCATACGTGACCGCATTTTCCGTAGCTTGAATGTAGCTGTCGCCCAGAGCGTAGGCTTCCTCAGGAGACAATCCGCCGTCGATTGCGGCTCGGCATACCAATGTCGTAAAGACCACAGTAGTGGTCTTTGCCTGCCGCAGGGGGTCTTTCCCACTGACCGGAACACCGGAACTGATAAGCATGGATTTGCTTAATGCGCTGCGGTAGTTCAGATCGCCGTTGCGCACCATCTGGAGCATTGCCTGCTCCGCCATCCAGACCTTATGGCGGTCACGGCGGTCATTTGCTGTGACAAGCTTGTGGTCGGAAGCCTGAAAGTTGATCTCGCTGGCATCCAAACGCACGCCCGTGAGGCAGTAATGCAGCATCAGCAGATACCGGGCGAATACGATGTTCTGTGCTACCGGAATTCTGGAAAAACGTTCCATCAGCTGATGCTTCCATGCAAGGCTGATCTCAAGATGAGAGTAGTTTTTGAAGCCGCTTTCAATATCAGCGTGAGATACGTTGCTGAAATAGGCAGGGCCGATCACATACATACGGCGCAGCTCACCGTTTTCTTTTTCAAAAGCGGCACCCCAGATCAGGCCAAAGGCTGTTCCTAGATATACCGGAACGTCCACTTCTTTGGCGAGCTGCAGCGCCCGGTCCCGACACCCAAGGAAGGAAAAGGCACTGCCGAGCAATGCTTCATCCGGGCAATTAGAGCAAAGCAGCTGACCGTCTGCATCGTAACACCAAGTATAGATATCATTGCCGCAGCGAACCAATTCCTGAAACAGCTCCATGTTTTTAACAACATCCATATATGTTCGCCCCTTTGTGTTGATAAAACGATCATAACATAAAAATTCGTGTTCATAAAGATAATTTTTCACTTTTATTCTACAAAAGATGAAATTTTATACTAGGAGTTATCTATGAGAAGTACGATTTCAATTAATCAAGGCTGGAAGTTTATAAAAACCGCAGATAATGTGGTTCATGCTATGCAGCAGGTTGGAGAGGCGGTGTCACTGCCCCATACCTGGAATGCTCAGGATGGCCAGGACGGTGGCAACAACTACCACCGTGGTGCCTGCTGGTATATCCGGGAGCTTGAAAAGCCTGTCACAGATGGCGAGGTATACCTGGAAGTCAACGGCGCAGCCATGACAGCCGTTATTTATCTCAATGGACAAAAGCTTGCTGTCCACACTGGCGGATTTTCTGCTTTCCGGGTGAATCTGACCGAACATCTGAAAGCGAAAAATACACTCGCTATTTCTGTTGATAACAGTGATAACGATACCGTTTATCCTCAGAAGGCGGACTTTACTTTCTATGGTGGCCTTTACCGCAATGTCAACCTGATTGTTGTACCCAAGAAACATTTTGAGTTGGACTTCTGTGGAACCCCCGGCATCAAGGTGACGCCGACGGTGGATCTTGAGCACAAATCCGCTGTCGTCACTGTGGAAACCTGGCAGAACGCAGAGGAAGTGTACATTACCGTGGATGGCCAGTCCAAGACTGTTGCTTCCGTAGATGGTCATGCTGTAGCGGAATTTGAAATTGAGAATGTCCATCTGTGGGATGGACTGGATGATCCGTATCTCTATACTGCCAAGGCGAGCCTTACCAGCGGCGATGTAATATCAACCCGCTTCGGCTGCCGTCAGTTTGAAATTGATCCCCAGAAAGGCTTTATCCTCAATGGCAGAAGCTATCCGCTTCGGGGTGTCAGCCGCCATCAGGATCTGAAGGATGTGGGCAACGCCTTGACCTTGGAACACCACCGGCAGGATATGGCGATCATCAGGGAATTGGGGGCAAATACCTTGCGTCTTGCCCATTACCAGCACGCTCAGGAGTTCTATGATCTGTGCGATGAAAACGGTATCATCGTGTGGGCGGAAATCCCCTATATCACTATGCATATGAAAAACGGCCGTGCCAATACCCTGAGTCAGATGGCAGAGCTGGTGGTTCAGAACTATAACCACCCCAGTATAGCGGTTTGGGGGCTGAGTAATGAAATTACCGCGGCCAGTACGGTCAATGAAGATTTGCTGGATAATCATCGGCTGCTCAATGACCTGTGTCATAAGCTGGATGCCACCCGTCCCACTACCATGGCCAATGTGTTTATGCTGGAAATCGACTCTCCCATTCTGGAGATTCCCGATGTAAACAGCTATAACCTGTACTTCGGCTGGTATGTGGGTGAGTTGGAACAGACAGACGAGTTCTTTGATGAATACCACATAAAGTACCCGGACCGTGCTATTGGCTTTTCCGAGTACGGTGCTGATGCCAACCCTCTGTACCAAAGTGCAAGTCCAGAAAAGGGGGACTACACCGAGTCCTATCAGGCGGTTTATCATGAGCATATGCTCTCCATGATCGAGGATCGTCCTTGGATTTGGGCAAGCCATGTATGGAATCTGTTTGACTTCGCTGCTGATGGCCGTGACGAAGGCGGCAAGCATGGCGAGAATCAGAAGGGCATAGTTACATTTGATCGCAAGCTTAAGAAAGATGCTTTCTATCTCTACAAGTCTGCTTGGAGCAAGGAACCTGTTGTTCATATCTGCGGCAGCCGCTATGTGGACCGTACGGAGGATGTAACAGAAATCAAGGTCTATTCCAATTTCCCGGAGGTGACCCTCTATGTGGATGGAAAGCTGTTTGCTGCACAAAGCGGTGAGCGTGTATTCAAATTCCATGTTCCCATTTCCGGTGAGCATTCTATCGAAGCCAAGGCGGGCGGCTATTCCAGCGTGATCTTTATCCGTAAGGTGGCTGAGCAGAATCCGAAGTACGTATTTGTGAAAAAGCAGGATGTAGTCAACTGGTTTGATCAGGATGAGTTGGATCCCACCTGCTACAGCGTATCCGATACAATGGGAGAACTGCGCAAAAGTCCCGAGGCTGGCGCTGTTGTGGATCAGCTGATGGTCAAGGGAGCTGCCTCCCGGGGAGACGTGGCAGAAAGTGTAATGAACAATCCTGCTTTGATTCGGATGCTGAACCGCATGACATTGATCGGCATGATGAAACAGGCAGGCGAGGTGGACCCTGAAAGCGTAAAACAGCTGAACAGAATTTTACAAAGGATCAAGAAGGTATGATTATGGAAAAGATATTTTGCAATCCCTTAAATCTGGAATACCGCTACCAAATCAAGGATGCGTTAACGGGAAAGGGTGTTTTCCGGGAAGCGGCAGACCCGACTATGGTTGTATTCAAGGGCAAATACCTGCTGTTTTGCTCTATGAGCGGCGGCTTCTGGTATTCTGATGACTTGCGCAACTGGAAATTCCGCGAAACGCCTGAGCTGCCCATTTACCACTATGCACCCGATGTTCGGCAAGTGAACGGGCAGGTGGTATTCTGCGCCAGCCACCGGGGCGAACCCTGTAAAATATTCCGCAGCCCAGATCCGCTGAGCGTTCCTTTTGCGGAGGTGTCCGCACCTTTTTCGTTCTGGGACCCGGACATTTTTCAGGATGATGACGGCCGGGTATATCTCTATTGGGGCTGCAGCAGCAAGGAACCGATCTACGGTATTGAACTGGATTCGGATACCTTGCAGCCCATTGGCGAGAAAAAAGTCATGTTTGGCGAAAATGACGCAGAACACGGTTGGGAGCGCAAAGGCGAGAATAATAAGATGCCTCCTCCCAAGAAATTCAGGGACTACATGATGCGCTTCGCCGTTGGCACCAAGCCTTTCATCGAAGGCGCCTATATGACGAAGCACGGTGGAAAATATTATCTCCAGTATGCTGCGCCCGGAACGGAGAGCAATGTATACGGAGATGGTGTATATATCGGTGAAACACCCTTTGGCCCCTGGACTTATCAGACCCACAATCCCTTCTCCAGTGTACCCGGCGGCTTTATGCAGGGCGCAGGACACGGCAGCACATTTCAGGACCTGAACGGTAACTGGTGGCATATTTCTACCATGCGTATTTCCGTTAACGAGAATTTTGAGCGCCGGATTGGACTGTTCCCCTGTGATTTTGACAAGGATGGCAATCTTTACTGCAACCAAAACTTTGCATGCTATCCTCAGACGCTGCCTGAAGGTAAGCGGGAAGATATGGAGCGGATCGCCCCCGTTTGGAATCTGATTTCCTACAACGCCGCAGCTACCGCATCCTCCAGTCAAGCTGGGCAGGAACCTGCACTGGGCGTGGATGAAAATTGCCGTACCTGCTGGGCAGCAGAACCGGATGACAAGGCACCTTGGTATCAGATTGATCTGGGAGAAGTCAAGACGGTTCGGGCGGTTCAGGTGAATTTTGCGGACCATAAAGTCCCCATGCTCGCTGTGGACAGGAAAACGGCTTACAAGGACACTGTGGGCTACCGCATTATCCGGGTGCAGCCCCAGAAGACGGCCTATCTTCTGGAGGGCAGCGTTGACGGTGAAAACTGGGAAACCATCCATGATAACCGTGCTGACGATACGGACTACACACACGATTTCGTGATGCTGGATACTGCCAGCCAGCTTCGCTATCTGCGGCTTTCACGCATGGAAACTGCGATGAACGGTGTTGCTGCCATCAGCGGTCTGCGTGTGTTCGGAAAGGGTAATGGAGATGCGCCTGCACAGGTAGAAAAGCTGTTCTTCACCCGTTCCAAGGACAGTCTGAATCTGCATCTTCGCTGGACGGAAAGTGAAGGAGCGGAGGGGTACAATGTGCGCTATGGCATTGCGCCCGACAAGCTCTACAACAGCTGGCAGGTCATCGGCAAGACCGAACTGGATCTTTCCATGATCAATGCAGGTATGCAGTATTGGGTTGCTGTGGACAGCTATAATGAAAACGGTGTCACACAGAGCAAGATTTTTCGCACAAAATGAGGAGTGAATTATGAAAGCAAGGAAGAAAAAGAAAGTTATGATTATTCTGATTGCAATCGCTGTTTTTCTCTTAGTGGAGTGGTTATTCATTGGCTATCGATTCAGCTTCGGGCCTTTTAAAGCACTTGGAGATATCCGTATGAACAAAATTCCCGGCAATGCACAGAGCTACAACATGGATACCGTGGATCCGATGAAAAACAGTCCGTTGGAGGGCAAAAACGTTTTATTCCTTGGCTCTTCTGTCACTTATGGTTCTGCGTCTCTGCGGCAGGGCATTCCTGAGTACTTCGCTGCACGGTTTGGCTGCAATTACACCAAAGAAGCTGTCAGCGGTACTACACTGGTAGACAATGGAAAGAATTCCTATGTCCAGCGGCTTTTGAATAATGTTGATCCCAACGCTTCGTATGATCTGCTCATTTGCCAGCTGTCCACCAACGATGCGTCCAAAGAAATGCCCCTGGGAGACATCTCCGGCAGCAAGAAGCTGGAAGAGTTCGACACCAATACAATCACAGGTGCGATGGAATTTATTATCTGCTATGCGCAGGAAACCTGGGGTTGCAAAGTAGTCTTTTATACCGGTTCCCGTTATGACAGTGCAGCATATGAAGTGATGGTCATCAGACTTCTTGAGCTTGAAGAAAAGTGGGGCATCGGCGTTCTGAATCTGTGGAGCAGCGATGAATTCAACAATCTTTCAGATGATGCAAGATCCCTTTATATGTATGATAACGTCCATCCCACCAAGGCAGGTTACCGTGACTGGTGGTGCCCGGAAATGGAGCGGCAGCTTCTTGGGTTTCTAAACGACTAAGGTGATTCTATGATAAAAGCAGTTCAGCAGTTCATGTTGGGAACAGTTCTGAATAACGAAGAACAGACCCGGGAAACGCTCCGGGCAATGAAAAAGGCAGGTTACGAAGGAATCGAGCTTTGCGGCTTTATGATCCATCCCATGGGGATGATGGTGCGCCTGCTGACCCAGGCTGCCGGAATGCCTGTGGGCAAGGGTGGCAATCTTGACTGGCACAGCCTCGTGAAAGAGTCCGGGCTGCAAGTGGTGAGTCTGCACTTAGATCTGGGTACTCTGGAACGGGACATCAAAGCCGCCGCAGAGGAAGCACGATTCTTTGGGGCAAAGTACATCGTCATCACTGGCATGTACCGCTTTGACTACGGCAGTGAAACTTCTGTCAGAGATTTGGCTGACCGCCTGAACCGTGCAGGAAAAGCGCTGAAAGCCCACGGAATCCAACTGCTATACCACAATCACAACTGTGAACTGCGGTTTGTAAATGAAACCCAAAGAGCCTATAACATTTTGATTGAAGAAACCGATCCTGAATATGTAAATTTCGAATTCGACTCCTACTGGTTCGCCGAGGGCGGTGCGGATGCATTGTGCTGGATGAAGCGACTGGGGAGCCGCATGAAGCTGTGGCATATCAATGACCGGGGCAGCCGGGTGGCGGGAGCATCCATGACACCTATCCTGAAGACCGATTCCATGGAGTTGGGTACCGGCAATATGCCGCTGGATGAACTGATGGAACAGGCAAAGGCGGCAGGCTGTGAAGCTGTGATTCTGGAAAGTCACCGGAACTGGATAGACAAAAGCCCAATAAAGAGTTTCCAGCTCAGTGCCAAATATCTGAATGAGAGGGTATAATATGGAACTTAGAAATCATTTTATCACCATTCCCCGGGAATACCGGGAGGGTGCGGTTGAAGTATTGCAGCAGAAGATCGGTTCTGCAAATGTCAAAAAAGCGACTCTTGCAATCACCGCACTTGGTCTGTACGAAGCGGAGTTGGGCTGCAACAAAGTGGGCGATGTGCTGTTTGCTCCTGGATTTACCTATTATCCCACCCATTTGTACTGCCAGACCTATGATGTGACAGATATGCTGACAGGCGATGATACGCTGACTGTCTATCTGGGACAGGGCTGGTACTGCGGCCGATTCACCTTTGACAACAAGGTGCAGATTTACGGCGAAAACCCTGCGGTTTCCTGGATTTTAACAGTTGAAGATGAAAACGGTGTACATACCTATACATCCGATGATGAAACTGTAAAGGCAACCGCATCCCCCTATGAATATGCCGGATTCTATGACGGCGAGACTTACAACAAGAACCGGGAGCAGGAAATTATCCAGCCGGTAAAATTTGCAGGACTTGTTCCTGAGGTGATCGAAGATGGTTCCATGAATGTCCGCATCCGGGAAGAAATAAAGATTCAGTCTGCCACAAAGCAGGGTGATGTGACCATTCTGGACTTCGGCCAGAATTTTGCCGGCATCATCACCATCGACCCGGCGAAGATGACAGGCAATTGTCTGAAACTGCGTCACGGCGAGATTCTGAACCCGGATGGAAGCCTGTACACCACCAATCTGCGCAAGGCCAAAGCGGAGATCGTTTATCACAAAGGAGAGAAAATCTACCGCCCCCGGTTTACCTATATGGGTTTCCGGTATGCAGAACTCAGCGGAGTGGAGTATGTGGACGGTTTGATCACAGCTTACGCAATTTACTCCGATATGGAGCGCACCGGTCACTTCACCTGCGAAAACTCACTGGTTGACCAGCTCTACCGGAATCAGGTCTGGGGACAGAAATCCAACTATGTGGAAGTCCCCACCGACTGTCCACAGCGGGACGAGAGGATGGGCTATACCGGTGACGGTCATGTTTTTGCCCAAACTGGCGCGTATAATTTCGATACGGAAGCTTTCTGGGCGAAGTTCCTGAAGGATATCCGTTATTCCCAGGCCGCCAATAAGGAAGGCTATGTAGCTCCCACTGTGCCTGCCCCTCCTGGAGAGCAAAGCATCGGCTTCATGTCCATGCTGGGCTGGGGCAACTGCATTTGCATCGTGCCGGAAATGCTCTACCGCCAATACGGTACTGACCGCTACATCGGCGAGTACTACGAAAGCATGAAGGCCTTTGTGGAGTGTGAAATCCGCAAAATGGGCGGACTGTTCGGTAAAAAGGATCTATGGATCGCCCCCAGTCTGGGGGACTGGCTGGCCACAGGGCGGGATGTGAAATACATGGCTATGCATAACGGGCCGGTGTCTAACGCCTTTATCGTCAACGATTTGCGAATCATGGTCTGGGCAGCAAGCTATCTGGGAAAGTCCGATGATGCGCAGCGTTACACCGAGCAGCTTGAGAAAACACGAAATGCCTACATAAAAGCCTTCGTAAAAAAGGATGGCACCATGAAGGATGACTATCAGGGTGCATACATCATGGCCCTGCAGATGGTCATTCCCAAAGGCAAGCTGTGGGACAAGGTCTTTGCCAAACTTGTGGAGAAGATCAAAGCGGAAGGCATGCAGACAGGCTTCTTTGCTACGGAGCATATTCTGCCGATGCTGGCCGACAACGGTCAGGAAAAATTAGCCTTTGACCTCCTGTTGGACGAGCACTGCGGCGGCTGGATGTATCAGGTAAAAGCCGGTGCTACCACCACTTGGGAACGCTGGGATGCCCTGCGGCCAGATGGTACCGTGAATGAGACCAAAATGTCCAACGATAATATGGTTTCCTTTAACCATTACTCGTTTGGTTCTGTAGGTAAGTTCTATTATCAGTACATTCTGGGCATTAAGCCCGCCGCTCCTGGTTTTGAAAAGGTGCGGATTCAGCCATGCATTGATGAGCGTGTTGGCACATTCTCCGGAAGTTTCAATAGCCACAATGGTGCAATCAAGGTTTGTTGGGACGGTGAAACGCTGGAGATTACTACTCCTGTGGAAACGGAAATCATACTTCCCAATGGACGGAATGAACGTGTAGATGCAGGTAATTACCGCTATGTATTGAAATAAGAAGGAAATGGGGCTGGATAAAATGAAAATGTATATTGGTATTGACCTTGGGACCTCTGCCTTGAAATTACTGCTGATGGATTCAGCAGGTAAGATTCTCAACACGGTCACAAAGGAATATCCATTGGAATTTCCACAGCCCGGTTGGAGCCAGCAGAACCCCGAGGACTGGAAGAAAGCCCTGATGGAAGGTGTACCGGAACTACTTTCCGGCTTCACTGCCGGTGATGTTGCAGGCATCGGTTCCGGCGGTCAGATGCATGGTCTGGTAGTGCTGGATGAGAATGACAACGTGATCCGTCCCGCCATCCTCTGGAATGACGGCAGAACTGCCAAGCAGGTAGATTACTTAAACAATAAAATCGGTAAGGACAAGCTGTCTGCGATGACCGCCAACATCGCTTTTGCAGGCTTCACTGCTCCCAAGATCCTCTGGATGAGGGAGAATGAGCCGGAGAATTTCGCAAAGATCGCAAAGATCATGCTCCCAAAGGATTATATCAATTACATTCTGACCGGGGTACATAGCTGCGATTACTCCGATGCTTCCGGTATGCTTCTGCTGGATGTGGAGCATAAATGCTGGAGCAAGGAAATGCTCACCATCTGTGGCGTATCTGAAAGCCAGATGCCGAAACTCTTTGAAAGCTACGATTGCATTGGTACCGTTGATCCTGAGGTTGCCAAGGCTCTGGGCATGCCTGGAACGGTTAAAGTCTGTGCCGGCGCAGGTGACAATGCTGCTGCGGCAGTTGGCACCGGCGTAGTAGGCGAGGGCGGATGCAATATCAGTCTGGGAACCTCCGGCACAGTGTTTATCTCCTCCGAAAAGTTCGGTGTGGATGATACCAATGCCCTCCATGCCTTTGCCCACGCCGATGGCGGCTACCATCTGATGGGCTGTATGCTCTCCGCTGCTTCTTGCAACAAGTGGCTGCTGGAGGACATCTTCGGAACCTCTGACCACACTGCCGAGCAGGCGTCTATCACCGACGAGAAACTGGGCGAGAATCATGTGTTCTTTCTGCCCTATCTCATGGGCGAGCGGAGTCCTATCAACGACACAAACGCCCGTGGTACATTCATTGGTATGACCATGGATACGACCCGAGCCGATCTGGTGCAGGCAGTTTTGGAAGGTGTGGCATTCGCCATCCGGGACAGCGTGGAAGTTGCCCGTAGTTTAGGTATCGAGATCAACACTTCCAAGATCTGCGGCGGTGGTGCAAAGAGCACCCTGTGGAAGAGAATCTTTGCCAATGTGCTGAATTGCGAACTGGAAGTCCCGGTTTCTGAACAAGGCCCCGGTATGGGCGGTGCCATGCTGGCTATGGTTGCCTGCGGTGAGTATGACAATGTGAAAGCCTGCTGCGAGAAGCTGTGTGCGGTGGCATCCATCGTCAAGCCTGAACAGTCACTGGTTGCCAAATATGAGGCCCGGTATCAGCAGTTCAAAAAAATCTATCCTGCCTGCAAGCAGCTGTTTGCAGAGCTGATTTGAGGAGACAACTATGAAGATTTACTCCGTCTTTGATCCCGAATTTAAGCCCTATGGTCAAATTGTAGAGGGCATGGAGGAAACCATTCAGGAAATCCTGAATGTACTGAAGGATACTCCCCTGCCGGAAGCTACCGGCTATGTGCCGGAGGAACCTATGCTGCAGGAACTGCCTGCCATGATCGAGGTTTCGGAGCATCTCTACGGCGGTATGCCTGTGCAGCTTGGCTGGTGCAATGGTCACAATACCAAGCTTAACTGCTTGGAATACCACCGGGACAGCGAGTTCAATCTGGGAACGGAGAATTTCATCCTGTTACTGGCAAAACAGAGCGAGATTCAGGACGGTGTGCTGGACACCGCAAAGGTCAAGGCTTTCTGGGTGCCTGCCGGTGTGATGATAGAGTGCTACGCAACCACCCTCCATTATGCACCTTGCCATGCTGACCCCGATAAGGGCTTCCGGGTGCTGGTGGCGCTGCCTCAAGGCACTAACACTGACAAGCCTGTATTCACAGCGAAAAGTTGGGAAGAACGCCTGCTGCGAGCCAGAAACAAGTGGCTGCTGGCCCATCCTGAATCCCCGGAAGCTGCCGACGGCACCTATATTGGCCTCGTTGGAGAAAACATCGACATTGCAAACCTGATTTGAAAAGGAGATACATACTATGAAAAACATTCCTGAAGTCAAGCTTGGCATCGTTGCTGTATCCCGCGACTGCTTCCCCATCGATCTGTCTATTTCCCGCCGGGAAGCCATCGTGAAAGCCTATGGTGAGGGGATCTACGAGTGCCCTGTCACCGTTGAGAATGAGAAGGATGCTCTGAAAGCTCTGGAGGACGTGAAAGCTGCCGGTGTCAACGCCCTGGTGGTGTTCCTTGGCAATTTCGGTCCAGAAACCCCCGAGACTTTGCTGTGCCAGAAGTTCGATGGTCCTGTCATGTACGTTGCTGCCGCCGAGGGTGACGGTGACCTGATCAATGGACGCGGCGACGCGTACTGCGGCATGCTGAACTGCTCCTATAATCTGGGCATGCGACACCTGAAGGCCTACATCCCCGAGTATCCTGTGGGAACCGCTGAGGAGATCGTGGATATGATCCATGACTTTATTCCCGTGGCCCGTGGTATTCTGGGTGTTAAGAATCTCAAGATCATCACCTTCGGCCCCCGTCCTCAGGACTTCTTTGCCTGCAACGCCCCCATCAAGGGCCTG
Organism: Oscillospiraceae bacterium; assembly: GCA_017461445.1. Classification (GTDB taxonomy): domain Bacteria; phylum Bacillota; class Clostridia; order Oscillospirales; family Oscillospiraceae; genus Faecousia. The sequence goes on from JAFTXW010000021.1 coordinate 35,329, forward strand.
TATGAGCTGGGCGTGGAGATCGAGGAGAACTCCGAGCTGGATCTGCTGGTTGCCTACAAGGCACACGCCAACGATCCCCGCATTGAGGAAGTCTGCGCCGACATGGCAGCTGAGATGGGCGAAGGCCGCTACTATCCCGACCTGCTGAAGCGTATGGCACAGTTCGAGCTGACGTTGCTTGACTGGGCTGAGCAGCACAAGGGAGCAAGAGAGTACGTTGTATTTGCTGACAAGTGCTGGCCCGCATTCCCCGAGGCCTTCGGCTTCGAGCCCTGCTACGTCAACTCCCGTCTGGCATCCCGAGGTATTCCCGTTGCCTGTGAGGTAGATATTTACGGTGCATTGAGCGAGTACATCGGTTCCTGTGTATCTGCCGATGCAGTTACGTTGCTGGATATCAACAACTCTGTTCCTAAGTACATCTATGACGAGGACATCAAGGGCAAGTTTAATTACGACATCAAGGACACCTTCATGGGTTTCCACTGCGGCAACACTCCCTCCTGCAAGATGTGCGAGACTTGCGCCGTCAAGTACCAGCTGATCCAGCATCGACTGCTGGAGCCTGCTGGCAGCGAGCCCGACTTCACCCGCGGCACTCTGGAAGGAGACATCGCTGCTTCCGACATCACATTCTACCGCCTGCAGTGCGACAGCGAGGGTAATCTGCGCTCCTATATCGCCCAGGGCGAGGTCCTGCCTGTGGCTACCCGCTCGTTCGGCGGTATCGGTATCTTCGCCATCCCCGAAATGGGCCGTTTCTACCGCCATGTGCTGATCCAGAAGCGTTACCCCCATCATGGTGCAGTGGCCTTTGGTCACTACGGCAAGGCGCTCTACGAGGTATTCAAGTATCTGGGCGTTCAGGATATCTCCTACAACCAGCCCAAAAATCTGCCCTACGCAACTGAGAATCCTTGGGGCTAAATCAAGTTAACTCCTTCTCCTTTTTTCTCTGTGGATGACGCATCCCGTGTAGGGGTGCGTCATCCGCAAATAATCTAAATAATCAGGAGAGTGTTTTATGGGAATGAAATCTTTTCTTGGTATCGAACTAGGCTCAACCCGGATCAAAGCGGTAGCCATCGACGAGAAGCACATTCCTGCTTCTTCCGGTGACTACACATGGAAGAGCACCTATGAAAACGGCATCTGGACTTATGACCTTGCGGAGGTCTGGACGGGTCTGAAAACAGCACTGACAGAAGTTGAAAACCGTGATGGGATTCAGGCCATGGGCATTTCCGCCATGATGCACGGCTATCTGGCTTTTGACAAGGACTGGAATCTGCTGGTGCCCTTTAGAACCTGGCAGAATACTATCACCGGTCAGGCGGCTGAAGAACTGACGGCACTGTTTGGTTTCAACATTCCTCAGCGCTGGAGCATTGCCCATCTGTATCAGGCAATCCTGAACAATGAGGAGCATATCCCTCAGATTGCGCATATTACCACTTTGGCAGGCTATGTTCACTATATGCTTACCGGTGTCAATGCCATCGGCATCGGCGAAGCCTCCGGCATGTTCCCCATCGACAGTGAGAAGAATTGCTACGATGAAGCCATGCTTGCAAAGTTCGATGAACTGGTGGCTTCCAGAAATCTTCCTTGGAAAAACTTGACCGACATCCTGCCTGCGGTTCTGGTGGCAGGTGAGGAAGCAGGCAAGCTGACCGAGCAGGGTGCTGCAATGCTGGACAATCTGCTCCAGCCCGGTATCCCGTTTGCACCTGCGGAAGGCGATGCCGGAACCGGCATGACTGCCACCAATGCGGTAGCTCCCAGAACCGGTAATGTTTCTGCCGGTACGTCCATCTTCTCCATGGTGGTTCTGGAACATCCTCTGGAAAAGGTCTATGAGGAAATCGATTTGGTAACCACCCCCACCGGCAAGCCTGTGGCAATGGTTCACTGCAACAACTGCACCAACGACAGTAATGCTTGGGTATCTGTGCTGAAAGAAACCGCCAACCTCTTTGGTGCGGAACCCTCTAACTGCGAGGTTTACACCAAGCTGTACCAAAAGGCTCTGGAAGGCGATCCTGACTGCGGCGGTGTTCTGGTCTGCAACTATATGGCAGGCGAGGGTGTGACCCATCTGGACGAGGGCCGTCCCATGGTGGTCAGAAAGCCCGACAGCAAGTTCACCCTTGCAAACTTCTTCCGCGCAACTCTCTATTCCACTATGTCCACCCTGAAAATTGGCATGGACATTCTGGCAGAGGAAAAGGTTGCCATCGATTCCCTGACTGGCCACGGCGGCCTGTTCAAGACGCCTGTCGTGGGTCAGAAGTTCATGGCTGCAGCCAGCAACGCTCCCGTGACCTGCATGGAAACCGCAGGCGAAGGCGGTCCCTACGGCATGGCTCTGCTGGCTGCCTACATGGCCAATAAGCTTGACGGCGAATCTCTGGAAGAGTACCTGAATGCCCATGTCTTTGCGGATGCCCAGGGTACCACTTTGGCACCTGATCAGGCAGATGTAGACGGATTCAATACCTATATCGAACAGTACAAACAGCTTCTGAAAGTAGAACATACCGCTGTGGAGGTCCTATAATATGCTGGAACAACTGAAAGAAATCGTCTGCAAAGCCAACTTAGAGCTTCCCAAGTATGGACTAGTGACCTTCACCTGGGGCAATGTATCCGGAGTTGACCGGGAGAAGGGGCTGATGGTCATCAAGCCCTCCGGTGTGGAATACGACAATATGACTCCTGATGATATGGTGGTTGTATCCCTCGCAACTGGAGAACGGGTAGAAGGTAAGTGGAAACCCTCTTCCGACACAGCCACCCATGTGGCGCTCTACAAGGCCTTCCCAAACATCGGCGGAATCGTCCATACCCATTCCCGATGGGCAACCAGCTGGGCGCAGGCAGGCCGTGGCATTCCTGCCTACGGCACTACCCACGGCGACTATTTCTTCGGTGAAATTCCCTGTACCCGGAAGATGACTCCCGAAGAAATCGCAGGAGAGTACGAGTTGGAAACCGGCAACGTCATTATCGAGACCTTTGAAGGCAAGTCCGCCGACGATATCCCTGCCGTTCTGGTCCACAGTCATGGTCCCTTCACTTGGGGCACTGATCCCCACAATGCGGTCCATAACGCAGTAGTGTTGGAAGAACTGGCTTTCATGGCCTTCCATACCGAGGCCATCACCCCCGGTAAGGAAAACATGCAACAGGAACTGCTGGATAAGCACTACCTCCGTAAGCACGGTAAAAATGCTTATTACGGACAAGGTTAATTATTACTCTTTTTTTCTCTTTGTAGGGCCAAAGGGAGCGGAGCATTTTGCCTGCTCCCTTTGGAACTGCGTAATCGTATAGGAAAGGAAATGTATTCCTATGTATTATTTGGCAATTGACATCGGTGCATCCTCCGGTCGCCATATCGTTGGCTGGATGGAAGAGGGTGCTTTACATACAAAAGAGGTTTATCGTTTTCCCAACGGTGTCTTGGAGGAAAACGGCCATCTTGTTTGGGATGTACGAAAGCTGTTTTCCAATGTGGTCACTGGCATCATGGAAGCCTTCAAGGTATATCCGGAAATTGAAAGTCTGTCTATTGACACCTGGGGTGTGGATTATGTGCTTCTGAAAGGTGATGAAGAAGTATTTCCTGTCTATGCCTACCGGGATGGTAGAACGGAAGCAGTTATTCCACAGGTTCACGAAAAGGTACCGTTCTCGGAACTGTACCGGCACACTGGCTGCCAGTTTCAGCCCTTCAATACCATTTATCAGCTTTATGATGAAAAGGTGAACGGTCGTCTGGATGGTGTTACCGATATGCTGATGATGCCGGAGTATCTCATGTGGAAACTCTGCGGTGTCAAGGCGAGGGAGTACACCAATGCCACGACCATGGGTATGGTGAATGCCCAGACCGGAGAATTCGACCTGGAGATCGTGGATGCTTTGGGGAATCCCAGGCACCTGTTCCCCAAGCTGAGCCAGCCGGGAACTGTCCTTGGAATGCTGCGGCCTGAAATTGCAGCAGCTGTGGGCGGTAACTGCAAGGTGGTTCTCTGCGCCACTCATGATACCGGCTCCGCGGTTGAGGGTATCCCTATGGAGGGCAAGCACCCCTATATTTCCTCCGGCACTTGGAGCCTGCTGGGCGTGAAGACCCCGAAGCCCATTACGGACAGCGACAGCGAAGAAGCCAACTACTCCAACGAGGGCGGTGTAGGCTACAACCGTTACCAGAAGAACATTATGGGTATGTGGCTGGTAAATGAGCTGCAGCGGGAACTGTGCCCCGATCTGCCGTTTCCTGAAATTGTGAAACTGGCTGAAGAGAACAATTGCAATATTCTGGTGGATGCCAATGCACCGGAATTCCTCGCTCCCAAGAGCATGAAGGCTGCCTTTGATAAAGCGACTGGCGATTGTTTGCACAGCATAGGCGACTATTTCCGCTGTGCTTATCGCTCTTTGGCCGTCAGCTATAAAGAAGCGCTGGAAGAACTGGAAGCTAACACCGGTTGTAAGTACGAGAAGCTCTACATCGTGGGCGGCGGTGCCAAGAACCAGTTCCTGAATCGCCTGACGGAAGAAGCTACCGGCAAGCAAGTAATCGCCCTGCCCATCGAGGCAACCGCACTGGGCAATCTGAAGATTCAAACGGAGGTAAACTGATATGTCTTACGCAGAAGCAAAAGCAAAATATGCTGCCCTTGGTGTTGATACCGATGCAGCTATCGCAAAACTGAAAAATGTCCCCGTTGCCCTGCACTGCTGGCAGGGTGACGATGTCCGGGGCTTCGACACCGACCCCAGCAAGCCCCTGACCGGCGGCATCCAGACCACCGGCAACTACCCCGGCAGAGCCAGAACCCCTGAGGAACTGATGGCTGACCTGGACATGGTTCTGAAGCTGTGCCCCGGCACCAAGAAGATGAACCTCCATGCATCCTATGCTATCTTCGAGGATGGTGACTGGGCAGATCGGGACAAGCTGGAACCCAAGCATTTTGCAAAGTGGGTGGACTTCTGCAAGGAGCGTGGTCTCTGCTGTGACTTCAACCCCACCTTCTTCTCCCACCCCAAGGCCAATGGTTTGACATTGTCCTCTCCTGATCCTGAAATCCGCAAGTTCTGGATCGACCACGGCAAGGCCTGCATCCGTATTTCTACTTACCTGGCCGAAGAACTGGGCCAGCCCTGTGTTATGAACATCTGGACCGGCGACGGCTTCAAGGATATCCCTGCTGACCGTATGGGTCCCCGTGTCCGCTATAAGGAAGCCATTGATGAGATCCTGTCCGAGCCTTTTGATTTCAATAAGGTCAAGCCCTGTGTGGAATCCAAGGTCTTTGGCATCGGTGTGGAAGCCTACACCGTCGGCTCTGCTGAGTTCTCCTTGAGCTACGCTGCCATGAACAAGGATAAGTGCATCCCTCTGATGGATAACGGTCACTACCATCCCACGGAAGTTGTCAGCGACAAGATCCCCGCTCTGCTGGCTTTCTTCCCGGAGATCGCTCTGCACATCACCCGACCCATCCGCTGGGACTCCGACCATGTTGTCCTTCTGGACGATGAAACCCGGGAAATCTGCAAGGAGATCGTCCGCTGCGGCGGTCTGGAAGGGTCCGTGAAGATCGCTCTGGACTATTTCGACGCTTCCATCAACCGTATCTCCGCCTGGACTGTTGGCTTCCGCAATGTCCAGAAGGCCCTGCTGATGGCGCTGATTACCCCTGACCTGACTAATCTGCAGAATGCAGACAACTGGACGGAACTGATGGTCATGCAGGAAGAACTGAAGACCATGCCCTTCGGTGAAATCTGGACAGAATACTGCCGGGTCTGCGGCGCACCTGCCGACGGCGAGTGGTTTGCGGATGTGAAGAAATACGAAGCTGAAGTGCTGAGCAAGAGAGGATAAAAAATGAAGAACATTCTGAATGCTCCCTTTGTGGAGGAGATGCGGAAAACCACTGCAAATATGTACCGACTGGGCTGGGACGAGCGCAATGGCGGCAACATCAGCTATATGCTGGATACCGAAGAGGTAGGAGAGTACCTGGATCTGAATAACGTTATCCGTACTATCCCTCTGGGCTTCGATGCCACTTCCATCATTGGCAAGATCTTTATCGTCACCGGCACCGGCAAGTATTTCAAGAACGTGGATGGCGACCCTGAGACCAATCTGGGCATCGTCCGTATCGCCCCTGACGGTCAGAGCGCTGAACTGCTGTGGGGTTATAAGGACGGCGGTAAGTTCACATCTGAATTCCCCGCTCACCTGATGAGCCATATGGCTCGACTCAGTGTTGATCCTGAAAACCGGGTGGTCATGCATTGCCATCCGACGCATACCCTCGCCATGAACTATGTCCATGAACTGGACGAGAAGAAGTTCACCCATACGCTCTGGGAGATGTGCACCGAGTGCATCGTGGTGTTCCCCGACGGTGTCGGTGTTCTTCCCTGGATGCTCTGCGGTACCAACTCCATCGGCGAAGCTACCGCGGAAAAGATGAAGGAATTCCGTTTGGTGGTCTGGGGTATGCACGGCATCTACGGCGCAGGCAAGAACATGGACGAGACCTTCGGCCTGATCGAGACTGTGGAGAAGGCCGCCCAGATCTATATGCTCACCGCACACCTTCCCAGAATCAACACCATCCGGGATGACCAGATGGTGGAACTGGCAGAATTCTTTGGTGTCAACTACCGCAAAGACTTTTTGAATATCTAAGTATGTACAAACAGCAGCACAACCCGTTTTTGCGGATTGCGCTGCTGTTTTCACTCAAATAAATCCTTATGCAATCGTATGCCGATTTTGATTCCCTCAATAAAGCCTGCTCTCGATAAGGTACAATAAGTTGCGCAAATTGAAAACAAGAAAAAAATAGACACGGCTTGCCGGTCTCTGGTAGAATGAAGTTGCGACACACACATTCTGAAAGGAGACAGCAAACCATGTCCAACAACATTGTACAATTCAACG
>JAFTXW010000022.1 GCA_017461445.1 Oscillospiraceae bacterium
ATGAAGTCCGTTTCTCCTGCCGAAATATAGAGATACTCTAACATCCCTTGAATATCTTCATCCCGCGGACTGCGAATCAACGCATTCCTTCCATCCTTGAGTTTATATTCGATATCTTTAATAATCATAACTTCGCTCCTCAAATTCAAGTTTGTTTAACTGATTATAACATAATCCCACACCCATGTGAAGTGGGTATGGGATATATTTATCCTTCCAAAAGTCCAATGTATTTGTAAACTGTGGTTCTGCTGATGTCGCAGACCCTAGCCAATTCTGACACATTCAACTGCTTGCACTTGCAGGTGGGATCGTGCCGTAGCAGTGCGGCGGGGATGTCTTTTTTGCTCGCTTTTTGGCGTTATTCCTTCTCGGGCTTTTGCTGGGAGAGGAGGTAATCGATATATTTATCGGCGGCGGCCTGGTTTTCCGGGGTCAGGGTGTTCCAGCGGTGCAGGTGCGCTTTTTGCGGATCAGAAAGCAGGATGTGCTCGCTGCCGTCGTCAAAAAAATCGGATAAGGTGATGCCAAATCCGCTGCAGATCTTGATCAGTGTTGGGATGGATGGGGCGTTCGACTTGTGGAGCATGGTACACAGCGTGGAGTAGGTGATGCCGCTTTCTTTGGACAGGCGGTAAAATGTCCAGGAACGGGCGTTACATAGGGAAATAATTCGATTGATGATATCATTTTCCTGCATGGCGATCCTCCGCTTTTGGACTTTTCTATATTCTATCCCGACTGACGGAAAAACGACAGATAATAAAAGACGATATAAAAACTTGACAACATGACGGAAAAACGATACAATCATAAATGCGAAAAACAGAGATGATAGGAGCGAAAACATGGTTTTGCAGATCGTTTTGGAGGCTCCGGGCGTGGTTCTGATGCTCGGATTCCTTTTACTGACAGCTGTCTCAGGGGGCGCGGGGCAATGGGTGATGGAAAATCAGGCGGTGGTTGGCTGCCTGCTGTATGCTTTGGATTTGGTGGTCTGCACGGCAAGATGCCGCCGCTGCAGAAGAAACGGCATCAGCCTGTGGATCGGGGTTCCCTTTACGGCGGTTTCCGCGCTGGTTTCCACAAGCCATTTGCTGCTGGTCATCCGGGAGGCAGCCCAGACGGCCACCGGAGGCTTTCTGGGCCTGCTGTCCGTGATCCTTACGGGACTGCTGGGGTTATTGACGGGCGTGATCTGCAAAGCACCCGGTGCTTTTGTGGGGCTGCTGGCTAGGGAGAAGGAGGCGAAGACGGGATATGTGGTGCTGGAAGCGGTCATCACCCTGGGCTTCTGTTTGCTTTTCCGCTGGATGTATGGGTGTATCTGATAAGGGAAGAATTGGTTTAGGATGGTTTACAGTTACATCAGAGAGCATTCCTTTGCGATTGGGCGGGGGATGCTTTTTCCTTTTTATTGACATTTTCCCCGACCCGCGGTAAAATATGACCAAATTTTTACAGAGGGTGAGTATATGGTTGGTTTGGGAACCATCCTCAACACCGCCGCCATTGTGGCGGGCGGCGTTTTGGGGATGCTGTTTGGGCGTTTTTTGAAGGAGAGTGCCCAGGACGCACTGACGAAGGTCTGCGGTGTCAGCACCCTGTTTATTGCCCTTTCCGGGGCGTTGGAGGGAATGCAGACGGCGGCGGACGGCGGCACGATGCTGATCATCGCCTGTCTCGCCATCGGCACCTTTGTGGGAGAGCTGCTGAACATCGAGGATGCCTTTGAGCGGTTCGGCCAGTGGCTGAAGATCAAGACCGGCAACGGAAAGGATGGGGGCTTTGTGGATGCCTTCGTCACCGCGTCCTTAACGGTTTGCATCGGGGCCATGGCCATCGTGGGCTCCATTCAGGACGGCATTACGGGGGATTATTCCATCCTCACCACCAAGGCGGTGCTGGATCTGATCATCATTATGGTCATGACCTCCTCCATGGGCCGGGGCGCGGTTTTCTCCGCCATTCCCGTTGCGGTGTTCCAGGGCAGCATTACCGCCCTGGCGGGCCTTGTACGGCCTCTTATGACGGATCTGGCTCTGGCAAACCTGTCCCTGATTGGCAATATCCTGATCTTCTGCGTGGGCATCAACCTGCTGCTGGGCAAGAAGGTGAAGGTGGCAAACATGCTGCCTGCCATTGTCGCTGCGGTCATTGCGGCATTTCTGTAATATATTGGAAATTCTGGCGTTTCCCACCCTGATTTCTTGATTTTTGAGCATTGGGATGGTAAGATAAGAAAAAAGGCGGTGCGGCAATGAAGATCGGATGTGTCTGGGAGCATAACGGCAGTGACTCCCTGCTCTACTGTGATACCTATCCCGGGGCTTACACCCGGGGGGAAAGCCGGGAAGCGGCTCTTTTCAAAATGGAAGGGGAGGTTCGCGCCTTCCTCCGCTGGGCAGAACAGCCCTCCGACGGGCCCCTGGAATTGGAGATCGTCCAGGAAAAGGCGGGGGAGCTGGATATCCGGGACGCAGATTCCGATGTGCTGTTCGACAGCGAGCGGCAGCCCCTGACCCGGGAGGAATACCACAGGCTGAAAGCCCTGGCGTTGCAGTCCGCGGCGGATTTTCTGGCGTTATATGAATCTGTCCCGGATAAAAACAAGACCTGCCTGCCGCCCCGGAGGACGTTTTATGGCGACGTGCCCCGGACGGCGGAGGAGATGTACCGGCATACCAAAAGCGTCAACAGCTACTATTTCGGGGAGATTGACGTGGACGCGGACAATGAGGGCACCATCCTGGAATGCCGGGTGCGGGGCTTTGAAGCCCTGGAAGCGGTGCCGGATTTCCTGACGAAGCCTGCCTGCGAGGGCAGCTACGGGGAGGAATGGTCTGTGCGGAAGGTACTGCGGCGGTTTATCTGGCATGACCGCATCCACGCGAGAGCCCTGTACCGGATGGGGTTACAGACCTTTGGAAAGGAAGGAATATCGGATCGTTTCCGGTTTACGGAGAAAGAGGAGCGCGCATGAACATACTGGAAAGCCTGAACCATCCCGAAAAATACTGGAAGATCTTTCTGAAATGGAGCCTGCTGGGGGCACTTATGGGCGGCATCGGCGGCTTCCTGGGGGCATTTTTTCACCACGCCCTGCATTTCGTCACGGAGCTGCGGGCGGAAAATCCCTGGCTGATTTTGCTGCTGCCTGTGGGTGGCCTTGCCAGCGTGGGCATCTACCGGCTGTTCAAGCTGCGCAACAACCGGGGCACCAATGAGATCATTGACGCCATCCTGAACGGCGACAGCGTGAACCCGCTGATCGCTCCCGTGATCTTCCTGGCAACGGCCACCACCCATCTTTTCGGCGGCTCCGCCGGACGGGAGGGCGCGGCATTGCAGCTGGGCGGCAGTGTCGGCTCCAAGCTGGCAAAGCTGCTGCGGCTGAATGAGAACGAGCGGACGGTGCTGATCATGGCAGGCATGAGCGCGGTGTTCGCGGGACTGTTCGGCACACCCCTGACGGCTACCTTCTTCTGCATGGAGTTCGCGTCCGTGGGTACGGTGTTTTCTCCCGCCCTGCTGCCCTGCTATCTGGCGGCCTTCATGGCAAACCGGGTGTCGGCCTCCATGGGCGTTCACGCGGAGGTTTTTCCGCTGAACAAGGTGCTGGACTTTACCTTCACCGTCAACTGGCAGGTGCTGGTGCTGGCGGCGGCTGTGGGCCTGCTGGGCATCCTGATGTGCTGGTTCCTGCACCAGGCGGAGCATTTTGCCGCCAAGCGAATCCCCAATGCCTGGGGGCGGATCGCGTTGGGCGGCGTTCTGATCACCGTCATGACCATGCTTGTGGGCGACCACCGTTACAACGGCGCGGGCATGGACATGGCCCTGAAGGCTGTGGGCGGGGAAGCGGACTGGTACGATTTCCTTTTGAAGCTGCTCTTTACCGCCGTGACCCTCTCGGCAGGCTTCAAGGGCGGCGAGATCGTCCCCACCTTCTGCATTGGTGCCACTTTTGGCTGCCTGATCGGAAATCTGATTGGCCTTGACCCGGGCATTGCTGCAGCACTGGGGCTGGTGGGCCTGTTCTGCTGTGTCACCAACAGCCCCATGGCCTCCATCATGCTGAGCATTGAAATGTTCGGCAGTGCCAATGTGTACATCTTTGCCTTTGTGTGCGTGATTGCCTTCGTCCTGTCTGGCAACTGGGGCCTGTATGCCAGCCAGATCATCCAGTTCTCCAAATCCCGGCTGGTGAAACGCCGCTATGACACCATGGGCACGCCCAAAGATTAAACTTTCCTTAATTCAAGCCCGCCGAACCCCGGCGGGCTTGTCTTGTATCCACAGTCATGGTATAGTGATATCAGAGAAATAAATAACAGGAGGGTGCGCTTATGGAATCGTTGCAGGAAGTACGGCAGAAGCTCCGGCGGAGCTATCAGCTGAAAAATGAGCTGGTCCGGCTGGAGCAGCAGCGGCAGGAGCTGTCAGAACGGCTGGCAGTGTGCAGGTACACCAAACGGGAGGCGGAAGCCGCGCTCCTGGAATATGAGCATGGCGGTGTGAAACGCCTTCTGGACAAGCTGACGGGGAAATGGGAGGAGAAACGGGAAGAATTGTCCCGGGATGTGCGCAATGCGTCCGGGGCCCTGGAGGGCGTCCAGCGGGCCGCGGCGGAGACGGAACGGATGATCGTTTCTGCCCGTCAGGAGCTTGCGGCCCTGGAGGGCTTGGAGGTGGAATATGCCCCGCTGTTTGAAGCGGAGCCGGGACTGCGGGAGCTTCGGGACAGATTAGAGGCCCTCCACTGCGCCATACACCTGGCCCCGCTGCTGGAGGAGAACGACAAAGCCCTGAAAACCGCCGGGCGGCTGGCCAAGGGGGATGTGATCGGGGAACTGAGCATGGAGGAGCACGACCAAAACCTCTGGTTCTCCCGGGCGGATACGCTGGCGCAGGAATGCCGCGGCCTTTTGGAGCGGATCGCGCAGTGCGGTATCCTGCTGGAGATCCACCCCTATTTTGCCAATCCTGCCGGGTATATTATGTCCGCGACCCGAAGCGGCAGGCTGGACCGGCTGAATCACGCCCTGGATGCCATCTGGGAGGCGAAGCACCAGATCAAGGAGCTGTGCTATCAGCTGGCAGAGGAATAGAAAAGAACCCGAACCGCTGCGGTTCGGGTTCTTTGTATAAGTCAGGCTTCGTATTTGCCCTTTTTGCGGACGGGGATCTTCTTGGCAAGGGCATCGCCCAGGAGGGCGAAGATGGTGCCCAGGATGACGGAGACGATCACGTCGGTGGGGTAATGGACATACAGGTACAGCCGGGAGAAGGCGATGGCGATGGCCAGGATAAAGGCGGGAACGCCCAGCAGCTTGTTGTTCTTCAGCAGCACCACGGAGGCCTCAAAGGAGGCGATGGTATGGCCGGAGGGGAAGGAGTAGTCATGCTGACGCTCCACCAGCAGGTTGATGATAACGCCCAGCTCCTCCTGCAGATCGTAAGGCCGGATGCGGGCCACCAGCGGCTTCAATGTAACGTTGCAGATCAGCAGGCCCATGATCATGGCGAAGCCCATGCCAAGGCCGATGCGGCGGGTCTTGGGGATGCAGATCAGCAGCACCGCGAAGGCGATCCAGAAGATGCCGCCGTCACCGAAGAGGGTGATGATGGGCATGATCTTATCCATCAGGGGAGACTGCAGGTTGGCCCGGATCCAGTCCAGAATGGGCAGATCAAAGGCAACGGCAATGGAATTCAGGAACGCGCGAACCATTTCCATAGATCATTCTCCTTCCGTTTCGGTGGTTTCCGCGGGAGCCTCTACAGCGGAGGCATCCTCGAACAGAGCGAACAGGGTCATGGGCTCCAGTGCGTCGCCGGACAGGGTCACATGGCCGTTTTCATCGGGGCTGAACACCTGGGTCCAGGTGGTGTTGCCGGCCTCGTCCACATCCTCCCGGAACCAGCCGGAGAAGACCTTGCCCTCGGGCACGGAGATCATGGGGGTGGTCAGGCTGGAAGCGTCGGTCTGGAAGAAGTCGGTGTACAGCACGGTCTCGCCGTCCATGAAGGTCAGACGAACCTTGCCCACGGGCTCGGTCACGTCCTCCATGGTCATTTCATAGACCAGCCACTTGCCCTTTTCGTTCTGCTGATAGAACAGCGTGCAGTCAACGGGGAATTCCTTGATGGTGCCGTTGGTGCGGGTCACGTTCAGGGTCATGGACACATGGACGGAATAGAGGGTATCGCTGTAGCGGCAGTAGTCGGTGACGCTTTCGTTGACGAACTCATACTTGCTGAAGTCCTGAACGAACAGCTTGCCGAACATGCTGATGATGGAATCGTAGGTATCAGAGGAGGGATCGAAGTACTTGGCGATCTTGGCCCGGTCGGTGACCTTCTCGATCATCCACAGGGAGTAGGTCTCCACGGCATCCAGTGCCAGCTCACGCTGATCCTCGGTCATGGTGTTGGCCTCGGTTTGCTCGATGTACATGTTCTTTTCGTCGTCGTAGATCAGCTCCATCTGATTGCCGTTCTCATCATAGATGGCAATGGAGGGGGTGCCCATGAGGCCGGTGACCTCCTGGATGCAGGTGTAGACACCGGTGGTGCCCTCGGGCAGGTATTCCTCAGCCTTGGTGGTGGCCTTCTGGATGGTGTAGCTGTCGTCCAGAGCGACGCCGTTGACCTCCACGGTGTGGCCGTTCAGCTTCTGGACCCGGACACTGCCGCTGCGCTCGAAGAACAGCTCCACGGTGCCCAGCTTCCACTCGGGAATGTCGGTAACGGAGGTGGCGTTCTCACCGCCGGTAAGGGTGAAGGCGGCGACCTTTTCTTCGCCCAGGTACACCAGGTACTTCTTGCCGCCGGAGAGGCCTGCAGAGGTTTCCTGGTAGGTCAGCTCAGAGGAACCGACCTTTTCTTCCATATGGGCCACGAATTCCTCGATGCCCACGAACTTGGTGTCCTCCACGCCCGCGGCGTTATAGAGGGCGGCCCAGTCGGGATCGGCAAAGACCTGGTCGTAGACCTGCTGGGCCTTGACGGTAGGCTGGGCGTTCTCATAGTCCACCAGCCAACCCTGGAGCCACTTCAGACCCACCAGCAGGGCGGCGAAGAACAGCAGGATGAACATAAAATAGAAGGTATAGAAGATCACGCCGCCCAGGCGGGGGCCCTTCTTTTTCTTCTTTTCAGGAGCGGTGGGGGCGGCAGGCTGCTTTCTGGGGGGAACGGTCTCGGTGACGGGGATGGGCTCGGCAGCGGGGGCCTTTTTCGGGGTGAGGATCTCAGGCTCTTTGGCACTCTGCTTGGAGTGGACCCGGACAGCCACCTTTTCGGGGATGGGCTCGGCGGCAGGGGTCTTGCGCAGGATCTCGGGCTCCTCCACAGGGGGAGCGGGACGCTTCTTCGGGGGGGTGCTGTTGCGCTGGGCAACGATGTCCTCAATGGAGACAGAGGATTTTTTGGATTTCTGATCAAATTTTCCTTTGTACATGGCTTACTCCTCACTTGCGGGCCGCACCATCCAGAAGTTGGGCATCTTTCTGGGCTGGGACTGCAGCAGCGAATAGTTGTTGATCATCTGGACGAGACCTGCCTCGCCATACAGGCCGTAGGTATCCCGGTACAGCATGACGGAGGAGGAACCGCCGTCCATGTTGCAGGCATTCACCGCGCCGTACTCGATCATGATGTCGATGACATCGGCATAGGTTCCACCCACGGAACCTGCCTGGCGGCCGTCTACGCACAGGAAGATCACGGTGCCGTCAGAACGCTGGCCGATGGCGGTACGGGGGTTCCAGCCGGAATTGGTGTTGTAGGCCTCCTGATTGATCTGGCCGTCCATGATCAGAACGGGGCCGAACTCACAGCCGTACTGAATGTCGTATTCCTTGGCCTGCTCGGGGGTCATGGACTTGGCGACGATCAGCTTGCCTTCGGAGTTGAAGCCGGCGAAGCCCTCTTCGGGAACCAGACCATGGTAAGCGTTGGACTTTACCTCTCCGTCCACGATGACCAGGCCTGCGGGAACGGAGCCGACGATGGCGTTGGCGGTGCCGTCGTCATAGAAAGCACCGGCGTTGATGGCGGCGATGGCACCTTCGGTCTCAATCTCGTCGGTGATCCGGGTGCCGGGGATGGACGTGGAATACTTTTCGGTGGAGGTGGCCATGTAGACCCGGGTGGGATCCTCAATGATCATCACATGGGCGGTGTATGTTTTGCCGGAGATGCGCTCGATGTAGATGCCGTCGGGGTAGTCGGCGAATTCGTCGTTTCCGCCGGAAACGGTATTGTTCTTCTTGATGATGACGCTGGAGCCGTCGCTGACGTCGCTGGATAGCTCGGCACCCTGCTTGGAGCGGATCTCCTCTACCAGCTCGTCGCTCATAAAGAGGCCGGGCATCCACTTGGTGCCGCTGGGTTCCAGCAGAGACATGGTCAGCACGTCACGGGCGGCGGGGGAGGGGCCGTTGAAGATCAGGTTCAGAACCATGCACAGTGCCACCACGACCAGCACGATGACGGTGAACAGCAGCAGGAAGAACCGGCGGATGATCCGTCCCATCAGGCCGCTGCCCTTCTTCTTTTTCTTCTTGGGCTGCTTCACAGCCACGGCGGAAGCCTCATCCACGGGAGGCGTCATTTCGGGAGTCTTATTTTTCTTGCTCATACTTTTACAACCTCATGGCTCTTATTTGGATTTTTGCGGGGCAAAGACCCAGCGTTGCTGGATCATGTAGCTTACGAAATACAGGGCCACCATGACCACGGTATAGATCAGGGTACGCAGGAATCCGGCATTGTCGCCGATGGAGAACAGGGCGTAAACACCCTGGGTCAGCAGCACCTGTGCCGCCATCTGGGGCAGGGCCAGCATATAGTAGCGGAGCAGGGCCTGTTTGGTGTCCACCTTGGTCTGGAACACCAGCTTCTTGTTCATAAAGAAGTTTAAGAGAGAGGAGACCACTCTCGCGCCCACGCCCGCAGCGGCGGTGAGGGCAAAGCCGCTGAGCAGCCCATGGAGCAGCGCGCTCAGCAGGGAGTAGGCACCGGTGTCCACCACCGCGCTGACGAGAGAGCTCAGGGTGTAGCGAAAAAAGTGGGCCAGGATCAGCTTGTAGATCCGCCAGGAATCCACAAAGGTGCGGAAATGGGAGCTTTTGTTTTCCTCGATGTACACGGTGCGGATCTTTACCTCGTCAAAGGGGATGGCGTTGTCCTTAAAGGCCAGCAGCATGTTGGTTTCGTACTCAAACCGGTCGCCGTAGACATTCACCAGGGTCTTCAGTGCCTGACGGGGCAGGGCGCGCAGGCCGGTCTGGGTGTCGGAAATGGTCATGCCCACAAAGAGCTTGAACACCAGGGAGGTGGTGCGGTTGCCGAAGCGGCTTCTGGGAGGGACATCCGGCTGGGAGAAGTCCCGGCAGCCGAGGACGCAGTTTCCGGTTTCCAGCATATGCTCGCAGCAGGCTCGGGTATCGGCGGGATGGTGCTGGTTGTCGCCGTCTACGGTGACAACGCCGAAGCCCTCTGGGCGGTTTTCCAGGAACCACCGGAAGGCGTTTTTCAGGGCCGCGCCCTTGCCCTTATTCACCTCATGGTGCAGCAGGTGGATCTGGGGGTGCTGCGCCGCCAGGTCGGTAAAATAATGTAAGTTTTCGGGTTTGCTGCCATCGTTGACCAGTATGATGTCGGAAAAGCCGTATTCCAGCAGGCCGTCTACCACGGCAATGAGCTTTTCGTCCGGGTCAAGAGAGGGGAGAACCACCGAAATTTTGGATAAGTCTTTCATATTTTCGCCTCTTCTTGTATTTAAGCATAGGTTGTCATAATAAACTCACTATACTATATCACATTTATTGTCATTTGCAAAGTATTTTTAAGAAGAATTAAAAGAAAATGTCGATGGGAAAAGCAGGCATCCCCCTGTCCTTGACACACATTCCCGGGTGTGGTAAATTAGCAGAGAAAATCAGTATGATTACCGCGAGGGCGGCTTCCGACGCGGAGCCGCATGAGTACTGGCTTGCAATGATATGGAACAATGAGGAGAAAATCTATGCTGCATGATCTCTATACGGCCCGGGGAGAGGCCCTTTCCGGTAAGCCCTGGACGGTCTATCCCCGTCCCCAGATGAAGCGGGATTCCTGCATAAACTTAAACGGAGAATGGGCATTTTTCGTAAATAATGTGGAAAAGGGCAAAATTCTGGTGCCCTTCTGCCCGGAAAGCCTGCTGTCCGGGATCAAGGAGCATTTTCCCGAGGGAAGCACCCTCAGCTACCGCCGCACGTTCACGCTGCCTGAGGGCTTTCACCGGGGCCGGGTGCTGCTGCACATCGGCGCGGCGGATCAGAAGGCGGAGGTGTTCGTCAACGGAAAAGCAGTGGGCAGCCATTTCGGCGGGTATGAAGCGTTCTCATTGGATATCACCGGTGCGTTGCGGCCGGAAAATACTCTTGAAGTCCGCTGCACCGACGATCTGCGGAATCTGTCCGTGCCCTATGGCAAGCAGGTTTTGAAGCGGGGCGGCATGTGGTACACACCTGTGTCCGGCATCTGGCAGACGGTTTGGCTGGAAAGCGTGCCGGAAACCTATATCGAGAAGCTGAATATCGAAAACCGGGGCACCTCTGTTACCATCGATATTGGTAAAGATATTCCCGGCACCGTCACCGTGGCGGGTCTGGGGGAGTATTCACTGAAAAACGGAAAAGTGACCATTTCCCCGGAAAATCCCCGTCTTTGGAGCCCTGAGGACCCCTATCTGTACGAATTTACCGTCACTGCCGGGGAGGATAAGGTGGAATCCTACTTCGCCCTGCGGACACTGGAAATCAAGAAAATCGGCGAATACCGGCGGCTGTGCCTGAACGGCAAGCCCTACTTCTTCCACGGCCTGCTGGATCAGGGCTACTGGCCTGACGGCCTGTTCACCCCCGCCGCGCCCGAGTGCTATGCCGACGACATCCTCGCCATGAAGAAGCTGGGCTTCAATATGCTGCGCAAGCACATTAAGGTGGAGCCGGAGGAATTTTATTATCAGTGCGACAGGCTGGGCATGGTGGTGTTCCAGGATATGGTAAACAACGGAGATTACGGCTATGTCCGGGATACGGTACTGCCCACCATTTCCCTTACTTACCAGAAGATCATGCCGGACAAGGGGCTCCATAAGGACGAAAATGTGCGGCGTAATTTCCTCGCGGGCATGAAAGCCACCGTGAACCAGCTGAAAAACCATCCCTCCATTTTCTACTGGACGATTTTCAATGAGGGCTGGGGCCAGTTTGACAGCGACAGCGTTTATGAGCAGCTTCGGAAGCTGGACGACACCCGCTGGATCGACGCCACTTCCGGCTGGTTCCGCAGGAAAAAGACCGATGTGGACAGCCGCCATGTGTACTTCCGCAAGGTGAACCTCAAGGCGGAGGATAAGCCCCTGGTGCTCTCCGAGTTCGGCGGCTTCGCCTATAAGGTGGAGGGCCATATCTTCAACACCGATAAGGAATACGGCTACGGCTCCTATGACGACCTGAACGCCTTCTGTGACGCGGTGGCGAAAGTGTATATGGAGCAGGTGGTTCCCAATGCGAAAAAGGGCCTCTGCGCCGCCGTTTACACCCAGGTCAGCGACGTGGAGGACGAGATCAACGGCCTGTTGACCTACGACCGCAGGGTGGAAAAGCTGAAAGAGGAAAAGATGCTGCCCGTGGCGGACGCGCTGCAAAAGGCCGTCGAAGAAGCTGTCTGTACAGTATAAGATACGGAAGAAAGTGCCCCAATGTTGCGGAAAACCAAAAAATTCTTTGCCTCCGATATTGCGGCGGAGACAAAGAAAATAAAAGGTTGCGTTTCTGGCGGTTTTGGGCTAAAATAGAGAAAACTGTGAAGGAGGTGCCCGGATGGAGCGTGTTCCCGAAAAAGAGACGATGGACGATATTGCGGAGCTGTTCAAAGGCTTTGCCGACCCGACCCGGGTGCATATCCTGTCGCTGCTGGTGGGCCGGGAGCTGTGCGTGACCGATATTGCCGAGGCGGTGGAGCTGAGCCAGAGTGCTATCTCCCATCAGCTGCGGATATTGAAGCAGATGCACCTGATCAAATTCCGCCGGGAGGGAAAGAATATCCTCTACTCCCTGGCCGATGACCATGTGCTGACCATCCTGCAGATGGGATTGGAGCATGTGCTGGAATAGAAGTATCGTAAAATAAGAAATAACGTAGGGCGGGGTCATGACCCCGCCCTACAGTTGGTATTGACAAAAAATGGACGTAACTGGGAACGTTATGTGGAAGCCTTGCGCCAGATCAGGCGGAGAATATCCCGGGTGCTGCAATAGAGCGTCTCGGAAACCGGCCGGGGCGCGAAGAACAGTGTGTCCTCCTCCGGAGGTACCGGGAAATCACCGTCGTAGAATCGGAAATCTGCCAGCTTTTCGTCAATATCGCCGATGGTATAGAACTTTCGGCTGGAAAAGTCATAGCCCAGCTCCTGTAAGACGCTGACGGTGAACTCGGCGCAGGTGAAGGCATCCCGGACGGTGACCTTGCAGTGGAGGGGAGCCAGAAGGGCGGACAGGTGGTTGTACAGGTAGCGGCCCGAATGGACACTCATGTGCGCTATCCGCTGCCGCAGCTGCTGCCACTGCTCTTCGGATACGGGCAGGCGGCACAGGCGGATGGTAGCGGTGGAGCCGTTGTGGTGGTAGCGGTAGGGGTGCTCCGTTACGAAGCCGCCGTAGAAGGGGGTGCGGTAATAGCGGCGGGCGAAGGTGTACAGCTCCTTCAGGTCTTCCTCCAGGGCGATGGAAACATGGTTATAGGGCTCGCCGGTGACCACGCGTATCATGCGCCCCATGCGGTAGGGCGTGGCGGAGAAGAGAACGTAAATATACTTCTGCTCAGACATGGGGTTCGCCTCCGATTGGATCGCTGTAAAAATAACAATTTTCTTAACTATATCATAACCGCGGACAAAATGCAATTCCTCCGGGTGCGAGAGCACCCGGAGGAATCCTTAATATTTTACAAAACCTTGGACAGGAAATCCTGCAGCCGGGGGTTTTGGGGGTGGTTGAAGACTTCGTCGGGGGTGCCCTGTTCCACGATTTTGCCCTCATCCATAAAGAGGATGCGGCTGCCAACTTCACGGGCGAAGCCCATTTCGTGGGTGACCACCACCATGGTCATGCCTTCGGCGGCCAGCTCCTTCATAACGTTCAGCACCTCGCCGACCATTTCCGGGTCCAGTGCGGAGGTGGGTTCGTCGAAGAGCATCACCTTGGGATTCATGGCCAGGGCCCGGACGATGGCGATGCGCTGCTTCTGGCCGCCGGAAAGCTGGGCGGGGTAGGCATCGGCTTTCTCTTCCAGGCCGACACGGCGCAGCAGCTGCATGGCGGTTTCGTCGGCTTCTGCCTGGGTCATCAGGCCGGTACGGACGGGGGCCAGGGTGATATTCTTTTTGATGGTCATGTTGGGGAACAGGTTGAAATGCTGGAACACCATGCCCATCTTCTGGCGGATAGCGTCGATGTTTACCTTGGGGTCCGTAACCTCCATGCCGTCAAAGGTGATGGTGCCCTCGGTGGGGGTCTCCATCTGGTTGAGGCACCGCAGGAAGGTGGATTTACCGGAACCGGAGGGGCCCAGGATAACAATCTTTTCGCCGGGATAGATATGCTCGGAAATATTGTTCAGCACCAGCAGGTCGCCGAAGGATTTGGTCAGGTTTTTAACGTCGATCACTTTGACGCAGCCTCCTTTCTAAGATGCCAACCAGCCAGCTGAATATGATGACCAGCACCAGGTAAACGCAGGCAATACCGATCAGGGGGAACATCTGCTCGTAGGTCCGGCCGTAGATAGCCTGGGCGGCGTAGACCAGCTCCTTGCCGCCGATGACGGTGATCAGGGAGGTATCCTTCAGCAGAATGATAAATTCATTGCCCAGGGAGGGAAGAATGGCCTTGAAGGCCTGGGGAATGACAATGAAGCGCATGGTATCAATGTAGTTCAGGCCCAGGCTCCGCCCTGCCTCCATCTGGCCGGGGTCCAGGGACATGAGGCCTCCCCGGATGATTTCTGCCACATACGCGCCGGAGTTGATGCCCAGAGTCAGGGCACCGATCATGGTGTACTCCCGGCTGAAGGAGAAAATGACGAAGCCCATGATTAGCAGCTGCACCATCATGGGGGTGCCCCGAATGACGGTGACATAGACCTTGCAGATCAGGTTCAGCAGTCCCAGCAGGGGATTGCGGAAGAGGATCTTCTTGTCTTTGGGGATGGTACCCTTCATTTTGCCCAGCATGACCTTCAGCCGCTGGGTGTTGCTCAGCAGGTTGGCACGCTGCTGGTCGTGGGCGGTGCGGATCATGGCCACCACGATGCCCAGCACGATGCCGATGCCCAGTGCCATGGCGGTGACCAGCAGGGTGGTGCCCACACCGTTCAGATACTGCTTCCACCGGTCGCCCTCAATAAAGGCCTGATAGAATTTTACGTAGAATTCCTGCCAGAAGGTAACGTCCGCACCTTCCCGGATCAGGGTTTTCCAAAGCTCATATTGCTCCACAGACTCACTCCTTATGTATTTTATTAGATAAGAGATAATAATGAATATTGAATAATGAATAGTTGTGGTATCGCTCCGCGATGATTTTAAATGGTGCCCGAAGGGCACTCCTTAATTATTCATTCTTCACTATTCACTATTCATTATTCACTAAATTCACTAAAAACGAGCCCAAGGGGCGGCTGTGTGCCGCCCCTGTTGGGTTCGTTTTTATTCCGCAGAGATGTACTTGTCGATGATGGACTGAACGGTGCCATCAGCGGTCAGCTCAGCCAGGGCGTTGTTGACAGCCTCCAGCAGGGCGGTGTTCTCCTTGTTCAGGCCAATGGCGTACTCCTCCTCAACCCAGGTGCCCTCCAGGATGGTCAGGCCGGGGTTGGCGGCGACATACTCCTGAGCGGGTGCGCTGTCGATGATGACGCAGTCCACCTGGCCGTTCATCAGAGCCTGAACGGCACTGGCACCGTTGTCATAGGCAATGACGTGATCCTCGCCGTAGCCGCCGTCCTCGGGGGTGGAGGATGCGTAAATGTAGCCGGTGGTGGCGGCCTGGGTGCCGATCATCTGATCGCCCAGGTTGTCCATGGTCACATCGGAGCCTTCCTTGACAATGACCACCTGCACGCCGGTGGCGTAGCTGTCAGAGAAATTCATGACCAGCTCACGGTCGGGGGTGACGGAAACGCCTGCCATGACCATATCGGACTTACCTTCCTGGACAGCCAGCAGAGCGGCGTTGAAGTCCATGTCGTCAACGACCAGCTCCAGGCCCAGCTTCTCAGCGATGGCACCGGCGATCTCCACGTCGATACCCTCGAAGCTGCCGTCATCGGCGACCATCTCGTAGGGAGGGAATGCGGCGTTGGTGGACATGATCAGCTTGCCTGCTTCGACGGTATTCAGGTCATTGGCGGCGTCGTTGGAACCGCAGCCCGCGAACAGGCAGGCAACCATGAGAACAGACAGCATCAGAGCGAACATCTTTTTCATAATTCATCTTCTCCTTTTCAGATACCCCAGGTCATGGGGTGGATTGATGTAGTGAATTATACTGCGAATAATATACAACGTCAATTGGGGGAATATCCAATCATATGGGAATAAAATGATTTTTCATGGGCTAATTCGCACAAAAACATACAAAACAGCAGAATATATTCAACTATACACTAAAAATATTCATAAGATAATTTGAATAAATATGCAGATAAACGGCGAATTGATGAATATAGATACGAACCACCCCGCTTTAGGTAAATTAGGAACAAAACTTGACGAAAATCCCGCACATGTAGTATAATGCTTCCGTATGGAAAGAAGACAAAAACAGATAAGGAAGGACGTGTACCCATATGAAGACCACTGTCAGGACAATGGACTTTGACAAGGTTATGGCACTGCCTCGATATGCCCATAAACACCCCCGCAAGCCGGGTATCTTTTGGCGCAGCCTGATCCGGCTGCTGACCATATTCGGTATGGCGGGAACGAAATTCACCTATGAATCCGAACGGATGGAGGAGCTTCCGAAGGACGAGCCCTGTCTGATCCTGATGAACCACTCCTGTTTTCTGGATATGCAGATCGCCTACCGCATTCTGTATCCCCGGGCCTTCAATATCATCTGCACCAGCGATGCCTTCGTGGGCTTCTGGGGGCTGATGGGCTGGCTGATGCGGACCATCGGCTGCGTGCCCACCCAGAAGTTCGTCACCGACCTGGGACTGATCCAGGATATGAACTACTGCCTGAAGGAGCTGAAGACCAGTATCCTCATGTATCCCGAGGCCAGCTACTCCTTTGACGGCACCGCTACGGCCCTGCCCCGGAAGATGGGCGTGCTGCTGAAAAAGTTTGATGTACCTGTGGTGATGATCGAGACCTTCGGTGCCTTCTCCCGTAATCCCTTATATAATGAGTTACAGGTACGCAAAAGCGTGCCCGTTTCCGCCAAGGTGCGGCTGTTGTATACCCGGGAGGAGATCAAGGAGAAGTCCGTCAAGGAGCTTTCCGATGGCCTGGACGCTGCTTTCGGCTTCGACCACTTTAAGTGGCAGAAGGAGCAGGGGCTGGAGATCACCGATGATTTCCGGGCGGATGGTCTGAACCGTATCCTTTATAAATGTGCCCACTGCGGCGCGGAGGGGGAGACGGTGGGCAAGGGTACCACTCTTACCTGCAAGCACTGCGGCAAAACCTGGGAGCTGACCCCCTTGGGAGAGCTGAAAGCCAGTTCAGGGGAGACGGAATTCCCCCATATACCCGACTGGTACGCCTGGGAGCGGGATCGGGTTCGGCAGGAGATCCTGGACGGTACTTATCAGCTGGATATCGATGTGGATATCGCCATGCTGGTGGATTTCAAGGCCATTTATAAGGTAGGGGAGGGCCACCTGACCCATGACCGGAAAGGTTTCATCCTCACTGGCTGCGATGGGCGGCTGAATTACACCCAAAAGCCCCAGGCTTGCTACGGTCTGTACGCCGACTACTATTGGTACGAGATTGCGGACACCATCTGCATCGGCGACAACGGGCATCTATATTACTGCTTCCCCAAGGGTAACGCCATGGTGGCCAAGACCCGCCTTGCGGTGGAGGAGATGTATAAGCTGTATAAGGCGCGGAAGCTGCAAACCTGATGCACCTGCGGGAACATATGCTGTTACACAGTAGGGGAGGGGCTTGTCCCTCCCCTACAACACATTCCAGGCAAATGAAAAATTCACTCAAAGCGTTCTGCTTTGCATGGAAAGACAGGCAAGTTGAGGCGGGAAATCCTGCCATTTTCTTACAGGGGATGGGGAAATCCGTCCCCTGTAAACATTTTTTATAATTATTTTTTGAACATTCGTCTTTCTGCACAAATTATTAAGAAATCTTTAAGCGGTTATAGGAAAGATGACGAAATGTACAAAAACATTTGACATCCTAGGACGGACAGGGTAAAATATATGCAAATTTATTCGTGAATCTTCCGCCTTCTCCTTTTTTAACAAAATGGAGGGGTAAAAAGTGAGATTTTCGGGCCCGGAAGCACCGTTAAGGGGCGGTGTGAAGGGCACGGCGGTCTCCCAGTGAGTCGTATCCATGAGTAAATAAATTTTATAGGAGGCAAGAAAATGAAGAAGTTTCTGGCTCTGCTGCTGGCTCTGACCATGGTTCTGTCCCTGGCTGCCTGCGGCAACAACAACACTGAAACTACCCCCGCAACCGACGGTGCTACTGAAGCTCCCGAGGTTACCGGCACTGTGTACAACTACACTTACCGGTCCAGCACCACCGCTCTGGGCTCCAACTGGAACCCCCACGCATGGGACACTTCCGCTGACGACTCCATGCTCGCCTACGTGTCCTCTCCCTTTGCAACCATGTCCATCGAGGACTCCGTCAACGGCGTCTATCAGTGGGTCTACGTTGCAGCTACCGCCATCACCGACGTCACCGCTGATCATCAGGATGACCTGACCAAGTACGACGTCACCCTGCCCGAGGGCCAGACCGCTGAGGAGACTGAGCATGGCTTCGTCTTCGAGATTGCTCTGAACCCCGACATGAAGTGGGAAGATGGCACCCCCATCAACGCTGATTCCTACATCTACTCCATGCAGCAGCTGCTGAACCCCGAGATGAAGAACTACCGTGCTAACCTGTACTACGCAGGTGAGTCCGCAGTTGCAGGCGGCGCAAAGTACTACTACTCTCTGGACGAGGGTATGTACGTTGCCTACACCGATGTCTACGCTTCCCTGGCTGACGCTGCTGCAGCTGGCGAAGTGTACATCAACTGCTGGGATTTCTGGGGTGCTGAAGGCTACATCGACGCTGAGGGCAACGCATGTCCCCAGTACGTTTCCATCACCGACGAGACTGCTTACTCCGCTGACGGTGCTGGCGACGACGAGTTCTCCGGTGCTTCCCTGTACGCAGGCTACGGCCCCTACCTGGAAGTTGGCGGCGGCTACGAGTCTTACGCAGTTGTTTACCAGGCCAACGAAGACATGGGTGCTACCTATGATGTGGTTGGCTGCTACAAGGTCGACGACTACACCATCCGTTACGTCAACCAGACCCAGATCGACTACAACTACTTCATGACCTCCATGACCTCCAACTGGCTGGTCTACGAGGATCTGTACGAGGCTGGTAAGGATACCACCGGTACCCTGGTCACCACCGACTACAACACCTCCCTGGAGACCACCATGTCCTACGGCCCCTACCGTATGGAGTCCCTGCAGGACGGCAAGCAGGTTGTCTACGTCAAGAACGAGAACTACTACCTGTACACCAAGAACGCTGACGGCACTCTGACCGCTGTTACCGACTACCTGGTTGATGGCGAGAACGTCACCGCTTACCAGACTGACCGTATCGTCATCGACGTTATGGACCCCGATGCCGCAAAGCAGGCCTTCCTGAAGGGCGAGCTGTCCGGCTGGTCACCCACCGCTGACGATCTGCCCACCTACGCTGTTTCCGAGCAGCTGTACAAGGCTCCCGAGACCTACACCATGTCCTTCTTCTTCAACTGCGGTCTGGAGAACCTGAAGACCATGGATGCCTCTAAGGGCAACACCAACTCCGTTGTTCTGTCCAACATCAACTTCCGTAAGGCTTTCTCCCTGGCTATTGACCGTGACGAGTTCGTCGGTGCTACCGCCGGCTACCTGCCCGCTTACTCCATGCTGAACAGCCTGTACTACTACGACGTTTACAACGATCCCACCTCCTCCTACCGTAACTCCGACCCCGCTAAGCAGGCTATCGTCAACTACTACGGTGTTGAGTACGGCGAGGGCACTCCCTACGCTGACCTGGATGCTGCTTACGCTTCCATCAACGGCTACAACCTGACCGTTGCTCAGGAGCTGATGAAGACCGCTTGCGATCAGCTGGTCGCTGACGGCCTGTACACCGCTGGTGATCCCATCCACATCCGTATCGGTTGGGCTAAGGGTGCTCTGACCTCCTCCGACAACCAGCAGCTGGCTCTGATGAACAAGTACATCAACGCCGCCGCTGAGGGTTCCGGCTTCGGCACCATCGAGCTGGAGGCTGTCGGTAACCTGACCAGCCGTTACGACGACGTTGCCAATGGCGAGTTCGCTATCGGCTACGGCGCATGGGGCGGTGCTGCCTTCTATCCCTTCCGTAACTTCCAGGTCTACTGCGATCCCGATCAGTACTCCATCAATGAGGCTGGCTGCTGGGATCCCAAGACCGAGACCCTGACCCTGACTGTCAACGGTGAGGAAATCACCAAGACTTGGCAGGAGTGGTCCGGCTGCATGGTCGGCTCCGGCGATCTGGCTAACGAGTCCTTCGAGACCAAGCTGCAGATCCTGGCCAACATGGAAGAGGCTTATCTGAACTTCGTCTACCGTATTCCTCTGTGCTCCACCACCTCTGCTGAGCTGGTGTCCTATCAGTGTGAGTACTACACCGACGAGTACAACATCATGTACGGTTTCGGTGGCCTGGAGCTGATGACCTACAACTACACCGATGCTGAGTGGACTGCTTACGTTGCTGAGCAGGGCGGCACTCTGAGCTACGAATAATCTGTAGATCAAAGTTCAACTGTTTCCCCTAGACGATCGCCAGGGGGGGCTTAGGCCCCTCCTGGCTTTGGTCAAATTTTGGGCATCTACGCTAAAAACACAGTGCTGTTACAAATGTACGCGTGCTGTGTACATGAGAATAGCACTTCGATTTGCTACTGTTTTTCGCTATGGGCTTAGGCCGGTTGCGGATAAATCCGTAGCGAAGAACAGCAGCTTTTTTCTCTGATCCAGAAATATCCCGAAGGAGAGAACGCATATGAAAATGACAAAATACGTGATCAAGCGTATCGTTCTGATGTTCTTTACGCTTTTCGTCATCACAACGATCTGCTTTGTGCTGATCCGTATCCTGCCCCGTGAGCTGCCTACCGATAGAGTCCAGGCCGAGCTCATTGCCGCCCGCTGGGATGCTCTTGGCTATAACGAGCCATTGATCGTGCAGTTTGGTATCTATCTGCGCAACATCTTTACCAAGTGGGACTGGGGTACCTCCTGGTACATTGATTTCCGTGAGCCCGCATGGGATCTGCTGACCGGCCGTCTGCTGCCCACCGTTATGGTCAACTTCTACTCCCTGATCATTTCTATCCCCGTGGGCATCGTTCTGGGCATCTATGCCGCTATCAAGAAGAATAAGTGGCAGGATTCTCTGATTTCCACCGCAGTTATGGTCTTCGTCTCCGTGCCTGCCTACGTTTACGCCTTCCTGGTGCAGTATTTCCTGTACTTCAAGCTGGGCTGGCTGCCCCTGCAGGTCTATTCCCTGGCGGATGCCGGCGGCTCCTGGTTCACCTGGAAGATGTTCTATTCCATGATCGCCCCCATCCTGGCTCTGTCCTTCGGCACCATCGCGGGAATGACCCGTTTCACCCGTGCCGAGCTGACGGAGACCCTGACCTCCGACTATATGCTGCTGGCCCGCACCAAGGGCCTGACTCGGGCCCAGGCTACTTCCCGCCATGCCCTGAAGAATGCCATGGTGCCCATCCTGCCCATGATCATTTCCAGCTTCATCGGCATCCTGGGCGGTTCCTTCATCATCGAGCAGATCTTCGCCATCCCCGGCGTTGGTCAGCTGTATCTGCAGTCTATCCAGCTGTTCGACTATGACGTGTTCATGATGGACTGTGTATTCTATGTCTTCATCGGTCTGCTGGCCGGTATCGTGGTCGATCTGAGCTACGGCTTCATCGATCCCCGTATCAGAATGGGAGAGTGATTTTATGGCAGAGAACAATAAGAACTATAATCATATCCCCAAGGAAAAGTTTGCCTTTGTCAACGCTGGTGAGCGTTTGACTGACCAGAAGTTCGAGGATAAGCCCATTGGCTACTTCAAGGATGCCTGGATCCGCTTCCGCAAGAGTAAGGCTTCCGTTGTGGCTACCGTGATCATTGTGCTGATCATTATGTACGCCTTCCTGTTCCCTCTGTGCGTTACCACTCACGACCATACCTTCATGGTGAACCTGTATGCCAAGAAGCCTGCCCGTATTGCCGCTCTGGCTGAGTACGGCATCTTTGACGGCGGCGTGGAGCGTGACTTCTCCGAAAAGGGCCTCATCAAGAACGTGGCCATCGGCATCGGTGCCGAGGACTGGGCCGGTGAGGGCATCAGCCTGGAGCAGGGCATGGAAAGTGAATACCAGCCCATGAACAAAATCGGCGATGCCAAGACCATCATTGGCCCCGGCAAGAAGGAATCTAAGAACTACACCTGTGAGATTGACACCTATCTGGAGGTTGGCTTCTTCTACCGTTCCATTCCCCAGTCCGAGCTGGCTAAGATCCAGGCCTGGGAAGAGGAGACCGGCAAGAAGGTCCTGTACCCCCTGATCGAGGACAACAAGTGGAACATGGATGCCCAGGATGCCAACTATTGGTACAAGTCCAGCAAGGGTACCCCTGTTGTGCTGGATTCCGACGGCATGGCCACCACCGTTGAATTCGGTGAAGGCATGGTGCTGGAGGATAACTACAAGCGGGATGCCAACGGCGACCCCATCTACTATGAGTACACCGGCGGCGGCACGCTGGAGACTGCTCAGCTGAAGGTTCGCGTTCTGTACTACAACTACTATCAGTACCTGTACGGTTTCACCCCTGACTATATCATGGGCACCGACACCCAGGGCTATGACCTGGCACTGCGTATCGCAGGCGGTATCAAGCTGTCCCTGATGGTGGCCGTGTTCGTGTGTGTCATCAACTTTGTTCTGGGTGCCATGTACGGCGCGGTGGAAGGCTACTACGGCGGTACCGTGGATATCGTTCTGGAGCGTATTTCCGATATCCTGGCCAATGTGCCCTTCATCGTGGTCGCAACATTGTTCCAGATCCACCTGTCGGCAAAGCTGGGCCCCATTCCCTGTTTGCTCTTTGCCTACGTTGTTACCGGCTGGATCGGCACTGCATCCCGTGTCCGTACCCAGTTCTACCGCTTCAAGACCCAGGAATACGTTATGGCAGCCCGCACCCTGGGTGCCCGCGACCGCCGTATTATCTGGAAGCATATTTTCCCCAACTCTCTGGGTACCATCATCACCTCTGCGGCACTGGCTATCCCCAGCACCATGCTGTCTGAGTCCAACCTGTCCTTCCTGGGCATTGTCAAGCTGGGCACCGCCGAGACCACCTCTCTGGGTACTCTGCTGTCTGACGCCAGCACCATCTGGACCAACTACCCCCACCTGATGATCTACCCCGCAATCGTCATCTCTCTGCTGATGATCTGCTTCAACCTGTTCGGCAACGGCCTGCGTGACGCATTTAACCCCGCACTGCGCGGCGTGGAGGAGTAAACTATGGATAAGATTTTAGAAGTTAAAAATTTAAAAATCTCCTTCCGTACCTCCAGCGGTAATGTGAAGGCAGTCCGGGACATTTCCTTTGACCTGGAGCGGGGCAAGACCGTCGCCATCGTCGGCGAGTCCGGTTCCGGTAAGTCCGTTACCTCCAAGGCTATCCTTGGTATTCTGGCCGGCAACTCCATCGTGGAGGGCGGCGAGATTTTGTACGACGGCAAGGATCTGCTGAAGATCAGTGAGGAGGATATGTGCAAGATCCGCGGCGACAAGGTCTCCATGATCTTCCAGGACCCTCTGTCTTCTCTGAATCCCATCGTCAAGATCGGCAAGCAGATCACCGAGGCCATGCTGCTGAAAAACAAGACCAGCCGCAAGGAAGCCAAGGCCGAGTTCAACGCCCTGCTGAAGCTGCTGCAGCAGCACATGGTCGCTGCCTCCGGTGACGAGGCACGGGCCAAGGAACTGTGCGATACCTTCGATAAGTTCTGCATCGAGTCCAATAAGCTGGAAAACAGCTATAACACCGCCCATTCTACTGCCTTCGGTATGCTGGAATCCATCGAAGATGTGTCCTTCCGGCTGAGCAAGAAGCAGAAGATGGATCTGAAGGCAACCCTGAAGGGCTATGCCAAGAAGCTGAAGGAGATCAAGGATCCCTTCCTGACTGCAGGCTATGCGGAAAAGCTTGGCAAGCTGGCTGAGGAATTCACCAAGGTCGCCGCTGAGAACAACAAGGCTGAGAACGGCATGACCGCATCCCTGGAGAAGGTCTTTGGCGATGCAAAGGCCCTGCTGGAGGAGCTGACCGCCCAGGAGCGTCCTGATTTCTTCCGTGTGGGCTTCTATATGCTCAAGAACCCCGACGCAAAGCTCTATGACATGAACGTTGCCGAGCTGAACGCCATGACACTGAAGTTCCTGGATGAGAACTTTATGAAGGAGTTCATCGCTCTGGAGAGCGAGGGCGTTGAGCACTCCTATCAGGAGGCTCTGGAGAAGAAGGAAGAAGTCCTGTCCACTTTGGAGGAGGCCAAGACCTATTTTGCCGGGACCTTCGAGAAGAAGGAAGCCCTGGCCTATGCCAAGACCCTGGCCGACAAGGTGGAGGCCGGTATCGACCGCCTGGAGATCAACAAGGACAGCGTGGCCTATACCTTCCGCTCCAGCCTGAATAACGGCATCGAAAAGTATTTCTTCTACAAGAAGAACAACCCCAAGGAAGAGGCCCGCTACGAACGTCAGTCCAAAAAGCGCGAGGCTCTCATCGCCCGTGGCAAGACCGTTGATTGGAAGGTCATCCCCAAGGTAGTCTTCGATCTGGAGGATCTGAAGAAGGATATTCTGAAGGTCATCACTGTCATGAAGGCCCGATACGAGGCCAACATTGCCGTGGCTGACCAGGTGGACTACAATGCCCGCAGCATTGAGATCATCGACAGCCTGAAGGATAAGGCTTCCAAGGTGGTCTATAAGGTCACTCCCGCCATGGCGAAGGAGAAGGCCATCAAGCTGATGGAAGAGGTCGGCATTGCCGAGCCCCGTATGCGTTACAACCAGTATCCCTTCGAGTTCTCCGGCGGTATGCGCCAGCGTATTGTTATCGCTATCGCCCTGTCCGCTGACCCCGAGATCCTGATCTGTGACGAGCCCACCACCGCTTTGGACGTGACCATCCAGGCCCAGATCCTGGAGCTGATCAACCGTCTGAAAGCGGAGCGCAACCTGTCCGTCATCTTCATCACCCATGACCTGGGCGTTGTGGCAAATATGGCTGACGACATTGCCGTTATGTACGCCGGCAAGATCGTGGAATACGGCACTGCCGACGACATCTTCTATGATCCCCGCCATCCCTATACCTGGGCACTGCTGAGCTCCATGCCTGACCTGGACACCAAGGAAAAGCTGGATGCCATCCCCGGCACGCCCCCCAACATGATCTATCCCCCCGTCGGTGACGCATTCGCCGCCCGAAATAAGTACGCAATGCAGATCGACTTCGAGGAGCAGCCCCCCATGTTCGAGATCTCCGAGACCCATAAGGCTGCTACCTGGCTGCTGCATCCCGATGCACCCAAGGTGGAGATGCCCAAGATCATCACCGACCGTATCCAGAGAATGAAGCAGAAGGCAGGAGGTGCACAGAATGGCTAATGTGAATGAGAGAGAGACTCTGCTGAAGGTTGACCACCTGTGCCAGTATTTCGGCCCCGTCAAGGCTGTTGACGATGTCAGCTTTGAGATCAAGAAGGGCGAGGTCTTCGGTTTGGTCGGCGAGTCCGGCTGCGGCAAGACCACTACCGGCCGTTCCATTATCAAGATTTACGACATCACCTCCGGCTCCATCTATTTCAAGGGTCAGCGCATTTGCGCCGGTACCCAGAGCTATAAGGATGCCATCAAGGCCGCCAAGGCAGAGATCAAGCAGCTGAAGAAGTCCGGCGCGGCTGACGCAGCGGAAAAGATCGCCAAGTGCGAGGCTACCATTGCTGAGATGAAGGTGGAGATCGAAAAGGCCAAGTTTGACCATAACCACTCCGACCGGGAGTACGCCAAGACCCTGATGGCTAAGACCGAGAAGGAGTACGCTCCCAAGCTGGAAGCCGTCAAGAACGATCCCGAGGCCCTGAAGAAGCTGCAGAAGCAGTATAAGGATCAGCTGCATATCGATAAGAACACCAAGCTGATCACCCAGATCCAGATGATTTTCCAGGATCCCATCGCCTCTCTGAACCCCCGTATGACCGTTAAGGAGATCATTGCCGAGGGCCTGGTCATCAACGGCATCAAGGATCAGGCCTATATCGATGAGAAGGTCTATGAGATTCTGGAGCTGGTCGGTCTGGTTCGTGAGCACGCGGGCCGTTACCCCCACGAGTTCTCCGGCGGCCAGCGTCAGCGTATCGGCATCGCCCGCGCCGTTATCATGCGGCCCGACCTGCTGATTGCCGACGAGCCCATCTCCGCTCTGGACGTTTCCATCCAGGCCCAGGTCATCAACTTGTTAAATGAGCTGCGGGATACCTTGGATCTGACCATCCTGTTCATCGCTCATGACCTGTCCGTGGTCAAGTACTTCTCTGACCGTATCGGCGTTATGTACTTCGGCAAGATGGTGGAGCTGGCTTCCTCCGATGAGCTGTTTGCTCATCCCATGCACCCCTATACCCGCTCCCTGCTGTCCGCAATTCCTCTGCCCGATCCTCACTCCGAGAAGAACCGCCAGAGAATCACCTACAATTCCCTGGCCGCTCACGACTACACCGTGGACAAGCCCACCCTGCGTGAGATCATCCCCGGTCACTTTGTCCACTGCAACGATGCAGAGGAGGCACAGTACAAGAAGGAGTTCAATCTGTGAGCAAGACCCTTCGCGGGAACCTGATCAAAAGTGCTGTCGCGCTGGCATTGGGGCTGGTAATCGCATATGCCTTCGTTTCCCTGCGGGTGGATATGAAAAACCTCAGCGAAGTGGAGCTTGTGGATCTGTACCTGATCCTCTGCGATGCCTTCACCATTCCCGGTCTGCTGATGCTGATGTTCGGTCTTCTGATGACACTCAGCAATCATGGCGCGCTGGACGGCGTGGGGTATTTGGCTGTGAACGCCTTCAAAATGCTGATCCCCACTGCCGCGACGAAAATGGAGCGGTACAAGGAATACGTGGAGCGCAAAAGGGCAAATCGCGTCAAGAGCCACGGCTTTCTCTATGTGGTGGCCGCCATCCTGCTGGCCCTCGCCGGTATCTTTATGATTTTGTTCTATTCCCTCTATCAGAAATAAAAAAAGTGCTGCACGCCTTTGTGCAGCACTTTTTTGCATAGAAAATGTAACGAACCGAGCATTGCCCATTGGTATAACGAAACCAGACCAGGTGTGGAATGAATTTTTCCTGCCCACATGAAAGATCCCCGGATACGGTTGACCAGACCGCACCGAGGATCTTTCAGAGAAAAAGAGAGGTAAGAAAATGAAAAAGAATGAAATCCTTTATTTACAATTTCATTATATCGGAAGGGTATTAAGAAATTTAGAGAAGATATATTAAAAAAGTATTAAGCAGGTAAAAAATGGAACCCACATTTTGTGCACATCAGCCAGTTGTGAACATTTTGTTGCTTTTGACTGCCGGGGGTTGACTTTTTGAAAAAAAGGGGTATAGTAAAGATAAATGAATTAGCACTCTCTTGCGGAGAGTGCTAAAATGAAAGGAAGGATAGCTATATGAACTTTAATAACTATACCCAGAAGTCTCTGGAAGCTGTCCAGAGCGCGCAGCAATTGGCTGTTAAAAATAACCATCAGCAGCTGGAGCAGGTGCACCTGCTGCTGGCACTGATCCAGCAGGAGGGTGGGCTGATCCCGCAGCTGCTGCGGAAAATGGAGATCACGGTGGAGAGCCTGGAAGCCGCCGCCAATACGGAGCTGCGGAAGATTCCCGCAGTCAAGACCAGCCGGGAGGCGGACCGGTTCTACATCTCCGCCGATGTGGATACCGCCTTCACCGCCGCCGAAGAGCAGGCGAAGAACATGAAGGACGAGTTCGTATCCGTGGAGCACCTGTTCCTGGGCCTGTTGGATACCGCCCGGGGCGGCGTTAAGAACCTATTTGAAAACTACCGCATTACAAAAGAGAATGCCTTGAAAGCTTTGCAAGCTGTCCGGGGCAACCAGCGGGTCACCTCCGACAGCCCTGAGGGCACCTATGATGCCCTGGAGAAGTACGGCACCGATCTGGTCAAGCGTGCCCGGGAGCAGAAGATGGACCCGGTCATCGGCCGTGACGAGGAGATTCGGAATGTGATCCGAATTCTATCCCGGAAAACCAAGAATAACCCTGTCCTGATCGGTGAGCCCGGTGTGGGCAAGACCGCCATTGCCGAGGGGCTGGCCCAGCGGATCGTGAAGAAGGATGTCCCCAAATCCCTGCAGGATAAGACCATTTTCTCCCTGGACATGGGTGCGCTGATCGCGGGCGCAAAATACCGGGGTGAGTTTGAGGAGCGGCTGAAAGCGGTTTTGAATGAGGTCAAGGAATCTGACGGACGGATCATCCTGTTCATCGATGAGCTGCATACCATCGTGGGCGCGGGCAAAACCGAGGGCAGCATGGATGCTGGCAACCTGTTGAAGCCCATGCTGGCGAGAGGTGAGCTCCACTGCATCGGCGCGACGACCCTGGACGAGTACCGCCAGTATATCGAGAAGGACGCGGCTCTGGAGCGGCGGTTCCAGCCGGTGCAGGTGGACGAGCCTACGGTGGAGGACACCATTGCCATTCTCCGTGGATTGAAGGAGCGGTACGAGGTGTTCCACGGCGTAAAAATCGCGGATTCCGCCATCATCGCCGCGGCCACACTGTCCCACCGGTATATCACCGATCGGTTCCTTCCCGATAAGGCCATCGACCTGGTGGACGAGGCATGCGCCCAGATCCGCACGGAAATGGACTCCATGCCCACGGAGTTGGATTCTGTCTCCAGAAAGATCATCCAGATGGAGATCGAGGAAGCGGCCCTGAAAAAAGAAGAGGACGCCCTCTCTAAGGGCCGTCTGGCGGAATTGCAGAAGGAGCTGGCCGAGGAGCGGGATACCTTCAATTCCATGAAAGCCCAGTGGGAGAATGAGAAGAACGCCATCGGAAAGCTCCAGCAGCTGCGGGAGCGAATCGAGGATTTGAACCGCCAGATCGAAGCCGCTGAGCGGCAGTATGATCTGGAAAAGGCAGCGGAACTGAAATATGGCCGCCTGCCGGAGGCTCAGAAACAGCTGGAAGAGGAGGAACGGCGGGCCCAGTCCGCTAAGGAGCGGAACATTCTCCGGGACCGGGTCACTGACGAGGAGATCGCCCGGATCGTGGAACGTTGGACAGGCATCCCCGTGTCCCGGCTGGTTCAGGGCGAGCGGGAAAAGCTGCTGACCCTGGATGAGACCCTCCACAAGCGGGTGGTGGGCCAAGACGAGGCTGTCCAGGCCGTTACCGAGGCCATCCAGCGCAGCCGCGCCGGCATCCAGGACCCCAACCGGCCAATCGGCTCCTTCCTGTTCCTGGGCCCCACCGGCGTGGGCAAGACGGAGCTTGCCAAAACCCTGGCCCAGGCACTGTTTGACGATGAAGCCAACCTGGTGCGTATCGATATGTCCGAGTATATGGAGAAATTCTCTGTGTCCCGGCTGATTGGCGCGCCTCCCGGATACGTGGGCTATGAAGAAGGCGGCCAGCTGACGGAGGCCGTCCGCCGGAAGCCCTACAGCGTGGTGCTGTTCGACGAGGTGGAAAAAGCCCATCCCGACGTGTTCAATGTGCTGCTGCAGGTGCTGGATGATGGCCGTATCACCGATTCTCAGGGCCGTACGGTGGACTTCAAAAACACCATCCTGATCCTGACCTCCAACCTGGGCTCCGAGTTCCTGCTGGGCGGCGTCAATGCCGACGGCACCATCGACGAGGGGGCCAAGGCACAGGTGCAGGCACTGCTGCGCCGCTCCTTCCGGCCTGAGTTCCTGAATCGCCTGGACGAGATCGTGTTCTACAAGCCCCTGACGAAGGAAAATGTGACCAAGATCATCGACCTGCAGATCGCCAAGCTGAACAGCCGTCTGGAAGCTCAGCAGATCACCGTGGAGCTGACGGATGCCGCCAAGAGTGCTATCGTAGACGCTTCCTACGATCCCCAGTACGGTGCCCGCCCCCTGCGCCGCTATGTCCAGCACACGGTGGAGACCATGCTCAGCAAGCGTATCCTCCGGGGCGATATCACCCCCGGCCAGATGGTCACCGTGGATGCCGTGGATGGGGAGCTGGTTATGAAGTAAGTTGTCGTTTTCCACTGTAGGGCGGGGTCTTGACCCCGCCCTACAGTGTGCATCATTCAACGCACGACCGCCGCAGCGTGTAAAGCTCTGCGGCGGTCATTTGGTTATTTCACGATATCGTAGATATTTGTTCCGGTTTTTTCCTCGAAATAGCGTTTCATGCCCCAGGGGCCGGGATTGCGGCTTTCTGCTTCCCGCACCAGCCGCTCTGCTTCCGCCCTGTCGGGATATCCCCTCATTTCAGGGCCTCCAAGGCCAGCGCGTTCTGGGTTCTGTACAGCTCTGCGTAAATGCCGCCCTTTTCCAGCAGTTCGGCGTGGCTGCCGCATTCGGTGATGTAGCCGTCGGCGATGGACACGATGCGGTTTGCGCTGCGGATGGTGGACAGACGGTGGGCAATGATCAGGGTAGTGCGGCCAACGGCCAGGTTATCAAAGGCCCGCTGAATTTTCGCTTCCGTCACGGAGTCCAGGGCGGAGGTGGCCTCATCCAGAATCAGGATGGGCGGATTTTTCAGAAAAATTCTCGCAATGGCCACCCGCTGCTTCTGTCCGCCGGAGAGCAGGGTGCCCCGCTCGCCCACATAGGTATTGAAGCCCTCGGGCATGGCCTGGATGTCCTCGTAAATTTCCGCTTTCTTGGCGGCCTCAATGACCTCCTCCATGGTGGCGTCGGGCTTGCCGTAGCGGATGTTCTCAAAAATGGTATCGGCGAACAGGAACACATCCTGCTGAACGATGCCGATATTCTCATGGATGCTCCGCTGGGTCACGTCCCGGATATCCAGTCCGTCGATCGCAATGGAGCCGGTGGACACATCGTAGAACCGGGGGATCAGCTGGCACAGGGTGGACTTGCCGCCGCCGGAGGGGCCAACAATGGCTACGGTCTCACCGGGCTGTACTTCCAGGCTCACCTCATGGAGTACATCCAGATTGCCGTCATAAGCAAAGGAAACCTTTTTCACAGAAATGGCACCCTTCACGTTCTTCAATTCCTTCGCGTCAGGCTTGTCCTGGATGGTGGGCTCGGTGCGCATGATGTCCACAAAGCGGTTCAGGCCCGCGAAGCCGTTGGCAAACATTTCAGAAAAGCTGCTGAGCTTGCGCATGGGGCTGACAAAGGAGGAAATGTACAGGCTGAAGGTCAGCAGATCCCGGTAGTCCATATCCCCCTTCATCACATAGTAGCCGCCGATGCCGATGATGACCACGTTTAGGCTGCACAGGAAGAACTCCACGGAGCTGTGGAAGGTGCCCATGGCCTTGTGGAATTCCCGCTTAGAGGTCTTGTAGATCTCATTGGCAGCGTTGAATCGAGCACTTTCCACATCCTCGTTGGCAAAGGCCTTTGCTGTCCTTACACCGGACAGGCTGCTCTCGATCTCCTGATTGATGTGTCCGGTCTTTTCCTTGGATGCCCGAGAGACACGGCTCAGATGCTTGCGCATAAGCATGACCACCACCAGGAATACAGGGATCATGGCAGCCACCACAATGGCCAACTGCCAGCGGATGGAGCCCATAACGAAAAGAGCACCGCAGATGGTCAGCACCGAGGTCAGCAGATCCTCGGGGCCATGGTGGGCCAGTTCCGTCAGCTCAAACAGGTCGGATGTCAGCCGGCTCATCAGCTGTCCCGTCCGGTTCTGGTCGTAGAAGTCAAAGCTCAGCTCCTGCATATGGGCAAACAGGTCCCGGCGGATATCCGCCTCCACCCGGATGCCGAAGGTGTGGCCGTAGTAGGCCACGATGTAATTCATCAGGGAGCGCAGCACATAGCTTGCTACCACCAAAATCATCACCGTAAAGAAGGTCTGATACATCTTCCCCGGCAGCATATCGTACAGCGCGCTTCGGGTCACCAGCGGGAAGGCCAGATCGATGCCCGCAATGCACACGGCGCAGAATACGTCGATGGCGAAGAGCCTCTTGTGATTCTTGAAGTAACTCAGGAAAATCATCAGGGGGGATTTTCGCTGATAGTCTTTTGTCGTCATTTTATTACCTCCAATCTTCCCTCTATTATACACCAAAACGCCAAAGTTGCAAGCGCAACAATAAGAATTTTGACTTTTTCCACATCTATGGTATACTGGTACATAAAATGAGGAGTTAGGAATTTATTATCACTCCTAACTCCAAATTATACCGGAGGTATTTATGGACATTCTCTACTCCGACCGCGGCATCGTGGTCTGCATCAAGCCCGTGGGGCTTGATGCGGAAATGGAAGTTCCCGCCGCGTTGAAAGATCAGCTGGACGGCGACATCTTCCCCATCCACCGCTTAGACAAAAACGTAGGCGGTGTGATGGTCTACGCCCGGACAAAGCAGGCAGCCGCTGCCCTCTCCAAAGCTGTCCAGGAAGGAACCATGGTGAAGGAGTACGTAGCCATGGTACACGGAACGCCCCCGGAAAATGGGGACTGGGAGGACCTTCTCTGGAAGGACAGCCGTAAAAACAAGGTGTTCGTGGTGAAGCGGATGCGGGGCGGCGTGAAAAAGGCCCGGCTGGAATTTACCCGCCTGACCTCCGGCGAAACCAGCCTGGTCCGTATCCGTCTCCACACGGGCCGCAGCCACCAAATTCGGGTCCAGTTCTCCTCCCGGGGCTTCCCCTTGGTGGGCGACCATAAATATGGCT
The DNA here is from genome assembly GCA_017461445.1 of Oscillospiraceae bacterium. Classification (GTDB taxonomy): domain Bacteria; phylum Bacillota; class Clostridia; order Oscillospirales; family Oscillospiraceae; genus Faecousia. The sequence goes on from JAFTXW010000022.1 coordinate 32,394, forward strand.
CCCGGGATGATAGAATGGAACCTATGCTCTTCTCCTGCTGCATCACCTTCCCCTGGAAAGGCGAAAACAAGCGGTTTGAAGCCCTGCCCGATTGGTACAACACATAATTTCTCTGTCACATTTCCCATTCTCGTTCGTTTATAAGGTGAAAGGGGGTTGGATGCTACGGAAAACGACATTTTGGAGCAGCTGTACAGGCGATATTACGGCTCCGCGGTGCTGTACACCCTCTCCCTCTGTGGCAGCCAGCACCTGGCGGAGGATATCGTTTCGGAGGCTTTCGTGAAGGCCTACCTGAGCCTCCCGAGCGAGATTCCCTCCTTCCAGTTCTGGCTGTACCGGGTGTGCAAAAATCTTTGGCTGGATCATCTGCGGCGGCAGAAATTCCAGGCAGGCGAGGACGCCCTCTGGAACCTGGCCGATCAGGATACTCCCGAAAGCCGCTACTTACGCTCGGAGCAGAACAGGGCCCTGTGGCACGCCATCGCTTCCCTGCCCCCGCTGGACCGGGAGCTGGTGACCCTGCACTATTTCTCGGGCCTGCCCTTAAATGAGATTGCCCCGTTGCTGGGAAAATCCCACGCCGCCGTCCGCCAGCGGCTGACCCGGCTGCGGCACACCTTAAAACAACGAATGGAGGAACAAGGATATGGACTTTAAGACCGCCATGGAGCATTACCGGGCTGGCACCGCCTCTGATACGGAACGCCGCCTGGTGGAAGAAGAATTGGAAAAATCCCGGCTGATCGCCGAATACCTGGATTCCCAGTGGGAAGCCGCCCCAATCGAAGAAGCCCCCCAAGTGGAGATGAAAAAGGTTCGCCGCAGCCTGTGGAAACGCAACGCCCTGATCGTCCTGACCAGCCTGGTGCTGGCGGCGGCACTGCTGTTCGGCATGGTGCAGTACGCCATCCCTGCCGCCGAAGCCAAATACTGGGATCCCACCGCGAAATCGTACCCCGGCTATACCAACGATCTGACCCTGATTATGAACGCCTACTCCGAGCTATTCGCCCCGGAGCAGAATATTTACAGCGTCAACGCCACCCGCACCGGCTTTGCCAGCTATTCCCTGTCCGTGGCCCAGTGGCATACCCGGGATCACGGCGACATCAGCTACCTGACCGCCTCCCTGAACAAGAGCGAGCTGAGCTTCCCCAACGGCTTCTGGGAGTTCTGCTCCGCCAACATCTTCGAGCGGGCCACCTATCCCTTCTACTTTCAGGATGAAGAATTTGTCCAAAACACCCGGGAAAGCCTGGGGCAGCTGCCGGACTATGTGCAGATCCGTGCCGCCATCTCCTTTCCGGAGGATCTGAGCATGGAGGAGTTGATCGCCTTTCACAACTCTCTGGAGAAAGGCTATGTGGAATGGGTCGGCATCCGCAACAGCGAGCTTGACCAGCAGCGGTATCCCCTGTGCGGCATGAAGCCCTTTGAGGGCGGCGTGTATTATGAACACATCAACGAGGATTATCCTTATTTCGACATCAAAGATAGAGAGAAGACCGCCGAAAATCTGGAAACCCACTTCAAATCCCTGCTCCAATACTCCCAGGATCAGTTTGCCGCAGGCACGGGCATCAAGGCCGGCAGCTACGCCACCGATTCCTACTACCAGCTGTCCCTGGACTACATTGAGGAACACGGCGTTTACACCTACGGCTGCTTCGTAAGCGGCCCCGCCCAGCTGTTCCTGGACCTGCTGGACAGCGGCGCCGCCTCCCAGGTCTGGATCCAGGATGCCTGGATCAACGCATAAATCAAGGGCACCCGCAAGGGTGCCCTTTGTTGTTGTTTCGCTGTAAATCAGTGTAGGGCGGGGTCATGATCTGGGTCTGGTGCCCGGTGAGCATTCCAGCGGAGATAAGCAGTGCCGTACAGGGATTGACAAAAGTCATTTCATAACAGTATTAGCAATATGAAAACTGCCTGCCGGTTTCGTTCGGCAGGCAGTTTGTTTACATTTTCTCAGGCGCGGAGAAGCCCAGCAGGTCGATGCAGGTTTCCAGCACGTTCTTGGCAAGGCCGATCAGGGCGATGTGTCCCGCCTTGACCTCCTCGTTCTCCTCCTTGAGGATGGGGGTCTCGTGGTAGAACTTGTTGACGCAGCCGGCCAGCTCGTAGATGTAGGCGCAGACCAGGTTGGGGGCGGAGGACTTCAGCGCAGTTTCCAGCGTGGGGCCCAGCTTGGTGATGGCCAGCATCAGATCCTTGGCATAGGCGTTCGCGGGAGCCTGGATGGGCAGGTTCTCCCAGTCGCCGTACTTCGCCAGAATGGACTTGACACGGACAATGGTGTAGAGGATATAGGGGCCGGTGTTGCCCTCGAAGGCGGCGAACCGCTCCAAATCAAAGTTGTAGTCCTTGGTGGGCTGGTTGCTCAGGTCGCCGTATTTCAGGGCGGCCAGGGCAATCTTGGCAGTGGTGGCCTCCACTTCGGATTCCTCCACGATCTTGTTCTCTACGACCTTAGAGCGGACGAAGTCGGTCATGTCGGACACCAGCTGCTCTAAGCGCAGAACGCCGCCGTCCCGGGTCTTGAAGGGCTTGCCGTCCTTGCCGTTCATGGTGCCGTGGCCTACGTGCTCCAGCTCGGTGGTCTCGCTGACGATGCCCGCCTTCCGGGCAGCCCGGAACACCTGCTCAAAGTGCAGGTTCTGCCGCTTGTCGGTGACGTAGAGCATCTTATCGGGGTTCCAGTCCTGCATACGCTGGACCATGGTTGCTAGGTCGGTGGTAGCGTAGATGGCGGAGCCGTCGGACTTCACAAGGATCATGGGAGGAACTTCCTTCTTGTCGCTTTCCTCGGCAACGGGAACCACCCAGGCACCCTCGGACTGCACAGCCAGCCCCCGTGCCTTCAAATCCTCGACCATGGCGGGGATGTAGGGGTCTGCGTCGCTTTCGCCCAGCCACTTTTCAAAGTGGACATCCAGCACACCATAGATGCGCCGCAGGTCGGGCAGGGATACGCCCATGATGTGGTCCCAGATGGCCCGGTAGCCCCGGCGGCCCTGCTGCAGCTCGTAGGTGGCGGTGTGGGCCTTCTCGGCAAAGGCGGGATCCTTCTTCTTGGCAGAGGCGGTGGGGTAGATCTCTTCCAGCTCGGAGAGGGTAAAGGGGGATTCGGCGGGATAGTCCCCGGTGAAATCGGGATCGAAGTAGGGTAGGTCAGGCTGCCGCTCCTGCAGCTCCGCGATGATCAGGCCCATCTGCAGGCCCCAGTCGCCCAGGTGCACGTCGCCGATGGTGTTGTAGCCCATAAATTTGTGGAGCCGTTTCAGGCTCTCGCCGATGATGGCGGGACGCAGGTGGCCGATGTGCAGGGGCTTGGCAACGTTTGCGCCGCCGTAGTCCACCACGATGGTCTTACCTGCGCCGATCTTGGTAACGCCGAAGTCGGGGGCGGTGCGCATTTCTTCCAGATAGTTCTTGAGGAAGGCGTCGCTGAGCTTCAGGTTGATGAAGCCGGGCATGACGGCATCGATCATGGAGAAGTCACTTGCGTCCAGCTTTTCCGCGACGTTCTTCGCGATTTGGATGGGGGCGCACTTGTAGGTCTTGGCAGCGGCCAGCGCGCCGTTGCACTGATATTCGCACAGGTCAGGCCGGTTGGAGACCGTCACCCGGCCAAAGGATGCGTCATAGCCCGCGTCCGCAAAGGCCTGCTGCATTTTGGCGGTGATAATGTCGAGAATTTTTTCCATAAAGTTTATTTACTCCTTTGTAGGGGAGGGTCTTGACCCTCCCATCCATTTTGGAACAAAATGGAAATGCCGGTAGGTAATCATTATTTTCCTGCGGGAAATCCAAAAATCCTGACGAATTTTTGGCGGGAGGGCGGTGCGTCGCGCAGCGAATCAAAATATTGATGATTGCCGGTGGCAATCATACAATAATTCAATATGACCCTCCCCTACAGGAACTTCCTTACTGCTTCTTATTTTCCGCCATCCAGGCAAGGTAATCGTCGTAGGTGCCGTACTTGTCGATGATGGTGCCGTCGGGCTGGAAGGCGATGACGCGGTTACAGGTGGAGGTCAGCATTTCGTGGTCGTGGGAGGCCAGCAGCACAACGCCCTGGAAGGCCTCCAGACCCTTGTTGACCGCCTGGATGGATTCCATGTCCAGGTGGTTGGTGGGCTGGTCCAGCAGCACCACGTTGGCACCGGAGAGCATCATCTTGGAGAGCATACAGCGGACCTTCTCACCGCCGGAGAGGACGTTAACGGGCTTGAACACGTCCTCATTGCTGAACAGCATACGGCCCAGGAAGCCGCGCAGGTATACATCGTCCTTCTTGGCGGAATACTGACGCAGCCAGTCCACCAGCTCCATCTTGTTGCCCTCGAAATACTCGGTGTTGTCCTTAGGCAGGTAGCTGCGGACGGTGGAGATGCCCCACTTGATGGAGCCTTCATCCGGCTCCAGCTCGCCCATCAGCACCTTGAACAGGGCGGTCTGGGCCAGCTCGTTCTCACCCACAAAGGCGATCTTGTCGGTGCGGTTCACGGAGAAGTAGACCTTGTCCAGCAGCTTCACGCCGTCCACGGTGACGGACACGTCCTTGACGGTCAACACGTCCTTACCCAGCTCCCGCTCCTGCTGGAAGCCCACGAAGGGGTAGCGGCGGGTGGAGCAGGGCATTTCCTCAACGGTCAGCTTGTCCAGCAGCTTCCGGCGGGCGGTAGCCTGCTTGGCCTTGGACTTGTTGGCGGAGAAACGCTGGATGAACAGCTGCAGCTCTTCAATCTTTTCCTGGTTCTTCTTGTTCTTGTTGCGGATCATGGCCTGAACCATCTGGGAGGACTCGTACCAGAAGTCGTAGTTGCCCACGTACATCTTGATCTTGCCGTAGTCGATGTCCACGGTGTGGGTGCAGACGGTGTTCAGGAAGTGGCGGTCATGGGAAACGGCGATGACCATGCCGGGGAAGTCCAGCAGGAAATCCTCCAGCCAGTTGATGGCTTCAATGTCCAGGTTGTTGGTGGGCTCGTCCAGCATGACGATGTCGGGGTTGCCGAACAGCGCCTGGGCCAGCAGCACCTTCACCTTCAGACGGGGGTCGGTGGAGCCCATCAGGTCATAGTGGAGGTCGGTGCCGATGCCGAGGCCCTGCAGCAGGCGGGAGGCGTCGGATTCCGCTTCCCAGCCGCCCAGCTCGGCGAACTCCGCTTCCAGATCGGCGGCCCGGAGGCCGTCCTCGTCGGAGAAGTCCTCCTTTTCGTAGATGGCATCCTTTTCCTTCATCACGTCATACAGGTGCTGATTGCCCATGATGACGGTGTCCAGAACAGTGTATTCGTCGTAGGCGTTCTGATTCTGCTTCAGAACGGACACCCGCTTGTCGGGGTCGATGTTGATGCTGCCGGTGGTGGATTCCAACTCACCGGTGAGGATGCGCAGGAAGGTGGACTTGCCCGCGCCGTTGGCACCGATGATACCGTAGCAGTTGCCGGGCAGGAACTGCAGGTCAACATGCTGGAACAGCCACTGGCCGCCGAATTGCATTCCTAAATTACTGACTGTGATCATTTCATACTCCTTATATTTTCATTATTTTTATTCTTAACACTGTGTATCGCGTAGGGGCGACCCTTGCGGTCGCCCGGTGATTTTGCAAAGCAAAATCACACCGCCGCAGTCTATGGTTTGCAGAGGATATTTTTTGTAATTACCCGTTAAGACGCCTTTCCATTTCCTCAATATCATATTCGAGAAAATATGGCTGCAATTTGTGGTAGAATTCTTTCAGCTTGTCATGTGTCATAAATACCACATCGCATCCACGATCGTCATAAATTGAGAAAATGCATTCATGTTCAAAGGAAACAAAACTTACTTCGTGTGCGTTGACCCCTTCGAGTTCCTGCTCAATGAGATGCCGATAATCAAATTCAGCACCATCTGAGAAACAAATAACGCGATTTCTCTGTTGCCTGCCATAGTCAATATCATTCGGGTCATCATATGTTTCCAGGTTTCTAGCAGTAAAATGTCGGTAATTGAGTTGATAGTACGACAAGAACTTTAATTTTTCTCTCTCATACTCAAGTCTATTCTCGATTACACCTTCAAGGTCGAAATCCGAATCGTAGACGTGTTTTTCTGCATTACCACTATCACAATAATCGTACAACCAATGGTTAAAGAATATTGCATCAGCTCCATTATGAAATAGAATGTGATAAATCTCCAATGCACGTCTTTTGGCGTTCTCCATGTATTCTTCGGTTGCGTCCCCAATTCCCAGTTCACAACGAAGAGCATACGGATTGTTGTAGAAGTACGGATGTAGATATTGGAAATCGTTGCTGCAAAGTTTCTTTTCAACTATGCTATTGCCTAACACGACAATTCCTCCTACAGTATGGTTTTAGATAAAATAACATGAACACTTTTTTCTGTCCAGCATATATCTAAGAGCGCACTTACTCACCACCGGCTTTGTTGGTGGTGTCGTGCTTTTGGGAAAAACATCCTTGACAAATACCATACCATGCGGCACAATTTTTGATTGCCCTGTCGGGCAATGGCACCCGAGGGGTGCCCGGGCGACCGCAAGGGTCGCCCCTACGCGTACCGCCCACATCTTTTGTGCATACTCATACACCATAATGATACCACATAATTGTAAATAAAGAAAGAACTTTTTTCCAAAGGGCTTGCAATTTTCTGCGGGGGCGTTATAATATTAGCACTCGAACACCTAGAGTGCTAAATTAATAAGGACGTGAAGTACAATTATGGAAAAAATGCAGTTTAAGGCAGAATCTCAGCGTCTTCTGGACCTGATGATCAACTCCATCTACACCCACCGGGAGATCTTCCTGCGAGAGATCATCTCTAACGCAAGCGATGCCATCGACAAGCTGGCCTACACCGCCCTGACCGATGACAAGGTGGGCATCTCCCGGGACCAGTTCGCCATCACCATCACCCGGGACGAGGAAAACCGCACCCTGACTGTTTCCGATAACGGCATCGGTATGTCCAAGGAGGACATGGAGGAGAACCTGGGTACCATCGCCAAGTCCGGCTCTCTGGGCTTTAAGCAGGCTATGGAAAAGCAGGAGGACATCGACATCATCGGCCAGTTCGGCGTGGGCTTCTACTCCGCCTTTATGGTGGCTTCCTCCATCACCGTCATCTCCAGGAAGTACGGCGAGGACAAGGCCTGGAAGTGGGTCTCCGACGGCGCAGACGGCTACACCATCGAGGAGACCGAGAAGGACGCTCCCGGCACCGACATCATTATGACACTGAAAGCCGACACCGAGGAGGACAAGTATTCCGAATTCCTGGAGGAGTATGAGATCCGCTCTCTGATCCGCAAGTATTCCGACTATATCCGCTACCCCATCCGCATGGAGGTCAGCAAGTCCCGCAAGAAGGAGGATTCTCCCGAAGACAAGCCCGAGTACGAATCCTACCTGGAAATGGAGACCCTCAACTCCATGGTGCCCATCTGGCAGCGGGCCAAGAAGGACGTTTCCGATGAGGAATACGAATCCTTCTACCGGGAAAAGTTCTTCGACTACAACAAGCCCCTGCGGGTGATTCATTCCAGTGCCGAAGGAAGTGTCAGCTTCAAGGCTCTGCTGTATATCCCCGGCAAGGCACCCTACGATTTCTACACCAAGGACTTCAAGCGGGGCCTGCAGCTGTATTCCAGCGGCGTGATGATCATGGAAAACTGCGAAGACCTTCTGCCCGAGCACTTCCGCTTCGTCCGGGGCATCGTGGACAGCCAGGATCTTTCCCTGAACATCAGCCGTGAGATGCTGCAGCACAACCGCCAGCTGACCATCATCGCCCGGAACATCGAGAAGAAGATCAAGTCCGAGCTGAAAAACATGCTGGAAAACGACCGGGAGAAGTACGAGGAATTCTACGCCGCCTTCGGCCGTCAGCTGAAGTACGGCACTGTCTCCGACTATGGTGCCCACAAGGATGCCTGCCAGGATTTGCTGCTGTTCTACAGCCACAAGGAAAGCAAGCTGGTCAGCCTGAAAGAGTACGTGGAGGCCATGCCCGAGGGACAGGAGAAGATCTATTTCGCTCCCGGTGAGAATAAGGACCGTCTGGCAAAGCTGCCCCAGGTTCAGACCCTGGAGAAGAAGGGCTACGATGTGCTGCTCTTCACCGAGGATGTGGACGAGTTCATCCCCCAGACCCTGATGACCTACATGGAGAAGCAGTTCTGCAACATCTCCACTGAGGATTTGGGCCTGCAGACCGAGGAGGAGAAGAAGGAGGCTGAGGAGAAGGCCGAGGAGCTGAAGGGCTTCCTGACCTTCGTGAAGGAATCCCTGGGCGAGCAGGTGAAGGAAGTGAAGCTGTCCCAGAACCTGGGCAATCAGCCCGTCTGCATGACCCCTGATGCTGGCATGAGCTTCGAGATGGAGAAGTATATGAAGCGGATGAACCCGGAGTTCGCCTACCCCGTGGGCCGCATTCTGGAGCTGAACGCCGACCATGAGGCCGTCCAGGCCATGCAGAAGGCCATGACCGAGGATCCCCTCAAGGCCAAGGATTACGCCCAGCTGCTGTGCTACCAGGCCCAGCTGATGGCGGAGCTTCCCCTGGAGGATCCCTTCGCCTATACCGAGTTGGTCTGTAAGCTGATGAAGTAAGCGCAAGTTAGGAGTTAGGAATTAGGGGTGAGGAATTTTACCATTCCTGATTTCTAATTCCTACTTTTTTCTTCCCAATGGTGTGCAAATGTGCTATACTATTCAAAAAATGTGGAGGGAATCCTATGAGTAAGAAAAAGACACTCACCATTGGCCTGACGATCATTGCTGTCTGTCTGTTGATCTGCGTGGTCTACGGAGTGATGAACCGCAGTGAGAAGCGGGGGCCGACCCAGCAGGAAATGGAAGCCTATGCTCCCTATGCCATCAACTGGCAGGAAGCCACCGGACTGGAAGGCACCGAAAAGGAGATCATCCTGAGCCTTTGCACCTTTGTTGAGGAAAAGACCATCGGCCAAAACCTGTATCAGATCTATACCTCCGATACCCTGGGCGGATACCTGTACGGCTTCACGGAAATGAACCAGATCGCGGAGCTGGACGGCGCGGTGTATGTCCAGTATTATGCCCAGGATGGAGATATGGTCACCCTGAACTACTCCGATGCGGGACTGACGGAGTTGGGTGTTTATGATGCGGAAACGGATACCTTCTACCATGACCTGAACGGTACCGTGGAAGTCTGGACCAATTTCCGCAGCGGTATCCAATGGGGCGCGTAAATTCCATAGAAAATTCCTTGCGCTGAGAAGGAATGTGTGGTAAACTGATCCCAAATAAACAGAAAGTGAGGAATCTCGATGTCGCCTGCTTATGAGTATTCTTATATGATGGAGGAGGGCGTCAGTGCGGTGCTGTCCGGACTGTTTTCCACCATCCCTTCCGGCCTGCTGAATATTGCCGGCTATGTACTGACCGCGTTGGCCCTGTATACCCTGGCCCAGCGGCGGGGAATTAAGAACCCCTGGCTCAGCTGGATCCCTGTGGTGAATGTGTGGATCTTAGGCTCCCTGTCCGACCAGTACCGCTATGTGGTCAAGGGCGAGAATAAGTCCAAGCGGAAGTTCCTGCTGGTACTGAATATCCTTTCCGCGGTTATGACTGCCGTGATCGTGGTGGTGGCACTGGTGATGCTGGTGGATGTGATCGGCAGTACCATGTATGGCGTGGTGAGTGAAGCGGAACTGATGGAGGCGATCTTGGGCCCTGTTGTCGGTATTGTGGGTCTGGCCCTGCCTCTGGCGGGTGTTGGCATTGCCTACATGGTCATCTACTTCATGGCACTGCATGATGTGTACGCTTCCATGGATCCTGATAACAAGGTGCTGTTCCTGGTGCTGAGCATCCTGCTCGGTGTGACGAAGCCCTTTTTCCTGTTCTTTAACCGGAACAAAGATCTGGGTATGCCTCCCAGAAAGCAGGAGCCTGTCTTTACCCCGCCCCAGGAGCCCCAGTGGCAGCCCCAGCAGCCCATCCAGGAACCCTGGGAGAACTCCGAAAATAAGGATTACCTGTAATACCCACCGGAACCTCGCAAGAGGTTCCGGTCTTTTTTGTTGACAAATACGAACAGATGTTTTATAATAATGCCATCGAAAAAAGGAGGAATTCGCTATGAATGTCTACGAAACCTGCCCCGAGGTATCCAACGACCGCTTCGTCCTTCGGCTTGTGAGGGAAAGCGACTGCGCCGACCTGCTGAAGGTATACTCCGACGAGGCGGCAGTTCCCTTGTTTAACAGCGATAACTGCAACGGAGATGCCCCCGAGGCTGCGGAGGAAGCGAAGAAAGAGCTATGCACTTTGTAACGGCGAAGGGCATTCTGTCGGCCCAAAACGGCTTGAATCTTTACCGGGGCTGCCAGCATGGGTGCATCTACTGCGATGCCAGGAGTAAGTGCTATCAGATGGATCACATCTTTGAGGATATCGAGGTGAAGGGAAACGCCATTTCCCTGTTGGATGCCGCCCTGCGGGTCAAGCGAAAGCCCTGTATGATCGGTACCGGGGCCATGTCGGATCCTTACATGCCCCTGGAACGGAAGCTGGGAATGACCCGAAAAATGCTGGAAACGGTGGAAAAGCACGGCTTCGGTGCAACACTGCTGACAAAGTCCGACGAAGTCCTACGGGATCTGGACATTCTGACGCGGATCAACCGCCGCACCAAGGCGGTGGTGCAGATGACCCTGACCACCTGGGACGAGGAGCTGTGCCGCATCGTGGAGCCGGGGGTGTGCACCACCGCCCACCGGGTGGCAGCATTGAAGGAATTGCAGACGGCGGGGATCCCCACGGTGGTGTGGCTGTGCCCCATTCTGCCATTTTTGAATGATACAGAGGAAAATATTCTGCGCATTGTAGGTGCCTGCGCCGACGCAGGGGTGAAGGGTATCATCCAGTTCGGTATGGGGCTGACCCTGCGGGAGGGGAACCGGGAATATTTTTACGCGAAACTGGACAAATTCTTCCCGGGGCTGAAGGAGCGGTATGTCCGTACCTACGGCTATGCCTACGAACTGCCCAGCCCCAATGAGCGGAGATTGCTGCGGCTGTTTCACGAGACCTGTGAAGCCCGGGGCATCTGGCACGACAATGGCAAAATCTTTGCGTATCTGCATACCTTTGAGGAAAAATCGGAGCAGCTGAGTTTGTTTGAATAGAAATGGAGGCGGAAGGATGACAAAGCAATATGTAGCCATCGATTTGAAATCCTTCTATGCCTCTGTGGAGTGTGTGGAACGGGGACTGGACCCGCTGACCACCAATCTGCTGGTGGCGGATGCGGGTCGGACGGAAAAGACTATCTGTCTGGCGGTGTCTCCCAGTCTCAAGGCCTACGGTATCCCCGGCCGGGCAAGGCTCTTCGAGGCGGTGCAGAAGGTGAAGGAGGCCAATGCCCTCCGCCGAAGCCACACGCCCAAGCACGAATTTACCGGGAAATCCTGGGATTCCAAGGCGTTGAAGGAGACCCCGGCTCTGGAGATCGATTACATCACCGCCCCGCCCCGAATGGCCCATTACATGGCCTACAGCGGGAAAATCTACGAGATTTACCTCCAATTTGTGGCCCCGGAGGATATCCATGTCTATTCCATTGATGAGGTGTTCATCGATGTGACCCCCTATCTCAGAACTTACGGCATGACCGCCCGGGAATTGACTGTGGCCATGATCCGGGAGGTACTGAAGCAGACGGGCATCACGGCCACGGCGGGCATCGGCACCAATCTGTACCTGTGCAAGGTGGCCATGGATATTGTTGCCAAGCATGTGGAGCCGGATAAGGATGGAGTGCGCATCGCGGAGCTGGATGAAATGTCCTACCGGCAGCTTCTTTGGGATCACCGGCCATTGACCGACTTCTGGCGGGTGGGCCGGGGCATTGCCCGGAAGCTGGAAAAGAACGGCATGTTCACCATGGGGGACGTGGCCCGGTGCTCTATCGGAAATCCAAACGAATTTTTCAATGAGGAGCTGCTGTATAAGCTGTTCGGCGTAAATGCGGAGCTGCTGATCGATCATGCCTGGGGCTGGGAAAGCTGCACCATCACCGATATCAAGGCCTACCGGCCCACCACCAATTCCCTTGGTTCCGGACAGGTGCTCCACTGCGCCTATACGGCCCAAAAGGCGAAGCTGATCGTCCGGGAAATGACAGACCTGCTGGTGCTGGATCTGGTAGACAAGGGGCTGGTGACGGATCAGATGGTGCTGACCGTCGGCTACGACATTGAAAATCTCACCGATCCGGAGATCAGTAAGTATTACAAGGGCCCGGTGGTGACGGACCACTATGGGCGGAAAATTCCCAAGCACGCTCACGGCACTGCAAATCTGCGCCGCCAGACCTCCTCCACGGCCATCATCACCGAAGCGGTGATGGAGCTTTATGACCGGATCGTGGATCCAAACCTGCTGGTGCGCCGGGTCAATCTGGTGGCGGCCCGTATCGTGGACGAAAAAAGTGCCGCCGAAGCGGCACCCATGGAGCAGCTGGACCTGTTTTCGGACTTCGAGACAGATCAGAAGCGGCGGGAGGAAGAGGAAGCGGCCCTGCGGCGGGAAAAACGCCGCCAGCAGGCTGTGATTACCATCAAGAAAAAGTACGGCAAGAACGCCATCCTCAAGGGCATGAATCTGGAGGAGGGGGCCACTGCCAAAGACCGCAACCGCCAGATCGGCGGACACAAAGCATGAAGGAGCAGCCATGAAGCTGAAAAACACCCACAAATACGACGACATCATCCACCTGCCCCACCCAGTGTCCCAGCGGCGCAGCCGGATGACCAATTACGACCGGGCGGCCCAGTTTTCCCCCTTCGCGGCCCTGACGGGCTACGACGCGGTGATCGAGGAGACGGCCCGACTGACGGACAGCCGTATTGAGCTGGACCAGGGAGCGGTGGAGCAGCTGAATGAGCGGCTGCTGGAAATTCGGGACAGCATATCCTCCCGCCCGCTGGTTACCCTGACCTGGTTTCGCCGGGACGAACGAAAAGCCGGCGGCGCATACATCCGCGCCACCGGCCGCGTGAAGAAAATCGACAGCTATACCAATACCATCGTGCTGACGGACGGAACGGTGATCCCCATCCGGGAGCTGGCTGACGCGGAGCTGCTGTAAGGGAATGCCCTCCAGAATACCTGTTTCGTGCCTTCCTTCGGCCAATATCCTTGCGTTTCCCAAATGGGGTTGTTCTTTTCGAGGTTTTTCGATAGAATTCGAAAAGTAATTGAATAAAAAGGAGGTATTTCCATGTCTGGGGAAATACTTGCCGCCGAAGGTTATTCTGTGCTGATGGCCGTGTACGCGGGATCCGTGCCTGGGGAGCTGCGCTCCGCTGTGGAGAGTATGCTGGCCCAGACGCTGCCCACCGATGACTTCGTGCTGGTGTGCGACGGGCCTCTGACAGATGCGCTGGATGTTGTGATCACCTCCTTTACCTGCCAGTTTCCGGGCCTGTTTCAGATCCTGCGGCTGCCCCGGCACCGGGGGCTTGTGGCCGCGCTGAACGCGGGCCTTCCTCTGTGCCGCCATGAGTTGGTGGCTCGGATGGACAGCGACGATATCAGCCTGCCCCACCGCTGTCAGCGGCAGGCGGACTTTTTCGCGGCCCACCCGGAGCTGCACATTCTCAGCGGCACCGTTCTGGAATTTACAGACCACACCGACAATATCACCGGGATGCGGCTGCTGCCCTCCGGTGACCGAAATATCCGCCGCTTTTCCCGAAAACGAAGTCCCTTCAACCATCCTGCGGTAATGTACCGCAAAAGCGCGGTAGCCGCAGCGGGCGGTTACCGGGAAGACCATCCGCTATTTGAAGATTACGATCTGTGGGTCCGTATGCTGTGCGCCGGCTTTCGGGGGGAGAACCTCCGGGAGCCGCTTTTGTTTATGCGCGCCGGGCCGGGAATGTACCGCCGCCGGGGCGGTATGCGTTACGCCCGGAATTTGCTGCGGTTCCACCGGGAACTGTGGCGCAGCGGATGGAGCGGCCCGGCGGATTATATCGCAGGAGCGGTACCCCACGCCCTGGCCTGTGTGCTTCCCACAGAACTGCTGGGGCGGGTTTACGGCCTGCTCCACCGGAAAGCCGGCAAGGATACGGAGCGTGGATACCCGGCCCTGCAGCCCTTCCGCGGGATCCCGGGCTGATGTGTAACGGTCGCTGACGGGCCGGTGCAGGCAATGAACAATTCCTGTATCTGTTCTCTCCAAAAAAGGGACTTTCTATTGCCTTTTTCCCGATTTTATCGTATGATGTTGGTAACTACACAAGAGGGAGCGTCGAATATGGAGCAAATGAACAAGTGGGTCAGTGTGTGGGGAAACGCCGTTTCCGTCGCTGAAAACCGTCCCGAGCGGTACGCGAAAGACATCACCATCCGCTATCCCATCCACATCCCCTTTGCCGGGAATGCCCTGCGGCTGACCTTTGACAATTACTGCGGTACCGAGCCCATTACGCTGACGAAAACCACCGTTTTCTACGGCGGACACTTCTACCCCGTTCTGTTTGGCGGTCAGCAGAGCGTCACCATCGGTACGGGGGAGCGCACTGTGTCCGATCCCCTTTCCGTCACCCTGATCGAAGGCGAGATCATTCAGGTCAGCTTCTACCTGGCGGACTTCACCCTGATGCGCAGCGTGGTCTACACCTGCGGCCCCTTGTCCGAGGGCCTCTACGCCAACGGCGACGAGACCGAGACCGCCCACATTGACCGGGAGACCTCCCGCAAGACCCACCTGTGCTACTTCCTCAGCAACGTGTCCGTGCTGACCGCCCCGGAGAACCGGGCTATCGTCTGCTACGGCGACTCCATCACCGCCCAGGACTGGCCGGACTGCCTGGCCCTGCGGTGCTTCCGGGAGGGCTACGGCAGCACCGCCATCATCCGCCGGGCCACCTCCGGCTCCCGCATCCTGCGGGAATACACCTGCCTGACCTACGAATCCTACGGCCTCATGGGCAGCCACCGGTTCCACCACGAAGTTCCCACCGACGGTGCCGACGTGGTCATTATCCAGCAGGGCATCAATGACATCATCCATCCCGTAGGCGAAAATGTCAATGTGTTCCGCCCCATGAGCGACCTGCCTACGGTGGAGCAGCTGATCGAGGGTCTGAAAACCTACATCGCCCAGGCCCGCTCCTTTGGGCTTAAGGTCTATGTGGGAACCCTGCTCCCCATGGGTGGCTGGCGTACCGACGCCCCCTTCCGCCAGGAGATGCGCCATGCCTATAATGAATTTATCCGCACCACCGACCTGATCGACGGCTGCATCGACTTCGACAGGGCCCTCCGGGACCCGGAGAACCCCGACTGGTTCCGGCCCCAATACGACTCCGGCGACCACCTCCACCCCAGCCCCGCAGGCTACGAGCGGATGGCAATGGAAATTCCGGCGGAACTGCTGAAATGAAATGACCCCGCTCCAGCTTGGAGCGGGGTTTATAGCGTTCCGCGTAGGGGCGACCCTTGCGGTCGCCCGGCGATTTGGTACAAATCGCACCGCCGAAGGCGGCAAAAACATTCCCAAATGGGGAGAGTCTTGATGCGATGCTACGCATCGCATCGGGCGACCGCTAGGGTCGCCCCTACGCGAGGGCTTTCAGCGTATTGGGGTGCCAATGTATTTCTCCTGCCGCCATTTTGGGGGTTCTCCGTTGTCCCAGAATTTATGAATGTCCATGCTGTTCCTCCTTATTCCGCATCGGCACATATTCCACGCCCTGCCCTTGCCGGAGCCGGGACCAATCTGGCCATAATTCGGTAATATGTGTTTCTACTTCTGCCGTATCCCATTCTTTGCTGTAACGCCACCGGGTGCACCATTCCGTCAGCTCCTGCAAGGCATACTCCGGTACATCCCGGCGCAGCCTTTCCGCGACCGCCGCCTTGTTGGAGCAGCTGGCCCCGGTAACCAGAAAATAGTCCAGCATAGCCCGGACGAGAACGGACTGAACGATCAGCCGCACCGGGAGCTGGTCATCGGGGATCGGCCGAAAGCCCCGCTCCGCTTCCAGCTGTGCCCACTTCCCGGAAAGCATTTTGAAGAAAAGAACATCCTCACGCCGGGGGTAGGAGATGGCATCCAGAATATCCTCACCCCATACCGTCAGCCCCGAATCCTTCATACGCATGATCTCAATGGGCAGTTCAATATAATCCTTGTTTTCCAAACACAGCGAAAAGTCTGTGGGATATGGAAAAAACAGGTGGCTATAGCGGTACACACACCGGGAGATCGGAATATCCCGCTGTGTCATTGCTTCTGTTTCGCCAATCAGTGCCAGCAGTTTTCCGCGGCTTTCCGGGGCCGCATCATCCCGCAGAATATGGATCAGGTCGATATCGCTTCCGTTGTCCGCCGTATAGCTTCCATTCGTCAAGCTTCCCACCAAAACGACAGACTGTACCGCATCCTCCATGGATGCCTGAATTTTTCTCAGATGGATGCTTAGAATCTCCATGGCCCGTTCTCTGGATTTATTCAAGGGAATATTCCTCCTTTTCCCGAATCGCCATCTCCCAGCTTTCCGGGTAGTGCTCCCGCATGTAGGCCGCTGCGGGGCAGTCGGTTTCCAGGTAGCCCATTTTCAAGATGGTTTCCATCTCCACCTTTTTGATCCAGGCCAGTTTCTTTTCTGACAATTCTTCATAGCGGTGGATCACCAGCGTCCCCAGCCGCTCCTGTTCCAGCAGGGTGTCCAGGGCATCGGGGATGACCGTCTCCCGCAGGACGGGCACAGGCTCCGCCGACACCGCCTCGTTGGGGATGCGGGTAGTTTCTACCTGGGCGGGGGCGCACAGGTACAGGCTGGTCTGTTTTCCACGGTACAGAACTTCCAGCGCGTTGGGGAAATATTCCTCCAAATAAATTTGCCCCTCCTTCGTATAGCCGTAGGTGTACTCGAAATTGCGCACGCTGTACATCAGGGCCATGGGCAGCAGGGTCGTCATGTACACCCGGGCGGGCTTGTCAAAGCTCTCCGGCTTTCGCGGCTCCAAAACCGTCAGTCCCGCCATTGGCGAGCAGTGATAATATTCCATGTTCTCCGCCTCCTTTGCCCTTATTCTACGGCCAAACGGGCCATACATCAAGTCTTGAAAAAATGTTGGTTTTCTGCTATAATATTATTGGGCTAAAGGAGTGATCCTTTGGCCTTTTCTTGAATATTTCCGCGTAGGACGACCGCACGGATCGCCCTACGCAATATGCCGTAAAATCCTCTGGCTTTTTTGTTTCTTTGCGGTATAATGGAAGAAAAAGGAGGGATTTCCATGAAACTTTTATTAAACGCACTGGTCAAATTTGCCCTTGGTCTCCTGATGGTAGGCCTGCTTCTGTTCCTGCCAGCGGGCACGCTCCATTACCCCGGCGGCTGGCGGTTCTGCGGGCTGCTGTTTCTGCCCATGCTGGTGCTGGGGGCCGTGCTGTTTCTGAAAGCCCCGGGGCTGCTGAAAAAGCGGCTGAACCACAAGGAAACGGAAACCGACCAAAAGCAGGTCATCGGCGCGTCTCTTATCATGTTCGTGGGCGGCTTTGTACTGGCGGGGCTGGATTTCCGTTTCGGCTGGACCCAGGTTCCCGGCTGGCTGGTGGCAGCCGCGTCAGTCATTTTGCTGGTATCCTACGGTCTTTACGCCGAGGTCATGCGGGAGAACGCCTACCTGTCCCGCACCGTGGAGGTCCAGGAGGGCCAGAAGGTCGTGGACACAGGACTGTATGCCATCGTCCGCCATCCCATGTACTTTGCCAGCACATTGCTTTTCCTGTCCATCCCCCTGGTGCTGGGCAGCTGGATCGCCTTCGGGGTATTTCTGATCTATCCCTTGCTGATGGTAAAGCGAATCCGCAATGAGGAGGCCGTTCTGGAAGCCGGCCTTCCCGGCTACCGGGAATACAAGCAGAAGGTCAGATACCGCCTGCTCCCCTTTATCTGGTGAGGATACTTTTATGCTGCGAACTTTGATCACACCTGACTTATCCCAATATCCCCGGGAGTTTCATTCCCTGCTGGAAGGGGCCGTCCTCTATGACAGCAGCTGCTCTCCCAATGCAAAGGTCACCTACATTGACCGGGACGGAGGCTATTTTCTGAAAACCGCCCCCAAAGGCACCCTGGCACAGGAAGCCGCCATGACCCGCTTTTTCCATGGCAAGGGTCTGGGGCCGGAGGTGCTGGGCTATTGCTCCCCGGATGCCGACTGGCTGCTGACCCGCCGCATTCCCGGCGAGGACTGCCTGCATCAACAGTACCTCAGCGACCCCAAACGGCTCTGCGATACTGTGGCGGAGCTGCTGCGCACCCTCCACGACATTCCCGCCGGGGACTGCCCGGTGAACCGCACCGAAACCATCCTTGCCGCCGCCCGGGAGCATTACCGCACAGGTCATTACGACAAATCCCTGTTCCCCGACAACTGGGGCTATACCTCCGCCGAAGAAGCCTGGAAGGTGGTAGAGGAAAAGGCCCAATATCTCCGCTCGGATACCCTTCTCCACGGAGACTACTGCCTGCCGAACATCCTGCTGCAGGACTGGAAATTCTCCGGCTTCATCGACCTGGGTGCCGCCGGTCTCGGCGACCGGTATGTCGATCTGTTTTGGGGCATCTGGTCATTGTCCTTCAATTTAAAAACGGATGCCTACCGGGCACGCTTTCTGGATGCCTACGGCCGGGACAAGGCGGAAGAAGAAAAGCTGCGCATCGTTGCCGCCCTTGAAGTTTTTGGATAGCGTTGACTTACCCTTCCCATAATGGTACAATTATTGCAGAAATCCCATAGATTCGGAGGAATTTCCATGGATCTGAAAAAGAAACTGATCAAGCTGGGCAGCAAGTTGATCAACGGCCTGGCCCAGGATGAAGAACACCACAATCCTGAAAAGACCGTCACCCCCGGTATGCCGGAGCTGCTCCGCTCCGCTGCCGCCCAGGGTGCGGTGCTGCTGGAAAACCGGGTGCTGCCCCTGAAAGCGGGTACCGGCGTTTCCCTCTTCGGCCGGGTCCAGTGGGACTGGTTCTGCACCGGCTACGGCTCCGGCGGCGATGTGAACGCCCCCTACCTGGTGAGCCTGCTGGAAGGTATGCGGGACTGCGAACAGCTGGAACTGAACGAAGATCTGGCCCAGACCTATGAGCGGTGGATCGTAGAGAATCCCGCCGACCACGGCATCTGGGGCCGCTGGCCCCGGTTCCACCCGGAGATGCCCCTGACGGAGGAGCTGGTACGGGAAGCACGGGCCAATTCTGACCAGGCGGTCATCGTCATCGGACGATCCTCCGGCGAGGACCGGGAAAACGCCCTGGAGCCGGGCAGCTACTACCTGACGGAGGAAGAAAAAGAAATGCTCCGGCTGGTGAAGCAGCAGTTCCCCGACGCGGTGCTGGTACTGAACATCGGTTCCGTCATGGACTTTAGCTTCCTGAAAGAATACGACTTCGGCGCAGTGCTCATCGCCTGGCAGGGCGGCATGGAAAGCGGCCACGCCGTGGCCGACCTGCTCTGCGGCAAAGTAAGCCCCTCGGGCCGTCTGACGGACACCATCCCCTGCCGCTACGAAGACCATCCCTCCGCGGCCCACTTTGGCGACAAAAAGGCCAATGAATACTGGGAGGACATTTACGTCGGCTACCGGTACTTCGAGACCTTCGCCCCCGACAAAGTCCTCTACCCCTTCGGCTACGGCCTGTCCTATACAACTTTCAAAGCAGAAACCAACGCCGCAGGCCCCCTGGAATACCGGGTCACGATGACAAATACCGGAAAATTCCCCGGCAAAAATTCCGTCCTTCTCTTTGTGGAGAAGCCCTGCGGCCTGCTGGGAAACCCTGCCCGGGAGCTGGTGGCCTTCGCCAAGACAAAGGAGCTGGCCCCCGGCGAAAGCCAGGAGCTGACCCTCACAGTAAATGAATACCAGCTCTGCTCCTACGATGACTGCGGCATCACGGGCCACAAGTCCTGCTATGTGCTGCAGCCGGGAGACTATGTATTCTACCTGGGCGAAAACGTCCGGGACGCGAAGGAAGTGGGCGGCGTCCATGTGGAGGAAACCACGGTCTACCGGCAGCTGAAGGAAGCCGCCGCCCCGGCAAAGTCCTTCCCCATCCTTGCCCGGCGGAGTGGCGAACGGATCGAGCGTTCCGCATCTCCCAGATCCGTTGACCTCAAGGCCCGCATCCTGGAAAACATCCCCAAGGAGCAGTTTATTACCGGCGATAAGGGCTTCAAGCTGAAGGATGTGAAGGAGGGCCGGGTATCCCTGGATGCCTTCGTGGCCCAGCTGAGCACCGAGGAGCTGGAAGCCCTCTCCCGGGGTGGCTATATCATGGGCCACCCCTTGGGTGCCAGGGGCAACGCGGGCATCTTCGGCGGCGTTACCCAGTCTCTCCGGAACAAGGGCGTGCCCCCGGTGGTCACCACCGACGGCCCCTCCGGCATCCGGCTCTATGATTCCTGCTCTCTGCTCCCCATCGGTACCCTGCTTGCCTGCACCTTCGACACGGAGTTGGTGGAGGAGGTCTGCCGTCACCTGGGCGGGGAAATGCGTGCCCGGGGCAGCGATGTGCTGCTGGCTCCTGGCATGAACATCCACCGCAATCCCCTCTGCGGCCGCAACTTTGAATACTTCTCAGAAGATCCTCTGCTGACCGGCCGCATCGCCGCGGCCTACGTCCGGGGCATCCAGGCAAACGGCCTTTCCGCCTGCCCCAAGCACTTCGCCTGCAACAATCAGGAGCTGCGCCGGAACTGGAACAACTCCATCCTCTCCGAGCGGGCCCTGCGGGAAATTTACCTCAAGGGCTTCGAGATCTGCGTCGCAGAATCCAACCCCAAAAACCTGATGACCAGCTATAACAAGATCAACGGTGTCTGGGGCCATTACCACTATGAGCTGGTGCAGACCATCCTCCGGGAGGAATGGGGCTACCAGGGGAACGTGGTCACCGACTGGTGGATGCGCTACGCCCCCAGCCCGGAATTCCCCAATCTGAAAAGCAACGCCTACCGGGTCCGCTCCCGGGTCAACGTACTGATGCCCGGCGGTAAAAACATCCTGGACAAGCGGGAAAAGCCCGACGGCACCCTTCTCGCCACCTACGGCAAGAAAAACGGCATCACCCTTGGCGAAATGCAGGAAAACGCCAAAAACGTCCTGCGGTGTGTAATGGAATTGAAGGAATTATAAAGTCTATCTGAAAACCGTCAGGCACATTTCCAGTTTTTAGATAGCCCCTAAACGGAAGAAAAGAGGAGAGACTATGAAAACAAAGCCTAACTACATGACCACCTTCTCCGAGCGGCTCAGCTACTGGACCTATTTCATCGGTCAGAACGTCTACTACAACATCACGGCGGCGTTCATCTCGACGTACCTTGCCATGCAGGGTATTTCCCTGGCCAAGGTAGCTACCGTCCTGCTGATCGTGAAGATTTGGGACGCCATCAACGACCCCATGTTCGGCTTCATTTTTGACAAGGTGAAGTTCAAGAACGGCCAGAAAAGCCTGCCCTGGCTGCGGATCGCCGTGGCTCTGATCCCGGTGGTCACCATCGTCCTGTTCGCCATCCCCTCCGGCATGAGCGAGACCGCCAAGCTCATCTGGTTCGGCGTGGCCTACATCCTGTGGGACACGGTCTATACGCTCACCGATGTGCCTGCCTACTCCATGCTGAACACCATGACCGACAACCTCCAGGAGCGCAACACCCTCCTGTCTGTCAACCGGATCTTCTCCGGCGCGGGCGTACTGATTTACGGCGTGGTGCTGCCCCTGCTGATCAGTGAGGACGTGGGCATGAGTGCTACCATGGCCGTGGCTATCCTGTCCATTTTCAGTGCCCTGACCATGGTGCCCCTGTGTGTCAAATGCAAGGAGCGCAACTATAAGCCCGAGGAGGAGCCGGACAACTTCACCCCGAAGGAAATGTTCCGCTACTTAAAGAGCAACAAGTACCTGCTGATCTACTACGGCGGCTATATGGCGACCGACGCGTTGAAGACCTCCGCCGCCGTGACCCTGTTCGTTTCCTTCTACCTTTTCGGCAACTCTACGTTTTCCATCGTGCTGAACATCCTGAACATGGTTCCCGGTGTTTTTGCCGCCATGCTGATGCCCACCATTTTGAAGCGGTTTGACAAGTTCAAAACCCTGTTCTGGTGCAACATCGTCAACATCATTCTGGGGCTTGTCATCTACTTCGGCGGCTGGGAGAATCAGACCAGCTTCATCATCCTCACCTGCATCCGCTGTGTACCCCTGAGCATCGTGGGCATTCTGGCCTTCATGTTCACCCCCGACTGCGCCGAGTACGGCCAGTACAAGTCCGGCATCAGTGCCAAGGGCATCACCTTTGCCATCCAGACCTTCTCCGTGAAGATCACTGGCGCGGTGTCCTCCTCTCTGGCCTTGTTCCTGCTGGGCCTGTTCTCCTGGATCAGCGTGGAGGCGGAGAGCTTCGCGGAGCTGGAAGCCATGGGCGTCCGGCAGAGCGGCGCGGCCCTGAACGGCCTGTGGTTCGTCTACGCCATGGTGCCCGTCATCGGCATGATCATCTCCACCTTCTTCTATATGGCTTATAAGCTCAACGATAAGGATGTACAGATCATGGCAAAGTGCAACTCCGGCGAGATCAGCCGGGAGGATGCGGAAAAGCTGCTTTCCAGAAAGTATTGATTTGCCAATAGACACTGCAGGGCGGAGGCATACCTTCGCCCTGCATTTTTATCTTATCCGAAAAAGTCCCGGTTTATTGGACACTAACTGTGATATCCTCCTGTTGCCCGGACAGGAAGTTGCGGAACAGAGGTTTTCCGAGCTGTTACAAAAAATGACATTCCGCTTTTCCTCTTGACAAAATTCCTTATCTGTGGCAATATATTGTGGAGGTTTGACAAAAATGACACAACATGTTGTGTCCTGTGCTGGAGCACGGCTCCCTGTACCTCAATACCTACAGAAAGACAGGACGGAAACTATGATTCAAAGTATTATCAAGCGTGACGGCCGCGTGGTGCTCTATGACCAGAACAAGATCGCCGCAGCCATTCTGCGTTCCCTGGAGGTCTCCGGTGACGGCGATGCCGCCGATGCTGCCCGTGTGGCTAACGACGTTCAGAGCGATCTGGAACGCCGCTTCCCCGCCGAGGCTCCCAATATCGAAGCTATTCAGGATACCGTGGAGCGTCAGCTGATGAACCATGGCTTCAACGCCGCCGCCAAGGCCTACATTCTCTACCGTGCAAACCGCACCCGGGCCCGGGAGGCCAACACCGCCCTGATGAAGACCATCGACGAGATCACCAACATCGATGCCCGCATCAGCGATATGAAGCGCGACAACGCCAACATAGACGGCAACACCGCCATGGGCAGCATGCTGCAGATCGGCTCCGCCGGTGCCAAGGCCTACAATGAGATTTACCTGCTCCGCCCCGAGCACGCCAAGGCCTATCGGGAGGGCGACATCCACATCCATGATTTTGATTTTTACTCCCTGACCACCACCTGCTGCCAGATCGATATTCTGAAGCTGTTCCACGGCGGCTTCTCCACCGGCCACGGCTACCTGCGGGAGCCCAACTCCATCCAGAGCTACGCCGCCCTGGCCGCCATTGCCATCCAGAGTAACCAGAACGACCAGCACGGCGGCCAGTCCATCCCCAACTTCGACTACGGCATGGCCGAGGGCGTTGCCAAGACCTACCGCAAGGCCTTTACCCGCCGCCTGAAGGATGCTGTGGAGGACTATCTGGATCTGGCGGACGAGGAATCCGCTGTGCGGGCCATCGTTGCCAAGGCAGAGGCCCAGACCGGCGAGACCGCCCGGCTGGAAACCGGTAAAGCCTTCGCCGCCGCCATTGCCGCCGGACTGAAGGCACAGTACGATCTGAACGAGACCCTGTCCCACAAGCTCATCACCCGGGCCTCCATCCGGGCCTACAAGAAGACCGACCGGGACACCATGCAGGCTATGGAGGGCTTTGTGCACAACCTGAACACCATGCACTCCCGTGCCGGTGCCCAGACCCCCTTCTCCTCCATCAACTACGGCACCGACACCAGCCCCGAGGGCCGCATGGTCATCCGCAACATCCTGCTGGCTCTGGATGCGGGCCTGGGTCACGGCGAGACCTGCATCTTCCCCATCCACATCTTCAAGGTCAAGGAAGGCGTCAACTACAACCCCGAGGACCCCAACTATGACCTGTTCCGCCTCAGCTGCAAGGTCAGTGCCAAGCGTCTGTTCCCCAACTATACCTTCCTGGACTCTCCCTTCAACCTGCAATACTATGTCCCCGGCCGCCCTGAGACGGAGGTCGCCACCATGGGCTGCCGTACCCGCGTCATGGGCAACGTCTATGACCCCACCCGGCAGATCGCCTACTCCCGCGGCAACCTCTCCTTCACCTCCATTAATCTGCCTCGTCTTGCCATCGAAAGCAAGGGCGACGAGAAGCTGTTCTATGAAAAGCTGCAGCATATGCTGGAGCTGACCGCCCAGCAGCTGCTGGACCGCTTTGAGATCCAGGCCAATAAGCACATTTACAACTACCCCTTCCTGATGGGCCAGGGCGTGTGGCTGGATTCCGATACCCTCACCCTGAAGGACGACCTGCGGGAGGTTTTGAAGCACGGCACCATGTCCATCGGCTTCATCGGCCTGGCCGAGACCCTCACCGCCCTCTACGGCAGCCACCACGGCGAAAGTGAGGAGCTGCAGAAGAAGGGCCTTGAGATCATCGGCTTCATGCGGGATTACTGTGACCGCAAATCTCAGGAAATGAGGATGAATTTTACCCTGCTGGGCACCCCCGCCGAGGGCCTCTCCGGCCGGTTTATCCGCATGGATCAGAAGCGGTTCGGCAAGATCAAGGGCGTTACCGACCGGGAATACTACACCAACTCCTTCCATATCCCTGTCTGGTATCCCATCTCCGTTTATGACAAGATCCGTCTGGAAGCTCCCTACCACGCCCTGTGCAACGCAGGCCACATCAGCTATGTGGAGCTGGACGGCGACACCGCCCGGAATGTGGAGGCCTTCGAGGCCGTGGTTCGCTGTATGCACGACTGCGGCGTGGGCTACGGCTCCATTAACCATCCCGTTGACCGTGACCCCGTCTGCGGCTATGTGGGCATCATCGGCGATGTCTGCCCCCGCTGCGGCCGCCGCGAAGGCGAGGAGATCGCCCCCGAGCGTGTGGAAGAGCTGAGAAGAATGTACCCCGAAATGCCCGCATTTCAGGGAATCGAATGATTTCATGGAGGAAGTATTATGACTGCAAAGAGTAAGAATGAAAAGCTGGGCCAGGGTGTTGGCTTTGAGCGTATCCGCCGGATCACCGGTTATCTGGTCGGCACCATGGACAAGTGGAACGATGCCAAGCGGGCCGAGGAGCGGGACCGGGTCAAGCACTCCCTGAGTAACAATGCTTGATTTGAGCGGAATCGTCGGTGACAGCATCGTGGATGGCCCCGGCATCCGAACCACCGTGTTCAGCCAGGGCTGCCCCCACCACTGTCCCGGCTGCCACAATCCGGAAACCTGGGAATTTGGCTGCGGCACTCCCATGGAGGAGGAGCGGATTTTGGACATCGTCCGCGCCAATCCCCTGTGCCGGGGTGTCACCTTCTCCGGCGGCGAGCCCTTCGCCCAGGCAGAAGGCTTTGCCAAGCTTGCCCGCCTTCTGAAGGCCCGGGGCTACGAGGTTGCCAGCTATACCGGCTATACCTTTGAGCAGCTGCTCCGCGGCACCCCCGCCCAGCGAGAACTGCTGGAAGCCATCGACATTCTCATTGACGGCCCCTTCCTGCTGGAAGAAAAGAGCCTGGAAGTTCCCTTCCGGGGAAGCTGTAACCAGCGTATCCTGGATGTCCCCCAAAGCCTTGCCGCGGGCAGGGCCGTGGAAACCGCCCAAAAACGCTGGCTGGGAGAATACTGAGCACAAAACACCCTGATTCGATCCGAATCGGGGTGTTTCTGCGGGGAAGGGGAGCAGCCCATCCCTGCGTCTTGCGCAATCTGTCCTTCTGTGGTAACATAGGAAAAAGGAGAGCGGGACGAACCGCTGAGGAGGCACACTATGGCAGAACCCAAAAACTGGTTCACCATTGACCGGGTGGACGAAAGTACATACATTCTCAGCGAGTATCGCCACTGGGAGGAGACCCACTGCTATCTGCTGATCGGAGAGAAAGGGGCACTGCTGATCGATACCGGGCTGGGGATCGGGAAAATTTCGGCGGAGGTGCGGAAGTTGACGGAGAAACCCGTGACGGCTGTGGCCACCCATGTTCACTGGGATCACATCGGCGGGCATCATGATTTCCCGGATTTTTATGCCCATGAAGCGGAGCTTGGCTGGCTGCAAGGGGCGTTCCCGCTGCCGGTGCAGGCAGTCAGAAGCATGGTGGCAGACCGCTGTGACCTGCCGGAGGGCTTTGATGTGGGATCTTATGAGATTTTTCAGGGTACTCCCGCCCGGCTGCTGGGAGACGGCAACATCATCGATTTGGGCGGCAGGCAGGTGCGGGCCCTGCACACCCCGGGCCATTCTCCCGGGCATCTATGCTTCTGGGATGCGGATCGAGGGTACCTGTTTACGGGTGATCTGGTGTACAAGGGGACGCTGTTTGCCAATTATCCTTCCACAGACCCGGCGGCATATTTGGATTCTTTGGAAAAGACGGCGGGGCTCCCCGCCAAAAAAATATTCCCGGGCCACCACAGCCTGGATATCCAGCCGGAGCTGGTGGTCCGGATGCGGGATGCCTTCCGGGAATTGCATGCGGCAGAAAAGCTCCACCACGGAAGCGGAACATTTGCTTACGGCGATTGGGAGGTTTGGTTGTAGCTATGAATAGATTGGAAAAGATCCGGCAGGCAGAAAAAGCCTCCCACGAGGAGGCCTATGGCACTTATGCTCTGTTTGAAAAGGGCAGCTGGCTGGCGAAGCCGGTAAAAACCGTGCTGGATATCCTCCCGTTGCTGAAAGACCGGGCAGACCTCCGGGCATTGGATTTGGGCTGCGGTGTGGGGCGCAACAGCATCCCCGTGGCCCGTGCATTTCCCGGCGGCCGGGTGGACTGCGTGGACATTCTCCCCAGCGCGGTGGAAAAGCTGGAAGAAAACGCAAAGGAATACGGCGTGGAAGGTGCCATCCGGGGCATCGTCTCGGGTATCGACGAATTTGCCGTCACGCCTGATGGCTATGATCTGATTCTGGCGATTTCCGCGCTGGAGCACATGGACAGCGAAGAAACCATGGGCCGCAAGCTGGAAGAAATTTGCCGCGGTATCCGTGCCGGCGGCATCGTATGTCTGGTGATGAACTCTGGTGTCCGGGAATGGGATAAGGCAACAGGCCGCAGATTGGAGCCCCAGTTCGAGGTGGACCTGCCCACGGATGTGCTCCAAACGCTGCTGCGTCAGACCTTCACGGGCTGGGAGATACTCAAATCCACGGTGGTGCACCAGAAATACGCCATCCCGCGCTCCGGCGGCATGGCGGAATTGGAATCGGATGTGGTCACCCTCGCAGCACAGAAAAAAGCGTGAGCGGCTGCTCACGCTTTTGTTCAGATCAATCCCAATTCCATTTTCCAATTCAGGATACGCAGGACGGCTTCGTCCAGCAGCTCCATGGAAATACGGCCGTCCTGGACGGCTTCCAGGACGGCCTGGTACTGGACTTGGTATTCGGTGCTGCACAGCAGGTCGTTGCCTGCCAGCACTGCCAGAACGGCGGCCTCGTCTGCACCGTAGGTTTCCGTGATGGCACCCATCACCAGGTCGTCGGTGACGATGACCCCCTCAAAGCCCATTTCTTCCCGCAGGTAGCTGTGGACGGCGGGGGAGAGGGTGGCGGGAAGCTCGGAATCGAAGGCAGTGACGATGGTGTGGCTCACCATGACGGCACCGCAGCCGGCTTCAATGCCCGCCGCAAAGGGGACGAGATCGACGCTTTCCAGCTCCTCCAGGCTGCGCCAGTCGGTGGCGATGCCCGTGTGGGTGTCAGTGTTGTTGCCGTAGCCGGGGAAATGCTTCAGTACGCTGCCCACCTGGAATTTTGCCATCCGTGTCACGGCACCGGCAACGAATTCCCCGGTGATCTCCGGGCTTTGGCCCAGGGAGCGGCTGTACATGAAGGCACCCCGCTGGGTGGTCACGTCGCAGACCGGGGCCATGTTCACATTCACGCCCAGTTCGTGGAGAAAGTAGGCCTTTTCCAGCTCGACGCTGAGGGCCACTTCCAGGCCGCGGCTTTCGTACAGGCTCCGGGGGGAGGGGAAGGGCGCATAGCGGAAAGCGGTGTAGCTGCTCAGACGGCAGACGGTGCCGCCCTCCTCGTCCACGGCGATGAGCATGGGGATTTTGGAGACCGCCTGGTACCCGGCCACTTTTTCTGTAAAGGATTCCCGGGTCTCTCCCCGGACATCCCGGTCGAAGAGGATGTAGCCGCCCAGATGGTAGGCTGCAATGTCCTCAATGGCGTTTCCATCCGGGCACCGGGCCAGGAACAGCTGGCCTACCTTTTCCTCCATGGTCATGGCGGAGAGAAGCTCCTCCACCGGATCGGGAGGGACGGTGGTGGGCGGCTCGGTGGCTGCGGCAGTGGGGATGGTCGTGGGAGCCTCCGTGGGGGCAGTGGTCTCTGCCGGGGCAGCGGCGCAGCCGCTTAAGCATATCAGAAGGGCAAGGAAAATGCCCGCGTATTTCATGGATCTCACCTCCCCGGTATTATACCCGCCTTTTCGCCGGAAAGCAATAAAAAAACGCCCTTTCGGGCGGAAGATATACGCAGAGACTGTACCGCAGTACCGAACCGAGCGACACCCAAGAGGAATAACGATTACCCCCCAGCCTGCACACGCATCAGCAGCGGGCCTTGCACGCAAATGAAATGACCCTTGACTGCTGTACCTTGTGATCAGTACATTTTTGTGCAGCCAAGGGTCATTTCTGTTCACTCTTGATATCTAACATCATTGGTTAACCTCTCTTTCTGCGGATTGAACGAACACTTTTCCCCGATCCTTTCTCTGCCACATGTTCTGTAATTTTATCCCTTCAGCGGGAAGCTCTTATGTGTGGAATGATTTTGAAAAAGGTTATCGTCCTGCGGCCCAGTTTAAGAGTTGGGTAACTTGGGTTTTACCTGTATGTTGGTATCACCCTTTCTGACTATAGTGTAGCATTGCGGACGCTCTTTTTCAAGACGGAAAGTTGTATAAAGTGTGTGGTTTTGGCTTGTACAAAACATAGAATCAGCGAAAAAGTACGAAACTCAGTTGACAAGGCCGGTTCCAATCTGATATGATAAATATGTTCGGCGGGTCTTTGTGACCCGCCGTTTTTTTATAGAATCGTGATTATAAAGGGGAACAGCACCGAGGTCAGCAGGCCTGCGACCACCAGGGACAGGCTGCTGACGGCACCCGTCAGGGGACTTATCTCGTTTGCCCTGGAGGTGCCGATCACATGGCCGGAGGTTCCCAAAGCCACACCCTGGGCGATGGGGTCCGTCAGCCGGAACAGGCGGCACAGGGGAACACTGAGAACACTGGCAAGGATGCCTGTCAGGATGATCACCGGGGTGGTGATGGCGGCAATGCCGCCGGACAGCTCGCTCAAGGGTACGCCGATGGCGGAGGTGACGCTTTTGGGCAGGAGCGATATGGTCAGCTCCCGGTCGAAGCCCACCAGGGCGGAGAAGGCCAGCACAAAAAACATACAGCTGACTGCCCCTGCGGCAATGCCGGCCCCAATGGCGGGGAGATTCTTTTTCAGAATGCCCAGCTGCTCATACATGGGGATGGCAAGGCAGATGGTGGCGGGGGTCATGAGCCAGGAAAGGCTGGTCATGCTGCTCTGATAGGTGCCGTTGTCCAGACCCGATGCCGCCATGAACAGCAGAATCAGCACCACAGCTACCAGAATGGGGTTGCAGACGGGGGATTTAACCTTCTTCTGAAGCAGCAGGCCCAGCTGATAAGTACAGAGTGTCAGCACCACAGGCAGAATACCGATTTGAAGGAGGTCAGTCATGCTGTTCACCTTCCTTTTGGGAAAGCCGCTGGGTAATGGTTCCGCTGAGGCCGAAAACCAGCACCGTGGAAGCGACCAGCAGCAAGCAGATGGGAAGCAGCTTGGGCCGGATCAGAGACCAGTGCTCCACGATACCCACCGTGGGGGCCACGAACAGCACCGGCAGGATGGAGGTCAGGAAGGAACCTACGTCTTTCACCTGCTCTACCTTCACAAGCCCGGTGCACAGAGCCAGAAACAGCAGCACCAGTCCGTAAACCGATGCGGGGATCCCCAGGGGCACAAGCCGCTGGAGGGCTTCCCCCAAAAGGGAGAAGCCCAGAATAATACAGATTTGAGAAAGATATTTCATACGTGTTTTCCTGACAGCGCGGCGGCGATCCGCTCAATGTTTTCCTCGCAGCTTTCCCGATTCCGGGCATAATACTCCTGGAACAGCACATCTATCACCACCAGCTGGGCCACCTTGGCGGGCACGGAGCCAAACTGGAAGGGACTTTCGTTGGAGCCGCAGCGCAGCACCACATCCGCCAGCTTTGCCGCAGGGGATTTGGGGAACCGGGTCACCAGAATGGTGGGGATACCCCGGCTCTTTGCCAGTTCCAGAACCTGGATGCCGCTGGTGGTGGCACCGGAGTAGGAAAACAGCATGACCACATCGTTTGGGCTCATGGTGGCGGTAGCCGACATCTGCATATGGGAATCGGAAACGGCAGAGAATTTGGCAGTTACCGTGGAAAACAGGTGGGCGCACTCACTGGCAATGATCATACTGCCGCCGGAGCCGATGCACATGATATGTCCGGCCCGCTCGAACAGCTCTACAGCCCGCAGCACCTTTTTCGGCTCCACCATTTCCACGGTGTGGTTCACCGCATCATTGGCAAGGCGGCGCACCTCCATGCAGCGGCCCTCCAGGGTATCGGGCTTGTGCTCATGCAGCGGCACCGGGGCGGTGCCTGCCACGGAATACTTTGCAAGTTCGATCTTGAAGGCGTTGAAACCCTTCAGCTTCATGCTGCGGCAGAACCGGGAAACGGTGGCTTCCGCGGTGCCGCATTCGTCCGCCAGCTGAGTGATGGACATAAACTGGACCTGGGTATGCTGGGCCAGCACAAAGTCGGCCACCTTGCGCTCCGCAGCGGTCAGCTGGTAATAGGAGGCGTGGATCCGATCGAGAATATTGGCGTTCTGGTCGTCCATCCTAAGTCTCCTTTCAGTGTGGATTTTATTCGCCCAGGATTTCTCCCATCATCCGGTCCACCAGGATCAGGCAGCGGGGGACATGGAAGGGGCCCTTGAAGGTGGAACCCTTGCAGGCGGGCTGGGTGGGCTTGCCGTCCCGGCGGAGGTAGCCGTACCATTCGCCGTAAGGGGTGTCGGCAAAGTAGGTCTTGCAGTAGTCCAGGATCTGGTAGAAGATGTCCAGATAGGTTTCGTCCTTGGTGTCCCGGTAGATCATCAGGGAGGCGATCAGGGCCTCGTTATGGGGCCACCAGAGCTTCATGTCATGCTCGTAGGCCTCGGGGGGATTGCCCAGGCAGTCCATGAAGTACAGGATGCCGCCGTACTCGGTGTCCCAGCCCTTAGTGAAGGCCATGTCGAAAACGTTGATGGCCTTCTTGTGCAGCTCGGGATCGCCTACATCGTTGGCGTAGTCCATCAGGAACCAACTGCACTCGATGTCGTGGCCGGGGTTCACCATGCGGCCCTCGGTGATGCCCAGACGGGTGCTGCCGTCCAAAGCGACGTTCTCCAGGGTGACACCCAGCTCGGGCTTTACATGGTAGTTGAAGATGTCTGCCACGCATTCCTTGGCCCGTGCGTCATAAACATCCTTCATTTCGGGGTCAACCCGCTTCATGACGCCGGTGACGTTCAGGATGATCATGGGGATGCCCAGGCTGCGGCCGGTACGGGTGGACTTGGGGCCCATGCCGGTGGGGTCAGGCATACCGTGGTTCAGGTTCCAATACATATCGTAGGCGCGGCGGGCGCGGAGCAGATGCTCCCGCTCGCCGGTGATGCCGTAGTATTCGGCATTGGCGATGCAGTAGAAGGCTTCGGAGTAGCAGTAGCGGCGCTGGCGCAGGGGCGTTCCGTCTTCCTCCACGGTGAAGTACAGGCGGCCGCCGGCTTCATGGTTGACACAGTGGTCTTCCAGGAAATCGATGCAGCTCTTGGAGGCGGCCAGCCATTCCTCCTTCACACCGTACACATGGCACAGGTAAGCATAGGTCCATCCGCAGCGGCCCTGCATCCACACGCTCTTGTCGGTGGAGAAAATCTTGCCGGTGCGGTCCAGGCAGGTGTAGATGCCGCCATGCTCATGATCCATGCCGTTCTTCAGCCAGAAGTCGGCAACGTTTGCCAGCTGGGAACGAACCCACTCCCGCTCGGCGGTCAGTTTCTGACGATCCATAAGTTTGTCCTCCTAAATAGAAAAAAATTTTATGATTCATTTACGGAAAACAGGGCGAACCATCGGGAAAAAGCCTTGCTTTTCCAATATCATAACATTTGAGAAAATAATTTTCAACGCAAAAATGCACAGGGAAAATATTTTTTTGTAAAAGGGTGACAGAACCGGGAATCCATGCTACAATGGGACAAAATTCCCGGAGGTATGCCCATGTTTAAAAGCCTGTTCAATCCCGAAAGCGGTCTGATGATCGCTATGACCCAGGTCACGGACGTGATTTTTCTGAGCCTGTTCTGGCTGCTGTGCTGCTTCCCGGTGGTGACCATCGGCCCTGCCACCGCGGCACTGTATGATGCCTGTTATAAGGGCTTCCGCAAGGGGGACAAGCATCCTTGGCAGCGGTTTTGGAAGTCCTTCAGGGGGAATCTGAAAACCGGCATCCCGGCGACTGTCGTGTTCCTGGCACTGCTGCTGGGCGCGGTCTGGGGGATGATCCAGATCTGGAACGCTGCCGTTTACGGGGAAATCTCCTGGATGCTGTTTGCCGCCGCGGCCTTTCTGGCTCTGCTCCTGCTGGGCATCCTTTGTTTGATGTTCCCACTGCTGTCCCGGTTTGAGACGGGCTTCGTGCAGCTGATGAAGAACACCTTCCTGCTGGCCTTCGCCAATCTGCCCCGGACGCTGCTGCTGGGCTTCGTGAATGCAGTCTGCGCCTACCTGTGCATCCGGTTTATTTTTCCGATCTTTTTCCTGCCTGCAGTGGCCGCGCTGCTGTCCAGCCTGTTCGTGGAGCCGATGCTGAAGCCCTATATGCCTTCTGAAGAAACTGCCGCCTGATAAGGCGGCAGTTTGCCTTATTTCACGATTTGAGGGATCAGCTCCGCAAGGCGGGCGGCCAGTTGGGCGTGGCCCCGGCGGGTTAGGTGCATGTAGTCGATTTGGTTGAACTCACAGCCGTTGGCATCCAGAAAGTGGCAGCCCAGCAGGTCGGACTTCTCCTTGTAGTATTTTGCCAATCCCCGGGACTTTTCGGCGCAGCCGGTGCCCATGCAGGGGTCGTTCAGCTCCTCACCGATGGGGGGAGGGGAGACAATAAGGATATTGGGGCCGTGACTGCCCCAGCAGTCTACGCTCATGCACTTGCGGACCAGCCGTTCCATGCCCAGGCCGATGCAGGCGGCGTTCATGCCCAGCCGCTCCTTGGTGTCATTGGTGCCCAGCATGATGATCAGCAGGTCGATGACTTCATGGCTTTTCAGCAGGGGATAGGCAACGCTCAGGGCATCCATGCTCTCGTGGAGGGGATCCTGAAAAACGGTGGTACGTCCGGAGAGCCCCTCTTCCGTCACCAGGTATTCTTCCCCCAAAGCCTTCTGCAGAAGGCAGGTCCAGCGTTCGTCTTCATTGAAGCGGATGCCGTGGTCGGCACAGTCGGCGGGGTCGGCGCAGTAGCCATGGGTGTTGGAGTCGCCCAGGCAGAGGATGTGCTTCTTCATATGGATACACTCCTTTGTCTATTAGATTCTGATGTAAGAATACCATGTTTTTGGATTGCGTCAAGGGGAGGGAGCATACTTTCGTCACAGTGCAAAAAACTGGAAACGTTTTTTTGTGCGAATCGGAAAAAATCTTCAATATTTGACATTCTTGAAAATTCTTTTCAAAATATTGTTGACATTGTTCAAGCTTTGCGGTAATATAGAAACCGGAAGTTGTGGAGAATACTGCAATTTTCCGTAACATTGGCTATTACGGCTGGAACCCGTGATGGTACATAAGAATTTTTAGGAGGAAACAAAATGAAGAAGTTTATCGCACTTCTGCTGGCTCTGGTCATGGTCCTGTCCCTGGCTGCCTGCTCCGTTGAGAAGGCTCCCGAGACTACTCCCACCGAAGCAGCTCCCACCGACGCTGCTACCGAAGCCGCTCCCACCGAGGCTCCCGTTGAGATCTCTCTGTGGACCTACCCCATCGGCAAGTGGGTTGACGAGGCTACCGTCGCTTCCCTGATCGCCGACTTCAACGCTGCTTACCCCAACATCAAGGTCAACGTTGAGTACCTGGACTACACCAACGGTGACGACAAGGTCAACACCGCCATCGAAGGCGGCCAGGCTCCTGACATCGTTATGGAAGGTCCCGAGCGTCTGATCGCCAACTGGGGTGCCAAGGGCCTGATGGTCGACCTGTCCGACATCGTTCCCGCCGGTACTTATGAGTCCGTTATCGCTTCCTGCACCAGCGAGAACGGCGAGATCTACGAGATGCCCGTTTGTATGATCGCTCACTGCATGGCTATCAACCGCGACGTGTTCGAGGCTGCCGATGCTCTGCAGTACCTGAACGAAGAGACCCACACCTGGAACTCCACTGAAGACTTCTTCAAGGCTGTTCAGGCTGTCTACGACGCAGGCCACGAGTATGTTGGCGTTATCTACTGCGGCGGTCAGGGCGGCGACCAGGGCACCCGCGCTCTGATCACCAACCTGGGCGGCGGCACCTATGCCAACGCTGAGCACACTGCTTACACCTACGCTTCCGAGGAGAATGCTGCCGCTCTGTCCAAGCTGTGCGCTCAGGACGGCATCGCATTCGACACCGCTATCGTCGCTTCCGACGAGATCCAGAACTTCGTCAACGGCACCTTCCAGATGGCCTTCTGCTGGAACATCAGCCAGGAAGTCAACAATGCTGACGCTCTGGGCTTCGACGTTCTGCCCATGGCCTTCCCCTCCGACACCACTCCCTCCCTGCAGGGCGGTATCTGGGGCTTCGGCGTGTTCAACAACGGCGATGCTGCTAAGATCGAGGCTGCAAAGACCTTCATCAAGTTCATGACCGAGGACGAGGCTCAGTACACCAAGGCTGTTGAGGCCACCACCTTCGCTCCTGTCCGTGACGTTGCTGGCATCTACGCCACCAACGAGCTGTTCCCCGAGTACTCCCTGATGAGCCCCATGATGGGTGACTACTACCAGATCACTCTGGGCTGGACTCAGGCCCGTACCGAGTGGTGGAACATGCTGCAGCGTGTCTCCGCTACCGACGGCTCCGTGGATGCCGTCCTGGCTGAGATGACTGTTGCGCAGGATGCTGCCAACGCAGCTGCTGCCGGCTGATCTTTACCAGACAGACGATAACATCTAAACAGTGCCCCTCCCCTTCTGAGGGGAGGGGCATTTATTTTAGTAAGAGGTAATCGTGAAGAGTGAACAAAACCGGATACTTTTCACTGTTCACTATTACCTCTTACATCCATAATGAGAGGGGGATCTCCTTGGCAAATAAGAAAGTTCAATACAGCACCAAGCAGCGCAGGCTGGTGATCCATGAGAATGTCACCTCCTACCTGTTCCTGCTGCCCTTCCTGATCTTCTTTGCGGGCTTTGTGCTGTATCCCATGTTCATGTGCGTCTACACCAGCTTCTTTGACGCTACCATGGGCCGTGAAGATATCTTCATCGGCTTCCAAAATTACAAGGAGCTGTTCCAGGATGAGGTTTTCTGGATCGCTCTGAAAAACACGCTGGTCATCGTGGTGGTTTCCGTGCCCGTGACCTGCGCCTTCTCCCTGTGGGTGGCCTCCGTCATCAGCAAGATGCCCGTAGCCGCTACCTCCGCCTTCCGCTGCATCTTCTATCTGCCTGTGGTCACCGGCTCCGTGGCTGTTACCATGGTCTGGAAGTGGATGTTCAACAACTACTACGGTATTTTCAATTACCTGGGCAAGGATGTCCTGGGGATCATGGATAAGAATGTCAACTGGCTGGGCGATGAGAAGTACGCCCTGTGGTGCATCATTCTGATCCTGCTGACCACCTCCGTTGGCCAGCCCATCGTTCTGTATGTCTCCGCCCTGGACAACGTGGATAAGTCCCTTGTGGAAGCGGCCGAAGTGGACGGCGCGACCCCCAAGCAGGCCTTCTGGAAGATCAAGTGGCCCCAGATGATGCCCACCACCCTGTACATCCTGGTCATCACCACCATCAACTCCTTCCAGTGCTTCGCCCTGATCCAGCTGCTGACCTCCGGCGGCCCCAAGAACTCCACCATGACCATCATGTATTACATCTATTACAGTGCCTTCAAGCTATACCGCTACGGCTACGGCAACGCAATGGGTGTCATTCTGGCGATCATCATCGCCATCCTGTCGGCCGTCCAGTTTAAGGTTGGCCAGGAAAAGTAAAGGAGGGGAGCGAATATGAAGAACTTCAATCGACTGGACGCGGAACAACGCCGCGCAAAGATCTACAACATCGTCTCCTGCATCGTTATTTGCCTGATCGCCTTTACCTTCCTGTTCCCCCTGTACTGGATCATCACCGGCTCCTTCAAGACGAAGACGGAGATCCTGTCCTCCACTCCTGTCTGGATCCCCTCCGAGTGGGTCATGACCAACTACGAAAACCTGATGAGCAAGCGCAGCGCACCCCTGTTTGATTTTACCATCAACGCGCTGAAGTTCAATCTGTTTGGCTATGTTTTTACCTTGGGTGAGACCATTACCATCACCGGCCCCACCGTTCCCGCTGCCATCCGCTGGCTGGTGAATACCGTGTTCATGTCCGTCACCTCCATGCTGCTGACCTGCCTGACCGCGGCAATGGCGGGCTATGTGCTGGCTAAGAAGCGGTTCTTCGGCAAGACGGTCCTGTTCAGTCTGATCGTCTGCGCCATGGCCCTGCCCAAGCAGGTCATTCTGATCCCTCTGGTGCGGGAGATGTCCGCCCTGAACCTGTACGACACCATCTGGTCCGTCATCATCCCCATCGTGGGCTGGCCCTTCGGCGTGTTCCTCTTAAAGCAGTTCGCGGAGGGTATCCCCACTGAAATGGTCGAGGCCTGCCGCATCGACGGTGCCAGCGAGTGGCGTACTTTCACCGATGTCATGTTCCCCATGATCAAGCCCGGTGTGGGTGCCTGCGCCATCTTCACCTTCATCAACTCCTGGAATGACTACTTCATGCAGCTGATCATGCTGATGGGCACCAAGGAGCTGACCATTTCCGTTGGTATCGCCACCATGCAGGGTGAAAACTCCACTGATTTCGGCATCCTGATGGCCGGTTCCGCTCTGGCATCTGTGCCTATCATCATTGTGTTCCTGGTGTTCCAGAAGTATTTCACCAAGGGCATCACCATGGGTGCGGTTAAGGGATAAGTGCTTGCATTGGGATCATTATCGTGCTATACTGTATGGTAATGATCGCTTCAACGAGATAGGAGAATATTATGACTGATATCAAAAAGTATGAGGGCATCATCCCTGCCTTCTATGCCTGCTATGATGCCGAGGGCAAGATCGATCCTGAGGCTGTCCGGGAGCTGACCCGCTGGTTTATCAGCAAGGGTGTCAAGGGCCTGTACGTCGGCGGCTCCTCCGGTGAGTGCATCTACCAGAGCAAGGAAGAGCGGAAGCTGGTGCTGGAAAATGTCATGGCCGAGGCCAAGGGAAAGCTGACTGTTATCGCCCACATTGCCTGCAACAACACCGCGGATTCCCAGGAGCTGGCGGCCCATGCCGAGAGCCTTGGCGTTGACGCCATCGCTGCCATCCCTCCCATTTATTTCAAGCTGCCTCCCTATGCCATTGCCAGGTACTGGAATGACATGAGCGCAGCTGCTCCCAACACCGATTTCATCATCTATAACATTCCCCAGCTGGCGGGCGTTTCCCTGACTGTGCCTCTGCTGCAGGAGATGCTGAAGAACCCCCGGGTCATCGGTGTCAAGAATTCCTCCATGCCTGTTCAGGACATCCAGATGTGGAAGGATGAGGGTGCCATTGTCTTCAACGGCCCCGACGAGCAGCTGATTTCCGGCCTGGTCATGGGTGCCACCGGCGGCATCGGCGGTACCTACGGTGCCATGCCTGAGCTGTATGTGAAGATGTATGACCTGGTGAAGGCTGGCGACCTGGCCACCGCTCTGGAGATCCAGAACGACTGCTGCCGCATCATCTACAAGCTGTGCTCCGGTCACGGTAACATGTACGGCATGATCAAGGAAGCCCTGCGGAAGATGGGCTGTCCCGACTGCGGCTCCGTCCGTGCCCCTCTGGCGGAACTGATCGAAAGCGATTACCCCATTGTGGATGAGTGTGTCGCCATGATCCAGGCTGCTGTCGCAAAGTATTGTTAACGCGCAAAGCCGCCGGGGGTAATGCCTCGGCGGCTTTTTTCGGAGGATATATGGCGTATTTACACCCCCTGCAGGTGATTTGGGATTACTTAGGGCTTCACCAGCAGCCGGAGAAGGCCGACTGCATCGTGGGCTTCGGAAATTTCAATGACAATATCGCCCGCCGGGCGGCGGAGCTGTGGCATCAGGGCTATGCCCCTTACATCCTGTTTACCGGTGGACTGGGCCGGAACACGGAAGGGCTGCTTCCTGAA
The DNA here is from genome assembly GCA_017461445.1 of Oscillospiraceae bacterium. GTDB lineage: Bacteria > Bacillota > Clostridia > Oscillospirales > Oscillospiraceae > Faecousia. The sequence continues at coordinate 71,324 of JAFTXW010000022.1, forward strand.
CCGGAGGCGGTGCGCTTCGCCCGGGTCGCCATGGAATGCGGCGTCCCGGAGGAGGCTATCCTTCGGGAGGAGCGGTCCACCAATACCAAGGAAAACATCCTGTTCACCCGGGAGAAGCTGATCTTCCTGGGGCTGCCCCATGGGCATATCCTGGGTGTTCACCAGCCCTTTATGGAGCGGCGCATCTGCGCGGCTCTGGGGGTCTACTGGCCGGAGGTGAAGGTTACCGTTACCTCACCCCAGGTGAGCATCCCGGAATACCTGGCGGATGCCAAACGGCAGGGGATCACCGAGGAAGCGGCCATTTCCGTTATCGTCGGCGATTTCCAACGGATGGATCTGTACGCGAAAAAGGGCTATCAGCTGCCCCAGCACATCCCGGAAGAGGCCTGGGCGGCTTTCCATACACTGGTCGCCATGGGCTATGACAGTCAGTTGGCAAAATAACTTCAATTTCATTGAGGAGGAATACATTATGCAGTACTTAGGCATCGAATACCAGATGAAGCACCCCCCGAAGCTGGAGCCCCAGTTTATCCCCTTCGGCGTGTGGCGCGCCGCTTATCTGAAGGACGCAAAGCAGCCCATTGCCATTGCCGTTGAGCGGGACAAGGGCCGTGTTTCCGTTCACCACACCTGCATCCACGGCACCCCCGAAATGGCGGATGCCGACTACCGCTATGTGGAGCGGTATGTCAAATTCCTGCTGTGGTCTACCGGCGGCTTCCGGGTGTCCATCTGCGGCTGCTCTGAGCTGGCGCAGAAGCTCCAGAAGGCCTACCAGCCCGACGGCGAACGGCAGTTTGACTACACCTTCGTCAACCAGCTGTATGAGCGGAATCTGGAAATTCTGGATCTGCCCCTGGAGGCCTGCCCCGCTTCCAACGAGGTTCCCGAGTCCATCGGCGGCTACATGGACGGCTGCCGCATTGGCTTTGACGCGGGCGGCTCCGACCGGAAGGTTTCCGCTGTTATCGACGGCGAGTGCGTGTATTCCGAGGAGGTCATCTGGTTCCCCAAGCTGAACGAGGATCCTGAGTACCACTTCGGCCACATCGTGGAGGCCTTCAAGACCGCTGCTTCCAAGATGCCCCGGGTGGATGCCATCGGCGTTTCCTCCGCCGGTACCTTCATCGGCAACGCACCCATGGTGGCCTCCCTGTTCATCAAGGTACCCCGTTCCAACTGGGACAAGGTGAAGACCATCTACGACCGGGCAGGTGCCGAGATCGGCGACGTGCCCCTGCTGGTTGCCAACGACGGCGACGTTTCCGCGCTGGCTGGTGCCATGGGCCTGGGCAAGGGCAATCTGATGGGTGTTGCCATGGGTACCTCTGAGGCTGTGGGCTATGTGGATCAGGATCAGAACGTTCTGGGCTGGATCAATGAGCTGGCCTTCGCGCCCGTAGACCTGAGTGCCACCGCTATGCAGGATGAATGGTCCACCGACTACGGCGTAGGCTGTAAGTATTTCAGCCAGGACGCTGTCATCAAGCTGGCACCTGTGGCAGGAATCGAGCTTCCCGAGGAGCTGAGTCTGGCGGAGAAGCTGAAGTATGTCCAGAAGCTGATGGAGGCCGACGATCCCCGGGCACAGGCCATCTTCGAGACCATCGGTGCTTACCTGGCCTATACCGTGGTGCTGTATTCCCAGTTCTACAACATTGAGTACATGATGTTGCTGGGCCGCGTTATGTCCGGCAAGGGCGGCGATACCATCCTGCGGGTCTGCAAGGAGATCCTGGCGGAGGAGTATCCCGAGCTGGCGGCCAAGTGCAACGTGACCCTGCCCGACGAGAAGATGCGCCGGGTGGGCCAGTCCGTGGCTGCGGCAAGCCTGCCGAAGCTGAAGTAAACATATGCAGGGGCCGGAATCGACCCCTGCATTCTTTTGGCAAAAACCTGTTGCCAACCCTGCATTTCCGTGCTATAATACAAAAAACAAAAAAGATCGGAGTTGAAAAGATGCGCAATACTTCCTGCTGATGATTGGGCTGCAAATAGCCGAAAAGCGACGGTTTCGCCGCTTGGCTTTGCTGTGCCCTTTTGCGGGAAAGTATGCTGTCTTTTCGCGGATATGGTGACGGTTTGCCCATAGGGGAAGTTTGTCATTGGCCGCGGGAGTGCTTTCCCGCGGCCAATTTTTCATTTTATGGAGGGCAAAACCATGTCTTTGATCCAGGTTTCCAACCTGACCTTTGCCTATGAGGGCAGCTACGAAAACATTTTTGAAAACGCCAGCTTCCAGCTGGATACCAATTGGCGGCTGGGCTTCACCGGCAGAAACGGCCGGGGAAAAACCACCTTTTTGAACCTTTTGCTGGGGAAATACGAATATCAGGGGAACATTTCCGCCTCCGTTGCCTTTTCCTATTTTCCTTATTCCGTCCGTGATCCGGGGCAGTTCGCCATTGACGTTGTGGAAGAAATTTACCCGGAGTACCAATACTGGCGGCTGGCTCGGGAGCTCAACGCCCTGCAATTGGACGAGGAAGCCCTGTACCGGCCCTATGAGACCCTCTCCAACGGCGAGCAGACTAAGCTGCAATTGGCGGTGCTGTTTTCCAAGGAAAACAACTTCCTGCTGATCGACGAACCCACCAACCATCTGGATATCCGGGGCCGGGAGCTGGTGAGCGGGTACTTGAGTACCAAGAAGGGCTTCATCCTGGTATCCCACGACCGGGCCTTCCTGGACGGCTGTGTGGACCACATCCTGTCCATCAACAAAAGCAACATCGAGGTCCAGCGGGGGAATTTCTCCAGCTGGTATGAAAACAAACAGCGGCAGGACGCCTTTGAGCAGGCGGAAAACGAGAAGCTAAAAAAGGAAATCAGCCGATTGGAGGAAACTGCCCGGGAAAAAGCCCAATGGTCGGACACCGCCGAGCGGCGGAAAATCGGTATCGACCCCAATAAAGTGGACAACAAAAAGGGCTACCGCCCCTTGCAGGGAGCGAAAGCCAAGAAAGCCATGGCCCGCTCCAAGGCCATTGAAATGCGGCAGCAGGCGGCCATTGAGGAAAAGTCCAAGCTGCTGAAAAATATCGAGCGCAGCGATGTACTGAAAATCTTCCAAACACCCTTCCACACCAAACGTCTGGCAGAGCTGCGGAACGTTGCCATCCAGTATGGGGACAGCCCTGTCTGCGAAAATATCAGTTTCACCATTCACCAGGGAGACCGCGTTGCCCTGCAGGGCCCTAACGGCTGCGGCAAATCCAGCATCATCAAGCTGCTCTGCGGCGAGGGCATTCCTTATTCCGGCGACCTTTGGCGGGGGAACGGGCTGCGAATCTCCTATGTGTCCCAGGATACCTCCCGCCTCCGGGGCCGCCTGACGGACTTCGCTCAGGAAAGCGGCATCGACGAAAGCCTGTTCCTTGCCATGCTGGCAAAGCTGGATGTACCGAAAGCCCAGATGGAGAAGGATATGTCCGCTTTAAGCGCGGGCCAGAAGAAAAAGGTTTTGCTGGCAAGATCCATCTGCGAACCGGCCCACCTACACATCTGGGACGAGCCCATGAATTATATCGATGTCATCTCCCGGATGCAGATCGAGGAATTGCTGCTGAAATACCAGCCGACGATTTTGTTCGTGGAGCATGACAAGGCATTCTGCGAGCATATTGCCACGAAGGTCATCCGGCTGTGAGGGAAATATCCGTCGCTTTTACAGAAAATGGAGAAAGCTGTTGAAAAACCACTTTCTTTCTGCTACTATGTGGAATATAAAAACGAAAGGGTGAGTACCATGGAAAAAACCTTTCTGCTTTCTCATGGCAGTCTGACCATTCCCTGCAAGCTGGTGGAGCCGGATTTCGGCGAGATTCGCCGGGTAGTGTTGGGTGTCCACGGCTTGGGTGGCAGTGCCAAGGATGCCATCCAGACAGGCATTGCGGAGGAGATGGAGATGTTCTACGCCGCCTCCCTGCGGTTCGATTTCCCTTGCCACGGCGAAAGCACCTGTGAGGAGCTGACCCTGGCGAACTGTGTGGACAGCCTGCTGGCCGTGGCCCAATACGCCCGGGAGCGGTACGCGGATGTGGAGGACCTGTGCATTTTTGCCAGCGGCTTCGGTGCGTATATTACGCTGATTGCCCTGCAGGAGCTGCTGGAAATGCCAGGAAAGGTGAAGCTGGTGGTTCAGACCCCCTCGGTGCGGATGCATGAAACGCTGCTTGCCATGCGGGGGATTTCCCAGCCCACATTCCAGGCCATGGACCAGGTCACCTTCCAGACACCCCGGCCCTTTGAGGTCACCTACCATTTTTATGAGGAGCTGCGGGACAATTTTGCCCTGACCAGCTACCCCATCCCCATGCTGATCCTCCACGGCGAGGAGGACGACTACATTCGCATGGAGGATATCCAGCATTTCCGCCGGATCAATGACCGGGCCAAGCTGGTCATTATCCCCGGCACCAGCCACCGTTTCCTGGAGGACGGAGCCTGGGACATGGTGCTGGACCTGACCCGGGACTGGTTCGAATTCGAGCAGGTGCTCTGCTGCGATTGGGAATGATCTGGCGGTACGCCGGAAACGACAGAAGCGGCCTTTCGCTGGAAGGCTGCTTTCCTATTTGCCATGTGCTGTGAAACGTTTCCGCAACAGGGGAAATTTTCGTGAATATTGCCAAATCCTGGACGACTGATTCGTGCAAGGTTGACAATTGGGGGAGAAAATGATATATTTTTACTGAAATACGCCCCATAGAAAACAATTGAATCGTATACCATGGAGGAAAGAAAATCATGGGAAAAATCAGTGTGATCGGCGCCGGCAGTGTCGGTGCTGCCATTGCGAATGACCTGATGATCCAGGGCGTTGCCTCTGAGATCGTGCTGGTCGATGTAAACAAGAAGAAAGCCATCGGTGAGGCACTGGATATCTACCAGGGCGCACCCTTCTGCTCTCCCGCCATCGTCCGTCCCGGCGATTATCCCGATGCGGCAGGCTCCGATATCGTGGTCATTACCTGCGGCGTGGCCAGAAAGCCCGGCATGACCCGCCTGGACCTGGCCCAAATCAACGTGAACATCCTGAAGGATGTTGCCGCCAATGTCACCCAGTACGCGCCCAATGCCATTTATGTCATTGTGTCTAACCCTGTGGATGTGCTGACCTATGTGTTCCACAAGATCTCCGGCATCCCCGAGCACCAGATCATCGGTTCCGGCACCATTCTGGATACCAGCCGCCTGCAGTCCGCGCTGGCAAAACGCTTCTGCATCAGCCCCAAGAACGTTCATGCCTATGTCTACGGCGAGCACGGTGACAGCCAGTTCGTGCCCTGGTCTCTGGTGCATATCTCCAACAACCCCATTGAGGCCTACCGGGAAAGCTCTCCCGATAAGGACCGGATCCAGTGGAATCAGGATTATGCCCAGCTCGAGGAGTTCGTCAAGAAGTCCGGCGCAACCATCATCGAGAACAAGGGTGCGACCTTCTTTGCCGTCGCCATGTCTGTCTGCCACATCTGCAAGAGCATCTATGCCGATGCCGGTACGGCACTGTCCGTCTCCACCATGATGCACGGCGAGTACGGCGTGGAGGATGTGTGCCTGTCTACCCTGGTGCTGGTGGACCGCAATGGTGTCCGCGGCAAGATCCTCAACCCCCTGACCGAGGAAGAAACCGCAAAGCTCAGAGCCAGTGCCGAGAAGCTGAAGTCCGTTATCGACCAGATTCAATACTAATATAGAAGTAAGGAGTAATCATTATGGATTATGCAAAGGAATCCCTGCGGCTCCATGGCGAGTGGAAGGGTAAGATCGAAGTCGTCGCCACCGTGCCTGTTGAAACCAAGGACGATCTGTCTCTGGCCTATACTCCCGGTGTTGCCCAGCCCTGTATTGAGATCAACAAGGATGTCAACAAGTCCTACGAGCTGACCCGCCGCCATAACCTGTGCGCTGTTATCACCGACGGCACCGCCGTCCTGGGCCTGGGCGACATCGGCCCTGAGGCTGGTATGCCCGTTATGGAAGGCAAGTGCGTCCTGTTCAAGGCATTCGGCGATGTTGACGCTTTCCCTCTGTGCGTCAAGTCCAAGGATGTTGACGAGATTGTCAACACTGTTTACATGATTTCCGGTTCCTTCGGCGGCGTGAACCTGGAGGATATCTCCGCCCCCCGCTGTTTCGAGATCGAGCGGAAGCTGAAGGAAAAGTGCGACATTCCCATCTTCCACGATGACCAGCACGGCACCGCCGTGGTCACCCTGGCAGGCCTGCTGAACGCCCTGAAGGTGGTCGGCAAGAAGAAGGAGGACGTGAAGATCGTCACCTCCGGCGCAGGCGCAGCCGCCATCTCCATTGTCAAGCTGCTGCTGAGTGCTGGCTTCAAGAATATCGTCATGACCGACCGGACCGGTGCCATCTACCAGGGCCGCGAGGGTCTGAACTGGATCAAGAAGGAAATGGCCGAGGTCACCAACCTGGAAAAGCAGGAAGGCAAGCTGGCTGACGTGATCGTGGGTGCTGACGTATTCATCGGCGTTTCCGCTCCCGGCACCCTGACCACCGAGATGGTCAAGACCATGAACCGTGATGCCATCATCTTCGCCTGCGCCAACCCCACTCCTGAGATCTTCCCCGAGGATGCCAAGGCAGGCGGCGCACGCGTCATTTCCACCGGCCGCTCCGACTATCCCAACCAGATCAACAACGTTCTGGCTTTCCCCGGCATCTTCCGCGGCACTTTCGATGTCCGTGCTTCCGACATCAACGAGGAAATGAAGATGGCCGCCGCTATGGCACTGGCGAACCTGATCTCCGACGAGGAGCTGAACGAGGACTACATCATCCCCAAGGCATTCGATCCCCGGGTCGGTTCCGCCGTTGCCAAGGCTGTTGCTGAGGCTGCACGGGCTACCGGCGTGGCGCGGATATGACCCCATAAACCACAGCGCAAAGGAGGGCGCAGCGAAATATTCGCTGCGCCCTCAAGCTTATTTGGCTATAAACATCTGTGTCCAGTAATTTCCGCCGGCCACATAGCCCACGCCAATGTGGGTGAAATTGGCATTCAGAATATTGGCACGGTGTCCGGAGGAGTTCATCCAGCCATTTACAACGGCTTGGGACGTTGTGTAACCCTTGGCAATATTCTCCCCCGCGCTGCGGAAGGAAATGCCGAAATTCCGGATCATCTGGAAGGGGCTGCCGTAAACAGGGCTTGTGTGGGAAAAATACCGGTTGTCCTTCATGTCCTGGGATTTGTACCGGGCGACCCGGCCCAGCTCCCAGTCGTAGGTCAGGGCTTTCAGCCCATTTTCGGCCCGAATCTCATTGACCAGGCGGATGACTTCCTGTTCGAAGCTTTTGACGCCGGAATCTACCTCGGGAATGTGAATGGTCTGGCCCGGATAGATCAGATCGTAGTTTTTGATCTGGGAATTGGCACCTTTGATCTCACTGAGCCCCACCTGATACTTAACAGCGATTTTCCACAGGCTGTCGCCGGAAACCACGGTGTGGGTGGCGGCGGACGCACTTACCAGCAGCACGGGAACCATCAGAATCGTTATGAACAGTATTGAAAACAGCTTTCGCATTTTGCTGTAACCTCCTTGAAAAAAAGCGACCCCGCGGAAAGCGGGATCGCAAAGGGAAGCTGCATTAGCAGCCGAAACCGCACAGCTGGCTGAGGATCTGCCAAATAGAGCAGCAATTAGATCCGCAGATAGAGTTGCAATCAAAGAAGAACATCTTGCTGACCTCCTGTTAATTATTTGCCTCGCGAAGACAAAAGGATTGTAACCGATTTGTAACCAAAATGCAAGCTGTAATATCTGGAAAGACACCAGGGCCGTCTATTGGGATGTCCCTGGTCTTGCTTGTCAGCAGTCCGCAAAAAGCGGGAACCTGTTACGGTCGCCATCATGGATGCGTACCTGGAAGCCAACGGTTGTGAGAACGAGTTCTCATATTGATCTTCATATAAACACTTCAATGCCTCGCATTAAAGTGTTAATTGAATATCAGTATCAGACCCCCAACTGCACCATAAGATCTACCTCTCGGATGCCAGAAAGGTGGCTCCGGAAAAGTGGAAAACCGTCATTCGGCACCCTGGTAAGAAGCGATAAAATGCAGTCCCGGGATTGCTCCCGGGACTGTTTCTTATTTGCAGTAAACTTCAATTGCCTGATGGGCAAATTCTGCGGTGCCGTCGCCGCCTGCCTTGTTGATGTTCTCGGTCATGCTGTCCCCGGCGATGTACATCTGGCCCAGTCCACGGAGGATCTGCTTGGTGCAGGTGTAATAATGCTCGGTGATGAAGCTTTGCAGCCTGGAAACCAGTGCCTGGGCTTCCCCAGATGCGGGGGATAAGTGGCGGATCGCGCCGAACTGGGCGAAGATTTCCATCAGTGCTTCGCCGGTGGATTTCAGCTGTGCTGGGGTCTGGCCTGCCGTTTTCCGTTCGAATTCCTGATAGGCATCCGTTTTGCCCCATTTAGCCTTTGCCTGTGCGGCGTATTCGTCCATTTCGGACCGGTCAAAGGGTGTAAAGTCCATAAGTGTCACTCCTGTCATTTGAATCTTACGGGCATGGGAAATGAGAGTATCCAGGTGCTGCCGCTGAAGCTCCAGCAGGTGGATCTGCTGCTCCAGAGCGTCCATGGGATCAAATCCGGGGCTATCCAAAATTTCCTTGATTTCTTTCAAAGGAAATTGCAGCTCCCGGAACAGCAAAATGGTCTGCAGCCGCCGCAGGGCTGTATCGTCATACAGCCGGTAGCCCGCTTCTGTCACCCGGGTGGGCTTCAGCAGGCCGATGGCATCGTAATGGTGGAGCGTGCGCACACTCACACCAGTGAGCTTGCTGACCTCTTTTACAGTTTTCATGGCATTCCCTCCCGTCAAGAGGATTATAAACTATGACGCAAGGTGAGAGTCAAGGGGGAGAATAAAAATTGTTGCAGAGATTTTTCGCGTGGGCGTAGAAAGTGTGGTTCTCTGCTTCTGTGAAGTGAACACCGTGCCCCAAGGCAGTGCCCTTCTTGATAAAAATTAAAGATTTCTATCAAGAAGCAGTATAAGTATAGAATTCAGAAACTGACCTTTTTTATTATTTCCTGTTTGGCACTTTCTTTATGGCCAGAATACGGTATTATGGAGCCATAAAAAACGGAAAAGGTTGTGATTTGATGTACGAAGAAATAACTGCCCAGGCCCACACGGTTGTGACCGAACTGCTGGGGCAAGCGCAGCTGAAACCGGGTTCTCTGATGGTTATCGGCTGCTCTTCCAGTGAGATCGTTGGTCAGCGGATCGGCAAGGGCTCGTCTATGGAAGCGGCTCAGGCTGCGTTTGCGGGTATTTACCCTGTCCTGCGGGAACAGGGCATCCAGCTTGCCGTGCAGTGCTGTGAGCATCTGAACCGTGCCCTCGTTATGGAGCGGAAGACCGCGGAGGCCCGCGGCTATGAGATTGTCAATGTGATGCCCCAGCCCAAGGCAGGAGGCAGCTTCGCAGTAACGGCCTGGAATGCGTTCTCTGATCCCGTGGCGGTGGAGACGATCCGCGCCGATGCCGGCATCGACATTGGCGGTACATTGATCGGTATGCACCTGCGGAGCGTCGCCGTCCCCGTCCGTACCAGCCTGAAACAGATCGGTGAGGCCATCGTGCTGTGCGCCCGAACCCGGCCCAAGTACATCGGAGGGCCAAGAGCGGTCTACCAGGACTTATAATCAAAATGAAAAGACCGGCAGTGTTCATGTGGATATGAACCAGTAAACTAAAGGTAGACACACTGTTTTTGTGTGTCTACCTTTAGTTTACTGGTTCAGGAAACAAGCTGCATAAACCGTAGGTATTATGCCCAAAACCGTCTAATAAGTATACAATAAGGGATAAAGTACACAGGTACTTTCTGTGGAGAACAACAGGTGCAATAATGTCCGCATACTACGGCGGATCGGTCGAAATTTGCTGAAATGCGGTGCTTGTATGGTGTTTGGACAAGCAGACCCGGTTTGCCTTGATTGGCGAACCGGGTCTGCTTCATTTTGGACATTCGACGAATAGACCTTCCGCCGATGCAATGAAGACAGCAAAGGAGGAATAACTATGAAGCGCAATTTTATCCGTGAAGAATCAAAAGCTGCTGCTCCTATGATCAGGGCTTAATTCTTATGGATAGTCGATACTCTTTGGGCGTCATACCTGTATGGGCTTTGAACTGGCGGTAAAAATGTATTTGATTGGAATAACCGCTCATGAGTGCGATCTGCTCGAAAGTGAGAGAGGTGTTTGCGATCAGTTCCCTGGCATGCTCCAATCGCATGTTAATCAAATCTTTTTTAAATGAAATCCCAAAGAAATCCTTGTATAAATGCTGAAAATAGGAGGGGCTGATATTTAACTGTGAGGAAAGCTCTTCGGGGGTAAAATTTTTATTGGACTGAAACTGCATGGTAAGTCTTAAATCTCTCAATTTAGCGGCATATGGGCTATAGCTTTTTGCACAGGCTTCTTCTCTGTCTTCTTGTATCAGTTTATTTAGCATGATTTGAAAAAGCATATCGAGATTGCTCTGCTTTAGATCCGAAGGAGCATAGTTAAATTCCCAGATAATGTGTTGGAAATACTGAGCAAAGTGCAAAGAGTTATGAATCGGGATCGGACGGCAGCACAGATGGGCGTAGTTAGATTCAAAGGAATCCTGATCACAGGCAAAATGGATCCAGTCATTTTTGTATTCGTGATCTGCGGCACAGTATTGATAGGGAATATTGGGACGAATTAGGATCATGCTGTTTGACAACACATCAAATTTCCGTTCTCCAATCTGAAAATGGGCAGGGCTTGTAACGTGCAAAATAACATAGTTCTTAACGCCCTGTGGTCTTGATAAAACAAAGGATTTCGGATGCTTGGCATTGTAGCCGCCGCGAATTACTGTGTACATGGGCCCCTCCTGGTTGTCAGATGTAAAAAGCCAAAAAGGTTAGTTAATAATATTATACGACATTGTTTGATAATGCGTATTTTTATATAATATATTACGAAAAGAAAGTTTTGATAGATCACAATATCTGCGTCATAACGAGGCAAAAAGTGCGATATAACCTCATTTCCATTACTTAGATTTCCAAAGCAAAAAGGCATCATGCCTGCATGGTTAGTATAACATAAGGCACGGGACGCCGTCTACTGTTAATTTAAATTACCGGAAAAGATATATTTTCTGTTTAGGAACGTATGGATTATGATGGCAGCCAGGATCTTACAAATCCGAAATATAATACTTCGCAATGAAGTGTTGGAAAGAAGGAATAGAAAAAGTGGAGAATGTGATTTTTCAGAATAAGGAATGGATCGATGCCACATGGGAAAGGGTGGACAAAAAACTCAGAAAAGTGGCAGTACGAAGCCGCGATAAGCTCCCTTATACCACAATTGATGGGAACCACGACAATAAAGCAGAAACCAACATTACCTGGTGGACCAATGGTTTTTGGGGCGGGATGATGTGGCTAATGTATCAGGGAACAAGGAATGAAGAATACCGAAAAACCGCCCGGCGGTCGGAAGAGATCCTGGATGAAGCATTCAAAAAATATAAAAATCTGCACCATGATGTTGGGTTTATGTGGCATCTGGTCAGCGGTGCGAATTATCGGATCACGGGGAATCAAGAGTCCTGTGTCAGAAATCTGTATGCTGCATCCCTCCTGTTTTCAAGGTATAATATTGACGGAGACTATATCCGCGCGTGGAACGGGGAGGAGCAGGCGGGGTATTCGATCATCGACTGTCTGATGAATCTTCCGTTATTATACTGGGCATCCGATGAGATCGGCGATGACCGTTTTAGAAAGATCGCCATGCGGCATATGGATATGGCGATGCGGGATCATATTCGGCCAGATGGCAGCATCAACCATATCGTAGATCATGAGCTGGATAAAGTCGGTGTAAAGCAGGTAATCGCAGGTCAGGGATACGGGACGGATTCCTGCTGGTCAAGAGGGCTTGCTTGGGCGGTCTATGGCGCGGTGATTTCCTACATTCATACAGGAAAAACAGAATATCTGGAAACAGCAAAAAAGTCGGCGGATTATTTCATCGGGCATTGCAAAAAAACGGATTATCTTCCGCTGGTCGATTTTGGCGCACCGGAGGCACCCGTATATTATGATAGTACAGCGGGAGTCTGTGCGGCCTGCGGAATACTGGAAATTGCGAAATATGTTTCTGAGGAGGAAGGTGAGGAGTATACGCGGGAGGCAATTCGACTCCTAAAAGCCTGTGACGAACATTTTTGCAACTACGATGACAAACAGGACGCACTGGTGATGATGGGAACAGAGCGATATCCCCATAACGAAAAAGCGATGAAGGGCGTGCATATCCCCATCATCTATGGCGATTTTTTCTTTGTGGAAGCTTTGTTGAAGCTAAAGGGAAACGATTTTCTGATTTGGTAACAAACAATATAAAATACAAGGAGAAAGTAAACATGGAAGTAAGAAACGCTTCAAACCCCAAGGATGTAAAGCATTACACAACAGACAGACTGCGTGAGGAATTCCACATTGCGGGACTCTTTACGGCAGATCACAGCAGGATGGTCTACAGCCATATTGACAGGATCATTACTGCAGGCTTTATGCCGGTCACTAAGGAATTGCGGCTGGAGGCCGGAAAGGAACTGGCAGCAGAATATTTCCTGCAAAGACGGGAAATGGGCTGTATCAACATCGGCGGAAAAGGCAGCGTCACTGTGGACGGTAAGGAATATGTGATGAACCCGAGAGATGGCATCTACATTGGTATGGGCAATAGGGAGATCGTTTTTAAGAGCGAGGATGAAAAGGTCCCCGCAAAATTCTATGTATCTTCCTGCCCGGCACATTGTACTTATCCGACGGTACATATTGACATTACCAAGGCGAAGAAGGTACCTTGCGGAAGTGTGGAAGAATGCAATAAGCGGGTGATCAACCAATACATCCATCCAGAAGTTATGAAGAGCTGTCAGCTTTCCATGGGATTGACGCAGCTGGAGGTTGGTTCCAACTGGAATACCATGCCCTGCCATACCCATGACAGACGTATGGAAGTGTATCTGTACCTTGACATGGCGGAAGAGGATGTGGTATTCCATATGATGGGAGAGCCGCAGGAGACGAGGCATATCATTATGCACAATGAAGAAGCGGTGATCTCTCCCAGCTGGTCCATCCACAGCGGTGTGGGAACGAGAAATTACTCTTTCATCTGGGCAATGTGCGGTGAAAATCAGGAATTCACGGATATGGATCATATTGAAACCAGGGATCTAAGATAAGGAGGCGCAGACTGCATATGTTGGACAGCTTCAGATTGGATGGAAAAGTTGCCCTTGTAACGGGAGCGGCTTATGGAATCGGGTTTGCCATGGCGGAGGCGTTGGCAGAGGCGGGGGCAAGGATCGCCTTTAACTGCCGCGGCAAAGATCATTTGGAATCCGCGTTAAAAGCCTACGAAGAAAAGGGAATTCAGGCAAAGGGATATCTTTGTGATGTGACGGATGAAGTACAGGTGCAGAATATGGTGGCAGACATCGAAAAAGAGCTTGGGACCATCGATATTCTGGTAAATAACGCGGGGATCATTAAGCGGATCCCGATGGTAGAAATGAGCGTGGAGGAATTCCGCCAGGTGGTGGACATTGACCTGAATGCGCCGTTCATCGTTTCCAAAGCGGTCATTCCCGGTATGATAAAAAAAGGGCATGGAAAGATCATCAACGTTTGCTCCATGATGAGCGAACTGGGAAGAGAAACCGTATCTGCTTATGCGGCAGCAAAAGGTGGATTGAAGATGCTTACCCGAAATATCTGTTCGGAATATGGCCGGTATAACATTCAGTGCAATGGCATTGGACCGGGCTATATTGAAACACCGCAGACCGCACCGCTTCGGGAGCTTCAGCCGGACGGCAGCAGACATCCCTTTGACCGGTTTATCTGCGCAAAAACCCCGGCGAACAGATGGTTAAAGCCGGAGGAGTTAAAGGGTCCGACGGTGTTCCTCGCCTCCGATGCGTCCAATGCGGTTAATGGACATATTTTGTATGTGGATGGAGGAATCCTGGCATACATCGGCAAACAGCCTGAATAGTATAAAAACAGAAAAAGATATAGAGGTGCTGGTTTGATGATGAAAACAAAAAGCTATTTTCCGAAAATATTTCGTGATTTTCTGATCACACTGGTGGTGCCGATCCTTTCGCTGGCACTTCTGTATCTGCAAGCTGGCAACAGCATCCGGGAGCAGATCCTGAACTCCAATAAAAATACGCTGAATCAGTTTTTTGAACTGATCGATACCACCATCAGTGAAATGGAATGGACCGCTTATACGCTGACAAATCGAAAAGAATGCAGGGACTATTCTCTGTATGCCGCAACCGGAAATCGGAAGCTGACTTCCGAGGTCACCCAGATCATGAATGTGTTGGAGGACGCGGTCAATTCAAAATACTATGACCTCCTGATCTACTATCCGGAAAATGGGCGCATTATTTCAGGAAAATACGGCTCCATGGACGGGGATGAATACGCTGCGGTTTTTTACGGCGGAGCGCAGAGGCAGGAACAATTTATGCAAATACTGGAATGTGATACCAAAGGCGTATCCCTGTATGCTATGAAGGAAGAAGGAAAAGCCCCCCTCCTCTGCCTTGCGATGCGAAAAAAATTTGTGGGAGATCACAGAAAAGACTATGTGATACTATTTTCAAATAAAAACATTAACATATTTTGCTGTAATGTGGTATGATATACCTGGGTGATGACAATGGCACAGATGTACAAGTTTAGCGAAAAAGAAATTGAAGAGATCGCGCAGGCTCGCAGAGAGAATAAAA
>JAFTXW010000023.1 GCA_017461445.1 Oscillospiraceae bacterium
AGATAAGACTTTAGTGTGCAAAGAGTGCGGCAACGAGTTCGTGTTCACCGCCGGTGAGCAGGAGTTCTACGCAGAGCGCGGCTTCCAGAACGAGCCCCAGCGCTGCAAGGCTTGCCGTGACGCTCGCAAGAACGCCACCCGTGGCCCCCGTGAGTTCTTCACCGCTACCTGCGCTCGTTGCGGCGGTGAGGCAAAGGTTCCCTTCCAGCCCAAGTCCGACCGTCCCGTGTTCTGCAGCGAGTGCTTCGCTCAGATGCGTGCCAACGGCTAATTGCTGAAATAACCCAAAAAGAGAGTGGGAAAGACTTCCGTCTTTCCCACTTTTTTGCATTCCTCCAAAGAAAGGCCGCGGCTCTTGCCGCGGCCTTGTGTTTATTCTGCTGCCGTGATGCCGGAGAAGCAGTTTACCTTATCCTGCATGTAGAAGGCGGTGTTGGCTTCGCCGGTGGCGGGCATATTACCACGGCCGCCCTGTCCACGGCCGCCGCCAAAGCCGCCCCCGGGCATCTCGCCCTGGGGGAAGGTCTCACCAGGGGTGAAGCCCTCCGGCATTTCGCCCCGGCCGAAGCCGCCTTCGGGCATGGTCTCGCCTTCGGGGAGGGTAAAGTCCTGGGGCATCTCGCCGTCAAAGCCCTCGGGTGGCTCCTGGCGTGCGGTTTCGGTGCGCTCCGTATCGGTGGGCCAGCCGCCTTCGCCTCTGTTCCCCATGCCGCCGAAGCCACCCATGCCGCCGGGGCCCATGGTCACATCGGTTCCGGAATAGGCCTGCTGCACGCCGCCCTCAAACCCGGTGACGGTGGTGATATCGTACACGCCGCCCTTTTCGGAGCCTGCCACCGCGCCGTCCAGGTAGACATGGTAGCTTTCGCCCTGGGTGAAGTAGGGGCAGGAGACGATGGCACCCATGTACTGGCGGACATTCTCGCCCAGAACCTCGTCCTCGCTGGGGTCATAGGCGAAGATCACGGTGCCATCCTCCCGGGTGACCACCAGTGAACTGCCGCTAGACTGCTGGGAGGCGAACTGCAGGTTCATGGTCACCTGGTCGGAATCGCTTTCCGCCCAGTCCATGGTGGAGCCCAGGGCGATGACGGTGCCGCCGTTGATATAGGAGCCCATGTCGGAATCCAGACCAGCGTCGGCGGCGGGGTTGGCGGAGGACACCACGGTGCCGCCGTTGATGACCAGATAGCCGTTGGAGTCGATGCCGTCGCCCTCCTCGCCCAGGCCCGCAATGATGTGCAGGGTGCCCGCATTGATGGTGGTGACGGAAACGCCGTCCTCGTTGGTGTTGATGCCGTCGTTACCGGAGCGGATGGCAATGCTGCCGCCGTTGATGGTCAGGTGCAGCTCGGTGTCCAGGCCCTCGTTGGCGGCGGTCAGATCCAGGGAGCCGGGGCCGTAGACGTTCAGGGACATATAGGAATAGATGGCACCGTCCTGCTTCCACAGCTTCTTCTCGCCCTCTTTGTCCTTATAAATCCGGGCAACGTAGGAGCCGCTGACGGTGTTTTCGCCCTCCAGGATCAGGTTCGCGCCTGCGGCAGTGGTGTCCACATTTGGGGTAGCAGTGTCGGTGGACCAGTTTCCGTCGCATTCGTAGGTGTTCAGGAACAGGATGGCGGGGGCCACGGTACAGGTGATATCCGCGCCGTCCAGGATCAGTTCCACCACCGCGTCGGGGTTTTCGTAGGCATCCTCGCCCAAGTCGATGCGGATCTGGCCCGCAGAGAGCTTGCCGCTGACCCGGTACGCACCGGGGGCGGTGATGTTGACCACGGTGTGGGCGTCGGCTTCTTCGGCGGTGTGCTTGTCGGCGTCGGTGCCTTCGCCGTAGGGATTGCCGCTTTCGTAGGTATCCTTATCCTCGTAGTAGACGATATCGTGGGAGGTAAAGACGGTGTCCGTCTCATCTCCGCCGTTTACGGTGATGCCTGTATCGGACAGGACGATGGCAGTCTCGCTGTCAAAGCGGGAAACAAATTCCACCTCGGGGGTTTCCTCCACAGGCACAATGGGGGCCAGGGTGGCTTCCGTGGCGGCATCCGTGGGAGCCGCATCGGTGGGGGCAGTGCTGTCTGACGCGCAGCCGGCAAGCAGCAGGGTGCACAGCAGCAGGGCAAGTATCTTCTTCATAAAAAGCCTTCTTTCGGTTTTAATGATTTCATGGGGAGTATAACACAGAAGACTGAAATGGTTCTGAAAAAGAGCGGCCGAAGCCGCTCTTTCAGTTGGTTTCTGTATTGGTGCTTTCGATGGGGACCGCGCCCAGGTATTCTTCCAGGCAGAGGCCGGAATCCTTCATATCCAGGGATACCTCGGTGCCCACATAGCGGAAGTGCCAGGGCTCGGAGATAATGCCCGTGATGTGGGACTTTTCCTCGGTATAGCGAACGATGAAGCCGTAATCCCAGCAGTGCTCGTTGAACCAGGCGATGGCGGCATCTCCCAGCAGGTCTACCGCAAGGCCTAAGTGGTGCTCGCTGGTGCCGGGGAGGGCCACGGTCTGCAGGGCCTTTGCCCGGGCGGCCTTCTCGTCCAGGCCGAAGTCCGCCATGTGCTCCTTGGTTCGCAGTTCCAGAATCTCCGTCTGCTCCGCGATGGTGCGGTGGGCGGAATTGAAGGTGTACTGATTTCCTGCCGCCACGCAGTCAGCAAGCATTTTCACCAGCGCGTCATAGCACACGTCAGACACCTGATGCCAGCCCGTCACCGTTACCAGGTTCATTTTGTAATAGCTGGGCACCTTGTTGGAGGCGTTCACCAGCACCACATGGATGCCCTTGGGGCTGAAATAGTGGGTCTCGCCGTCGATGATGTGCTTCCCCACTGCGGCGGAGCCGTCCTCCAGGAAATAATAGCTATACTCCCCTTCCGTATACCAGCCCATGCGCGCCAGACCGCTTTCCTCGAAGCAGTACCGTTTTCCGTCCAGCTCTTGCCAGCCGGTGGCCATAGGGCCTTCAGGGGTGTAGTAACGGATGCCCTCGGAATCGGAATACCAGCCGGTGTGCATTTTGCCGTCCTCGCCAAAGAGGTATTCCGCGTCCTCCAGGGCGACGCGGCCTGTGCGCATGGCTCCGGTATCGTCAAAATAATAGGTGCCCTCGGTCAGCCGCAAAAAGCCCGTCAGCATAATGCCGTGGACACTGAAATAGTACCGCTCCCGGCCGATGTCCTGCCAGCCGTAAACCATCACGCCGTCGTCACCGAAATAGTAGCGGTTTCCGTCGATGTCCCGCCACCCAGTGGACATGGCACCGTCCTCACCTAAGAAGTAGCGGTTCCCGTCCAGTTCCAGCCAGCCGTTGAGCAACGTACCTTCCTCCGTGAAGCGGTAGGTCTCGCCGCCGATGTCCTGCCAGCCGGTGACCATGTCGCCGTCAGGGGTGAACCAGTAGGTTTCGCCCTCCAACTCCCGCCAGCCGGTGACCATCAGACGCTCTTCGTCAAAATAGTAGCGGTGGCCCTCGATGTCCTGCCAGCCGGTGACTTTGCGGCCGTGGAAGTCCTTATAATAGGTGGCCCCGCCTTCGGCAATGACCCAGCCGCTGCGATCCACCGTATTGTCGTATATAAACCAGCCCACCGCCGCCACGATCACGCACACCAGGGCGATGATTGCGAGCCGTGTGGGCTTTTTCTGCCGTATCTTCATGGAGCCACCCGATTTTTCTTAGAATTTCTGTTATTTTACCATGCCCCCCAAAGAAAAGCAAGGCCGGGAGGGATGGGGGTTCTTAAGAATTGTTTAGCATTGCACCCAATCCCTTCCCCTGGATGCGAATCAATGGTTAAAATAGGGAATTCCCCACGTAGGGGCGACCCTTGCGGTCGCCCGTTGCGATGCGCAGCATCGCACAAAACGGCTTCCCCCGGGGGGAAGCTGTCAGCGAAGCTGACTGAAGAGGAATGCGGGCAGAAATTTTGCATTTTCGCATCTGTTGCAGGCCTTGTACCAGCTTACAGTGCACGCCGTTCCTCTTCCGGCCCTGCGGGCCACCTTCCCCCCGGGGGAAGGGATTTGCCGCCTTTGGCGGTGCGATTTGTTCCAAATCGCCGGGCGACCGCAAGGGTCGCCCCTACGCGGGACATGGGATAAAGAACAGGGAGGGCCAAAGGCCCTCCCCGGGGGTGGCTGGTCAGGGCATGGGAATGGTGGTTCCGTTTGGGAACAGAATATAGTCCACTTCATCCAGATCAATAGGAGCATCCAAGATACACTCTGTTATTTCCTCACTGCCAGTATGCCCGTGCATGGATACTGTACTGCCATCCTTCATAACAACTATCATTTCGCTAAACAACTCAGGAACATTTCCGTCCAGCCTTCTCTTATATATAACTGCACTTAACGGTCGAAGTTTTAACGATGTGATTTGGAAATCGAAATAGTAAGTTTCTGTTTCCGACAGTTGGACTTCTTCGTGGTAAGCAAACGGCTCCGAAACAAATTCCACTTCTTCACCGCTCAAGTCGGAAAAAATGAGATCAAAACTCCATAATCCCTCAGCAACCATTTTTTCCTCTGAGGAACCGTCCTCCCGGTCATATACTGCATATATATCTTCCAATTCCAGTTTCCACGCAACGTCATCGCCAAAGCCGCTGCCTGCCCAGGTGAATAGGATACTGACGGCATTATCCTGGGCATCTCCGTCATCCATCATATCCCAACGTCCCACAAGAGAGACTGTTCTGCCATCTGTTGCGTAGAGAAAGTTTCTTTTTTTATACGTCGGAAAATACTGATCCGCATCCAGTACCGTTCCTTCCGGCCCTTCAAATTTCAGCTTAATATACGCCACATATCCATCCGATAATGCTGATTCCAACGTCATTGTATATCCATTCTGTGTCACACTCTGGCCTATATCTTTTGTATTATCATCAATATAGGTCAGCTGACCTTGGGTCAGCTGTTCGGCGGTCTCCTGTCTGAAAAAATCCTTGAACCACGCAGCCCCACTCACTGCGGCGAAGGCGGTTACGGTCATGGCCATCATGGCCACCACGGCGGCCACCAGCACCACGAATTTCCGGGTTCCGGCGCGGCGGCGGGGGGTCTGCTTCTTTGCGGTCATAATATCATAGTCCTCCAAATCGGTCATTGCTTCCAAAAGCTTTTCGGGTGTCATAGGTCGATGCCCTCCTTTTTCAGGTAAGAATGCAGCTTGTTTCTTGTTCGGAAGAGCATGGATTTCACCTTGCTCTGGGAGAAGCCCTGGGCCTCCGCGATGGCGGCAATGGGCTCTAAGTACCAGTAGCGGAGGATGAACGCCTTCCGCTCCGCACTCTTCAGGGTGCCCACGAAATTGCGCAGAAGGCGGCTCAGTTCCGCCGTTTGCAGCTCCCGCGCCGGGTCGGTGCCGCCGGGGATACACCCGGACAGCTCCTCCAGAGCCAGGGCCACCTCCCCCCCCCCGCTTGGCGGCGCGGCCTGCCTGCCACTTCTTGATAGCGATGCGGCGGGTCAGCTTGCCTAAATAGGTACTCAGTACTGCGGGACGATGGGGCGGCATGGAATTCCAGGCACCCAGCCAGGTGTCGTTCACCGCTTCCTCGGCATCGGGGACGTTTTCCAAGATGTTATGGGCAATGGAATAGCAATAGCGGTCGTACTTTTTCTGGGTCTCCTCCACCGCCCGCTGATCCCGCTGCCAGTACAGGTCAACGATTCGGCTGTCTTCCATTCGGTCACTTCCTTTCTCTTTGGCTAGCCTTCACCTATCTACTCCGGGGATTTGGAGGTTGGTTGCAATTTCTTGAAAAACGATTTTATACACAACCGGGTCGGCGGGGTCGTGACCCCGCCCTACAGTGGATAAGGTGAAAAAAACGCCGCCCGGGTGGGCGGCGCGGGTATGTATCAGTTGAAGCGGACGATCTTATTGGCGGTGTGGTAGACCCAGTTGGTGAAGTCCTGACCGTGCTTGCCGGGGCGGGTGATGAACCAGAGAAGGGTGCGGTTTTTGAAGTGCTTGGCCCACTTGGGGTCAAACTCGGCACAGCTTTCCCACATCTTTTCCAGGGCCGCGTCGGTCTCGGCACTGCGGTTCAGGCGGGTGAAGATGATGGAGATGCCGAACATCATAAACAGCTCATGGTGCATATACCGCTTCAGGGCCCTGTCCTGCACATCGTCCAGCTTCCAGGACTTAAAGCACCGCTCGGTGACCAAGATCTGGTGGTGGTACCGCTTTGCCATGGCACTCTCCTGAACGGACTGGTCAGGACGGCCGATCCAGTAGCGGTACAGATCGGCGTTGAAATAGTACATCTTCTTGATGTGAGGGACGGTCAGGTAGACCATCAGGTTATCCTCATAGAAAACGTGCTTGGGTAGCTCGCAGCCCCACTGGCGCATGACCTCGGTGCGGAAGGTGCAGGAATGGATGGTCAGCAGCTGGGTCATCAGGAAGGGCTTGGTGTCCTTCCATGTGAAGATCTTGTTCTCGGGCAGGACGGAGGAATAGTTGATGGAGCGGTCACCCTCGCCGTCGGAATGGACATAGTAGTAATTGGTAACAGCCACATCCACGCCGCCGCTGCGCTCGCACTCCTCCAGCTTGTCCAGGAAGGGGAGGAAATCCTTACTCAGGGTGTCGTCGCTGTCCACGACTTTAAAATACTTGCCGGTGGCGTGCTTCAGGCCCTGGTTGATGCCCTCGCCGTGACCGCCGTTCTCCTGGTGGATGACCCGGACGATATTGGGGTACTTTTCGGCGTAAGCGTCGGCAATGGCACCGGTATTGTCCTTGGAGCCGTCGTCGATGATGATAATCTCCACGCGCTCGCCGCCGGGCAGCAGGCTCTCGATGCAGTTTTCCATATAATCCTGGGAATTGTAGCAGGGTACGGTAATGGTAAGCAGTTTCATTTCTATGTAACCTTCTTTATTCTTGGCTCAGTCGCCTTTTTTGAGTGTTTTCAATACTTCCAGCAGATCCACCCGCAGGGAAAGGATCTGGCGCACATGGTAGTTTGTCACCATGTCCCGCTCCTGGGGATTTTTCAGCTGCCGGGGATCCCGGATGTCCGCGCCCGCAGCCTTGAGGCGGCGGCGGTTTTCGTCGTTCAGCCGTCCGGGTTTGCCCATGCGGCTGAGGACTTCCATTCTCGCCAGCAGCTCCCGGGCCATGCCCTCGCAGCGGCGGAACTGCTCCAGCTCCTCCTGCTGCCGGCGCAGGCGCATCAGCAGACGCTGGTTGGAAAAGATGTTCAGCTGCCGGGCCATGTCGTCAATGACCCGGGTCATGGTCTCTGCGTCTGGCAGTACATCGTCCCCGTCAAACATTTCCTCCAGGAAGCGGATCAGCACCGTGTCCAGGCTCTCCACAAGGGTGCGAATCTGGCGGCTGTTGTCGTAGGGGAAAATCAGGGTGTTGATGGCCATACCAACGCCCAGGCCGATAGCCGTATCCCAGACACGGGTCAGGGCATAGGTCACGGGCTGCACGCCTTCGGTGGTACACAGGGTCACCACGATCAGGCAGGCAAGAGAGGGAGAAAAGCGGATGCGGAAGGTATTGTACAGCGTGATCACCGCCACGATACCGATGCCCGCCGCCACCAGGGACGGCAGCTTCAGTGCCAGCAGCACGATGCCCGCCAGGGCACCCAGCAGCACGCCCACGATCTGGGTCAGGCAGGATTCCAGCGATTCCTTGAAGGTGGGCTGCACCGCAGCCATAGCACCCAGCATGGCGAAGATCAGCTTGGAGGTGGTGGCACCGTAGGCATCCACCACGATCATGGACAGGATCACCGCCGCGGCTGTTTTGAGGGTGCGCAGGCCAATATGGACCTTAACCCGGTTTTTCAGCATTTTTCTCTCCTATTCTCCGATTTTATATATCATAACACATGTTTTTCCAGCCGTCAAATTAACTTGACCTTAAAAATTTCTTTTCATATATGTGCATAAATTCTATTGAATTATGTTGAAGATTCATTATCAATATGCTATAATATGCCCAAAGTAGAAAATGGGAGGTATTGCCATGCCCAGAAAAAAGAAAGACGGACGCTTCATCAACTACTATATTGACCGGCATATTTTCGAGCGGCTGGAACGGTACGCCCAGTCCAAAGGCCAGCAGATGACCACCGCCATCGAGCGGATTTTGCAGGATTATCTGGACAGGTACGAAGCTGCGCCCCCAAAGGGAGGCACCAGCATGTACTGCCCCAACTGCAACCTTCTGACCGACAGCCCCCGCTGCCCCGCCTGCGGCAGCAAAAATATCCGCCTGCCCATGAGCGAGGACTACTGCCGCCTGGCGGAGCTGGACACCATCTGGAAGGATGCCCTGGCGGACATCCTGACCCAGCACAACATTCCCTTTGTCACCAAAAATGTTTTGGGGGCAGGCCTTGCCGCCCGGATCGGCCCCGCGCTGGAAAAGATCCGGTTCTATGTCCCCTACCGCTGCCTGGAAGCCGCCCGGGCCCTGCACCAGGGCTTCTTCGCCGGGGCGCAGACGGAATAAGCGGTAGAAACCGTAATTTGCTGTTGACAAACCCGCGTATTCCGGGATATAATAACATTTATAATGGACAAAAGCTGAGAAGAGAAGAGTACGCATAGATACCCGGTCAGAGAGCCCCGGAAGGTGAGAGGGGGCACGGCGAAGGATGCGGAACATGGTCTCGGAGCTGGGCCGTCGATAGGTAGGCGGCTTCGGGTTCGCCCGTTAACGCGTTTTGAGGTGGAAATTAAGTTTCCACAAATCAAGGTGGTACCGCGTCAATTTTGTCGCCCTTGGATTTTCCAAGGGCGATTTTTCATTTATAGGAGGATCAACAATCATGTGCGAAAAGTGCAAGGGTAATTATTACATTACCACCCCCATCTACTATCCCTCTGCCAACCTGCATATCGGCCATGCCTACTGCACCGTGGCGACGGATACCATGGCCCGGTTCAAGCGGCTCCAGGGCTACAACGTCAAGTTCCTGACCGGCACCGACGAGCACGGCCAGAAGATCGAGGACAAGGCCAAGGAAGCAGGCGTGACCCCCCAGCAGTTCGTGGACAATATCGTCCTGGGCGAGAAGGGCGTTCTGGACCTGTGGAAGCTGATGAACATCAGCTATGACCGCTTCATCCGCACCACTGACGACTATCATGTGGCCGCCATCCAGAAGATCTTCAAGAAGATGTATGACAATGGCGACATCTATAAGGGCACCTACAAGGGCAAGTACTGCAAGCCCTGTGAAAGCTTCTGGACCGAGAGCCAGCTGGTAAACGGTAAGTGCCCCGACTGCGGCCGGGACGTGCAGGACGCCGAGGAAGAGGCATACTTCTTCAAGCTCAGCAAGTACGCCGACCGGGTGCAGGACCTGCTGGAGAATACCGACTTCCTGCAGCCCCGGAGCCGCGTCAACGAGATGGTCAACAACTTCATCAAGCCCGGCCTGGAGGACCTGTGCGTTTCCCGTACCAGCTTCACCTGGGGCGTGCCTGTGGACTTTGACCCCGGCCATGTGGTCTACGTCTGGATCGACGCACTGTTCAACTACATGACCGCTCTGGGCTTTGAAAATGACAAGTATGACGACCTGAACAACTTCTGGCCCGCCGATGTCCATTTCGTAGGTAAGGAGATTGTCCGGTTCCACTCCATCATCTGGCCCGCCATGCTGATGAGCCTGGATCTGCCCCTGCCGAAGAAGGTCTACGGTCACGGCTGGCTGAACTTCAACGGTGAGAAGATGTCCAAGTCCCGGGGCAACGTGGTGGATCCCTACGTCCTGTCCGAGCGGTTCGGCGTGGACGCTCTGCGGTTCTTCCTGCTGCGGACCTTCCCCTTCGGCTCCGACGGCAACTTCACCAACGAGCTGCTGATCTCCACCATCAACGTGGATCTGGCAAACGATCTGGGCAACCTGGTCTCCCGCACCACCGCCATGAGCCAGAAGTATTTTGGCGGCGAGCTGGGTAAGGGCGGTGAAAGTGCGGAACTGGACAACGAGCTGAAGGCTCTGGCCACTGAGGTCTTTGCCAACTACGAAAAGCAGATGGAAGCCTTCCAGTTCTCCAACGCCTTGGCAGAGGTCTTCCGCCTGATTGGCCGGGCCAACAAGTATATTGACGAAACCACCCCCTGGATCCTGGCAAAGTCCGAGGACACCCAACCCCGGCTGCTGACCGTTATGAAGAACCTGTGCGAGTGCATCCGCATTTCGGCTATCCTGGTCAGCCCCATGATGCCTGACTCCGCCGAGAAGATCCTGAATTTGCTGGGCGTGCCCGCTGAGGGCCGCACCTGGGATGCCCAGTGCTACTGTGCCGACAGCGAGGCTACCTGGAAGACCAGCACCGGTGCGCCTCTGTTCCCCCGCATCGATGTGGAGAAGGAGCTGGCTGCCCTGGAGGAGCTGAGCAAGGCCAGCCAGGAGCCTGTTGTGGAGATCGAGCCCTATTCTGATGAAAAGGTGGATTTTGACACCTTCTGCAAGAGCGATTTCCGGGCTGTGAAGGTCAAGGACTGCAAGAACGTAAAGAAGTCTGAGAAGCTGCTGCAGTTCACCCTGGACGACGGCTCCGGTACTGACCGCCAGATCCTGTCCGGCATCGCTAAATTCTACAAGCCCGAGGAGCTGATCGGCAAGACCCTGGTCGCCGTCACCAACCTGCCTCCCCGGAAGATGATGGGCCGGGAAAGCTGCGGTATGCTGATCAGTGCCGTCCACACCGTGAACGGCGAAGAGAAGCTGAACCTGCTGATGATCGACGACGCCATCCCCGCCGGCGCAAAGCTGTGCTGATACCTTACTATCCGAAAAGGCCCTGCGGAAATTTCCGCAGGGCCTACTATAATTATAATAGAAAAACCGCTTCGGTCTTGCGGCCGAAGCGGTTCTTTGTTTGGAAAATTACTTTGCAGCACCGGCGATCTGTGCGGCGACCTCAGCAGCGAAGTCGTCCACCTTCTTCTCGATGCCCTCACCCTTGGTGTAGTGGATAGCGTCGACGAAGGTGACCTTGCCGCCCAGCTTCTTGGCAGCGTCGGCAATGTAGCCGGCCACGTCGCCCTTGAACAGGTCGGAGCGGACGAACTCCTGCTGCAGCAGGCAGTTCTCCTTGAAGAAGGCAGCCATCTTGCCCTGAGCGATCTTTTCCTTGACCTGAGCGGGCTTGGAAGCCATCTTGGGATCGTTGTCCATGATGGAGATCTGGACAGCCAGCTCCTTGTCAACGTCAGCCTGAGGCACCTGGGTCTTGTCCCAGTACTTGGCCTTCATAGCAGCGATCTGCATAGCCACGTTCTTACCGATCTCGGTTGCGTCAATGCCGCCCTCGACAGCCAGGTTGACCAGAACACCGTGGGTGCCGCCTGCGTGGACGTAAGCGACGGAGGTGTTGTCAGCGTAGCGGGCGAAACGGCGGATCTGCATATTCTCGCCGATGGACATGACCTTCTCCTGCATGATCTCGGTGACGGTCAGATTGGAGTTGGGGTACTTGCAAGCCTTCAGAGCGTCCACATCAGCGGGGTTCTGCTCAGCGACGACCACAGCCAGGTTCTTGACCAGATCCAGGAAGGAATCGGTCTTGGCAGCGAAGTCGGTCTCGGAGTTGACCTCGATGACGACGCCGACACCGTTCACGACGGTAGCGTAAGCAACGCCCTCAGCAGCGATGCGGTCAGCCTTCTTAGCGGCCTTAGCCAGGCCCTTCTCACGCAGCCAGTCAACAGCCTTGTCCATATCGCCGTCGGTAGCCTGGAGAGCCTTCTTGCAGTCCATCATGCCGACGTTGGTCATTTCACGGAGCTTCTTAACGTCCTGTGCGGTAAATGCCATTTTCGTGTCCTCCTAATAATTCTATCTGATTTCGGAATTACTCAGCAGCGGTCTCAGCGGCCTCTGCGTCCTCACCCTGACGGCCCTCGATGGCAGCGTTAGCCATAGCGGAAGCGATCAGACGGATGGCGCGGATAGCGTCGTCGTTGCCGGGGATAACGTAATCGATCTCATCGGGATCGCAGTTGGTATCGACGATAGCCACAACGGGGATGCCCAGCTTCTTGGCCTCGGCGATGGCGTTGCGCTCCTTGCGGGGGTCAACGATGAACATGGCAGCGGGGATCTTCTTCATTTCCTTAACGCCGCCCAGGTACTTCTCCAGCTTCTCGATCTCGCCCTGGTGCTTGATGACTTCCTTCTTGGGCAGCATAGCGAAG
>JAFTXW010000024.1 GCA_017461445.1 Oscillospiraceae bacterium
CAAGACGAGCGGCTAACGCCGCCCTTGACCCTTTGCGCCCTGACCGCTAAAAAGTAACCAAGGGGCGCATTGGCGCCCCCATGTAATAGATTTCTACCAGACACTGAAAACAATTTTGCGCATAACTCTTGACACTACCCTTCTGTTATCTATTATCTCTTATCTTTTATCTGACTTACCGGGCAGCTGTGAAATAATTACCGCACTAAATACAAGCGCGCAGCCCAGCAGTTCCCAAATCGTCATGGTCTCCTTCAAAATCAGCCAGCCGCAGAGGGCGGCGATGACGGACTCCAGGCTCATAATGAGGGAGGCGGTGGTGGGCTCCAGGTGCTTCTGGCCGATGATCTGCAAAGAATAGGCGATGCCCATGGAGGCAATGCCCGCGTAGCACAGGGGCAGCCAGCAGGCGAGGATATTGCCCATATCCACAGTTTCGGTGAAGGCCATGAAGGGGACGGACAGCACCGTCACCACCAGACTCTGGACACAGTTCAGGCGGACACCGTCCAGTTCTCCCGCGCAGCGGTCGATGAGGGTGATCTGCACCGCGTAGGCCAGGGCACAGCCTGCCAGGAGGATATCGCCGATGTTGATTTGGGATACGCCCATGCAGCTGAGCAGGTACAGGCCCACCACTGCCAGGGCGACGCTGAACCAGGCGGACTTGGGCGGCTTCTGTCCCAGGAACAGACCCAGAATGGGCACCAGGACGATGTACATGGCGGTGAGGAAGCCTGCCTTGCCCGCATCGGTATACACAAGCCCCACCTGCTGCAGGCTGGCAGCGGCAAAGAGGGCCAGACCGCAGACAATGCCGGACTTCCACAGCTTCGGGTCCAGCCACCGTTTTACGGCACCGGGCTTGTGGTCAAAGACGAAGGACAGCGGGACGAGGAACAGCACCGCCAGGCCGCAGCGGATGGCCTGGAAGGTAAAGGGACCGATCAGCTCCATGCCCACGCTCTGAGCGATAAAGGCGGAGCCCCAGATAATGACGGCCCCGAATAGGCTGAGGCTGCCGCGCAGTTGTTTGTTCATAAAAATCACCGCCGACCACTTTAACATATTTTGGGGAAGATTGCAAGCATTTCCATATAGCCTCCTACGCGGAGAAGGGTTCAAAATTTGCTTGCAATCGCAACGAATTGTTGCATTTTTCGGCGGGTGTGGTATAATGTTCAAAAATACTCTTTAGGAGGCTAAATCAATGGAAGAAATCAAAAAGATCCCCACTCGTGACCAGATCGCTTTGGAAGACAAGTGGGCCACCGAGGATATGTATCCCTCTGACGAGGCTTGGGAGCAGGAGCTCAAGACCATTGCCGAGGATCAGAAGGTGCTCGTGACCTTCGCGGGCCGTCTGGGCGAAAGCGGCGAGACACTCTGCGCCTATCTGGAGGCCATGGAGAAGGTCAATGCCAAGGCGGAGCTGCTGGCAAACTACTGCATGCGCAAGTCTGACGAGGACACCCGCAACGCTGTCTACCAGGCCATGGAGGGCCAGTTCATGTCCACTGTGGTGGCTCTGGGCGCGGCCTGCAGCTTTGAGACCCCCGAGATCATGGCAATCCCCGACGAGACCCTGGAAAAGTTCTACGCCGAATATCCCAAGCTGGAGCGTTACCGCCGCTACCTGACCAACGCCCGGCGCATGAAGGAGCACACCCTCTCCGCTGCCGAAGAAAAGCTGCTGGCAGCTGCCGGTGAGATGTCCCGTTCCTCCAGTGCCGCCTACGGCTCCTTTGCCGACGCGGATATGACCTTCCCTGATACGGTGGATGCCCAGGGCAACAAGCATCCCCTGAGCCAGGGCACCTTCGTCTCCCTGGAAGAAAGCCCCGACCGGGAGCTGCGCAAGAGTGCCTACGAGACCCTGTACAGCACCTTCGGCGGCTTCAAGAACACCGCCGCCGCCCTGCTGAACGGCCAGAACAAGCAACTGAAGTTCTTCGCTGAGGCCCGGAAGTATAACAATGCCTTCGAGGCTTCTCTGGATCACACCAATGTGCCCACCTCTGTGTATCTGAACCTGATCGAGGCCGTTCACAAGAATGTGGATAAGATGCACCGCTATGTCCGCCTGCGCAAGAAGCTGCTGGGCGTGGACGAGCTGCACTTCTACGATATTTACACCCCTCTGCTTTCCGATGTGGACAAGAAGATCCCCTTTGCCGAGGCAAAGCAGACCGTTTATGATGCCCTGTATCCGCTGGGCGACGGGTACCGGGCCATCCTGAAGGAGGGTTTCGAGAACCGCTGGATCGATGTCTACCAGAACGAGGGCAAGCGCAGCGGTGCCTACTCCGCCGGTGCCTCCGTCCATCCCTATGTGCTGCTGAACTATACCGGTACTCTGGACAGCCAGTTTACCCTGGCCCACGAAATGGGCCACGCCCTCCACTCCTACCTGTCCAACAAGACCCAGAACCCCATCGACGCGGACTATGTGATCTTCGTGGCCGAGGTGGCATCCACCTGCAACGAGGCACTGCTGATGGAGTACCTGCTCTCCAAGACTACAGACAAGAAGGAGCGGGCGTACCTTATCAACCATTTCCTGGATCAGTTCAAGGGAACATTGTACCGCCAGACCATGTTCGCTGAGTTCGAGCTGAACATCGGCAAGATGGTGGCCGAGGGCAAGACCCTGACTGCCGATGCCCTCTGCGCCGAGTACAAGCGGCTGAATGAGCTGTACTACGGCCCCGATATGGTGGTGGACGACTATATCGCCATGGAGTGGGCGAGAATTCCCCATTTCTACTACAACTACTATGTCTTCCAGTACGCTACCGGCTACTCCGCCGCCATCGCCCTGTCCCGCCGGATCCTCAGCGAGGGCGAGACTGCAGTGAAGGATTATCTGGGCTTCCTGTCCGGCGGCTGCTCCAAGAGCCCCATCGACCTCCTGAAGGGCGCGGGCGTGGATATGACCAGCCCCGAGCCTGTTGACCAGGCCCTGCAGCTGTTCGGCGAGCTGCTGGACGAGATGGAGCAGCTGATGGAGGCGTGAGCCCATGGCAGAGCTGTTCCTTCCCACGCTGCACACCTTCGCCATGAACAACATTTTCACCGGCTCCAAGGGAAACCTGCGGTTCCGGGCAAAGCCCAATGTGGTGATGGCCACGCCCAAGGAAGTGGACTTCGAGCAAAGCTCCATTTTCTGCGAATTCTGGCACGGCCCCTTCTGCTATGAAAAGAGCACAATGGAGGGGGACAGGACCTTCCCCATGACCGAAGAAGGCCGTCTGGACATGAAAGCCTGGCTGGAAAGCAAAATATGATCTGAATGAGAGGCGGCTGATGGCCGTCTCTCTTTTTGATTGCCAAATATTTGTAATTTTTCTTAAAAAATGTCTTGCAATATACCTGGATTATTGTGTATAATATCCACAAAACCATAATGGGAAGTGATGGCGTATGGCGGAGAATGTGTATCAGCGTATGGTGGAGCGTAGCATGGAACCGGAAGGACGGGAACGAACCG
The DNA here is from genome assembly GCA_017461445.1 of Oscillospiraceae bacterium. GTDB lineage: Bacteria > Bacillota > Clostridia > Oscillospirales > Oscillospiraceae > Faecousia. The sequence goes on from JAFTXW010000024.1 coordinate 3,491, forward strand.
TATCCTACCTGGCTGAAAAGCTCAGCTCCTTTGTGAAAAAGGGGGAGCGGGTGCTGATTTGCTTCCCGGAGCACTGGGAGGGAAATCTCAGCTGGCTCTTTGAGCAGGCGGCAGTACGCTGCGGGGCAACGCCCGTCCTGTGGGGCCCGGACCTCCGCTGGAAGACCCTGATGCAGCAGGCCTTCTACAGCCGCGCCGCTACCATCATCGGACCACCTCTGGTGGTTTTGGGTCTGAGCAAGCTGAAGCGTCAGAACGGAATCCCCCTATACATCCGCCGGGTGGTAACCGCCGGGTATCCCTGCCCGGACTGGATGATCGACGGAATCATCAAGGGATTGGACTGCCAGGTATGGGGAAGCTTTGGACTGGACACCACCGGAGTGGTGGCCGGTTTCTCCTGCGGCAAAAGCCGGGGTGTCCACCTGCGCAGCGGGGAGTTCGCCGTGGACATTGTTGACTCCGACGGGAAATCCCTGCCCCCGGGAGAGGATGGGGAAATGATCCTGTATCCCATCGACAGGCCGGAGCTGCGCTATGACCTGGGCGAGCGGGGCCGTATCGAGACCGCCCCCTGCAGGTGCGGCTGCGCTTCCCCCCGGCTCATGGACATGCGCCCTGGCAAAACTGTGGACCCGGACCTGGCGGAGCTGGGACAATATCTGCAAAGCTGGACCAGCGTGCTGGACTGCCGCATGCGAAAAGGGAACTACGGCCTGGAGCTGGAGCTGATCGTCTTTGCAGGGGAGAAGCTTCCTAAGCTGCCCTCTGCTGCCAAACAGGTCATCCGCCCCTGGGACCCCAAGCACGACGAACCCTTATGGTATGAGCCCATCGTGAAAAATACGGATTTTTCTTTCGAAAGTCATTGACATTTCCGCCGTTTGTGGTAAAATAGCGGGGATATGCAAAGACTATGCGGAAACCAAGCAAGCATTTAGCCCAAAGCGAGAGGGGAACGGTGAAAGCCCCTTGGTGAACCCTTGCAAGCCACTTCCAGCGTTGCCCGGGAGGACCGGGACGGGTGCTCCCGTTACAGAGCGTCTAAGATGTCCCTGAAAGGGGATAATTAGGGTGGTACCGCGATCCACGTCGCCCCTATGCACTAGGGGCGGCGTTTTTTATTACTAAGTTGAAAATTGAAAATTGAAAGTTGAAAGTTATGAAAATCATCGGCAAAGCCGATACCACAACTTTCCACTTTCAACTCTCAACTTTCAACTCCAAAAAACGGAGGTTTTTATTATGAATCCCAAGCCTTATGGCGTAAACGAGCTGCGTGAGATGTTCCTTTCCTTCTTTGAGAGCAAGGAGCACCTGCGGCTGCCCAGCTTTTCCCTGATCCCTCAGAATGACGCTTCCCTGCTGCTGATCAACTCCGGCATGGCACCCATGAAGCCCTACTTCACCGGCGAGGTGGAGCCTCCCCGGCACCGGGTCTGCACTTGCCAGAAGTGCATCCGTACCGGCGATATTGAGAACATCGGCAAGACTGCCCGTCACGGCACCTATTTCGAGATGCTGGGCAACTTCTCCTTCGGCGACTACTTCAAGCACGAGGCCATCGCCTGGAGCTGGGAGTTCCTGACCAAGGTGGTGGGCCTGGACGAGAACCGGCTGTTCCCCTCCATCTATGAGAACGACGAGGAGGCCTTCGAGATCTGGAACAAGGAGATCGGCGTGCCCGCTGAGAACATCTTCCGCTTCGGCAAGAAGGACAACTTCTGGGAGCACGGCTCCGGCCCCTGCGGCCCCTGCTCCGAAATCTACTACGACCGGGGCGAAAAGTACGGCTGCGGCAAGCCTGACTGCACTGTCGGCTGCGACTGCGACCGCTACATGGAGGTCTGGAACAACGTCTTCTCCCAGTTCGACAACGACGGCAACGGCAACTACACCGAGCTGGCCCAGAAGAACATCGACACCGGCATGGGCCTGGAGCGTCTGGCTGTTGTCTGTCAGGACGTGAACTCCCTGTTCGATGTGGATACCGTTATGAACATCACCAACAAGGTCACCGAGCTGACCGGCGCATCCTATGGCCAGAGCGTCAAGATGGATGTTTCCCTGCGCGTTATCACCGACCACATCCGGGCATCCACCTTTATGATCGCCGACGGCGTGCGCCCCACCAACGAGGGCCGGGGCTATGTGCTGCGCCGCCTGCTGCGCCGGGCTGCCCGCCACGGCCGCCTGCTGGGCGTTAACAAGCCCTTCCTGTATCAGGTGGTGGAGACTGTTATCCAGGAGAATGAGAGCCACTACGGCTACCTGCGGGAGCGTGCCGATTATATTATCAAGGTCGTTCTGACCGAGGAAGAGAGCTTCGCCAAGACCATCGACACCGGCATGGCGATCTTCAACGCAAAGATGGCCGAGCACAAGGCCAAGGGCGAGACCGAATTCTCCGGTGCCGATGCCTTCCTGCTGGCCGATACCTACGGCTTCCCCATCGATCTGACCGTGGAAATGGTTGCCGACGAGGATATGACCCTGGATATGGCTGAGTATACCCGTCTGCGGGAGGAGCAGCGTGTCCGCGCCCGTGAGGACCGAAAAAAGTTCGGCGATCTGGGCTGGGCCGGCATTGACTTAGGGCTGGACAACACCCCCACCACCTTCGTGGGCTACACCGAGAACGAGTGCGAGGCCAAGGTTCTGGCTGTCTGCATCTGTGAGGAGGTCTCCGGCTCCATCGCTGGCGGCGAGAGCGGCATCATCGTTCTGGATAAGACCCCCTTCTATGCCGAAATGGGCGGCCAGGTGGCTGACCACGGCGTTATCACCCTGGGTGAGGGCCGCTTCGAGGTGAACAATGTTCAGAAGGACAAGGGCGGCAAGTACCTGCACCACGGCAAGATGGTGGGCGGCTCCATCAAGGTGGACGACATCGTTACCGCATCCATTTGCGTAGAGCGGCGCAAGGCCATCATGCGTGCCCACTCCGCTACCCACCTGCTGCAGAAGGCTCTGCAGACTGTCCTGGGCGATCATGTGCATCAGGCCGGTTCCTATGTGGACCCCGACCATCTGCGCTTCGACTTCACCCACTACTCCGCCATGACCGCCGAGGAGATCGAGAAGGTCAATGCCCTGGTTCAGGAGGCTGTCCTGGAGGGCTATGGCGTGGATATCAAGGAAATGGCTATTGACGAGGCTAAGGCCATGGGCGCGACTGCCCTGTTCAGCGAGAAGTACGGCGATACCGTCCGGGTCGTCAACATGGGCGGCTACTCCATCGAGCTGTGCGGCGGCACCCACCTGGACAATACCGCCAAGGTCGGCCCCTTCCGCATCGTTTCCGAAGCTTCCGTTGCTTCCGGTGTCCGCCGTATCGAGGCCATCACCGGCAAGGCATTCGTGAAGGATGCTGCCGATACCCGTGACCTGGTGGCAAACGTTGCTTCGATCGTCAAGGCAAAGCCCGCCGACCTGGCTGACAAGCTGAACGCCCAGAACGAGGAGATCAAGGCCCTCAAGAAGGAGCTGGAGCAGTTTAAGGCCAAGGAGGCCGCAGGCGCGGTGGATCAGATGCTGAACAGCGCAAAGGCTGTTGGCAGCGTCAAGGTGCTGACCGTGAAGGTGCCCAACTCCGACCCCGGCAAGCTGCGCCAAATGGGCGACGTGCTGCGGGACAAGGATGCTTCCGTGGTGGCTGTGCTGGCTTCTGTCAACGGCGAAAAGTCCACCTTCCTGGCTGTCTGCGGCAAGGATGCCGTCAAGGCAGGCGTGAAGGCTGGCGAGATCGTGAAGCATGTCTGCACCGTTTGCGGCGGCAGCGGCGGCGGTAAGCCCGATTCCGCAATGGGCGGCGGCAAGGACGTCACCAAGATGGACGAGGCCCTGAATTCCGTTGCCGATTTTGTCGGCACCAAGCTGAAATAAATCCACAAGGGCGCGGCCTGAGGGCTGCGCCCTTTTTACAAAAGAAGGGAGGGGCGGCAATGCGAAAACTGATGTGGTTTACCCTGGGCTTTGGACTGGCATGCGCTTTGGGTGCGTATCTTCTGACTGATGGCTGGCTCGTCCCTCTGATGGCTGTGGCTGCGGTTTTTGGAATGACTGCGGCCCTCCTTTCCCGGAAGTGGAAGCCTGTGCGCATTGCCGCTATGGGAGCTTTGGGGTGCGTCCTGGGGCTTCTCTGGTACGGCATCTATGGATATTTCTACCTGGATACGCCCAAGGAACTGGACGGCATGGAGCGGGAGCTTACGGTTGTCTGCGGGGATTACAGTTACGAAACGGCCTACGGCTCTGCTGTGGATGGTCTGGTGCAGTTGGAGGGCAAACGGTACCAAGTTCGCGTCTATCTGGACGACCCAAAAGAGCTGGTTCCCGGCGATGCGGTTATCGGCACCTTCCGCCTGCGGCTCACGACCCCGGATGGGGCGGAGGAGGCTACCTATCATGCGGGGAAGGGCATTTTCCTTCTGGGCTACCAGAGGGGAGAGGTGACCTTCCGGGATGCAACCAATCCACCTGTCTGGTGTTATCCCGCCCTCTGGCGGCAGCAGATCCGGGATATCCTGCAAAGGAACTTCCCGGAGGATGTGTTTGCTTTCGCCAAGGCGTTGCTGTTGGGCGACGGCACCGACCTCAGCTATGAAACGGATACCGCCTTCAAGCTCAGTGGCATCCGCCATATTATCGCCGTGTCGGGCTTACACATTTCCATTCTTTACAGCCTGATCAGTCTGGTGACGGCAAAACGTCGTTTTTTGACAGCGTTGTTGGGGATCCCTGTGCTGTGCCTGTTCACGGCAGTGGCAGGATTCACCCCTTCCGTCATCCGGGCCTGCATCATGGTGGGGCTGATGATGGGGGCGACGTTGTTTCAAAAGGAGTACGACGCTCCTACGGCCCTGTCCTTTGCCAGTCTTGTGATGCTGATAGCAAATCCGCTGGTCATTACCTCCGTCAGCTTTCAGCTTTCCGTGGGCTGCGTGGCTGGGATCCTGCTGTTCAGCGGCCCTCTGAAGGGATGGCTGACCGCCCATGTTCCCGGCGGGGGAAGGCTGAAAAGCTGGTTCTGCTCGGGCGTGTCTGTGACCCTTGCAGCCATGAGCCTGACCACGCCCCTGTCCGCCTTTTATTTTGGTGCCGTCAGTCTGGTGGGTGTGGTGACGAATCTGCTGACCCTGTGGGTGGTCAATCTGATTTTCAACGGCATCATCGTAACGTGCCTCGTGAGCCTGATTTCCGGGAGCGGGGCTGCGTTTTTGGGTGCGGTTCTGGCATGGCCCATCCGCTATGTGCTGGACTGCGCCGGTTTTCTGGTAGGGCTGCCCCTGGCGGCGGTGTATACCCGCAGCGTCTACATTACCGCCTGGCTGGTGTTCAGTTATGTGCTGCTTATCGTCTTCCTGCTGAGCAAAAAACGTCGTCCGGGTCTGCTGACGGCCTGTGCGGCTATCGGGCTGTGTCTGGCCATGCTGGCAGGCTGGGCAGAGCCGCTGCTGGATGACAGCCGCATGACCGTGCTGGACGTGGGCCAGGGGCAGAGCATTTTACTGCAAAGCGAGGGGAAAACCTATCTGGTTGACTGCGGCGGCGACAGTGACACGGAGACTGCCGACATCGTTGCCGAGACGCTGCTGAGCCAGGGTGTTTCCCGGCTGGACGGTATCATCCTGACCCACTACGACCGGGATCATTCCGGCGCGCTTTACAATCTGTTGACCCGCATCGAAACGGATGTCCTTCTGCTGCCACTGTCCACGGAAAGGCTGGAAGCGGACACGGAGGTTATTTATGTGGAGGATGATTTGCTTCTTACCTTCGGGGATGCGAAAATGACCGTTTATGGCCCCATTCTGCCCGGTTCCGATAACGAAAACAGCCTGTGCGTCTTGTTTGAATCGGAAAACTGTGCTATACTGATCACAGGTGACCGCAGCGGCTTCGGGGAACGGATGCTGCTGCGGGAAGGGGAGCTTCCTCAGGTGGACGTGCTGATCGCGGGCCACCACGGCTCCAAGAATTCCACATGCGAAGAACTGCTTCAGGCGGTACAGCCGGAGACAGTGATCATATCCGTAGGGGAGGATAATCCCTACGGCCATCCCGCCCCGGAGGTGCTGGAACGGCTGGAAGAACACGGCTGTCAGGTTTACCGCACCGACCGGGACGGAACCATCATTTACAGGAGGTGATACCATGGCGAAAAAGAGCGGAGGCCCCGACGGTCTTCAGGAGCTGAAAGCAGCCCTGAAACGCAAGGAATTGGGTCGGCTGTACTTTTTCCATGGCGAGGAAACCTTTCTGCTGAGCCACTACCTGGGGCAGATGAAAAAGCAGCTTTTGGACCCTTTAACGGAGTCCTTCAATTTCCACAGATTCAATAATGAGACCTTCGATATCCGGGACTTTGCCGACGCGGTGGAGAATCTGCCCATGATGGCGGAAGCCACCTTCGTCCAGGTGGACGATATCGACCTCTTTAAGCTGAACGAGGGCGACCGGAACAAAATGGCGGAGATACTCAGCGATATCCCTGACTACTGCACCGTTGTCTTTACCTACCTGACCACTCCCTGGAAGCCGGACAAAAGGCTGAAAAAGCTGTGGGAGGCGGTGGAGGGCGGCTCCATCGTGGAGTTTGCCAAGCAGGACCAGCGGGATCTGATTGCCTGGGTCACCCGGCATTTTGCCGCACACAAGAAGCGCATTTCCACAGACCTGTGCGCCTACCTAATCGATATCACCGGCGGCACCATGACCGCCCTCAGCGGGGAAATTGATAAGATCTGCGCCTATTCCGGTGCCGAGGAGATCAAAAAGACGGACATTGATGCCGTTACGGAGCCGGTGCTGGACGCAGTGGTGTTCCAGATGACCGATCTGCTCAGCGCGGGGCGGTACGATCAGGCATTGCTGAAATTACAGACCCTTCTCAAAATGCAGCAGGAGCCCCTTGCGATTCTGGGTGCGGTGGGTGGACACTTCCGCCGCATCGGCACCGCAAGGACGCTGCTGGATAACGGCAGAAATTCCAGCGAGCTGCAAAAGCTCTGCGGTATCCCCGATTATCCCGCCCGGAAGACCATGGAGGCCGCCCGGCGGTTCCGCCCGGAATTCTGCAAAAAGGCGGCGGAGCTGGTACTGGAAACGGATTACAAGATGAAGACCTCCTTTGACGACAGCGAGCGGCTGCTGGAGCTTCTGATTTTGCGGCTGGCACAGGAGGCGCGCAATGGTCAAAATTAAGGAAGCCATCCTGGTCGAGGGCCGCTACGACAAAAACACCCTCAGCCAGATCGTGGACGCGCCCATTCTGGAAACGGCGGGCTTTGGCATCTTCAAGGATAAAAAACAGCTGGCTCTGTTGCGGCAGGTGGCGGAAAAGCGGGGGCTGATCGTTTTTACCGATTCCGACGGGGCGGGGTTCGTCATCCGCAACCACATCAAAAGCGCGATTCCGGTGAAATTCTTAAAGCACGCCTATATCCCCGACATCCTCGGAAAAGAGCGGCGTAAGTCCGCCCCCGGCAAGGAGGGCAAGCTGGGCGTGGAGGGTATGTCCCGGGAAATTATTTTGGAAGCCCTGAGAAGGGCGGGAGCCACAATAGAGGGGGAGGAAGCCCCGGCATCCCGCCAGATCACCAAGCAGGATCTGATGGCCCTGGGCCTCTCTGGCGGCCCGGACAGCAGCGCAAAGCGGCTGGCCCTGCTGAAAAAGCTGAATCTGCCGGAGCATATGAGTGCCAATGCCATGTTACAGGCACTGAATTTGCTGTATTCCTTGGAAGAGTTGGAAGAGATAATGAATGACCTATAGCACGAATGCTTATGGAAACTACGCGTAGGGTCGCCCTTACGCGGGAAATTTCACATAGCAATCGTTTGGTTTGTTGTTGCATATTACGGAGAAATTACCATGGTAGATATACAAGTTAAAAACCTGACAAAATTCTTTGTCATCGGGGAAAACCTCTTGGAGGGCCTGTCCTTTGAAATTCAGGAAGGGGAGTGCGTGGCCATTTTGGGCCGGAACGGCTGCGGTAAGACCACGCTGTTTAACATCCTCACCGGACAGATGGACTATGACGATGGCGAGGTTTACGTCAATCCCAACAAAAAGCTGGGTCTGATCTCTCAGATCCCCAAGTTCCCCGCGGGCTTTACCGTGGAGGATGTGCTGCGCTCTGCCTACGCCGACATCATGCGGGTAAAGCAGAAAATGGAGCTGCTGGAATGTGAGATGGTGAAGGGTGCAACGGAGGAACAGCTGCGGGAATATGATGCCCTGACCAACCGCTTCCAGTCCGGCGGCGGCTACGAGATGGATGTGGAAGTGGATAAGATCTGCAACGGCCTTGCCATCACCCCCGATCAGCGGAGCCAGGAATTTGCCAGCCTCTCCGGCGGCGAAAAGACCAGGGTGAACCTGGCACGGCTGCTGCTGGAAAAGACGGACATCCTGCTGCTGGACGAGCCGACGAACCACCTGGATCTCAGCAGCGTGGAATGGCTGGAAGGGTACATCAACGCCTTCAAGGGCACCGTTCTTGCCATTTCCCACGACCGCTATTTCATCGACCAGGTGGCTGACCGGGTCATTGAGATCACCGAGGGTCACGCGGAATTCTATTCCGGCAACTACTCCTTCTACATGGACGAAAAACAGGCTCGCTTTGATCTGCAATTAAAGCAGTACGAGCAGGAGCAGGCGAAATTAAAGCAGCTGGGCTATACCGTGGAGCGGATGAAGGGCTGGGGCATCAACAACCGCACCCTCTACCGCCGTGCCATGTCCATCCAGCACCGGATGGAGCGTATTCAGAAAACCGAAAAGCCCAAAAAGGAAAAGACCATGAAGGCCAGCTTCGGGGAAAAGGATTTCTCCGGCGATGTGGTGTTCAAAATGAAGAACGTCAGCAAGGCCTTCGGCGAGCGGACGCTGTTCTCGGATGTGAATCTGAACGTGGAGGGTGGCGAGCGCATCGCCCTCTTGGGTGACAACGGCACCGGAAAGTCTACGTTTATCAAGTGCCTTTTGGGTGAGGAGGATTTCGGCGGTAAGCTGCAATTCGGCCCCACGGTGAAGTGGGGGTATCTGCCCCAGATCATCCATTTTGACCACCCGGAGCGGACGCTGTATGATACCATGCTCTACGAAAAGAACTGCACCCCGCAGGTGGCCCGTGACCGGCTGGGACAGTTTATGTTCCAGGGTGAGGATGTGTTCAAGCAGGTGAAAAACCTCTCCGGCGGCGAGCAGAGCCGTCTGCGGCTGTGCATGCTGATGGACGAGAAGATCAATCTGCTGATTTTGGACGAGCCGACGAACCACCTGGACATTGCATCTCGGGAATGGGTGGAGGCCGCCATTGAGGAATTTGAGGGCGTGCTGCTGTTTGTCAGCCACGACCGTTACTTTATTGAGAAATTCGCCGAGCGTATTTGGCTCTTAGAGGATGGAACCATTCGGGATTTCCCCTGCGGCTACAAGAAGTACCGCTCCATCCTGGAGCACGAAGCCGCCGCAAAGCCCGTCATCACCGCTGCTCCTAAGCCCAAAAAGGAAAAGCCCAAGGGCGGCACCAAGGAAACCGACAAGCTGGTGCGCCGCCTGGAGCGGGAGATCGAAAAGCAGGAAAAGGCTATCGCCGACCTGGATGGGAAAATCGAAGCCGCCTCCGCCGACTATCAGGAGCTGACCCGGCTGATGGGGGAGAAGGAAGAAGCGGAAATGGTGCTGCTGGACCTGATGGAGCAGTGGGAAGCGGCCCAGGAGGGGTAATATGGAATTTCACCCCATAACCGACTATGCCCTGTTTCACAGCCTGCTGACGGAATACTACCGGGACGGCGCGGACGCGGATACGCCCCAGGAGGAGATCGACGGGGTGATCCGGTATCTTTACGACCTCTATACGCAAAACGCCATTTCCGGCTGCATCGCCTGGGAGGGGGAGCCTGTGGGCTTCGCCCTGTGGCAGCTGGATACCGCCGACAGCCCCTTTTCCCAGTGCCCCGGCTGGGGTATACCATACTGGAAATTGGAATTGTACCCAAATTCCGGGGGAAAGGCTACGGCATCCCGCTGGTGCGCCATGCAGAAAATGCCGTACAGGCTCAAAACCGCTACGTCTGTGCCTATGGCCCGGCAGAGGGCTTCTGGCAAAAATGCGGCTACCGGGATTCGGGGGAGCTGGCGTCCAATGGATTGAAGCTGTATATTAAATGAAAGGGAGCGGAGAACCACATGAAGCTGCGGAACATGACCTCGGTGTACCTGACAGGGGAGAAGGGGATTTTGTGCCTGTACCGCATCGGCTCCCGGGTGGCGAACAACAAATACATCGGCTCCGCCGGGGGACATTTTGAGCCCGATGAACTAAACGACCCCAGAAAATGTGTTCTGCGGGAAATGCAAGAGGAATTGGGATTGACAGAAAATGACGTGGAGGGCCTGACCCTTCGGTATGTAACGCTGCGGAGGATGGCCGGGGAAATTCGGCAGAATTACTATTTCTTCGCCCGGCTGAAAAGGGAGCGGCAGCTGCAAAGCACCGAGGGGCGGCTGGAATGGGTACCCTTTGCGGACATTCCCCAGCTGGAAATGCCCGTCACCGCCAGGCATATGATCCTCCACTACCTCCGGGAGGGCCGGTTCACCGACACCCTCTACGGCGGCATCACCCAGGAGTGCGGCACCACCTTTCTGCCGTTACAGGAGTTTGTATGACGGAATATAATAAGCTGGTGCGGGACAAGATTCCCGCCATTATCGAAGCCCAGGGGGAAAGGCCCCACATCCGCATTCTGGAAGGGGAGGAGTACACCCGCCGCCTGGAACAGAAGCTGGACGAGGAAGTGGCGGAATATCATGCTGACAAGAATCTCGCGGAGCTGGCGGATATCTTGGAAGTGGTCTGCGCCCTGGCAGAAGATTTGGGGCACACCAAAGAGGAATTGCTGGAAGTGTACCGGGAGAAGCACGAGAAACGGGGTGGATTCCGGGATAGGATTTTCTTGATTTCAAAAGAAGGTTGACACATCCTGCCCGAAGGCCTATAATAACGTAAGATAAAAGCAAAGGAGCGAATTTTTAATGAGTTCTTGTAGTGGCAATTGTTCCAGCTGCGGCAGCTCTTCCTGCGGTGACCGCAAGGCGGAGAGCCTGATCGCCCAGCTGAATCCCAAGTCTATGGTTAAGAAAGTCATCGCCGTTGTGTCCGGTAAGGGCGGCGTGGGCAAGTCCACCGTCACCTCCATGCTTGCTGTGGCCATGGCCCGACAGGGAAAGCGTGTGGGCGTTCTGGACGCCGATATCACCGGCCCCTCCGCACCCACCGCTTTCGGCGTGACCGAGTGCCAGGGAGCCAACGAGGACGGCCTGTACCCCGCGCTGACCCGCGGCGGCATCCAGGTCATGTCCATCAACCTGCTGCTGGATAACCCCGCCGATCCCGTTGTGTGGCGCGGCCCCGTTATCGCCGGTGCTGTCAAGCAGTTCTGGACCGATGTGATCTGGGAAGACGTGGACTATATGTTCGTGGATATGCCTCCCGGAACCGGAGACGTGCCCCTGACTGTGTTCCAGAGCCTGCCTGTGGACGGCATCGTCATCGTGACCTCTCCTCAGGATCTGGTGTCCATGATCGTGTCCAAGGCGGTCAAGATGGCAAACATGATGCACATCCCCGTGCTGGGCTTCGTGGAGAACTACGCTTACCTCCAGTGCCCTGACTGCGGTAAGAAGATCAATGTATTCGGCAAGAGCCACCTGGATGAGGTTGCCGCCCAGTTCGGCCTGCCCGTCCTGGCGAGACTGCCCATCGACCCCGCTGTGGCCGAAGCCTGCGACAACGGCCTGATGGAGACCATTAATACCGATCTGCTGAAGGACGCTGTTGAAGCGGTTAAAAATGCCTGATACCATACCACCAGAGCCGACCCGGAAACGGGTCGGCTTTTTCACGGCTGTAATGTCGAAATTCGTCGATTTTCTTCTCAAATCACCTTTACAAGCAGAAAAATGTTTGATATAATTTTTAAGATTTGCTTAAGCTTTGGAGGGTTCATTTTTGGAAGAAAGAGAGAATAATGCCGCGGCGGGGATGGACACGGCAAAACAGCCCACGCCGCGGAAGCGTTGGCTGCTTCGGGTTCTGGGAAAAGTGTCCCTGGTGCTGCTGGAAACGGTACTGCTGGTGGCTGTTGCCCTGTATGGTGTGATGTTCGTGCTGGCGAAGGGCCCCTCTCCCACGGCGCGTGATTTGTTTGTCCGCTCTGTCCGGGAGACCAGTGCCATGGGCTTCCTGGCGGATATCTACTTCACCCCGGAGGAGATCGCCCAGATCGAGGCGGCTAAGGAGATCGAGGAATACAGCGAGACCGACACCTCCCTGATCCATGTGAATGTCTCCACTGCCTCCGAAGGCCCTGTGGCCGACGAATGGGGTCTGGTGGACGAGGATGGCGACGGAATCATTTTGCAGGATGTAAAGGGCGGGGGCTTCTCCGGCTATATGCTGGTAGTGCTGGATCCCAGCCGGGTCATTATGGGCAGCAAGCCCGACCAGTACGGTGCACGGGGCTATACTGTGGAGGAAATGGTGAAGGAATTTGACGCGGTGGCCGGTGTCAACGCGGGCGGCTTTTACGACCCCGACGGCAATGGAAATGGCAGCATTCCCGATTCCCTGACGGTGTTCGGGGGAGAAATTTACTATGAGAACCGGGGCGTGGGCAGCGGCTTCGTGGGTCTGGATGAAAACCACATCCTCCATGTTGGCAAGCTGACTGCTGACGAGATCCGGGAGCGGAACATCCAGTACGGCGTTTGCTTCGGGCCTGTGCTGATCTCCAATGGCGAGGTTGCCCTGGCAGAGGGCAATGTGGGTGGCTTGAATCCACGGACGGCCATCGGGCAGCGTTCCGACGGCGCGATCCTCCTGCTGGTCATCGACGGACGGCAGGCCATCAGCATCGGTGCCACCTATCAGGATCTGGTGGACATTTTCCTGGAATACGGCGCGGTGAATGCCTGCAACCTGGACGGCGGGTCTTCCAGCATGATGTGGTACGGTGACGGCTACGTCAACAACTGCGCCTCCGTCATTGGTATCCGCCCTGTGCCCACCACCTTTGTGGTGCTGAAGGAAGGAGCGGATGGCAATGGCTAAGAAAAATAAGACCCATAAGCACCGTTTCCTCCGGGGAATGGTGATCTACGCGGTGGTATTCCTGCTGGTTCTGGCGGTAGGGCTGGCTGTATTCTGGGATTTCATGGCTTCCTATGAACGTTCCCGTCCTCAAAATACCCTGGATGCCTATGTGGAGCAGCTGACGGCGGAGGATATGGTCGATCACGCGGCGGAGTTTGTGTTCGGACTGGACAACAATCTGCAAAGCTATGAGGACATCTGCCGGATCGTCGGTGCTTCTGTGACCGAGCTTTCCTATGCAAAGAAAACCTCTGAAAGCACCGGGGAGCGGCAGGTCTACGTCCTGCGCTGCGGCAGCCGGGAGGTGGGCCAGGTGGCGATTACCGCCGGGGAGCCGGATAAGTACGGTGTCCGGGCCTGGGCAGTAACGGAGGAGAAATTCCACTTCCCCCATCTGGTGGCACCGGAAATGACGGTGACGATCCCCGCAGAATTCGCGGTCAGCGTCAACGGAATGCCGCTGGATGCTTCTTACATTTGCGAAGAAAACATTCCCTATCCCGCACTGGAAGACTTTTCCGGGCAGTTTGCGATGCCGGAGCTTGTCACCTACCGGGTGGAGGGCTACCTGGGCCAGTGTGATTTCGCCGTCACGGACCCCAGCGGACAGCGTGTGACGATGACGGAAAATATGGACTGGAACGAAGCCATCCGCATCTGCACGGCGGAGGAGGAAGGGGAGCTGGCGGAGCTTTCTGAGGAGTTTATCGAAAAGTATGTTGCCTTTACCGGCTCCAAGAAGAACGTCCAGGGCAATTACTCCCGTCTTGCCAAGCTGATGGTCACCGGCGGTGACCTGGCCAAGCGGCTGGCCAATGCCATTGACGGCCTCCAGTATGCCCAGAGCAACGGCGACAGCGTGGTAGAGTTCCAGGTGAACCAGTGCGTAACGATCAGCGAGGAACGGTACATGTGCGACGTGACCTATCTCCTGCGTACCATCGGCAAGAAGGGCGCAGTGGATACCGTCAACAATATGAAAATCGTCTTCCTTCAGACCGACAAGGGGCTGAAGGTGGAAGCTATCGCAAGTTATTGAACAGAAAATCCTCCCCATTTGTGTGATGGGGAGGATTTTGTATATCACAGAACGTGGCCGATCACATACCACAGGATCAGGCACACCACTGCCAGGGGGATATAGGCGGTGAGGGACGCAACGCTGATATTGATGATGGTATAGCCGAAATGGCCCAGCAGGAACACCACGACACAGAGGATCGCGGTGGTGAAGATGGCCTTGGTCAGCTGCTTGCCAACGATGTTGGAGAAGAAGAAGGTGTAGATGGCACCCAGAATGGGGTTCACAACAGTCAGCACAAGGCTCAGGAGCAGGTTTACAAGGCCCAACAGCATCATGGCGGCCAGGATGCCCAGAAGGATGATCGGGGCGTAGGTGACCAGCACGTCGGGCAGGTAGGTGTTGAAGGCCCAGCGGACCACCAGGTGCAGTGCCATAGCCAGAATGACGGTGACGAAGCGCAGCAGATACCAGCCCAGGATGCTCTTGCCCTTGGGGATGAAGGTATCCAGAAGATTCACCAGGAAGGCCAGGATCACCATGGACAGCACCTCATAGCAGATGGCGGAAAGCTCCGCGCCCTGGAGGGGCAGGATGACCATATAATCTCCCGAGAAGGTGACGAAGGGCAGGGGAGAGAGGAACTGTGCCAGATTCCAATGCTGGAAGGTATAGCAGACGATGGTTACGGCATAGATAAACAAAATACCCATGGCACTGGACACGGAGTGGTTCAGGCTGGAACGCTTGCCCAGGATCATCCGGCCCACGCCGCTCAGCAGCAGCGCGGCACCGGCAAAGAGCAGCAGGAATTTCGCCATGGTCATAAAGTCCAGCTCCGCGGGGATCAGGGACACCACATCGGAGACTGCACCCTCAATGGCGGCCCGGTCAGGGAGATAGGACGTGACGGTGGAAATGGCGGATTCCAAATCCTGGGGGATGGTGGATGTAATGGTTTCGATGGCAGATTCTAAATCCATAAGGGGTTCCTTTCATTGGGGATAGAAAAAGCCGCTGCCGTTTCCGGCAGCGGCTTGAAAAACACTGAGTAGAGATAAATTACTTGATCTCGGCCTCTGCGCCAGCTTCCTTCAGCTCGGCGACCAGCTTCTCTGCGTCTTCCTTGGAGATAGCTTCCTTCAGGGTCTTGGGGCAGTTGTCAACCAGCTCCTTAGCGTCCTTCAGGCCCAGGCCGGTAGCGGCACGGACAACCTTG
>JAFTXW010000025.1 GCA_017461445.1 Oscillospiraceae bacterium
AGGGCACTGATATGTGCATGCCCGGCGACAACGTTGTTATGAACGTCGAGCTGATCACCCCCATCGCTATCGAGAAGGGCCTGCGTTTCGCTATCCGCGAGGGCGGCCGTACCGTCGGTTCCGGTGTCGTCACCGAGATCTTCGAGTAATCTATAGCTCTTAAATGATCGAAGCCCCTCAGTCGCAAGACTGAGGGGTTTTTGCACAATTTGGCTCTATGTCAACAGTTGGGGTAGAGTAAAAAGGCTCTATGTCAATAGACCACAAGGCAAAAGAGCACCGCCGCAGGCGGAAAGCGATTTTTAACAGAAACTTAATCTGTGTTTTACAATTAATTATTTGTGCCTCTGGAGTTGTTGTGGTATAGTATAAAAAGAAGTCATTCTATTGGTTCACTATATCATTGATAGCACGGATGACTGGGTAGCAGTGTGATTGGAGGTAAAATGAAAAAGCTGATTGTAATTTTGATACTTTGTTTTGCTCTATTCGTTATCTTATGTTCTATACCGCTCTTTGAAACACATATCTCAGGCATTGAAAATTATAGGCCGGCTGACTCTACGCTTTCCTTGTCCTTATACTTGTTCCCAGGTGAGGACTTTTTGGATCGTTTTGTCTTTGATGAAGGAGATTACCAGTATCATTACAACGGCAAATTAGCGGATGGATATGCGACTGCATTTAGTGTTCTCCAATATTCTTCTGAACAGTATAAAGCTTCGAAAGAATACTGTATTCAGCAATTTGCGTCTATAGACGATCATCAATATCAAGTCGGGAATTGGACTTTTATTGAACACCTGTGCTATACCAGTGAAAATGAGGAAGGGAAGTATATTGTAGCCTGCCAATATCCAAAGATTTTTAATATGTACGCCTATAACGATATAGATAATACCCTTCTGTTCTTAGGCTACTATACTTCGGATCCCGATGATCCTTCGACACAGCTGGCTTTGACGGATTTTGAAGCGTTTTACAATACGCATTATGGACAATACTACACGCTGGATGAATAGAGAAGCAGGACGTTTTTTCGTCCTGCTTCTTTGGCAAAGAAATAGCAAAGATAAATCTTTACAATTTTGCGGGTTGGCAGATGTGCTTTTTTGTGTTATAATAAACAAAATTCGCAAAGAAGGGTGATGGAATTGAAGGAACTTCGCGCTAAAATTTTGGAAGCACTGGTTTCGGCCTTGCCGATCACGGCCATTGTGTACATATTGGCCCTGACGCCGGTGTTTGAGATGTCCCAGGTGGAGCTGATTACCTTTACCGTCGGCGCAGTGCTGCTGGTATTGGGCATCGGCCTGTTTAACTTGGGCGCTGACCTGGCAATGACCCCCATGGGCACCCATGTGGGCTCCGGTCTGTCCAAGCAGAAAAAGCTTGGACTGCTGCTGGTTGTCTGCTTCGTGCTGGGTATGCTGATCACCATTGCGGAGCCTGATCTGCAGGTTCTGGCCAATCAGGTCAGTGCCGTCATGAACGGCACCGTGCTGATCTACGCTGTGGGCATCGGCGTGGGCGCGTTCCTGGTGGTGGCGATCTTGAAGATCGTCTTCCGGGTATCGCTGTCCAATATTCTGATGCTGTTTTACATGCTGCTGTTCGCGCTGGCTTTGATGCTGGTGGTCAGCGGCAACGAGGCACTGCTGCCTATGGCCTTCGATTCCGGCGGCGTGACCACAGGCCCCATTACGGTGCCCTTTATCATGGCACTGGGTGTGGGTATTTCCAGCGTTCTGGGCGACCGCAGAAGCAAGGAAAACAGCTTCGGTCTGGTGTCATTGTGCTCCGTGGGCCCCATTCTGGCGGTGCTTGTGCTGGGCATTTTCTCCCGGAATGACATGACTTATGCGGTGCCTGACTACACCGTCAGCAACGACATTTTAGGCGCGTTCCTCCATACCGCGGGCCATACCTGCAAGGAGGTTGCCATTGCCCTGGGCCTGATCGTGGTGTTCTTCCTGATCTGCCAGGTGCTTTTCCTGAAGCTGCCCCGGAAGCGTCTTTCCAAGATCGCTGTGGGTGTCGGTTTTACGTATGTGGGTCTGGTGATCTTCCTCACCGGCGTCAATGTGGGCTTTATGCCCATTGGCTACAAGCTGGGCTATACCCTGGCCCAGGGCAGTGAGACCTTCCTGATCGGCTTTGGTCTGGTGGTTGGTGTGCTGGTGGTGCTGGCGGAGCCTGCCATCCATGTGCTGAACAGCCAGGTAGAGGACGTGACCGGCGGCCTCGTCAGCAAAAAGTCCATGATGATGGGCCTGTGCATCGGCGTGGGTGCGTCCATTGCCCTCAGCATGATCCGCATCGTGTATGATTTCTCTCTGGTTTATTACATTGTGCCGGGCTATTTCCTGTCCCTGGCACTGAGCCTGTTCGTGCCCCCGGTGTACACCGCCATTGCCTTTGACTCCGGCGGCGTTGCCAGCGGCCCCATGACCTCCGGCTTCATCCTGCCTCTCGCTATTGGTGCCTGCGTAGGCCTGCAGGGCCCCGATGCGGTGCTGCGGGATGCCTTCGGCGTGGTGGCACTGGTTGCTATGACACCGCTGATCACCATTCAGCTGCTGGGCTTCAAGGGCATCATCGCCGAGAAGCTGAACGAGCGGAAGGCCATGCGCCGCATTCTGGATGCGGACGATCAGCAGATCATCAACTTTATATAAAGGAGGAGCCATATGAACAATTCCATTAACGAATCGGCTATCAAAAAGCTGAAGCTCCTCTTTACCGTAGTGGATCGGCCCAAGGGCGAGTTTTATCTGGACGTTATCAGCCAGTTTGATGTGAACTGCCAAATGGTTATGGGCGGCCTGGGCACTGCCACCTCCGATCTGGTGGAGCTGCTGGGTCTGGAGCCCCACAAGGCCGTGATCCTCAGCGTGGTTCGGGAGGACATGGTGGAGACGGTGATGAACTGTCTGGAGGATAAGTTCGCCACCATCCGCAACGGCAAGGGTATTTCCTTCGCCGTTCCGCTGAGCAGCGTTATCGGCGTAAATCTGTATCAATTCTTGAGTGACAACCGTATGGGTAGGGGGGTATGAGTATGAAGACCAACGATCACGAGGTAATTTTTGCCATCGTCAATTCCGGCTATGCCGAGGATGTGATGGATGTGGCCCGGGAACAGGGCGTCCGGGGCGGCACGATTTTGAACGCCAGAGGTGTCGTCAAGGAGGACGCGGCGGCCTTTTTCGGCATCACCCTCCACGCGGACAAGGAGATCCTGATGATGGTGGTGGAGAAGGACATTCGCGACAAGGTGCTCAACGCCATCTACAAGGAAATGGGCATGGCCAAAAAGGCCAAGGGCATCGCATTCAGCCTGCCCGTGTCCGATGTTGCCGGACTGGCACCGAAGGTGGAAGCAAAGGACGAGCTGGAAGAAGTATAAGGAAAGGGAGGCACGGGAGTGCCTCCTTTTTGCGAGATAAATTGTCGCTTGTCTACCTGTTATACAGTAGGGGAGGGTCTTGACCCTCCCGGTGATTTTGCCCAAAGGCAAAATCACATCGCCGTAAGGCGATAATATATTTATTTTCCTTCGGAAAATCCCAAAATCCTGGCGGATTTTGGGCGGGAGGGTCTTGACCCTCCCCTACAGTAAATTCTGCAAGCATTTTAACAAACAACAATCCATGCACCTATTTCATGGATTGACAGTACCTTATTCAGGTGGTATAATTTGCATAGATAATCTAGGTACAGAGGTAACAGATATGGAAGAAAAACGTGGCCGGCCTTTGCTGGCGTTATCGGGGCTGTGTAAGTATTACACAGGCGCAACCGTGGTGATGGGCCTGAACAATGTGGAGCTGAGCTTTTATACCGGGGAATTTGTTGCCATTACCGGCGAGAGCGGCAGCGGCAAATCCACCCTGGCCCATGTGCTCAGCGGCATTTTGCCCTACGAAAGCGGCGAGATGCTGTTCCGGGGCCGCCCCACCTCCCATTTTGACAGCGGCGATTGGGAGCGGTACCGCCGGGACAATATCAGCTTCATTTCCCAGAATTACGGCATCCTGCCGGGCAGCACCGTTTTGCAGAATGTGGACTGCGCCCTGCGGCTCAGCGGCCTGGAGGAAGGGTCGGCGAAGAAGCGGGCAGAGGCCCTCTTAAAGCAGGTGGAGCTATGGGAGCTGCGAAGCCGCAGGGCGGGGAAGCTGTCCAGCGGACAGAAGCAGCGGCTTTCCATCGCCCGGGCGTTGGCGAAGCCCGCGCCCATTCTGATCGCAGACGAGCCTACGGGAAACCTTGACCCGGAGAATTCCACCAAGGTCATCCGGCTGCTGGCGGAAGCGGCCCGGGAGCGGCTGGTGATCCTTATCACCCACGATTTTCAGGAGGCAGAGGGCTGTGCCACCCGGCGGATCACCCTCCAGGATGGACGGGTCACCATGGACGCAGCCCTGGGGGAGCCGCAAATACCACGGCAGCAGGAAGTTTCCCGTAAGCGGCGGAGCCTCAGCGGCTATGTGGCAGGATTGCAGCTGCGCAGCCGCCCCGTGTGGACGACGCTGGTGCTGCTGTTCTTTGCCTTGACGGCCTTTGCGGTGTTCGCGTTTCTCGGCACCTTTATTGTTAATCTGGACGACACTGCCACGAGAATTTATGATAACTCCGCCTTCCTGAACGGCGACAAGACCCGCATCGTCATCCAGCGGCCGGACGGAGAGCCCCTGACGGAGGAAGATATGGCGGCGATTCTGTCGGTGAAGTATGCCGAATCGCTGGAACGCAGCGGTTATGTGACCGATGTGAATTATGCCTGGCAGGAAGGAGTGGATTTCCAGTACCACTACGCGGTGGCGGATCTGGAAAGTGCCAACGCCAATGTCCGCACTTCCGTAGAGCTGCTGGACACTATGCCCTTTCTGCGCACCATCCCGATGCTGGCGGATGGGAAGGAATTCCTGACGGCGGGCCGTCTGCCGGAGAATCTGCATGAGGTGGTGCTGGCGGGGGAGGGCAGCCGCATCGGTGAGACCATGACTGTGTATATCCGGGATGTGAAGACCTGGAACCAGATGAACCGTATTACGCTGGAAGTGACCATCGTGGGCGTGACGGACTACGGCGAGGGCCTTTACTTTGACGAGGAGCTGGGCCGGGTGTTCACCAACTATATGATGGCAGGGGGAAAATTCGGCGAGACCTGGATGGTAGTTCCCCTTTATCAGTCCTTCTTCCTGGAAAACGAGATCGCCCAGTTTGACCCGGCCTACGCGGAGGAACAGGGGATGCTGGAAGAGATGCGAATCCTGGCGGAGGGCGAATGCCTGATGGGCGGCGATATGTACAGCTGGTACAGGCAGCGAAACAGCCGGGAGGGCAAGGACGGCCAGCCCATCACCCTGTGGGTCAAGAACAATAACAAAGCCCTGCGGGTCACCAATGAGAATTACGGCGAGGTTGCCAATAACCCGGAATATTTTGCCCAGCTGGAAGCGGTGGGCATCGGCGGCTATGGGTTCAACTATATGCTGCTGGTGAACCCCGAGACCTTTGAGGAGCTGGCCTGGGCGGGAAATTCCAACCAGGTTTCCCTGTATATCACCGACTACGCCTATACCCAGCGGGTGCTGGATACTCTGGAGGAGCTGGGGTATACTGCCATTTCCCCCTTCCAGCAGTGCTCTACAGAGAAGGATCCGGTTCTGGCGGCGGAGCGGATGCAGACCCTGCTGGTGTGCGTCTGCGCCTTGGCGGCGGTTGTGCTGCTGATGGTGCTGGTGCTGCGGGAGCTGTTCGGCGTTCAGAATGAAAGCTACAAGCTGCTGGCAGACCTGGGTCTCAGCTGCGCCGCAGCGAAGCGGTCGCTGCTGTGGCAGATTTTGCTGCTGGGCGCGGGAGGACAGCTTTTTGGCTTCCTGGCGGTGGCCTTCAGCGGCGGGCTGGGGGTGGAGCGGATCGTGTCCATCATGCGGTATCTGCCCCGGCCCTACTGGCTGATCCTGTCCGCCGTCCATCTGGCGGTGACGCTGCTGGCGGGGGCGTGGGTCATGTCCAGCCTGCAGCGGAAGGTCTATCCCATCTCCGGGGAAGCCGGGGACTTAACGCTTGAGGACGGGGAGGCGGCATTATGATAATTTCCAATTTGAATAAGACCTACGACCGACGGGGCCCCAATGCCAATCCGGTTTTGCGGGATGTGTCCTTTTCTTTACCCGAGACCGGCTTCGTGTGCATTCTCGGCCCCTCGGGCTGCGGCAAGACCAGCCTATTAAACGCCATCGGCGGTCTGGACCGGTTCGACAGCGGCACCATGGAGTTTGGCGGTTTGACGGTGTCCGGCTACGGTGTGCCCGCTTTTGAAGCGGAGCGGAACCGGAGCTTCGGCTATATTTTTCAGAATTACTACCTTTTGCAGGATCACTCCGTGGCCTACAATGTGTATCTGGGCCTTCACAGCCTGAAGCTGAGCCACGCCGAAAAGCTTCGCCGTGTCCGGGAAGCTCTGGCGGCGGTGGACATGGAGCGGTACATCCGCCGCCGGGTGTCCGACCTCTCCGGCGGACAGCAGCAGCGGGTGGCCATCGCCCGGGCCCTGGCCCGGCGGCCCCGGGTGATCTTCGCCGATGAGCCTACGGGCAATCTGGATGAAGCCAACACCCTGAACATCTGCACCCTTCTGCGGAAGATCTCCAAGAGCAGCCTTGTGGTCATGGTCACCCATGAGGAGCGGATCGCCAGCTTTTTTGCTGACCGGATCATCACCCTGGACAGCGGCAGGATTTCTTCGGATTCCCAGGACTGGCAGCGGGGCAGCCTGACGGTGGAGGGGGGCAATACCCTCTACGCCGGGGACTACCGGGAGGAGCGGCCCGAAGGGGACAGCGTGGAGCTGCGCGTCCTCCGGGAGGAGGGGGCGGAGCCGGTGAAGCTGACGGTGGTGGCCCTGAAGGACCGCATCGTCATCCAGCTGGACGACACCCGGGCGGTCACCTGCACCGCCTCCGGGGAGGTCCCCCGGATCATGGAGGGAATGCGGCCCACCATGACGCTGGAAGCGGTGGAGCGGCAGGAGGAAACGCTGGACTTTGCCCAGGGGGAGGATATTCCCGCCCGGGCGGGCTTGGGGCTGAATTTTTCCATGATGCTGGCCCAGGCACGGCAGCTGGTGAAGGGAAAGGGCCTGCAGCGGTTTGGCTCCTGGTTCTTCATGGCGGTGCTGACGGTGCTGACCTTGCTGACGGTGGGGGATTATCTGACGGTCTCCGCCGTGGATCCCCATGAATTTATCCGCACCGATTCCCACATTTTGGAGCTCCGGGCAGAGCGTGGCAAGACCCTGGACGTGACCACCCTGACCCTGACGGATATGATCGGGAAATACATCGACTATTATGAGACCTCCGGGGTGGACTTCACCGTGGTGCCCCATGTGGCCCCGGTGCCGGAAATCAGCGCGGAAATTTATATGCAGCTGGATCAGCAGACCATCCAGCTGTCGAATTACAGCTATGTACCCTTGGATTACCTGGACGAAAGCACCCTGATCCTGGGCCGGATGCCGGAAAATCCCAAGGAAGTGGTGGTGGACCGGTGGGTGCTGGATGCGGTGCTCCGGGAGGAAGGCATTTTGCAGAACAGCATCCATGACATTTCCTTCTTCCTGGATCAAAGGCTGAGCTTCCCCAAGAAGACCTACGGTGCCACCATCGTGGGCATCAGCGACTGCGGCGAGGCGGCCATGTTCATGGAGCTGTCCGCATTGGCCTCCATCGGTGTCAGCGGCAGCGGCGTGGTGACCCTGGAGGAGCTGCGGCAGCTGTATCCGGGGCAGTTTGAGGATGTGACCCTGGGAGCGGGGGAGTGCCTGTACCTTCGGGGGGAGACCATGCAGAAGTACAGCCCCGGTCAGACCATTACTGTCAACAAGACCCTGGATTATACCGTTGCCCAGGTTGCGGAGCTGGAGTGCTACGCCGCCGTGGCGGTGAACGAGAGTGAGCTGGAGCCCATCATCCGGGCCATGCTGACCCAGCGGTTCTACCTTTACTGCGGAGACAAGGCGGCTATGAAGGCCTTTTTGGCACAGCCCATGCCCGATGGCCTGGCGGGGATGCTGCAGGTGGCGGTGGTGGACGCCTACGCCTCCTCCTGGCGTTCCTATGAGCAGGCATCCAGCCTGCGGGCGGATGCCCGCACCATCGTGACGGTGACCATCATGGCCCTGGCGGCGGTGATGCTGTACCTGCTGCGGCGGACGCAGGTTCACGGGAGGATCGAGCTGCTGGCGGTATACCGGCTTCTGGGCATCCCGAGCGGGAAGCTGATGGG
This sequence comes from Oscillospiraceae bacterium, assembly GCA_017461445.1. Lineage (GTDB taxonomy): Bacteria > Bacillota > Clostridia > Oscillospirales > Oscillospiraceae > Faecousia. Next base: position 8,299 of record JAFTXW010000025.1, read on the forward strand.
TATTTTCGCTCTGGAAAGCGGCATGTTGTTCCTGACCAGCGCGGCCCCGGCGGCACTTATAACCTGGCTGGCGGTAACGATACTGACGGGAATTGAGGATTTGGGCTTTTCCCTGATCCTCCCCTGGCAGGCCGCGGCGGTGACGGCGACGGGGATTCTGCTGTACCACCAGCTGGTGAGCCTGCTGCCGCTGGGGAGGCTGCTGCGGCTGCCCCCGGCGAGATTGGCAGCGAAATACGATTTTTAATATTATTTTCAATTTGAAATCTTAATTTCAAATTGAAAGACATCGGCTGACGGCGCTGTCGATTCTGTTATTTTCGAGCTGGAAAATAACAGAATCCCGTCTCATATGATTTTTATATTAAATACTTCAATTTTGTCAAATCATAGTTTTTAATTGAATATCAGTATAATGACAAAAAGCACCACCGAAAGGTGGTGCTTTTTTGGACGACGCAGGTCTATAAGCCGGGTTCTGTCTTGACAGCCATCTATCTAGCCCCATGATTGCTCATGGGATCAAGCCGCCTCCTCGGGACGGCCGGGTCAGCCTATTGTCCCTCCACGGCGTTGCTCCGGGATAGAGTTTACATCGTAAAACCTATGTTACCATAGGCCGGGTGCGCTCTTACCGCACCTTTTCACCCTTACTGCGCAGATGCGCGCATCGACACAGCGGTATCTCTCTGTTGCACTTGTCCTGGGGTCACCCCCGGCGGGCATTACCCGTTATCCCTGCCCTGTGGAGCCCGGACTTTCCTCATCCGCGGCCTTTCGGCCTGCGTCCGCGGCTGTCCGACCTGGTCGCGGAAATATTGTACTCCAATGTGGCCCAATTGTCAAATGTCCTTGCAAATTCTTTTTGGAGAGGATATACTATTCATAAGATAAACTTTCGATTTCCACTGTAGGGGAGGGTCATATTGAATTATTGTATGATTGCCACCGGCAATCATCAATATTTTGATTCGCTGCGCGACGCACCGCCCTCCCGCTGAAAATCCGTCAGGATTTTCAGATTTCCCGAAGGGAAATAATTAGTTTATCGCCTGCGGCGATGTGATTTTGCAATGCAAAATCACCGGGAGGGTCATGACCCTCCCCTACGAATATAACTGAGAAATGAGGAATATAGTATGTCTTCTGCATTTGAACAATATTTTCTGTCGTTAAAGGGCAAAAAGATTGCCGTATTGGGCCTTGGTGTCAGCAACCGGCCTCTGGTGCGGCTTTTGCTGGAATTTGGCTGCGATGTGACGGGCTGTGACCGGACGGCGCGGGAGAAGCTGGACGCGGAGGTGCTGGAGCTGGAAAAGGCGGGGTGCAAGCTCCGGGTGGGCGATGGGTACTTAGCAGGCGTGGAGGCGGACGTGCTGTTCCGTACCCCCGGTATGCACCCCGGCAATCCCGCAATTCAGGCCCTGCGGGAGCGGGGTGCCCAGGTGACTTCCGAGATGGAGGTGTTCTTCGAGGTCTGCCCCTGCCGGCTCATTGCGGTGACGGGGTCGGATGGCAAGACCACCACGACCACGCTGATCTCCGAAATGCTCAAGGCCGAGGGGAAAACCGTCTGGCTGGGCGGCAATATCGGCACGCCTTTGCTGCCGCTGGTGCGGGAGATGAAGGAAACGGACTTTGCGGTGGTGGAGCTCAGCTCCTTCCAGCTGATGGACATGACCCGCAGCCCTCAGATCGCCGTGGTGACCAATCTGGCCCCCAACCATCTGGATGTCCACAAGGACATGGAGGAATATGTGGATGCCAAGAAGAATATTTTCCGGTTCCAGTCTGCCGGTGACCGGCTGATTCTGAACGCGGATAACGCCATTACCGCGAAATTCGTCGGGAATGGGGATACGGGGTTCTTCTCTCGGAAGGAACGAACGAACCGGGTCTGGGAGGAGAACGGCATCATTTACCGCCGGGGCGAAAAAGTGCTGGAAAGCAGGGATATCCTGATCCCCGGCACCCACAATATTGAAAATTACATGGCTGCCATTGCCGCTGTGGAGGGGCTGGTGTCTGACGAGACTATCCGGTCTGTTGCGAAGAATTTTGGCGGCGTGGAGCACCGGATCGAGCTGGTGCGGGTCAAGGACGGGGTGAAGTTCTATAACGATTCCATCGCGTCCAGCCCCAGCCGCACCATTGCGGGATTGCGGAGCTTCAAGGAAAAGGTCATCCTGATCGCGGGCGGCTATGACAAGCATATCCCCTATGATGTGCTGGGCCCCGAAATTTGCCAGCATGTCAAAAAGCTGTTCCTGGGCGGTGCCACCGGGCCGCTGATCCGGGAGGCGGTGGAGAAGTGTCCCGAATATTCCGCCGAAGCCCTGCCCATCGTGGACTGCGGGAACTTTGAAGCCGCTGTACGGGCTGCTGCGGCTGCGGCGGAGGAGGGGGACATCGTCCTCATGAGTCCCGCCAGCGCGGCCTTTGACCAGTTCAAGAACTTCATGGTCCGGGGCGAATTTTACAAGAAACTCGTAAGGGAGCTGTAGCCATGGACATTACCAAATACACCCGCCCCGCCCGGAAGCTGCTGCCCCTGAAAAAATGCGGCGCGGTGATCGTGGCGGCGGGCACCGCTTCCCGGATGGGGGGCATTGACAAGGTCATGGCGAAGATCAAGGGCCAGCCTATGATCCAGCGGACGGTGCGCCAGTTTCAGAACTGCGATGCCATTTCAGAGATCGTCATTGTGACCCGGGAGGATCTGATCGTCCCTATTAAAAATCTGTGCAAGGACATGGATAAGGTCACCGCCGTGGTCTGCGGCGGAAAAAGCCGGCAGGAGTCGGTGCACCTGGGCCTGAATGCCCTCAGTGACAAGGTGAAGCTGGCGGCGGTTCACGACGGGGCCCGGCCCCTCATTACCTGGCAGGTTATTGACCGGGTGGTGCGGGCGGCCAACAGCTACGGCGCGGCGGCTCCCGCCATTCCTGTGAAGGACACCATTAAGGTGGTTACGGGGGGCGTGGTGGAGTCTACCCCCGACCGGGCGATGCTCCGGGCCGTTCAGACACCGCAGGTGTTCGACTTTGACCTGCTGCGGGGTGCACTGAAAAAGGCGGAGCTGGAGGGGGCCCAGGTGACGGACGACTGCTCCGCGGTGGAGCTTATGGGGATGTCCGTCAAGATCGTGGAGGGGGACGAGCGGAATATCAAGGTCACCACCCCCATGGACTTAAAAATCGCGGAAATGCTTTTGGAGGAAATGCAATGAGGATCGGACACGGATATGATGTGCATAAATTGGTAGAATGCCGGGATCTGATTTTGGGCGGCGTTCACATTCCTTACCACTTGGGCCTGCTGGGGCACAGCGACGCGGACGTGCTGCTCCATGCCGTCTCCGACGCGCTGCTGGGCGCGGCGGGGCTGGGGGATATCGGGCGGCATTTCCCGGATACCGACCCTAAGTACAAGGGCGCGGATTCTCTCCTGCTGCTGCGGGAGGTCGCGGAAAAGGTGCGCGCGGCGGGCTGCCGGGTCAGCAATATCGACGTGACCATGATCGCTCAGAAGCCCAAATTAAAGGACTACATCCCCCAGATGGTGGAGAATATTGCCACTGCCGTGGGCATCGAGCCGGGGCGGGTGAATGTGAAGGCCACCACGGAAGAAAAACTGGGGTTCACCGGAAGCGGCGAGGGCATGTCCTGCCATGCGGTGTGTCTTTTGGAGGAATAAATGATCAAAGCGGCGTTTTTTGATGTGGATGGGACGCTGTTGTCTCATAAGACCAAGTCGGTGTCCCAAAGTGCCCGGGAGGCCGTTGCCGTGCTGCGGGCAGCGGGGGTAAAGTGCATCGTGGCCACCGGGCGGCAGATGCAGGAGATGCAGAAGCTGCCTGTGGCAAATATGGAATTTGACGGCTACATCACCCTCAACGGCCAGCTGATCCTGGACGGGGAGAAGAACATCTTATCCGGCACGCCGCTGACGGGGCGGGCCAAGGAATTTCTGCTCCGGGCCTTTGCCGAAAAGCGGTTCCCCGCGCTGCTGGTGGAGGAGGAAGATGTGTATCTGAACTTCGAAGACGAACGGGTTCGGGCATTGCAGGCGGCCATTTCCTCTCCCATCCCGCCGCTGGGGGAATACTCCGGGCGGGAGATCTATCAGGTTTGCGCTTATCTGAACCCGGAGGACGAGCATCTTGTGGAGGAAATTGCCGGGGCGTGCGTGATGACCCGGTGGGCCTTTGGCGGTATGGACATCATCGCGGAGGGCGGCGGCAAGATCACAGGGATCAAGCGGTACCTGGAGGAAAACGGAATTGCCCCGGAGGAGACCATTGCCTTTGGCGACGGGGAAAATGACATCGAAATGCTGCGGTTCGCGGGGATCGGCGTTGCCATGGGCAATGCCTGGGATAATGTGAAAGCCGCGGCGGACTATGTGACGGCAGATATTGATCAGGATGGCGTGGCGGAGGCTTTGCGGCATTTTGGGTTGATTTAGGCTGATAAGTTCTTATATGGCTGGCTGGCTGTTAATTTGACGCGCAAAATCCCTTCCCCCGGGGGGAAGGTGGCCCGCAGGGCCGGAAGAGGAATGGCGTGCACTGCCGGCTTGAAGAAGGCCTATACAGCGGCAATTGCTGTCAGCTTTCCACCCGCATTCCTCTTCAGTCAAAAACCGGTTCCGAAGAGCCGATTTTTGCCAGCTTCCCCCCCGGGGGAAGCGGTTGGGTGCTGCCGCACCAGTGCATCAAACGACAATCTTGCAGAAAATCAGGGCGTGCCCGGTTGGGCACGCCCTTGCTGATTATTGGGATGGTTGAAAACCGTAGGAGGCAAGGAGGGCATCAAAAGAGTCCTGGTCGAAGTAATACCAGGTCATGGTGCCGTCCTCTGGGTTGATGCTGTCGATGAAGGTCCCGGAGGCGCACAGCCATTCCTGGGAGCCGTCGGCGTATTGGATCAGGACAGTCCCGTCTTCGATGGAGGGATCCGGGTCGTTGACCCATTTGCGGCAGGGGACGGTTTCAAAATCTTCCAGGAAGGAGGAAAAGTCTTCCGGGTCAAGGGCTACAGTGCAGGCACCGTTATTTTCCGGCAAGACTGGGATATCATCCGTGCCGTGGAAATACTGGTAGGTTTCATCCTGAAACTCTATGAGGCAGATTTCTGTGATGGTATCGGCGGGCTGGTACAGGGGATAGGTGTACTCAATGCTGCCCATGATCCCAAAATACAGCAGAGAAAGAGGGAGCGGGATGAAATAGAGGCAGACAGCGAAGATGACGATGGCCCAGGCAGGCGGCTTTTTGAAAAATGTCTTTACATCCGTAAGAAAGATCTTGATATCCATCTGCAACAGCTGGAAAAAATGGCTAAGCTTGGGGAGCATTCTGCACCTCCTTTCGGGGGCGGCGGAGCTTATCTCTTGATATCGAAATTCATATTCATGATTTCCTTGATGGCTCTTGCGTCGTCGGTGATGTTGGCGTCGCCGTGGATGGTGTGTTTGATGACGGAGGAGGCCACCGCGAAGTTGACCATGTCCATGGGCTTGTAATTCCGCATCATGGCGTAGATCAGGCCGCTGGCGAAGGCATCGCCGCCGCCCACCCGGTCCAGGATGTTGAAGGTGAAGAGCTTGCTTTCAAAGGTGTGGCCGTTGTACCACATGTAGGCCTTCAGGGAGTTGGAGGAGCCGGAGTGGGCATAGCGGACGTGGCGCCCGATGCACTTGATGTTGGGGTAACGCTCAATGAAGTGCTGGAACACCTCGTCCTGCTCCTCATAGCTGGGCTGCAGGGGGACGCCGTCCTTCCAGTCGCCCTTACTGTGGTCGTTTTCGTCCTTCCACAGGTGGTAGGGCTCGATGCCCAGCAGCACGTCCACATAGGGTAGGCACTGGGTGCAGTAGTCCCGGGCCTCCTCCCAGGTCCAGAGCTTGGAGCGGAAGTTGCCGTCGAAGCTGGTGACGAGACCCATTTCCTTGGCGGTTTTCAGGCAGTTCAGGATGAAATCGGCGCAGGTCTGGTTCAGGGCGGGGGTGATGCCGGAGACGTGGAGCCAGGTGAAGCCTTTGAGAAGAGCGGGGATGTCCACCTTACTCAAATCGTATTCGGTGATGGCGGAGTGCTTGCGGTCGTAGGTGACCTTGCTGGCCCGGATGCCGTAGCCGGTCTCCAAGTAGTAGGTGCCCAGCCGGTGGGTGGGGGTCTCCTCGGGGGTGGAGAGGATCACCGGGGTGCAGTGGACATCGTTGGAGCGGAGCATACGGATGGCACTCTTGCCGATGGAGTTGTTGGGAACCACGGAGAAGAAGGTGGAGTCGATGCCCAGGTTGGCAAGGGACAGGGCGATGTTGGCCTCGCTGCCGCCGTAGGTGGCCTCAAAATTGTTGGCCATGCGGATCTTTTCGTAGTTGGGCGGTGTCAGGCGGAGCATGATCTCGCCGATGGTGATGAATTTATGGGAACTCTTGGAATTGGTCAGCAGCGGGTTGTGATGTTCCATGGTGTACCTCCTCAGAATGTGGATATCCATATTATAAGGCAACGAATTGTGAATTTCAATAGAGAAAAAGGCGGAATGAAAAATATTTTTAGATATTATGACGATAATGCGTGCGGGCGCAGATTAGATGACGGTAACCGAACAATTTCGACCTTCCGGGCATAGAGTGTGGCAGGGAGGTTTTGCTGTATGAAATTTTATTATATCACCTTCCGCTCGGTGACCTTTGCCCAGCGGGGGGAGAAGGTACTGCAGAAAAGCGGTATCCGCTGCACCCTTCAGCGGACGCCCCGGTGGATGGAGGAGCAGGGCTGTGGGTACTGCCTGAAGCTCTGGACAAAGGATGTGACCCCTGCGGTGGATGTGCTGCGCCAAAACGGGGTGGGGATGCGGAAGGTCTATTCCCAGCGGCAGGATGGGCAGTTGGAGGAGCTGACGGTATGATCTATCTGGACAACGGAGCTACCTCCTTTCACAAACCACAGGGGGTGTACCGGGCGGTGGGGGAGGCCATGCGAAGCTGCGCCAATCCGGGCCGGGGCGGCTATGGTGCCGCCCTGGAGGCCTCCCGGCGGGTTTACGGCTGCCGGGAAGCGGCGGCGGAGCTGTTTGAATGTCAGCCGGAGCAGGTGGCTCTCACCACCAGCTGCACCCATGGGCTGAACATCGCCATCCGCTCTCTGGTTAGGCCCGGCGGGCGGGTGGTGGTATCGGGCTTTGAGCACAATGCCGTCACCCGGCCACTTCATGCCCTGGGAGCGGACATCCGGGTGGCGGGACGAAAGCTCTTTGATTGGGCGGATACACTGGAACGCTTTGGCGATGCCCTGAAGAAGGGAGCAGACGCAGTGGTGTTCACCCATGTATCCAATGTGTTCGGTTATATCCTGCCGGTGGAGGAGCTGGCTGCCCTGTGCCGGGAGAAGGGAGTGCCCTTTATTATCGACGCGGCCCAGTCGGCAGGGACGCTGCCGGTTTCCCTCAGCAAGCTGGGGGCGGATTTTATTGCCATGCCGGGACACAAGGGGCTGCTGGGGCCCCAGGGGACGGGGCTGCTGCTGTGCAAAGGGGAGGCTGCCCCGCTGCTTTATGGGGGAACGGGAAGCCTGTCTATTCAGCAGGAGATGCCGGACTACCTGCCGGACCGATTGGAGCCTGGGACACTGAATGTGCCGGGATACGCAGGACTGGCGGAGGGGCTTCGGTATGTACGGCGGACGGGGTTGGAAGAAATCTTCCAAAGGGAGCATACCCAGCTGCTGCGGTGCGTCCGGGGGCTGGAAACGCTGGGAATGCGGGTCTTTGCCGGGGAACATCAGGCGGGGACGGTGTCGTTTCTTGCGGGAATGGACTGCGAGGAGGCGGCGGAAAGATTGGCGAAGGAGGGCATCGCTGTCCGGGCGGGGCTTCACTGCGCGCCCTATGCCCACGAAAGCGCGGGGACACTGGATACGGGGACGGTGCGGGTGAGCTTCGGACACGATGCCGATTCTTCCCAAACCAACATGTTTTTGCGGGCAGCGTCAAAACTTCCGGGTTATAAAGTATAAATTTTTTACAGATTATCTATTGCCATCCCCAGCCGAATCCGCTATAATAGAACGGATAATAGGTAAGTATACGATAGCGCAGTATGCGCTTTGCAAAAGTTGACATAAAAGGGGAAAAGGGCCTATGGAAGCGATCCAAAATTTAATTCAGCAGCTGACCAGAATGCAGTGGTCCGACTATCTGGACATCATCGTCGTGGCGTTCCTGATCTATAAACTGCTGCCCCTCATCAAGACCCCCAGCATCATGCGCATAGCCCGGACGGTGCTCGCCATCGTGGCATTGGCCTGGCTCACGGATTTCATGAAGCTGCATACCATTAGCTGGATCATTAACCAGTTTCTGGCAGTCGGTATCCTGGCAATCGTTATTTTGTTCCAGCCGGAGCTGCGGCGGATGCTGGACCATCTGGGCAGCGTGAAGCTGACCAGCTTCTTTGGCTCCAGCAAGCCCCTGCAGGAGATGGACGCGGTGATCGCTCAGACCGTCATGGCCTGCGAGATCCTGAGCCGGGAGAAGGTGGGCGCGCTGATCGTCTTTGCCCGGGAGCAGCGGTTAGAGGAATACTTCAAGACCGGCACCCAGATCGACGGTCAGGTCTCCGAGCAGCTGATCCGCAACATCTTCTTCCCTAAGGCATCCCTTCATGACGGTGCCATGATCATCCGGGATGGCCGGGTGGCGGCGGCGGGCTGTGTGCTACCCCTGTCCGACAGTGTGCGGCTCAGTGCCGACCTGGGCACCCGGCACCGGGCGGGCGTGGGCATGAGCGAGGCTTCCGACGCGGTGGTGGTCATCGTTTCCGAGGAGACCGGCACTATTTCCGTGGCGGTGGGCGGTATGCTCAAGCGGCATCTGGCCCCCCAGACCCTGGATAAGCTGCTGCACAATGAGCTGTGCCCTGTGGACGAAAGTGCCGATGTCCAGAATTTGGCCATTCGGCTGAAAAAGAAGATCATGCAAAGCGTAAAGGAGGCGGACAGCTATGAAAAATAAGGTCACATCCATTCTGCTGTCCTTCGTTATCGCTTTCGGATTGTGGCTGTATGTGGTCACCAACGTCAGCATGGAAGACGAGGATACCTTCTATAACATTCCTGTGGTGATGGAGAGTGAGACCGCTCTGCTGGAGCGGAATCTGATGATTACCTACCAGTCCACCAATACCATTTCCCTGAAACTTTCCGGTACCCGCAGCGATCTGAGCAAGGTGAATAACCAGAATATTACTGTCAAGGTGGATCTGTCCAAGGTCTATGACGCAGGCTCCCAGATCCCCCTGACCTATACCATTTCCTATCCCGGCAACGTGGCCAACAATGCCTTCGTGGAGCTGACCAGAAGCCCCACTTATATCTATGTGAGCGTGGAGGAGCGGCGGATCAAGGAGGTTCCCGTGGAGGTGGTCTGGACCGGTACGGCTGCCGACGGCTTCATGGTGGACAAGGAAAACCGCACGCTGGATTACGGCACCATTACTGTGGAGGGCCCTGCCTCTGTGGCAGATAAGATCCAAAAGGCTGTGATCGAGGTGGATGTTACCGATCAGAAGGAGTCTATCGACCAGAGCTACCGCTATACCCTCTGCGATGCCAACGGCGAGGGCGTGGACGCGGAGCTGATCACTACCAACGTGGCGGAGGTGCGCCTGCAGGTGAAGATCCAGCAGGTGAAGGAAGTGGAACTGAAGCTGGATGTTACCTACGGCGGCGGCTCCAACGAGAAGAACACCACCGTTACCATCTCTCCCTCCACCATCCGTATCTCCGGCGGTGAGGCGGTGCTGAAGGAATTCGGCGACAGCATCCTGCTGGGCAAGATCAACCTGGCGGAGATTCCCGATGACCAGTCTATGGTCTATACCATCACCCTGCCCCAGGGCATTACCAACCTGTCCGATGTGACGGAGGCCAGCGTGGATATCGCGTTCACAGGCCTGACCACCAAGGAGTTCGTGGTCAGCGAAATCGAGAGCGTCAACGTGCCCGAGGGCATGGAGGCGGATATCATCAACGAGAAGCTGACCGTGGTCATTCGCGGCCCCGCCGCTGAGCTGAGCCTGCTGACGGAGGAGGATATCAAGGTCACCGTGGACTTTACCGGTGCGGAGGTTGGCACTGCCACCTTCAAGCCCTCCATTACCCTGCCTGAGGGGATCAAGACGGCAGGCGCGGTGGGCACCTACTCCGTGTCCGCTGCCATTACACAGAAATAACAGGCAGGTGAGAAGAAGTGGACCAGCTGGTTCGTGTAAAAGAAGCCTATAATGACGGTACGGCCTTGGTGATCTGCGTCCGGGAGAGTGCCTGCTCCGGCGACTGCCACAAGTGCTCCGGCTGCGGCGCGGCCAAGGAATCCATTCTGTTCAAGGCCCAGAACCCCATCGGCGCGGGCCGGGGGGATCTGGTGAATGTCCGCAGTGAGTCCGGCCCGGTGCTGAAGGCGGCGGTGGTGCTGTACATGCTGCCCCTGGTACTGTTCTTTGGTGGCTATGCTCTAGGAGCGGCACTGAACCTGTCCGGTGCGCTGTTTGGATGCCTGGCCTTTGTGCTGAGCATTGGATTCATCGTTATGTATGACCGCCGTTTGGCGAAACAGGACAATACCATTTATACCATTACGGATTTCGCGGGAGATTCCATCCTGAAATCCATGAAAAAAGGGGATAATGACCTTGGTTAAGAGTATGACCGGCTACGGCCGCGCCGTGGAAACGGTGAACGGCCGGGAATTTACTGTGGAGCTGCGCTCCGTCAACAACCGCTACTTAGACTGCACTGTAAAGCTGCCTCGGACACTGTCCTTCGCGGAGGACGCCGTGAAGCAGGCCGTGAAGAAGGCCATCTCCCGTGGCAAGGTGGATGTGTTCATCACCGTCCACTCCGAGGGAGCCGACGATGTGAAGGTAAGCCTGAACGCTCCCGTGGTGGAAGGGTATCTCGCCGCCATGAAGCAGATGGTGGAAAGCTACGGTGTGCAGGATGACATCAGCGTGTCCGTTCTGTCCCGGATGCCTGAGGTGTTTACCGTGGAAAAGCCCGAGGTGGACGAGGAACAGCTGCTTGCCGACCTGATGGGCGTGGTGGACAAGGCTCTGGAAAGCTACAACAACATGCGCGCCACCGAGGGTAAGGCTCTGGAAAATGACCTGCGCAGCCGGGGCAATACCATCCTGGAGCTGGTTGCCCAGGTGGAGGAAGGCAACGGCCAGACCGTTATCGACTACCGCACCCGTCTGGAAAACAAGCTGAAGGAAGTGCTGGCAAACACCGCAATCGACGAAAGCCGTATTCTCACCGAGGCTGCTATCTTCGCGGACAAGGTTGCTGTGGACGAGGAGACCGTTCGCCTGCGCAGCCACCTGGAGCAGATGAACACCATGCTGTCCACCGGCGGTGCCATTGGCCGGAAGCTGGACTTCCTGCTGCAGGAGATGAACCGGGAGAGCAATACCATCGGCTCCAAGTGCACCGATGTGAAGCTGGCCCGGATCGTGGTGGATATCAAGGCGGAGCTGGAAAAGATCCGGGAGCAGACCCAGAACATCGAATAAGCGGCGAGCCGCCGCAGGCAATTCGCACGGAAGCCGGGAGGAAATCGATACGCCATTGGGTACCGCCCGGTAAGATTACCTTTCCGATAAAGTAGAGGTAGATTATGAAACTGATCAACATTGGCTTTGGCAGCATGATCGCGGCGGGGCGTTTGCTTGCCGTGGTGGCTCCCGATTCCGCCCCCATCAAGCGCGTGATCCAGGAGGCCCGGGACCGGGGTATGCTGATCGACGCCTCCTACGGGCGCAAGACCAAGGCCGTTATCCTGATGGACACTGACCATGTGATCCTGTCTGCTATCCCTACCGAGACCATTTACGAGCGGTGGATGGGAGAAAGCATGGCAAAAACAGAGGAGGAAGAGAATTGAGCAAGGGGAAAATCGTTGTGATCTCCGGCGCGTCCGGTGTCGGCAAGGGCACCGTTCTGGGCCTGATGATGAAGAAGCGGCCTGACCTGGCCTTTTCTGTGTCCGCTACCACCCGCCCCCCCCGGCCCAATGAGGTGGATGGCGTGCATTACTACTTCATTACCAAGGAACGCTTTGAAGAGATGATCGCAAAGGGCGATTTCCTGGAATATGATGCCCATGCGAAGCATTATTACGGCACGCCCCGTGCCCAGGCGGAGGAAAAAATGGAGCGGGGTCATGTGCTGCTGGATATCGAGCCGAAGGGCGCGAAGCAGGTAAAGGACGCGGTGCCCGATGCCACGCTGGTCTTCATCATGCCGCCTTCCATGGAGGAGCTGGAACGCCGTCTCCGCAGCCGGGGCGACACCCCGGAGGATCAGATTCGGATCCGTATGGAGCGGGCCGTCTGGGAGATGGAGCAGCGGGGCTGGTATGACCATGTGGTGGTCAACGATGATGCGGAACGCTGCGCCGATGAAATTTTGAATATCATTGCCGATTTGGCATAACTTATAAATTTGGAGGATTTTGAATATGCTGTACCCCCCTGTTGCTGATTTGCTGAAGAATGTGGATAGCCGTTACCTGCTGGTGAACGTGGTGGCACACCGCGCCCGTCAGATCGCCGCTGAGGCCGAGGCTTTCCAGGAAGAACTGCCCGAGAAGCCCGTTACTCTGGCCATTCAGGAGGTCGCCGACGGCAAGCTGTCCGGCTCCGTGAAGGCTGAGTACAAGAATTGATGTTGAATGTCATTCCGAGCCAGCGTAAGCTGGCGTGGAAATCCCCTTCGATGATGGAGATTGCCACCTCGCTTGGCGCCTCGCAATGACAGTATGGAAGGGAGGGGCGTTATGATCGGGAAAATTGCTGTGTCTGCGGCGAATTTTGCCATCGACAAGCCCTATTCCTACCGTATCCCTGAGGGGATGGAGCTGCGGCCCGGTCAGCGGGTGCAGCTGCCCTTTGGCCGGGCAAATAAGCGGACCGAAGGAATCGTGCTGTCGGTGGAGACCGGCAGCGAACAGAAGCTGAAAGCCGTAGAGCGTTGTCTTGACCAGGAGCCGATCCTGACGGACAAGCAGCTGCGGCTTGCGGCGTTTCTGCGGGAGCGGTATTTCTGTACCTTTTACGATGCCATTCGGGCCATGCTCCCGGCGGGACTGTGGTTCCAGTCGAAGGAGAGCTTTTCTCTGACGGAGGACCGCAGCTGGCAGGAAAAGACCATCCGCAAGGAATGGGCCCTGGATATTCTGCACCTGCTGGAAAATATGGGCGGCAAGGCTGATGAAACGGCCCTGCGGAATCTGGTTCCTGACGAGGATACGCTGGCGGATGTGGTCAGCTATCTTGCCCGGAAAAAGTGGATCTCGGCGGAGACCAATTTCCTCCGGCGAACCAACGATAAAACAGAAAAAATTGCAACCCTGGCAGCCTCCCCGGAGGAGGCTATGGAATACGCTTCCCGCCGCCCCAAATCCGCCGCCATGCAGCGGGCCGTATTGGAGTTGCTGTGCAGCGTGGGCAGCGCGGCGGTGAAGGAAGTTTGCTATTTTACGGGTGCTTCCACTGCTACTGTAAATCGGCTGGAAAAGCTGGGTTACATTGCCCTGACAGAACGGCCCGTGTTGCGGTGCCGGGAAATTCGCCCGGCGAAGCTCAACGGCCCACTGGTGCTGAATCCCGAACAGCAGTGGTGCTTTGAAGGGCTGGCGGCTCAGATGGGATCGGAAGAACCAGGCGTGGCACTGCTTTACGGTGTCACCGGGTCGGGTAAGACTTCTGTGTATATCCAGCTGATCCGGGCTTGCCTGGAACGGGGTAAGGCGGCAATGCTGCTGGTGCCGGAAATTGCGCTGACACCCCAGCTTTTGGGCCTGATGGCGGCATATTTTGGCGACCAGGTGGCGGTGCTCCACAGCAGCCTGTCGGCGGGAGAGCGGTATGACCAGTGGAAGCGGGTGAAAAACGGTGACGCAAAGGTTATCGTTGGCACCCGCAGCGCGGTGTTTGCTCCCTGTGATCCCGGCCTTATCATCCTGGACGAGGAACAGGAGCACTCCTATAAATCCGAAAACAATCCCCGGTACTCTGCAAAGGAAGTGGCCATCTGGCGGGGGGCGAAGGAAAACGCCCTAGTGCTTTTGGGCTCTGCCACCCCTTCCATTGAGAGCATGTACCGGGCCAAAAGCGGTGCTTACCGCTTATATACCTTAAAAGAACGCTATAACGGCAGGCCCCTCCCGGCGGTGGACATCGTGGACATGCGGGAGGAGCTGAAAATGGGAAATGACCTTTCCCTCAGCGTACCCCTGCGCCATGCCCTGATAGATACCCGGGATGCCGGGAAGCAGACCATTCTGCTTCTGAACCGAAGGGGAAACAGCCGGGCGTTGGTCTGCGTGGACTGCCGGGAGACCCCGGAATGTCCCCGGTGCAGTGTGCGGCTGACGTATCACAGTGCCAACCACCGGCTCATGTGCCACTACTGTGGCCATTCCCAGCCGGCACCGGAGCGGTGCCCCAGCTGCGGCGGGCCGCTAAAGACCCTTGGTACCGGCACCCAAAAGGTGCAGTCTGAGCTGAATTTCCTGTTCCCCGAAATGGAAGTGGACCGGATGGACGCGGATACCGTCAGCGCGGTGAATACCCATGAAAAAATTCTGGAACACTTCCAAAAAGAAAAGGTTCCTGTGCTCATCGGCACCCAGATGGTGGCGAAGGGGCTGAATCTGCCGGATGTGACCTTGGTCGGCGTACTGGACGCGGATCTGAGCCTGTACACCGGGGGCTACCGGGCGGGGGAGACCACCTTCAATATGCTGACCCAGGTGGTGGGCCGGGCGGGCCGGGGTGATACTCCCGGACGGGCCATGATCCAGACCTTGGTTCCCGAGCATCAGGTGATCCGCCTGGCTGCGGAGCAGGATTACGATGGGTTTTATGATCTGGAGATCAACCTGCGGCGGGTGCAGAACGCGCCGCCCTTTGGGGATCTTGCCACCGTCACATTTCTGGGACAGGACGAGGCGGCGGTGCTCCGGGGTGCGGCAAAGTTTCGGGACAGTCTCAACGCCTGCCTGCGGCAGCCACCCTACAATACCGAGCAGTGCGGATGCCTTGGCCCCGCGCCCTGCCCGGTGCCGAAGATCAATTATAACTTCCGCTACCGGCTGACGTTGCGCTGCAAAATGACCCGGCAGCTGCGGCTGCTGCTGGCCTATTTGCTGCGGGAGTTCAGTAAAGATAAGCTTAACCGCGGCGTGTCCGCTTTTATTGATGTGAATGGTTTTGAATAGAGAAATGAGGTTTTACACATGGGACTGCGTAAGATTTTGACCGATAAGGACCCGGCCCTGCATAAGGTTTGCAAGCCGGTGGAAAAATTTGACTGGCGGCTGCACAAGCTGCTGGATGACATGGCCGACACACTGGCCGAGGCCAATGGCGTTGGGCTGGCGGCACCCCAGGTGGGCATCCTGCGGCGGGTGGTCATCGTGGACACCGGCGAGGAAATTCTGGAACTGGTGAATCCCACTTTGATCGAGACCGATGGCGAGCAGGTGGGTGCCGAGGGCTGTCTCAGCGTTCCTGGCAAGTACGGCCTGGTAAAGCGGCCCTACTATGCCAAGGTGCGGGCCCAGGACCGCTACGGCGAATGGTTCGAGGCCGAGGGCGAGGAGCTGATCGGCCGCTGCTTCTGCCATGAGCTGGACCACCTGGACGGCATCGTGTACACCGAGGTCATGGAGCGGTTCCTGACCGAGGAAGAACTCATGTCTGATGAGGATTAACGGAGGGATACCCTTGCGCGTTGTATTTATGGGAACGCCGGATATTGCGGCGACCTGCTTGAAGAAAATTTTGGCCGATGGCTTCGAGGTGGTGGGTGTTTACACCCAGCCTGACCGCCCCAAGGGCCGGGGCATGAAGATGGTGGCCTCTCCTGTGAAGGAAGTAGCTTTGGCAAAGGGCATCCCCGTGTTCCAGCCGGAGAACTTCCGGGAGGAGAGCGTGGAGCAGCTGCGGGCATTGCAGCCCGATATCTGCGCTGTGGTGGCCTATGGCCGCATCCTGCCCCAGAAGGTGCTGGATGTGCCGACGCTGGCCTGCATCAATATCCATGCCAGCATCCTGCCCCAGTACCGGGGCTCCGCGCCCTACCAGTGGGCAGTGCTGGATGGCTTGACGGAAACCGGCGTGACCGCCCAGTTTATGTCCCGGGGTGTGGACGAGGGCGATATCATCGATATCGCAAAAACTCCCATCGGGGAGAATGAAACGGCGGGCGAGCTGCTGGATCGGCTGGCGGTGCTGGGGGCTGATCTGCTGAGCAGGACTTTGACCCGGTTTGCAGAGGGAAAAGTGGAAGGTATGCCCCAGAATGGGGAGGAGGCCACCTTCGCGCCCATGCTGGATAAAGCCATGTGCCCCATCGACTGGAACAAGCCCGCACAGCAGGTGCATAACCAGGTCCGGGGTCTGCACCCCTGGCCCGTTGCCACTATGGAATTGCAGGGTAAAAAGTTTAAAGTACACGCAACAAAGTTGGTGGAAGGCAGCGGTATGCCTGGTGAAATTCTGGGTTTGACCAAAACGGGCCTTGTCATCGCCTGCGGTGAGGGTGCTGTGGAAATTCTCTCCCTTCAGGCCGAGGGCGGTAAGCGGATGGCGGCTCCCGATTACTTCCGGGGCCACCCGTTGGATCAGTAATGGGCGCACGGGAAACCGCGCTGAACGCGCTGATCGCCTGCCGCAAGGACGGGGGCTGGGCCAACGGAGTTCTGAAGGACTACATCCAGCGGGACCGGTTGTCCCCCCGGGACGCGGGACTGGCGACAAGGCTTGTCTACGGCGTTATCCAGAACCGGGGCAGGCTGGACTTTTATCTGAAGCAGCTTTTGACGGGAAAGCTGAAGGATCTGCACCCGGCGGTGCGGGATATCCTCCACCTGGGGCTGTATCAGGTCTATGAGCTGGACAAAATACCCGACAGTGCGGCGGTGAATGAAGCCGTCGGGCTGGCGAAGAAATATGTAAAAAATCCTCGGGCGGCCTCCTTGGTTAACGGTGTTCTGCGGAACGCCGTCCGCACCAAGAGCAGTCTCAAAGAGCCTGTCTCCTACGCTGACCGCTACAGCCACCCGGAGGAATTGATTTCCCTTCTGAAAGCCAACCTCCCCAAGGGGAAGCTGGAAGGGATGCTGATCGCCGATAACGCCGCGCCCCAGATGGTGGTGCAGGTGAATATTTTAAAGACTTCCGCCGCGAAATTAGTCGAAATCCTGGAAAACCAGGGCGTTTCCGCTCAGCCTCACGGCTGGATGGAAAACTGTCTGGTGTTGGGCGGTACGGGCAATCTGGAACAGCTGGACGCTTTTCAGGAGGGCCTGTTCTATGTGCAGGATCCGGCTTCCAAATTAAGCGTCCTCTGCGCGAAACTGCCGAAGGACGCAAAGGTGCTGGACTGCTGCGCCGCTCCCGGCGGCAAGAGCTTTGCCGCTGCCATGGCGATGGAGGGGGCGGGACATATCACCTCCTGTGATGTCCACGCCCATAAAACCTCCCTGATTGCAAACGGTGCGGCCCGGTTGGGATTGACCAACATCACTGCAAAGCAGCAGGACGCTACCAAGTCCGTTCCGGAATGGGAAGGGCAGATGGACGCGGTGATTTGCGATGTGCCCTGCTCCGGACTGGGCATTATTCGGAAGAAGCCCGATATCCGCTATAAAAATCTGG
This sequence comes from Oscillospiraceae bacterium, assembly GCA_017461445.1. Taxonomy (GTDB): domain Bacteria; phylum Bacillota; class Clostridia; order Oscillospirales; family Oscillospiraceae; genus Faecousia. The sequence goes on from JAFTXW010000025.1 coordinate 26,032, forward strand.
CGGAACTGGCGGAATTGCCCGCTTTGCAGCTGGAAATCCTGAGAAATCAGGCGGGTTATGTAAAGCCCGGCGGGGTGCTGATGTACTCCACCTGCACCGTGCTGCGGCGGGAAAACGAGGAGGTCGTGGAGGCCTTCCTGCGAGAAAATGACGAATTTTACCGGGAGCCTTTGGAATTACCGGAGGTGTTCCCGAAGAACGACACCGGAATGCTGACCCTGATTCCCGGTGAATACGATACCGACGGCTTCTTCATCTGCCGTCTGCGGAGGAAAGTATGAACCTGAAATCCCTGACCCAGCCGGAGCTGGCTGACATCTTAAAAGAGCTGGGCCAGCCGGGCTTTCGGGCCAAGCAGTTGTACACCTGGCTCCATAAGGGCGTCCGCTCCTACGACGAGATGACGAACCTGCCCAAAGCTCTGCGGGATGTGCTTTCGGAAAAGTACCCCATCAACGCCCCCCTGGCGGTTCGGAAGCAGGAATCTTCCCGGGATGGCACCATAAAATATTTATGGGAGCTTGCTGACGGCAACTGTGTGGAGACGGTGCTTATGCGCTATCACTACGGCAACACCGTCTGCATCTCCACCGAGGTGGGCTGCCGGATGGGCTGCGCCTTCTGCGCATCGACCCTCGGCGGGCTGGTACGGCGGCTGGAGCCAAACGAAATGCTGGATCAGGTGCTGTTTACCCAGATCGACTCCGGGCTGCCCGTTTCCCACATTGTGCTCATGGGTATCGGCGAGCCCCTGGACAATTTTGACAATGTGATGCGCTTTCTGGAGCTGGTAAACAGCCCCGACGGCATGAACATCTCCATGCGGCACATAAGCTTGTCCACCTGCGGCCTGGTGCCGAAGATCGACGAGCTGGCGAAGCGGAAATTGCAGATCAGTCTGGCGATTTCCCTCCATGGGCCCAATGATGAGATCCGAAACAAGATCATGCCGGTCAACAAGGCCTATCCCATCGACGAGCTGCTGGCGGCCTGCCGCCGGTATTACGATGCCACCAGCCGGCGCATTCATTTTGAGTACGCCATGATCGACGGCGTGAATGACAGCGAGGCCAATGCCCGGGAGCTGCTGCGGCGGCTGAAGGGCCTGCCGGCCCATGTGAACATGATTCCCCTGAACCATGTGGAGGAAAGCCCTCTGAAGCCCAGCAGCAAGGCTGCTGTGGCGAAGTTCCAGAAAATTCTGGAGGATGGGGGCGTGACGGCCACCGTCCGCCGAACCCTGGGCGGGGATATCGACGCTTCCTGCGGGCAGCTGAGACGGAAGTATACAAAGGGGAAAATATAATGTAGGGGGCACTGCCCTCTACATAGGGAATACATAGAAAAAGAGGTGCAACGCCTATGCAGAGCTGGGGACTGACAGATCCCGGTTGTGTGCGCAAGCAGAATCAGGATACTTACCAAATTGAACAGCTTGACCGCAGCAGTTTGCTGTGCATTGTCTGCGACGGCATGGGCGGTGCGAAATCCGGCAATATTGCCAGCACTTTGGCTGTGGATGTGTTCGTGCAGGAGGTCAAGCGCAGCTGGAAGCCTATGATGGATCAGGAACACATCGATCAGGTGCTGATCAGTGCCGTGAAGCTGGCCAATTTCACCGTGTTCGACCAGGCCCAGCAGTTCGAGGAATTCGATGGCATGGGCACCACCCTGGTTGCCGCGCTGATCCGGGGCAAAAAAGCTACGGTGGTGAACGTGGGCGACAGCCGGGCCTACGGCATCGACCAGGAGGGCATTCAGCAGATCACCCGGGATCACTCCCTGGTGCAGCTGATGGTAGACCGGGGAGAGCTGACCCCGGAAATGGCAAAGACCTACCCCGGAAAGAACTTTATTACCCGTGCCATCGGCACGGAAACGACGATTTTGTGCGACATTTTTCATCTGGACGTGGCGAAGGGAGATTTTCTTCTGCTGTGCTCCGATGGCCTGAGCAATATGATGGACGATCAGGAGATCCTGTTTGAGGTTGTCCATGGCGTCAACAAGCAGCACTGCTGTAAGCGGCTCTTGGATATCGCCAAGAACCGTGGGGCGCCGGATAATGTGACCAGCGTTCTTGTTTTGATTTGATTCGCGTGTCTCGAAAGGAGCATTTTCTTTGAATATCGATCAATATATTGGACGGCTGCTGGACAACCGGTATGAGATCCTGGAGGTCATTGGGACCGGCGGTATGGCCGTTGTCTATAAAGCCCGCTGCCACCGCTTAAACCGGCTGGTAGCCATCAAAATTCTGAAAGACGAATTTGCACGGGACGAGGAGTTCCGCCGCCGCTTCCACGCGGAGGGCGAGGCGGTAGCTATGCTGAGCCATCCCAACATCGTGCAGGTTTATGACGTTTCTTCCACCGATACCGCCAACTTCATCGTTATGGAGCTGATTGACGGTATCTCCCTGAAACAATATATGGAGTCCCGGGGCGTTCTGAACTGGAAGGAGACACTGCATTTTGCCATGCAGATCGCCAAGGGTCTGGAACACGCCCACAGCCGGGGCATTGTCCACCGGGACATCAAGCCCCACAATGTGATGGTGCTGAAAAACGGCTCCGTCAAGGTGATGGACTTCGGCATTGCCCGGGTGATGAACAAGAGCAACACCCTGACCAAGGAGGCTCTGGGCAGCGTTCACTACATCTCCCCTGAGCAGGCCAAGGGCGGTCATACGGACAACCGCTCCGATATCTATTCCCTGGGCGTGGTCATGTATGAAATGATGACAGGGCGGCCTCCCTATGACGGGGAATCCGCTGTGGCGGTAGCGATCCAGCATATCAACGGCGGCGCGGCCATGCCCTCCACCCTGAACCCCAACATTCCCGGCGGCATGGAGCAGATCATCATGAAGGCCATGGCTCTGGAGATCCAGAACCGCTATGTTTCCGCTACGGAAATGCTGCAGGATATGGAGGAATTCCGCAAGAATCCCGCTATCCTGTTTAACTATAAGACCATCGTGGACGATGCTACCCGGCCTATCACCGGCATCCCCCCGATACCGCCCCAGAAACCCCGCACCACTGCCGAAAAGGTTGTTCAGGCCAAGACCGGTGTACCACCCCAGCCTCAGCAGCCCAGAACCCGGGTGTCCACCGACAGTGCCCAGCTGCGGCGGCCTGCCAACACGGCACCCTCCGGCACCGGCCCCGTCAGGCGGCAGGCCACCGGCCCCATGCCCCGAACCACCGGGAACGTGAACCGTACCCGGGATACCGATACCATCCGCCGTGCCCAGGCCCGGAAGCGGGCGGAGGAGCAGCGGCGGGAGGAGCAGCGCAGCCGCATCGCTACCATTTCCATCGTGGTATGCAGCGCAGTGGCGGTGGTAGCCCTGATCGTGTTCCTGTACGCTCTGTTCAACGGCGCGCTGCTGAACAAGGAGCGGGAATATGTGGAGGTGCCCTATCTGGTGGGCAAGACCTACTCCGATGACATGATCAACGAATACAAGGATCTGAAGATCGTGTTCCGGGATCAGCAGTATAACGACAGCTATGAAGAAGGCCAAATCATGATGCAGGAACCCATCGGCGGCAGCAAGGTGGTCAAGGGCACCGAGCTTTGGATCACCATCAGCATGGGCGAGGAGCCGGAGGTCAAGACCATGTCCGACCTGATCGGTACCCGGAAGGAGGAGGCGGACTCCCACCTGCGTGGGCAGGGCTTCTATCCCATCTTCCGCTATGAAGCCAGCTCTGTGTATGAAGAGGGGGAGGTCATCCGCACCGATCCCGCTTTCACCACGGAGCTGAAGGAGGGGCAGGATGTGTACCTCTGGATCAGCACCGGCCCCGATACCAAGTATGCCGACATGCAGGACGTGATGGGCATGGACATCGAAGCCGCCAAGCGGGTACTGGCCGCGGCGGGCTTCAACGTTGTCCGAACCCGCCCCGTTCCCGGCGACGAGCCTGCGGGACAGGTGGTGTACCAGTCCGTGAAGGCTTTTGAGGAGATCGACGTGCTGACGGAGATCCTGCTGGAATACTCCGAAGGCCCCAAAGAGACCACGGCCCCCACTACGGAGGCTACCGAGGCCACCACGGAGGCCACCAAGGCTCCCGAGACCACTGCTCCCGAGGAGACGGAGCCGGAAATGGCTACGGTGAACGTGGATTTCATTCTGCCGGATCTGGCGGAGGATTTCCTGCTGAGCATCAAGCAGAACGGCCGGGCGGTGATCGAATCTACGGAGATCAAGGCGGGCACCACCGTCTACACCGTGACCCTGACCAACTCCGGCACCAAGTCCTATGACATTTACATCAACGGTGACCACTATAACAGCCAGGAAGTGAAGTTTACGGATGACTGAGAAGAAAACCGGACGGATCGTCCGCTCCCTCAGCGGATTTTATGATGTGCAGATCCCCGGGAAGGTGATTTCCTGCCGGGCCAGGGGTATCCTGCGCAAAGAGGGGAACAGCCCTCTTACCGGCGACCTGGTGGAGATCACCGTGGAACGGGGCAAGGGCATGGTGGAGAAGATCCTGCCCCGGAAGAACAGCTTCGTTCGCCCCGCCGTCGCCAATGTGGATGCCCTGGTGGTATTTGCCGCCAATGTGAATCCGGTAACGGAACCCTTCCTGATTGACCGGGTGGCGGCCATCGCGGGAGATCAGGAGGTGCCTGTTTACCTCTGCGTTAATAAGTGCGATCTGGATCCCGCCATTGACCTGGTGCGCATCTATGAGCACGCGGGCTTTACCGTTATCTGCACCAGTGCAGAGAGCGGAGAGGGCGTGGAGGAGCTGCGGCGGCTGCTGGAAGGAAAGCTTGTGGCCTTCACCGGAAATTCCGGTGTGGGCAAGAGCAGCATTCTGAACCGGCTTTGCCCGGAGCTGAATCTCGCCACCGGCGAGGTCTCCGAAAAGCTGGGCCGCGGACGGCATACCACCCGGCATGTGGAGCTGTACAGTTTGGGAGAGGATACCTATGTGGCGGACACTCCTGGCTTCTCCTCCTTCGATACCGACCAGATGGAAGTGATCCTGAAGGAGAACCTCCAGTACGCCTTCCCGGACTTTGGTCCCTATCTCGGCAAATGCCGCTTCGATGATTGCTCCCACCGGAAGGAGCCCGACTGCGCCGTCCGAGCCGCATATGACGCGGGGGAAATCGAGAAGACCCGATATGACAGCTATTTGCGGTTGTATGAGAAGGCAAGCCAGGTCAAGCTTTGGGAGTTAAAGTAAATCTATCGCGTAGGGGCGACCCTCGCGGTCGCCCGGTAATTTTGCCCATAGGCAAAATTACACCGCCGAAGGCGGTAATACGGATTGGGCCGGCTCCGCCGTCCCACGGGCGACCGCAAGGGTCGCCCCTACGCGTCAAGGTGTGTGAGAGGAAAATATGGAATACGTCAAGCGAAAGAATATACGGCTTCCTGACTATGACTACAGTCAGGAGGGTGGATACTTTGTGACGGTATGTACCCATGAGCGCAGATGCACGCTGTCTCATATCATACCGGGAACGGAACAGGACCGGGCGCGTGTAAGTTTATCGGATCTTGGAAAAATTGCTGACGAAATTTTGCTGTCCCTGCCGGAGAGATATGGTTTTGTGCTGGATGCCTGTGTCATTATGCCAAACCACATCCACATAATAATAATGAAACGGACTGTAGCTGCGGCGAAGGTTGGACAATTCGTGGGTGCATTCAAATCCTCAGTTTCGACACGCTGGTACAAAGAATGTGATCGCCGGGGAAATGTTGCGGGGAAGCTGTGGCAGAGAAACTATTACGACCATGTGCTCCGAAATGAGGCGGATCACTTGGAAAAGCTTCGATATATTGACGAAAATCCGGATAAATGGCAGATGGATGAATTATATGGAAAGTAACCGCGTAGGGGCGACCCTTGCGGTCGCCCGGCGATGTGGAACACATCGCACCGCCGAAGGCGGCATATTTTTGATTGCCCTTTCGGGCAATGGCACCCTGCGGGTGCCCGGGCGACCGCAAGGGTCGCCCCTACGCGAAAAAATAACCGAGTGATCGACAGCCTAAGATGGGGCTGGGGTCACTCGGTTTCTTTAATTCTATTCATTTCCGCTTCCACGGCATCCAGGATAAAGCGGTTCAGGCTTTTTCCCTGACTGGCGGCGAAGTCTTTCAAGACCTGACGCTGTCCTTTCTTTACAATCAAATCAATTCGGTCATAAGCTTTTTTATTATATCGGGCGGTAGCTTCCTTTTGTGCATCAGAATATTTCATATATTCCCTCCTTTCTTTTAAATTTATACTAGCGTAAGTATAAAGAAAATTGCATAATTCCATAAGTAGATATTTGGTTGATTTGTGAATTGATATACTTATGGAAGTATAATATAATACATATCATCAAAGCACGGTGGTGCTTAATGCTATGCGAGAGGAAAGGATAAAAATGGAACAAAATACGACAATGAAAGAAAGACTGTTAGACCCGTCTAATAAGTCGGATATTCCAACGATTACCTACGTTACTCCCAAAGCGATTATCTTTTTTGTCGCGGTAATTGCGACGATTGTAAGTATGTTTAGCAATTGGTTTGCTATGGATTTAGATTTGGGATATTTTCAGCTGAATGATGTACTTGGAACGGTTAATGTGTTTCGTATGCCTGTGACTCTGGGAGAAATCGAGGAGTCCATCGGAATGTTCAGCGCATTTTTGCCCGGTGAAGTGAAAACGGGGTTTGCAATTATCAAATTGGTCAGCATTGTACTGATGTTGGTCGGTGCTGTGGCAATCGTAAGTTATGCATATGCTGCGTTTCTTCGTCTGCAAAAAAACGATAAAACTGCCAAGTTCGGCAGACTTGGTGCACTGTGTGCTGTGCTGACGGTAGTAGGCTTTATTAGCATGGTTATAGGCCTCTTATTTGCGCTGGATGCTTCCTCTGCTATTGGAAATGCATTGAGTAAAATTCTGTCCGGTCCATGCACGGTAACTCTGCTTGGAGCACTGGCATCCGGCTACTGCGCAGTAATGGATGTTGGATTTAAGGAGGATGTTGTTATCTACCACAATGGTATTCTGAAGATTGACAAGGGACCGAAGTGGAGATGCAGATGTTGCCATAAAAAGAATTTGTCCCGTCTTGAAAAGTGCTACTATTGCGGAACAGAAAAGAAGCAAAACTAAGTCTATCTTCTTCCTTGGATGAATGGATCGCTGTGAAAACAGTGATCCGTTCGTTCTCTTGATGAAAGGGTTAATTTCAATTTTGTAGGTGAACTCAATGAAACTATTCGACATATACGACAGCTGGGGAAATCGCATCGGAGAAATCCGTGAATATGATCCGGATATTGGGTTGGGTTGCTTCGGCTCGGTATTTGCGACATTTCTTGGCGTTATTGCTCCGGTAGCGGTTTGGTATGCCTGGTATAAGGTTTCTTTCTCGGAATGGAGTAGTGAGACGGATCGGTTATTGGGAATAATTTCAATGGCACTTATGATGGCAACGGTGATTCTTTACGGTGTTTTACAATATAGCAAATCCCACTTTTCTTTTGCGGAAACGTTAGGCAAGCTAATTCTGTCTATTACATTCATTGACGGTACATTGATGTGGCTGATCGAGTGCACGCTGGAAGGGGAGGAATACCGCTTTTCCTATCTAATGGGCCTTCTGTTTATCTTTTTCCTGATGTCGCTGGGAATGGGCTTTGGCGGTGCAACGGGAATTGCGCTGTCAAGACGAATATTTAAGAAATAAAGATGGGGGGCGGATAGTTTGCGGACTGTCCGCTCCTTCTTGCTGCTTCCTACATCGGCAGGTTTTGGCGGGGTATGCCCCCGCCCTACAATATATATAGCGGATGCTACGCATCCGCTGGGGCCGTCGGGGACGCCGGCCCCTACATTGCAAAATTCCTCACCCCTCACTCCTCACTCCTAACTCCAAACAGCCCCCCCCTCCGCCCTCAAAATGCCCCTTCGCAGAATGACCGAATTTTGGTTGAAAATTTTGTGATTTCTTCTGAAATTATACTTGACAAATTGCGGAATAGGTGGTATCATAATCGAGCGCGTGTAGGGAAAGTATGCGCGCACTGCGATGATGCGGGAGATTGCGTCGAGAGACGGTAACTTCCGCGGAGTATGTCCGGTCATCGGGCGGCTGAACTGCTTATCTGCGCTTGCGTATATCGCTGCGCCTTGATAGGGAAGGGTCGGCCTCGGTCGGCCATTTTTCATGGCTCGGAATGATACGCACGGCGGCGCGGACAAAACAGTTCGACCGTACCCAGACACTACGCAAACTGAGTACGTAATTCAAGGAGGAAAACAAACCATGGCAAACCAGATGATCCGCATTCGGCTGAAGGCTTACGATCACCAGCTGATCGACTCCAGCGCTGCAAAGATCGTGGAGACCGCAAAGCGCAACGGCGCACAGGTTTCCGGCCCCATTCCGCTGCCCACCAAGAAGGAAGTTGTTACCATCCTTCGCGCTGTCCAC
>JAFTXW010000026.1 GCA_017461445.1 Oscillospiraceae bacterium
CTGCGGCGAGACGAAGACCGATGCTGTCCCGAAGCTGGATCATACTCACAGCTATACTGAAACCGTCACCGCACCGACCTGCACGGAAAAGGGCTATTCCACCTACACCTGTGGTTGCGGCGACAGTTATACCGATAATGAGACGGCAGCACTAGGGCATAGTTGGGAGAACGGAAAGTGTACTGTATGCGGTGTATCTGATCCGTCGTGGGTAGAGCCTACGGAGCCTGAGGAAACCGAACCCGAGGAGACCGAGCCCGAAGTGACTGAACCTGAGGAGACTGAGCCTGAGGTTACAGAACCCGAAGCTACGGAGCCTGAGGTTACCGAGCCTGAGGAGACTGAGCCCGAGGTCACGGAGCCCGAAGTGACCGAGCCTGAGGAGACGGAGCCTGAGGTCACAGAGCCCGAAGTAACGGAACCTGAGGAGACAGAACCTGAATCTACCGAGCCCGAGGAGGGAGAAATTATTCGTCTGGCGGGTGACAGTCGGTTTGACACGGCTTTGGCTGTGGCGGATCAGTTGAAGGAGGAATTGGGTGTTGACGGGTTTGATGCGGTGATCGTTGCTTCCGGCACGAATTTCGCGGATGCCCTCTCCGGCAGTTATCTGGCGGCGGTGAAGAACGCTCCCATCCTCTTAAGCTGCAATGATGACTTCAATCCCAAATATGTGGAAAAGTACAACGGCATGGTGGTGGAATATGTTCGGGACAATCTGCGTACGGGCGGCACCGTGTATATTCTGGGCGGCCCCAAGGCTGTGACCACCTCCCTGGACGAGGCACTGAACGGGTACAACGTGAAGCGTCTGGCGGGCGCGAACCGCTACGAAACCAATATCCGCATTCTGGAAGAAGCGGGTGTTGACGGCAAGGATGTGCTGATCTGCAACGGTGAGGGATTCGCGGACAGCCTCTCCGCTTCCGCCACGGAGCTGCCTATCCTGCTGGTAAACAGCAAGTATGGCGTTTTTGATGTGCAGAGGAGCTTCCTGGATGGTGTTTCGGAGGATTTCTATGTCATTGGCGGAGAAAGCGCGGTCAGCGTTGCCGTTGAGGAGGATATCCGCGGCTACGGGAACGTAACGCGTATCGGCGGCAAGGACCGTTTCGAGACCTCTGTGCTGATCGCTGAGACGTTCTTTGAGGAGCCTGAGTCGGCTGTATTGGCCTATGCCTGGAATTTCCCGGATGGCCTCTGCGGCGGGCCTTTGGCAGCGGCGATGGACGCGCCCCTGATCCTGACTATGACAAAGCGGGAAACCGCGGCGGCAGAGTATGTGCAGGGCATGGGCATTCGGAATGGTGCCATTCTCGGCGGCACCGGGCTGATTTCGGATGGGACGGTCAATTCGATTTTTGGATGATATTGGGGGAACGGCACCGCGTGGGCGGTGCCGTTCTTTTGTGGGGGCCTCTTGGGATGGGCGACCGCAAGGGTCGCCCCTACGCGGTGGGTTTCTCCATTTTAGTTCCGCACTCCGGGGATGGGATTTCCGGCTGGGGTGGGTTGGGAAGCTTATATTTCTTGACTGTTTCTTCTTCAAAAGGTATAATATAGAAAAGTTTTCAAAAAAGGAGGGTTTTCTATATGAAACGTATTTTTCAGTCACTCGTTCTTTTCTGCCTGATCCTTTCGCTGGTGCCGTTTACGGCGGCGGCTGCGGGGAGTGGGGCGGTGACGGCTGTGGAGGGGAGCGGTTCCACTTCCGGGCTGGTGCCCGCCGAAAGCTACAATTATAATGCCTGCAATTACAGCGGCTACTCCGCTAAAACCATCAAGTCGTCTCTTACTGCCGTGGATGGCGGGTATCTGCGGGTGGAATACATCAGCGGTACCATTATCGCGGAGCAGTATGACGAAAGCTTCGTTCTGACGGAAAGCACCGAAATCCCCATGGAGCTATCCCTCTTTGGCGGCATCTACATCTGCGAGGATTACAATTTCCTGGTCTTCGGCCAGACCAACAACGCGGAGGATGATTCCGTCGAGGTCATCCGGGTGGTCCGCTACTCCAAGGACTGGGAGCGTCAGGCCGCCGCCAGTCTTTACGGTGCCAACACCACCGTCCCCTTCGATGCCGGTTCCCTCCGCTTTGCCCGCTCCGGGGATATGCTGTACATCCGTACCAGTCACCAGATGTATGCCCTCCCCGACACCCAGAAGAGGCATCAGGCCAATCTGACCATGAGCGTGTGCATCAGCGATATGACCGTCACGGATCAGTACAGCATCGTGATGAACACCAACTATGGCTATGTAAGCCACTCCTTCAACCAGTTCATTCAGGTGGACGGCACCGATCTGCTGGCTGTGGATCACGGCGATGCCGGTCCCCGTTCCGTGGTTTTGATGAAGTACAACAAGCCCGCAGGACAGGAAACCTTTACCGGAAAGGTGACCTATGCGGATGTACTGACCATCGCGGAAAATACGGGACATTACAACTACACCGGCGTTTCCGTGGGCGGCTTTGCATTCTCGGACAGCCACTATCTGGTGGCAGGCAGCACCTGTGACCAGGGCGGCGGCATTGACCAGGGGGCAGCTCAGCGGAACATCTTTGTGACGGTCACCCCAAAGGGTACCCTCACCGCTGACGCCACCGGGATCCTGTATCTGACCGACTATGCCGAGGGAGATGGGGTCTCCCTGTCCACGCCCCATCTGGTGAAGCTGGACGGAAACAGCTTCTGCCTGCTGTGGGCCTCCGGCGATCAGGTCTATTACTGCACCCTGGACGGTCAGGGACAGAAGACCTCTGAAGTTGCAAGCGCAGAGGGCAAGCTGTCTGACTGTGCGCCCATTGTGGTGGACGGAAAAATCGTCTGGTATGTGACCCAGAATTCCGCCCCTGTATTCTACACGCTGGATCTGAATCACAGCCACAGCTATACTGATGTGGTTACACCCCCTACCTGCACGGAACAGGGCTACACCACCCACACCTGCGAATGCGGCAGCAGCTACCAGGGCGACTTTACAGATGCCCTGGGCCATTCCTTTGACGAGGGCACCATGACCCAGGAGGCCGCCGAAGAACAGAACAGCATGACGGTCTATCAGTGCTCCGCATGCGGCATCTACCACTACAGGTACGGCCATACCACCCTGGGCATGTATTGGCTGGCAGGCTTCCGTCCCGAGGGGGCCGACCCCTATGACCCTGCCCTTAAATATGGGCACACTGTGTCTGATCCAATTACAGATACCGAGCTGGCCTACGGCTACGAGATCCCGGAAGACGGGGCCACTGTGGTGATCTGCTTCTCCTACGCCTGCGGTTACAGCCAGTCCTTTATGCAGCAGCTGGATCAATGCGACTGGCTGGACAATCCCTATGTGAATTTCGTAGCGGTGGAAAGCAAAGCGGAAAATGCGGCGGATGTGCTCAGCTTTATGGAGGCCTGTACCCCCAACTCCGCCTCCCTCATTAACTACCGCTATCAGGGCAGCCATGTCACGCAGGACTACATGGATGCCTTGATCGTGGAAGACAACTACTATACCTATCCCATGGTCTTTGTGATCACCGGCTCCGACAGTGTCCAGAACCCTGTTTACGGAACCGACGGCATGGTATCCACCGGAGTCCTGTACGACGTGCTGTGCCATGTCAGCGAGAGTTTCGCCGCCTACGAGGGTGAAGGAGGCAAGCCCGATCCGGTATGTCCCCATACTGTCACCCTCCAGACCAACACCATCGAGCCCACCTGTGATACGGAAGGCTATACCGGTGATACCGTCTGCGCCGACTGCGGCGAAGTCCTGGAATCCGGTATGGCTATCGCTTCCCTGGGGCACGACTGGGACGCGGGCATCGTGACCAAAGAGCCTACCTGTGATGGGGAGGGAGAGATCACCTATACCTGCACCCGCTGCACCGCCGAATACACAGAAAAGCTCTCTACCCTCTGCGGCAGCATGATCCCCGTGGACAAGGAGGACACGGTGGTTTCCCGCAATTATACCGTATACGATCCCCTGACCGGTAATTCCATGGTCTTCTCCTACGAAACCCCAGAGGACGGGGTTACCATGCTGGTGTTCTTCTCCCATGTCTGCGGCAACTGTCAGTGGCTCATGTCCAGTCTGGATGAATGTGACTGGCTGGACAATCCCTATCTGAACATTACCGCCGTGGAAGCCATTTCCGGCGATGCCGCTTCCGTCATGGACTTTATCAACACTTACACCCCCAACGTGGCCCCCATGATTGACTTCCGCTATACCAAGAGCACCTCCATAGTTGCCTCCTACAACCGCCTGTTCTCCTCCGAGAACAGCTTTGTCTGGCCCATTGTGGTGATCATTGACGAATCCGGTGAAGCCAACATGGTTCGCTATGCGTCTGACATGGCTGTCAATGTGGACACCATTTACAACACCCTCTGCTGCGTCAGCCCCAGTTTTGCGGAATATGAAAAAGTAGATATTCCTGACAACACTCAGCCCGAGGAACCCCAGCCCGAAGAACCTGACACGGAATCCGAATTTGCCACAGTACAGACGGTTGGGCAGATGGACTACAGTGCGATCCAGGAGGTACTGGTGTTGGTGAACCAGTACCGGGCCGAGGAGGGTCTGGAGCCCCTGATCCTGGACGAGGAACTGACCCAGGCCGCCATGACCCGGGCGGTGGAGACCACCATTTACTGGGATCATGCTCGTCCCAACGGCACCAGCTGCTTCACAATTCTGGAGGAATTCGGCCTTTCCGTCAGTGCCGCCGGTGAAAACATTGCCGTGGGACAGACAAACGCAGCAGAGGTCACGGACGGCTGGATGAATTCCTCGGGACACAGGGCAAATATCCTGGATGCAGACTTCACCCACATCGGTATCGGCTGTGTTATCTCCAACAACACCCGGTATTGGGTTCAGATGTTTGGCAGCGGTTTGATCAGCCAGGAAAACTGTAGCACTACCGGACTTGTAAATTACAGCAGTGCCGTTGAGATCCTGCAAGCCAATCTCAGTACCACCCTCTCTCAGGCAGAGCTGAACATCTCTCTGGATTCCAGCGAGTTAGGCAGCTGGACCACCCAGATTTATGTGAAGCAGTTCAACTCCTTCCGATCCACGCTTCTGATCCCCATTCTGTCCGATGTGAAGGACGAAAACGGCAATGTGATCGCCACTCTGGCAAATGCTGGCGACGGTACCGGCGCAGTGATCCTCACCGCCACAGCAGAAGGCACCGGGACGGTGACCCTGCCTGTCTACGAGGAACAGGCTGCCCCCCTCACTCTCACTGTTACCGTCCATGTTCACGAGTACACGCAGACGGAAGTAGTCGCTCCCACCTGCCGGCAGCAGGGCTACACAAATCACATATGCAGCTGCGGCAGCAGCAGGCAGGACAGTTATACTGACCCTGTGGAACACAGCTGGGACGAGGGTACCATCATCCAGGAGCCTACCCCTGACCATGAGGGTGCCAAGCTATACACCTGCATCTTCGGCTGCGGTTCGTCCATAACCGAAGCTATCTTCTGGGAGCCTGATGCCTGCACCCATGAAAATACCAGGATTCAAAATGAGATCGATGTGACCTGCACCACTGACGGCTACACCGGCGATACTGTCTGCGCCGACTGCGGCCAGCTGATGGAGGAGGGAGAATCCATTCCCCCAGCGGGGCATGACTGGGATGAGGGTACCGTCACCCGGGAACCCACCGCCGCCCAGGACGGAGAAATGACCTACACCTGCGCCGTCTGCGGTGAGACCAAAACCGAAGCCATCCCCTGGGAGGAAACGGAATGCGTACATTCCGGCACCACCATCGAAAATGCCGCCGAGGCCACCTGCACGGAAGATGGCTACTCCGGTGACACCGTTTGCGCCGACTGCGGCGAGGTTCTGAAAACCGGCAAGGCCATTCCCGCCGCCGGTCACAGCTGGGATCAGGGTGAAGTCACCCGGGAACCTACGGAAGACGAAGCCGGTGAGCGTACCTACACCTGCACCGTCTGTCAGGAAACCAAAACGGAAACCATTCCCCCTGTCTCCACCGGCGGCTTCCGCCGCATTGCGGGTGCCAACCGGTTCGAAACTGCCTTTGAAGTGGCCAATGCCATGAAGGAAGCCCTGGGAATTGAAAAATTTGACAGCATCATCGTAGCCAGCGGCACCAATTTTGCCGATGCCCTTTCCGGCAGCTATCTGGCCACTGTCCGCAATGCCCCCATCCTGCTGAGCTACAGCACCAGTGCCATCAACAACAGCGTGAAGGACTACATCCGGGAGAACCTGAATCCCGGCGGCACCGTTTACATTCTGGGCGGCACCTCCGCCGTTCCCGCGTCCATGGAAACGGAGCTGGAGGAATTCGCCGTGAAGCGTCTGGCCGGCACCGACCGGTTCGGCACCAACCTGGCGATCCTGGAGGAGGCGGGCTACGCAGGCAAGGCCATTCTGGCCTGCACAGGCCTGGCATTTGCCGACAGCCTCTCCGCCTCTGCCGCAGGACTTCCCATCCTGCTGGTGTGGAAAGACCTGACCGCTGACCAGAAGGCCTTCCTGGAGGGCATCTCCGGCAGCATTTACGTCATCGGCGGCGAGGGTGCCGTCAGCAGCGGCATGATGGAGCAGCTGTCCCGGTACGGCTATACCGAGCGTCTGGGCGGCAGCAACCGCTTCCAGACCTCCGTTCTCATTGCCGAGACCTTCTTCCCCAATGCGGAAAGCGCGGCACTGGCCTACGCCTGGGACTTCCCCGACGGCCTTTGCGGTGGTCCTCTGGCGGCAGTGATGGACGCCCCCCTGATCCTGACCATGCCCTGCTACGAAGCGGACGCGGCGGAATTCGCCGTGACCCGCAGCATTGACCAGGGTGTTGTCCTGGGCGGCGAGGGCCTGATCTCCAACGAAGCCGTCAACGCGGTGACTGGCACCGCCGAGGCAGGCCACCGCTACAGCACCACCACCGTGGAGCCCACCTGCACCTCCGGCGGCTATGACCTGCACACCTGTGAAAAGTGCGGTCACAGCTACAAGGACAACAAAACCAAGGCCAACGGCCACGACAACAGCGAAACCATCGTCTACGCCACCTTCGACCAGGGCGGCTACACCCAGCGCACCTGCAATGTGTGCGGCCACTCCGAAACCGCCGACAAGACCGAAAAGCTGTCCTCCACCATAAAGGAAGTGTTCGACCTGGTGAACCAGGCCCGGAAGGAGGCCGGTGTGGCACCCCTGGTATACTACTTCGAGGGTCAGGAGGCGGCGGACATCCGTGCGACGGAAGTGAAGTCCTATTTCAGCCACACCCGGCCCAACGGACAAAGCTGCTTCACCGTCTTCGATGAGCTGGGATTAGAGCGGTGGCCCTCCGGCGAGAACATCGCCTACGGCTATCCCACCGCTGCCGCCGTTATGAACGGCTGGATGAACTCCCAGGGGCACCGGGAGAACATCCTGAACCCCAGTGCCCAGGCCATCCTGATCGGCAAGGACGGAAGCTCCTGGGTCATGCTGCTGACCTACTGATAAACGTAAGCACATCCCGCGGTTTTCGCCGCGGGATGCGTTTTTCCGCGCCGCCGAAATAAGCCTTTCGTCTTTCCGGGTCTTTATCATAATCGATTTTGATAAATATTAAATCGATGGTGAAACCAGTATTTTTCTGCCCTTTTTTTGCACAATTCAACGCTTGGAAAAGATTCAGCAAAGTGCACAATTCACATTTTATTCATTTGTGCCCACTCAACAAAAAATGGATGCCGCATCCATTCCTCGTTGACAAACGCACCGCAAATTGGTATTCTTAGGTTAGGTATTTCTCTCACTGCGTCCGCAGACCGCTGCGGGGCACCGCACCGATCAGCCGTGCTTACCTAGCGGCCTTAAAACATTGAAAGAAGGTAATTACAATGGGATTTTTTAAGAAACTCTTCGGTAAGTCCATGGATGAGCTGTGCGCTCCTGTCGCTGGCAAGGCAGTCCCCGTAAGCGAAGTTCCCGACCCCACCTTTGCGGAAGGTATGCTGGGCAACGGCATCGCCATTGAACCCACCGCCGGTAAGGTCTGCGCTCCCTGCGACGCTACTGTGGACACCATGTTCGAGACCGGCCACGCCGTCAGCCTCACCGCTGACTTCGGTGCTGAGATCCTGATCCATGTGGGTCTGGAGACCGTCACCCTGAAGGGCAAGCATTTCACCATCCACTGCAAGAACGGCGACAAGGTGAAGAAGGGCGACCTGCTGATCGAGTTCGATCTGGACGCCATCAAGGCCGAGGGCTTCAACACCATCACCCCCATGCTGGTCTGCAACAGCGACGATTACGGCACCTTCAATACCACCGTCGGCAAGGCTGTCACCAACGCTGACGTAGTCATCGAGCTGGCAAAGTAATTTTATTGGGTTAGGCCTCATTGGCCGTCGTGGGCCGACGGCCGTTTAAATAAGGCATATAGAGAATTAAGGAGGATATTTTTCTATGATGAAACATCTGCAGAAGCTGGGCAGCGCCCTGATGCTGCCTGTGGCATGTCTGCCCATCTGTGGTATTCTGATGGGTCTGGGCTATGCTATCGCTCCCGCCGTCATGGGTGCCGCTGGCGCCACTGAGGGCTTCGCCTACGTTCTGGGCTTCTTCCTGGTCAAGGCCGGCGGCGCCCTGATCGACAACATGGCTATCCTGTTCGCCATCGGTACTGCCGTTGGCCTGGCCAAGGAAAACAACGGCACCGCCGGTCTGGCAGGCCTGGTCTCCTGGCTGATGATCACCAACCTGCTGAGCACCGGCACCGTCAGCGTTATCGCTCCCGGCCTGTGCCAGCCCGACACCACCAACTGGGTCGCTTTCTCCAAGATCGCCAACCCCTTCACCGGCATCCTGGCCGGCGTTATCGGTGCTGTCTGCTACAACAAGTTTAAGGACACCAAGCTGCCCGACGTGCTGGCATTCTTCTCCGGCAAGCGCAGCGTCTCCATCGTGACCGCTGTTGTCTCCATCGTCGTGTCCGCTGTCCTGCTGTTCGTTTGGCCCATCATCTTCGGTGTTCTGGTTACTATCGGTAACGCCATCGTTGGCCTGGACGCTGTCGGCGCAGGTATCTACGCATTCCTGAACCGTCTGCTGATCCCCTTCGGCCTGCACCACGCTCTGAACAACGTGTTCTGGTTCGACACCATCGGCCTGGGCGACCTGACCGCTTACTGGGGTGCTAAGACCGAGGCTGACATGGGCTGGTCCGTCGGTATGTACATGGCTGGCTTCTTCCCCAGCATGATGTTCGGTATCCCCGGCGCTGCTGTGGCTATGATCCAGACCGCTAAGCCCAACAAGAAGAAGTCCACCATCGGTATCGTTGGCGCCGCTGCTGTCTGTGCTATCCTGTGCGGCGTTACCGAGCCCTTCGAGTTCGCCTTCATGTTCCTGGCATTCCCCCTGTACGTTGTCTACTCCGCTCTGTACGGCATCTTCACCGTCATCACCGTCGCTCTGGGCTTCCGCGCTGGCTTCTGCTTCTCCGCCGGCCTGACCGACCTGATCTTCTCCGCTTCCCTGCCCGCTGCTAACAACACCTGGCTGATCCTGCCCCTGGGCATCGCTGCCTTCGTGGTTTACTACCTGGTGTTCCTGTTCGCCATCAAGAAGTGGGATCTGAAGACCCCCGGCCGTGAGGACGACGGCGAGGACGAGCTGAAGATCGAGCTGGCTAACAACGACTTCACCGCCATGGCTGAGATCATCCTGGAAGGTGTTGGCGGCAAGGAGAACGTCACCTCCATCGACCACTGCATCACCCGTCTGAGACTGGAAGTCAAGGACCGTCTGCTGGTTGACGAGAAGAAGATCAAGTCCTCCGGTGCTTCCGGCGTTATCCGTCCCGGTAAGACCTCCGTTCAGGTCGTTATCGGCCCCAAGGTCCAGTTCGTTTACGACGAGTTCAAGAAGCTGGCCAAGTAATCTTCCTCTTCAAAAGAAAATACCATGGCCCACATGGTAAAAATGCTGCCCCCGGGGAAACCCGGGGGCAGTTTCATTTTGCGGGTAAAACCCGCAGCGCTAATGCGTGACGTATCTGGTATCTATTCGTTACGCCTTTGGGTTTTATACTACCTTTTTATTAGAAATCTTTAATTTCTAATAAAAAGGGCACCGCCTAACGGCATTGCCGATTTTGCTATTTTCGGAAAGAAAATAGCAAAATCCCGTCTCATAATGATCTTCATATAAAACTTCAATCCTACGGATTAAATTTTTTTTGAATATCAGTATAAGAAGCGTATGCTCTGCCGCACAAATTCCTCACTCATAACAAAAAGGACGTGCGCACGCACGTCCTTTTCTCTTCACTTTGCCCGGATATCCAGGTGGTAATCGATCACGCCGCCTTCGGTATTCTCGATGTCGATGTTGTACACCAAATCGATGACACCTCCGTCGGGTACGATGTCATAAAATACACTGGTGGCCTTCACAGTGATCATCAGCGCGCCGAAGGCCATCTGGTACAGGGAATCATGGGCCACACCCTCCTGGAAGACCATCTGGGAATTCAAGGTACCCTTCCGGTCCAGGATCACCTTTCCCGGCTCCACCCGGAAAGTGGTGGTAACGCCCGCCAGGCCCGTCAGCTCGCTCTCCTCATAGGAGATGTCCCAGCCGCCGTTCCGAAACTCCATGGTGCCCTCGGTCACCAGCTCGATGACCTCCGGCTCCTGTCCGGCATAGCTCTGGCGGCCCCGGATAGACAAGACGACCGTCTGCTTCATCAGCACGCCTCCAGTGCCAGCTCCAGCAGCTTGTCGATCAGCTGGCTGTAGGGAATGCCGCTGGCGGCAAACAGCTTGGGGTACATGGAAATGGAGGTAAAGCCAGGCAGGGTGTTGATCTCGTTGAACACCACCCGGTTCTCCTCGTAGGTCACGAAGAAATCCACACGGCTCAGGCCTTGGCAGCCGATGGAACTGTAGACCTTCACGGCAGCATCCCGAACCACCTCCGCCACATCCTCGGGGATTCGCGCAGGGATATAGGCAGTGGAAGTATCGGTGACGTATTTTGCGTCGTAGTCATAGAAATCCGCGCCGGAGTCAATCTCGCCGCAGAGGGAGGCCACGGGGTTGTCGTTACCCATAACGGCCACTTCCACCTCCCGGCCGTGGATGAACTCCTCCACCAGGATCTTACTGTCATATCGGGCGGCAGCCAGCAGTGCCGCGTGGAGAGTCTGACGGTCGGAAGCCTTGGAAACGCCCACTGAGGAGCCGGTGCCTGCGGGTTTGACGAACATGGGATAGCGGAACCGCAGCTCCAGGGAATCCAGCGTGTTTTCCATGTGGTTATCCAGCTCGCCGCGGCGCACCAGCTGCCAGGCAGCCTGGGGCACGCCTGCGTGATCCACCACCAGCTTGGTCAGGGTCTTGTCCATGGCCACGGCGGAAGCGGCAACATGGGGGCCAACGTAAGGAATGCCCGCCATCTGCAGGAGGCCCTGCATGGCACCGTCCTCGCCGTTTTCGCCGTGGAGGACCGGGAATACCACATCGATCCGTTCCCGAACCACGCAGTCGCCCTCGAAGCTCAAAAGGCCCTGCCCCCGGACAGGAGAGATGGCGGCACGGCGGTTATTGGGATGGGACTTCCATTCGCCGGTGGGCAGCTTGGCATAGTCCTTTCCGGTGTAAAGGATCCAGTCGCCCTCTTTGGTAATACCAACAGGGAACACATTATACTTACTGTGATCGATATTGTTCAGAACGGATTCTGCAGAGCGCAGGGACACCTCATGCTCCGGGCTCATGCCGCCGAACAGGATACAAACGCTGAGTTTTTTCAAATCATCGCCTCATTTATAATTATTTCACAATTTCCATCTGGAAATTCGGTAAATCGGTGCTATAATAGGGGAAATGTATTTGCTGGAGGTTTATCATGCAGATCAATTTGACCGCAAAGGAATTCCGTCGCCTGCTGGACATGGTTTACATCGGCAACTGGGTATTAAACTCCACCCGGGGCGAGGACCGCTTCAAGGACTACGATGCCCTGGAAAGCAAGCTTTTTGCCCTGTCCCCCGCCCTGTCCGAGATCTGGAACGGAGAGATCGTCCCCTCCCGGGCTTTTTCCGAGGGCGGCATCCACGAGGCCATCGCTTATTACGAGGACAACGTGTTCTATGAGATCCTGGCCGAGGAGCTTTCCCGGCGGGATATGGACTATCCGGAGATCACGGATGAAAACTACGACGAAATCGTAGGCCGGATGGACAAATATATGTCGGAATTCCAGCTGTCCGGCATCCAGAATCTGGTGCTGGAAGAGTAACTGTAAATCCTTTTAGAAAATGTGCCGGTCGCCCGGCACATTTTTTTACTGATATTCAATTAACAACTTTAATGCGAAGCATTGAAGTTGTTAATATGAAGATCAATGTGAGACGGGATTCTGTTATTTTCCGGTTCGAAAATAACAGAATCGACAGCCCGTCAGGCGATGTCTTTCGATTTGAAATTATAAATTTCAAATTGAAAATAGTATTATTCGCTCAAAAGGGCCTCGCCCGCTCTAAAAATATCGCCCGCGCCCATAGTCAGGACGATGTCTCCCTCCCGAACGGTCTCCCGCAGAAAATCGGTGACCTCAGGCAGAGCCTCGCAGAAAACGGCACCGGGGATCTGCTCCGCCAGATGAGCAGAGGAAATGCCAACGGTGTTACGTTCCCGGGCAGCGTAAATTTCTGCCAGAACCACCACATCAGGCTTCTTCAGCTCCCGGACGAAATCCTCAAACAGAGCCTTCGTGCGGCTGTAGGTATGGGGCTGGAAGGCCAGCACGATCCGCCGGCCGGGCATGGAAGCACGAACGGCACTGATGGTGGCTGCCAGCTCATCAGGATGGTGGGCGTAATCGTCATAGACATCCGCGCCCTGGAACGTACCCTTGAATTCCATCCGGCGTCCCGCGCCGTGGAAGGACTCCAGACCGTGGGAAACGGCTTCGCCAGGAATTCCCATCATCCAGGCGGCAGCAGCTGCTGCAAGACCGTTCAGGGCGTTATGACGGCCCAGAACACCCATGTCCAGGTGGCAGTAAAACTCACCATCACAGATCACGTCAAAGTGCCGCCAGTCGGGGCACATGTTGGCGGCATGGATGCGGTTGTGTTCTCCCATGCCGAAGGAGACATAGTCGATGCCTTCCATGGCCTGTACGGTATGGGGGTCGTCGCCGTTGGCGATGACGCCGCCGGTAGACAGTTCCGCGAACTTATGGAAGGACTTCTGCACATCCGCCAGATCCTTGAAATAATCCAGATGATCCGCCTCCACATTCAGCACGACAGCCAGTGTGGGAAAGAAATTCAGGAAGGAATCGCAGTATTCGCAGCTTTCCAGCACGATGGTATCCCCATGGCCCACCCGGTGGCCCGCGTGAAGCAGGGGCAGGTAGCCGCCAATCATGACCGTGGGATCCAGGTCAGCCTCCATCAGAATATGGGTCATCATGGAGGTGGTAGTGGTCTTGCCATGGGTACCGGAAATGCAGATGGCATTTTTATAAGACTTCATGATCTCGCCCCAGGCCTGGGCACGCTCGAAAACGGGAATGCCCGCTGCCCGCGCGGCAGCGATCTCCGGGTTATCATTGTGTGCAGCAGCGGTGCGGATGATACAGTCGGCACCCTGGATATTTTCCGCACGGTGGCCGATCTCCACATGAATTCCCTGCTCCATCAGCTCATCGGTAGACAGTGATGCGCTCATATCGGAGCCGGTGACAGTCATTCCCATGCCCTTCAGCACAAGGCCCAAAGGACGCATGGAAACGCCGCCGATGCCCACCAGATGCACATGACGGCCGGGAGTGATGTATTTGGCAATTTTCTTACTTTTAAACATATATGTCAAATCCCCCGCAGGTTGAAATGTTTGCATAGCCTATGGCATTATACATCATTCTTAAGGATTTTACAACCACAAAAAATGGAAACCAATGATTTTTATGAACCTTTTTCGACATTATCTTACGCTCTTCCAATTTCTTACGTCCATTTGCACAGAAAACAGCCACAAGATTCGTTGATTATGCCATCCTTGCAGGAGGAACACCGGGCCGGAAAACCCGGCCACTACGCGCTCTCCATACGAAAAAACGCCCACCCGCAGGTGAGCGTTTCTCCATATTATGCCTTGCGGAAACGTGCCAGGAAATCCCGGGTCTCCTGCTTTTTCGGGTCGCCGAAAACCTCAGCCGGAGTACCCTCCTCGCAGATGATGCCCTCGTTCATGTAGACCACGCGGGTGCTGATATCCCGGGCGAAGGCCATCTCGTGGGTGACCACCAGCATGGTCATTCCTTCCTGTGCCAGGCTCTGCATGACCGCAAGAACCTCTCCCACCATTTCGGGGTCCAGCGCGGAGGTAGGCTCGTCGAACAGCAGTACCTCCGGGTCCATAGCCAGAGCCCGGGCGATGGCCACGCGCTGCTTCTGGCCGCCGGAGATCTGCCGGGGCTTTGCGTTGATGTAGGGGGCCATGCCCACCTTTTCCAGATAGAACATGGCATGGCGGCGGGCTTCCTCCCGATTCCGCTTCAGTACCTTGACCTGTCCCACGATGCAGTTTTCCAGCACCGTCATATTGCTGAACAGGTTGAAGGACTGGAACACCATGCCCACCCGGGAACGGTATGCAGGAGCGTTGAAGCCCCGGCGCACCACGTTTTCCCCGTGATACAGGATCTCACCGGAGGTGGGGTTTTCCAGCAGATTGATGCACCGCAGCAGCGTGGATTTACCGGAGCCGGAGGCACCGATGATGGAGGTCACATCGCCCTTGCTGACGGTAAAATCAATGTCCCGGAGAACCTCATGGGTACCGAAGGACTTGGACAGGTGGTTCACCTGTAAGATCATCTCTCCCATGTTATCTTCCTCCTCTGTTGCGGCCGTGCTTCAGGCCCTGACGGGTACGCTCCCGGTATTCCTTGCTGCGCTCGTCAAAGGGCGTTCCCCGGTCGGGATGGCTGTAGGTGCCGGCGGTCATGGTCAGCTGATCCACCTGAACCAGCTCGTAGCTGTCGCTGCCGTCCATCCACTTCTCCACCCACCGCAGGACAAAAGAGGCGATCAGGGTCATGGTCAGATAACCGATCATCTCAATGGCAGCGGAGGGGAAATACATGTTGTTGACACCGGTGATGTAGCGGTGGAAGGCAAAAAACTCCGTAAAGCTGATGATGAACATGACGGAGGTATCCTTCACGTTGATGATGAAGTTGTTGCCGATCTGGGGCATGATATTGCGCAGGGCCTGGGGCAGGATCACGTTCATCATGGTCTGGACGTGGGTCATGCCGATGGCCTTGGCACCCTCGGTCTGGCCGGGATCGATAGAAATGATGCCGCCACGGACAGATTCAGCCATATACGCGCCGGTGTTGATGGAAACGATCAGGATCGCCGCCGCCCAGACGCTGGAGAAGCGCATAGTGTTATCGGTAAAATAGGGCAGGCCGTAGAAAATAAACACAGCCTGAAGCACCATGGGAGTGCCCCGGAAGACCTCCACATAGACCCGGACAATGCCGCGGATCAGCTTCAGTACAACGCGCTTAAACAGGGAGTCATTGGGGGAATAGGGAATGGTATTGAGGATGCCGCAGACCAGGCCGATGATGCAGCCAATGACAGTGGCAACCAGTGCCAGGATCAGCGTATTCTTCACACCATCCAGATACATCCCGGAATAGTTGCTCCAAAGCTTGACCATATCCTGGCCAAGCTCGATCAGCTTATCCATTGGATCAGCTCCTTTCAAATAACAGGGAAGTCATCCGGCTTTGGGAAAGCCGGATGACTATGGTTCCATATCTCTTAGATTTCGGGCTGAACGGCAATAGCCTCGTCCATCAGGGCGTTGAAATCGTCAACGGTCATGGTGGACAGAACACTGTCAATGGCTTCCTTCAGCTGGGTGTTTCCCTTCAGGACAGAGATGCCAATATTGACATTTTCGGCCCGCTCCTCTTCGGTGGCAAACTGGAAGTCACCCTCAGTGCCGGAGAAGTCCAGGATCACCAGGCTGTCGTCCTTGGCAACGGCACCCATGGCGGTAGGCATATCGGTGCAGACGAAATCCACAGTGCCGGTCTGCAGGGACATGATCATAGCGGGAGCGGTGTCCGCGGGGGCCAGCAGCTCCGCGCCTTCGATCTGAGGCAGGCAGGAGTCATACCAGATGGTGCCGGACTGGGCGGTGCACTTGCCGCCGGCCAGATCCTGGATGGAGGTGGCAGAAGCATAGGGGCTGTCCTTGGTGGTAACGCAGACGATGGTGGCGTAGTAGTAGGGGCCTGCCATGTCCACCTCAGCCATGCGGTCAGCGGTCATGGACTGGCCAGCGATGTTGGCATCCATGGTCTTAGACTGAACGGCGGGGGTCAGGGAATCCCATGCGCTGGATACGATCTCCAGCTCCCAGCCGTTGGCCTCGCAGATCTTCTTGGCGATCATAACGTCGTAGCCGTTGGCGTAGGCACCGGGAACATTGGAGATGGGCACAGCACCGTTGGAATCATCGGTCTGGGTCCAGTTGTAGGGAGCGTAAGCGCACTCCATGCCAACGGTGAACACACCATCCTCCAGGCCGGGGATGTCGGAAACGGCGGCGGAAGCATCATTGGGGGTGTCCGTGTTGGAGCTGCCGCAGGCGGTCATGGTCAGCAGCATGGCAAGTGCCAGCACCAGGGTCATCAGTCGGGTCATTCTTCTCATTTTCTTTCAGTTCCTTTCTATTCTTTCGAATCATAAACAAAAAACCGCGAATCCCGGAGAAACTCCAACATCCACGGCAAAAGGCAAACATACCCGCACATAGAATGATAGCACTCCACACAATGTGACAGTCCGGCGGATATTTTCCGACGGCCCAGCCCCCACGCCCGGGCGGCGATGGAAGGCTTCGGCGGTTTGCCCCTTCCCTCCGCCGGAAGCCCGTTCCCAGCAGCGGAGGTACTCATGCGCACCGCACCTCTATCGATCCACAGTTATTTTGTTATAGGCCAAAGTATAGCACCAGAATGTGCCGTTGTCAACAGGCAATTCGTGAAATTACGCAATTTTTCTTCAGATTTTTGTGTATATGCTACAGTGACATTTGTTTTCACCATTTTTGGATGACACCGCAGGCGATCTTCTCCCCGGCATTTCCCGCCGGCTGTGTGTGAAAATCGTCGGCACCGCCGTGGATCACCACCGTCCGCCCAAGGATCTCCCCAATGGAAAACCGGTCTGTTTCCACCGCCAGAAAGGCTCTGCCCCGCCGGGACAGCAGCGGCGGAAGATCTCCCGCGTGCCGGGGATGGGGCTGACCGCCGGGATCAAAATGACCTCCCGTATCCCGGAATCCCTCCCCGGTACAGCTTCCTCCCTCATGAATGTGGAAGGCAAAAAAGCCGCTGTCGTTTTCCGGCAGGCCGCAGATCTCCGCCACTATCAAAACGCTTCGGTTCCGGGGGTAAAAGGACACGGTGCCGCTGATCCCCGGATGCTCCCTCCCACCCGAGATACAGGCCACCGCCTTAGGCCGCTGCGCTGGATACCGCAATTGAATCACCTCCCTACAGCCTATGCCGCCGGGAAGAAAAAGGTGAAGCCCGGCAATGCAAACGCACAGCCGGGCACAGGAAATCTGTACATACAAACGCAGCGCACAAACAGACACAGCAATTCTGCACTCTGCATTCTGCCCTTTATTCACCCAGGCGCAGCACCTTACCCTGATTTTTCCCGCAGGCAGTACCGCAAGCGGCTGGAAGGCAGCGAACAGGCCCTATAAGCACAAAGCACTTGCGCCAACAGATGGCGCAAGTGCTTTTTTCAATGGAATATGGTCTTCGCTCCCGTATTGCCGGAATCATCAGTTACGGCGCAGGGCTTCGATGGGGTTCAGGTTTGCCGCCTGGGTTGCGGGCAGCAGGCCGAAGATCACACCGATGAGGGTGGAGAATACCACGCTGATCAGGATGGCCGTCACATCAATGGCTACGGGTATCTGCATCATAGCCGATATCAGCTGGGCAAGGCCGATGCCGCTGACCACACCGATGATGCCGCCCAGACTGGTCAGCACCGCCGCCTCCGTCAGGAATTGCAGCAGAATGCGCTTTTTCTTCGCGCCGATGGCCTTTTTCAGACCGATCTCCGCGGTACGCTCGGTAACGGAAACCAGCATGATGTTCATAACGCCGATGCCGCCCACCAGCAGGGAGATACCCGCGATCCAGATCAACTGCATGTTGGTGGATTCGGACATGCTCTGCAGCTGCTGGGCCTGTTCCAGCATATCCTGGCTGCGGTAGTCAAAATCGCTGTTGTCGGGATCCACGATCTGGGTCTGGGTCAGCAGGTCTGCCGCAGCCTGGCCCGCGCTGGCCATCACATCGGTGTTCGCCACCTTGATGGCTACATTCTGGGGCTCGTCAAACTGGTAGGCCGTGGGCCACACCGCGGAAGGCATGTAAATGGAGCCGGAGGAGGTATCCGCATAGAGGTAGTAATCGTTCAGGGAATTGATGGTTGGGGCAAATTCCTCGGAAAGGGCCACCACGCCCACCACGGTGAACACATCCCCCTGGATCTCCACAGACTGCCCCAAGGGTGACTCCCCTCCAAAGAGGTTCGTGACAGCGGTGCTGTCCACCAGGATTACCTTGCGGAAGTTTTCATAATCAGACTGGGTAAAGCCCCGACCGGATTTCACCTGATAGCCGTAGACGCTTAAATAGTTTTCATCGATGCCGTAGATCTCACCGCTGAACTCTGTGTTCTTATAGTAGACCATGTTGGCATAGCTGCGGGAATTGTACAGAGAGACCTTCTCCACGCCGCTGATGTCCTCCAGCTCCTGCCGGGTCTCCTCGGTAATGACCCGGACGCCGCTGGGGATGCTGCTCCAGCTCATGTCATAGGCATAGCCGCCCTGGTTCAGCTGCACCGTCACCACATTGTTGCCCGCGCCGATCAGGTTCTCCTTGATCTGCTCATTGGTGCCCTTGATGGTGGAGACGATGGTGATGATGGCCGCGATGCCGATGATGATGCCAAGCATCGTCAGCACACTGCGGAGCTTGTGGCTCCAAAT
The DNA here is from genome assembly GCA_017461445.1 of Oscillospiraceae bacterium. GTDB lineage: Bacteria > Bacillota > Clostridia > Oscillospirales > Oscillospiraceae > Faecousia. The sequence continues at coordinate 19,113 of JAFTXW010000026.1, forward strand.
GCCCTGGAAGGCAAGCCGGATATTTTCAATCATAGATTACCCTCCTTCTCAGCCGTAAAGGTTGCTCATGTCGCCCTCGACAGCTGCCACGCCGGGCTTCACGTTCTTGCCGTAGGGGAAAGCCACCAGATCCTCGGGGCTCAGTCCCTCCACGATCTCGGTATAGCTGCCCCACAGGGATTTGCCGGTCTTGACGAACCGCTGCTCCAGCTTTCCGTTCTCACCCAGCACATACACATAGCTCTGACCGTTCTCGGTACGCAGGAAGGGATTCTGCAGGTACACGCCATTTTCCGCCGTGGAAGCAGAGTACATAACGCTGACATAACGGCCCTCCTGCAGGTCGGCACTGCCGTCCACAAAGACATGGAAGGGATAGTAGGAGGCAGTGGGATTGCCCATGCCGCTCCAATAGCCGTCATTGGTGGGGAAATCCCCCAGGGAGGACACGGTGCCCGTATAGGTCATGCCGGTGTTCCAGTCGTTGACCGTCACCTCCATGCCGATCTGCATATTGTCCTTTTCCAGCTCGCTGACGAAGCCCTCCACGTAGAACCCGCCGCCGCCGGAAACCTTCAGGATGGGCTGCATGGTCATCCTGGCCTCTTCCTCCGTCAGGACAGAGACCACCTCGCCGTCGATCTCGGCGTACACATTGCCGTCATCCATTTCGGTCTGCATGATCTTGTATTCCGCCTCGGCCATCTTCACCTGGAATTCCAGATCCTTGATGGTCTTCTCCTGCTCGGAGCGCATCTCGGCGATCTGGGCGGCGGTAAAGCCGCTGCCGTAGTCGATCTCGGGAGTCTCTTCCGCTTCGTCCCCGTCGGGGATCATGTGGTCAGCGATGGTAATGTCCACAAATTTGAAGGAGAAATCATTGTCGCCGGTGCGGGTGACCTTCATACCCTGCCACAGCGTCCGTCCGCCCAGAGACATGTTGCCCTGGGTGGCCTTGATGACCACATAGAAGCTGTCCACATCGATGTACTCCGGCTCCGTTTCTTCGGGCTGGGTCTGCTCGGGTTCGGTGCCTTCGGGCTGAGTTTCTTCGGGTTTGGATTCCTCGGGCTGGGTCTCCTGGGGTTCGGTCTCCTCCGGCTCCGTTGCCTGGGGCTCAGTCTCCTGAGGCTGGGTCTCGGGAGGTACCGTTTCCTGGGCCTGGGTCTCAGCGGGTGCCGTTTCCTGAGGCTGGGTGTCCTCCGCCACGGCAGATGCGCTGGAAGCTTCCTTCCGTGCGTTGGCGTTCTGGAATTCCTCGGCCTTCTGACGGATGGCCTCGAACAGGTCGTCGGATAGGGAAGCATCACTGCGGATCCAGCAGATCAGAGCCTTTTCCTTGGTGCTGCCGTCGTAGGCCTTCTGGGTGGATATCTGGTAATTGCCTTTCAGGGCAGTGCCCAGATTTTCGTCCTCCTCGGCTTCCTCGTCCACCTGGGGGATCACCATGGGCTTCATGCTGTTGATCTGCCGCAGCCGGTCCTTGGCGTCCTCCAGCCGCAGCTTTACCTTTTCCACATCCAGCCGCTTCCGCTCCAATGCCAGGTCATTGAGGGTGGTGTCGAAGGACATCAGCAGATCGCCCTTCTTCACCGCATCTCCTGCCTGCACCAGAATTTCCGTAACGGTCTGGGTGTCGGTAAGATAAATGGTCTGAATTTTATCGGTGGTGACGGGGCCGTAGCTTTCCTGAGAATCGCCCCAGTATTCGGTCATGCCCACATAATTGAAGGGGTAAACATAAACCGGCTCCGCGCTGTTATGCCCCGCATAATACCAGATGCCGCAGCCGATGGCCGCCACCAGCACCAGCGCGGTGACGGAGATCACCAGTTTCTTCTTTGTTTTCCAGAACGCTTTCAAATCAGGCTTCTTCACTGTCGCCGCCTCCCTTCTCGGGTTCTTCATCGCCGGTACGCAGCTCGCCGTCCAGAATGTGGTAGATCTTGTCGGCGCATTCGGCAATGCTCTGCTCGTGGGTGATCATAATGATGGTCATGCCCTCATTGCTCAGCTGGCGGAAGATCTCCATGATCTGATTGCCGGACTTGGTATCCAGCGCGCCGGTGGGCTCGTCCGCCAGCAGCAGGTCAGGCTTGCCCACCATGGCCCGGGCAATGGCCACACGCTGGCACTGGCCGCCGGACAGCTGGTTGGGCAGGAAGTTCATCCGGTCCTCCAGCCCCACGGACTTCAGGGCCTCCGCCGCCCGCTCCCGCCGCTCCGCCAGGGGCACGCCTGCATACAGCAGCGGCAATGCCACATTGTCCAGCGCATCCATTTTGGGCATCAGGTGGAAATGCTGGAACACGAAGCCAATGTGTTTGTTGCGGATCTCCGCCATGGCATCGTCGTTCAGGTCTTTCAGATTCTTTCCGTCCAGCTCATATGTACCGGAGGTAGGCACGTCCAGGCAGCCCACCAGATTCATCAGGGTAGTCTTGCCGGAACCGGAGGGGCCCATAATGGCAAGGTATTCCCCCCGCTCCACCGTCAGGTTGATGTTTTTCAGGACCCGCACAGGCTCCTTGCCCTGCTGGTAGTCCTTGCAGATATCGGTCAGCTTTAGAATGGCCATTATTCCACCTCGCCTTCCGCCGCTTCCTCCTCCACAATGTTTTCGTGGGTGGTGGGAGCTCCCTCGACGCACAGCTCCGCATCCGGGAAGGCAATATAATCCTCCTCGGTCAGGCCGTCGGTGATCTCGTAGGTATCCAGCATAAAGTTGTACTCGCCCACAGTCACATCCTTTTTGACCAGCTTGCCCCGGCTCTCGGCCCAGACATAGGCGGTGCCGTCCTCGTTGAAGCAGATAAACGCACTGCTGATGCTGGGACCAGTGGTCTCTCCTTCCTCAGTTTCCAGCTGCAGATACACATGCTGGCCCAGGATCAGGCCCTGGGTGTCATCCAGCTCCACATAGAAGGGGTACTTGCTGGAGGAGGTCATTTCATCGGAAGAGGAACCGTAGTAGTACATGCTGTTGTCATTGCCCTGGGTGGGATTTTCGTAGTCAACCAGGGTGACGGTGCCGCTCCAGCTGACGGTGCTGTCGGTGCGGGACAGGATGGTCATACGGCTGCCCTCCATGATGCCGCCCCGCTGCAGCTCGCCCAGGGTGCCCTTGACCCGGTAGGAGCCTGCCTGCTGGATGGTGATGTAAGGCAGAGGGTTGCCGTAGTTGTCCATACCGCTTTCGCTGATGGACTGGATGCGCCCGGTAACAGGAGACACCACCGTGGCATTTTCCAGAATGCTCTCGGATTTGGCCACTTCGGCCTCCTTAGTATTCAGATTCAGCTCCGCTTCCTTCAGATCCACCTGCATGGACTGGATCTCGATGGTGAACTGCAGCTTATCGGCAGTTCCCACCCAGTTGCGCTCCTTTTCCAGCTGGGCAATCTGTTCCTTGTAGTTTTCGATGGTAGCCTGCAGCTGCTCCAGCTCCAGCCGCTGCTTGTCCAGGGTCAACTGCAGCTCATCGGTGTCGTAGGAGAACAGCGCATCCCCCTCCTTCACGTCGTCGCCTTCCCGCACCAGCAGCTCCGCGATGGTCCGGTCGCCGTCCTTCTGGACTTCGGCCACGTTTTCCGACACCACGATGCCGGCAAACCGGTCGCCGGGCGCGATACCGCCCAGGGCAGCCAGGTCCTTGACAGACTGGACATACACCGCCCCCTCGCTGCTGCAAGCCGCAAGGCTCAGAGCCATGCACAGAACCACTGCCAAGCTTATCCATTTTTTCAGTTTCATAGACTTGTCCTCCAATGGGTAAATTTGTTCTTTTTCTATAAATAACATAATAATATGGCCGCCCCAAAAAATCAACCTGCCACAGTTTAAGCTTTCCTTAATTTTCCCTGATTCAGAAACCGCAGCAATGTATGGTGGATGTCATGACACCGCCATACATTGTTTTGCTTCAGAAAGTTTACAATCCTCCACGGATTTGCTATAATAAATGTACTGTACCAAAAGGGGGACTTTTCATGAAGCTGATCCACACCTCTGACTGGCATTTCGGCATGAGCATCGGCACCGGCAGCTATGCCGCCGACCAGCGGCATTTCCTTTCTCAATTATACGACCTTATCAGGGCGGAAAGTGTCGAAGCTATGCTGCTCTGCGGCGATGTTTATGACAGCAGCGTTGCCAACGCCGAGGCCATTGGGTTATACAACGAAGCCGTCACCACCCTCTGCCGGGATCTTGGGGTAACGCTGATCGTCATTGCGGGCAACCACGACAGTGCCCCCCGGCTTTCTTCCTGCCGGGAGCTGCTGAAATCCGCCGGGCTGTACGTCACCGGACGGCTGGAACGGGAAATGGCACCTGTGCTGCTGGACGGCGGTAAGGTGGCCGTTTATTCCCTGCCCTTCTTCGGCCGGGAGGAGGTCACCGCCCTGTTCCCGGAAGAGAAGGAAAATATCCGCTCCCAGGAGACCGCTATGCTCACCGTCTGTAACCACATCCGGGATGGCCTGGATAAGTCCCGCTTCAACATCGTCCTGTCCCACAGTCTCATTGTCAACGCGGAAATCTCCGAATCCGACCGATCCGCCCGGGTGGGCTTTGCCACCGCCGTATCCAAGGATGTATTCGAGGGCTTCGACTATGTGGCTCTGGGCCATATCCACAAGCCCCAGGCCATCGCCCCCCACATCCGCTACTGCGGCAGCCCTCTGAAATATTCCTTCGGCAGCGAAGAAAATCAGGAAAAGGGCGTTGTGCTCATCGATACGGACACCGCCGGGCAGCGGTTCATCCCCTTCCCTCCCCTCCATGACCGCAAAAGTGCGGAAGGTACTTACGACGAGCTGATTGCCAGAGAAGACCTGCAAAATGACTATCTCCGTCTGCGGGTGACGGACCGCTACGCGGGCCTGGAGCTGATCGCCGACCTACGGGAGAAATTCCCCCACCTTTTGGAGGTCTACGGCAAGGGCCTGACGGGATGCGAAACCGCTTCCGCCCTGTCCGTAGAAGAATTGCAGCGGCTGGATGAAAATGATATTATGGAAAAATTTATGGCAGAGAATTTCCAGTATTCCCCTACCCCGGAGCAAAAACAGCTGTTCCGGGAGGTGCTGGAATGGAGCTGGAAGGAGGGTGATCTGGGATGAAGCCGGTATCCGTACGCTTTCAATGCTTCGGCCCCTACATGGCGGAGCAGTATATCGATTTTGAAGAATTGCAGAAAAACGGCCTGTTTCTCATCTGCGGCGAGACCGGCGCGGGCAAGACCACCATTTTGGATGCCATGTGCTACGCCCTTTACGGCAAATCCAGCGGCGGTCTCCGGGGAGACCTCTCCGTCATGCGCTGCAAGCTGGCGGAGAAGGACGATGTGACCCATGTGGAATTCATTTTCGACTGCAATGGCAGGCGGTACAAATTCACCCGCAGCCTGAAATACGGCCGTAAAAAGCTAAACGACAGCCACAACTGTCTGGTTCTCGAAGGGGAGGAATTTGTCCCCATCTTTGAAAATCCCAAGGCCACCGTGGTCAACGCCAAGGCACAGGAGCTGATTGGCCTGACCTATGACCAGTTCCGCCAGGTCATCATCCTGCCCCAGGGGCAATTCGAGCGGCTGCTGGTGTCGGATTCCGCCGAGAAGGAAAAGATTCTGGTGAGCCTGTTCCACGCCGACCGCTGGCAGCGCATCGCGGAGGAGCTGTACCGCCGGGTTGCGGAACAGGATAATGAATTGAAACAGGAAAAGTTGCAAATATCCGCAAAATTGAAAGAATACGGCTGTGAAAAGCTGGAACAGCTGATTGAGAAAAAATCCGCCCAGGCGGAAGCCGCCGCCGGTCTCAAGATCCAGCTGACCACTGCGGAGGAAGCTCTTACCACCTGCCGAAAGCGCAGCGACGAGGCCATTTTGGATAACCGTGCCTTTGAGGAGCTGGCCCGGACAGAGACAGCCCTGCGCACCCTGGAAGGGGAAGCAGCCCATTATGATGCGGAAGAGATCCTGCTGAAAAACGCCGACGCGGCGGAGACCATCCGCCCGGCGCATCTAGCCTTCCGGGATGCAAAAGCAAATAAGCTGCGGGCCGAGGGGCTCGTGACCCAGGCGGAAGCCGCCCTGATCCAGGCACAGACCGCTCTTTCAAAGGCAGAAAGCGGACAAGCCGAGCACGAAGCAAACCGTCCCGCCTATGAAGCAGGCAAGCAGAAAAAGGCTCTGCTGGAAACCTCCCGGGAGCTGTACCGCTCCCTGAAAGAGAAGGAACAGGCGGCCAAATCCGCCAAAAAGGCCCTTTCTGCTGCCAAAAAGGAGCAGGAAACGGCTGAAACACAGTATTCCCTCCGGGACAAGGCATGGCAGCGGGCCCTCCGCGCCCAGAAGCAGTCCATTGAGGATTACCAAACCGCCCTGACCGCCTACCTCAGGGACATCGGCAGCACTCTGGCCCAGGAGCTGGAGCCGGGACAGCCCTGCCCTGTCTGCGGCAGCCGGGAGCACCCCTCCCCCGCCCAGCCTACGGAAGATCATGTAACAAAAGAAGCTGTGGACAAAAAGAAAGCCGCCATGAACGCTGCCAATACCGCCGAAGCCGATGCCATGGGCCAGCGGGACACAGCTGAAAAGGCCCGCACCAAAGCAGCCGAAACCTGCAATCACGCTGCCCAGGCAGAAGCTGTTGCCCGGACAGAATACGAAAACGCCCTGTCCCGCCGTATAGAAGGCATTGAAACAGAAAAACAGCTGGAACAGGAGATCACCGCTCTGAAAGAATCCGCAAACACCTTCGAGCAGGCAGATACCCAACTGCGCAAGGCCCTGGAAGCGGCAAAAGCCGATGCCATCACCGCCCAGGGCCGTCTGGATGCCGCCCGAGAATCCCTTACTGCCGCCCAGACCCACTATACCGCGCAGTCGGCGGACTGGGAACAGGCTCTGGCGGATTCCGGCCTCGCCACCGAAGAAGCCTTCCGCAATGCCGATCTGACCCCCGAAGAAAAACAACAACGCCGCACGGCCCTTATTGGCTACCGCAAGGATCTGGCCCAGACACGGCAGCAGCTTGCGGAGCGGCAAGCCGCCCTGGAAGGCCGCACCGCTCCCGACATGGAAGCCCTCCGCCGGGCCATGCTGGACGCGGAAACTGCCCACAAGCAGCTGTCCCGTCAGCAGATTTTGGCAGTGAATACTCTGGAAACCATGGAATCCGACGCAAAAAATCTGGAAAAGCGTCTGCACAAATACGAACAGCGGCGCACCACCGTGGATGCAGACCTGGACTTTGCCAACCGGCTCCGGGGCCGCTCCGGTGTCAGCCTACAGCGATACGTTCTCGGCGTTATGTTAACTTCAATCACCACCGAAGCCAACCGCTTGCTGGCAAACGTCTACGGCGGACGCTACCAGTTGTACCGCACCAATGAGATCGCAGGCTCCGGCCACAAGGGCGGCCTGGAGCTGGAGGTCTACGACAGCCAGACCAACGCCCGCCGCAGCGTCACCACCCTCTCCGGCGGCGAAAAATTCCTGGTAGCCCTGAGTCTTGCCATCGGCCTGTCCACGGTAGTGCAGGCCCAAGGGGACGGTATCCGCCTGGAAGCCATGTTCGTGGACGAGGGCTTCGGTTCCCTGGACGCGGAAGCGGTAAACGATGCGTTGGAAGTGCTGCAGGGCATCCAGCGCAGTTCCGGCATCGTGGGCATCATCTCCCATGTGGAGACCCTGGCTGAAATCATTCCCACCCGCATTGAGATCCGCAAGGGAAAGAACGGAAGCCAGTGCCATATCAGAAGCTGAGTTGGAAATATCTTAATTTGACAACCCCTGCCACCGGCTGTATAATTGACCCCAGAATGTGCAATTTTGCAGAAAAAAGGAGCAGTCCATGAAGATACTCAAAGGAATTTTAACCGCCATCGTCTCTTTGGCCGCGCTGGCGGTAACGGGGATGCTGCTGTTTGCCATGGTGTTCCGGGTGGGCAATCCTGTAGGCACCACCCAGATCCAAACCGGCGGCATTGCCTTGGCGGACAAGTTTGATATGTACATGACAAATGAGATCAGCGAAGCCCTGGACGGCGTGCTCTCCATGCGGAAGGTCTACTGGCTCAGTGACGACGATTTGGTGGCCCCGGAACCGGATCAAAGCAAATTCGGCAGCACCAGCGATCCCACCACCCTGGGCTGGCTGCTGGAAGAGGCCGCTGACCTCCTGGAAGGCCAGGAGACCTATTTCAGCACCGAGACCCAGATCGTCCCCGGCACGGAAGTTCTCTACTATCTGGACGACACCATCCTGACCATCACCTGGAAGGAGGCCCACGACCGCTGCGTCTACACCTTCTCCGAGGTAAAGATCGCCGACCCCTCCCAGTTCCGCCGGTTTCTGGCAGGCGGTGAGTATGGCTCTGAAAAGCAGTTCATCACCACGGAAATGGCCGCCAGTGTCAACGCGGTGGTAGCATCCAGCGGGGATTTCTACAATTTCCGCAAGGTGGGTGTGGTGGTTTACGACGGCATCGCCCGCCGGGTCAACAGCAAATACACCGACACCTGCTACATTGACGCAAACGGCGACCTCCATTTCACCTACGCTGGGGAGATTGCGGACCTGGAAGAAGCCCAGCAGTATGTGGATGAAAACGGCATCCGCTTCAGCCTTGCCTTTGGCCCCGTGCTGGTGGACAACGGACAGCGGGTGGAGCCGAACCGCTACCATCTGGGCGAGATCAACGAAAATTACGCCCGTGCAGGCCTGGGCCAGCTGGGCGAGCTTCACTACCTGCTGGCCGCCGCCAACACCGGCGGTGATGCCTATCCTCACGTTCACGATATCCACGAATTCGCCCACAATTTACAGCAGGCAGGCTGCGTCAAGGCCTACGCCCTGGACGGCGGCCAGACGGCAGTCATCGCCATGAACGACAAGCTGATCAACAAGGTGGTCTACGGCTACCAGCGGAAAATCAGCGACATTATCTACTTCGCCACAGCCGTGCCGGAGACCCCATAAGGTAAGGTGACATGATGAACATTTCCAAATTCTTTTCCCGGTTTTTTGCGATTCTGGGTGCCGTTCTCGGAATTGCTGCCGTAGCCCTGTGCCTGCTGTCCCTGAATGCCGAGCCCCGGCTGCTGAAAACCCCCGCAACTGCCGTGGAAGCCGCAGATACCATGCTGGCAAGCCTCTGTGACGGCAACTTTGCTTCCGCGGGCAGCCTGATGTACGGCGATCCCGACCTGGGTGCGGACCGGGAGCCTGCCGACGAGGTGGGCAAGCTGATCTGGGATGCCTTTGTGGACAGTCTTGACTATGAGCTGGTGGGAGCCTGTTACGCCACCGATTCCGGCGTTGCCCAGAATGTGAAGATCACCAGCCTCGATATCCGCAGCGTCACCGCCGTCCTTGGCGAACGCTCCCAGGCCCTGCTGTCCCAGCGGGTCGAGGAAGCGGAAGACGTGACCGAAATTTACGACGACAACAATGAGTACCGGGAGGATTTTGTCATGGACGTTCTCTATGACGCAGCGGTGCAGGCTCTGGAAGCAGATGCTGAAACCACCACCCGGGAGATCACCCTGAATCTCATTTACGACCAGGGCCAGTGGAAGATCATGCCCGAAGCGGCTCTTCTCAGTGCCATTTCCGGCGGTATCGCGGGGTAAACCGATGCAGAAAAAGATCCTTCTTTCTTCCCTGCCGGCTGTTTTCTCCCTGGTGCTGCTGTATGCCATGCTGCTGACTGTGGGAAATCCGGGCAAAAAGACCCAGCCCCAGTCCATCAGCACCGAGATCATAGACAAATACGATATGTACATGACCAATCAGGTCAGCGACGCTCTGGATGGCGTTCTGGCCATCGATAAGGTCTACTGGCTCAACGACGATGACATCGTCGCCCCGGAGCCTGACCAGGAGGCCTTCGGCGAGGCGGCCACCGCCGCAGAACTGCAATGGCTGCTGGACGATGCCGCCGAGCTGCTGGACGGGCAGGATACCTATTTCAGCACCGAAGCCCAGCTGAGCTGGGGCAGCACCGTCAAATATTATCTGGACGAGACCATTTTTGTGGTCAGCTGGAAGGAATACCACGGCAGCGTCTATACCTTCTCCGAGATCAAGATCGCCCATCCTTCCCAGTTCCGCCGGTTCCTGGCGGGGGGCGAATACGGCTCTGACAAGCAGTTCTACACCACAGAAATGGCCGAAAGCGTCAATGCGGTGGTGGCTTCCAGCGGTGATTTTTATAAATTCCGCAACTACGGCACCATCGTCTACGACGGCACCGTCCAGCGGATCAACAGCGTCCATATCGACACCTGCTTCATTGATGACCAGGGCGACCTACACCTGATCCCCAAGAATACCATTACGGAATTGGAAGAAGCACAGAAGTATGTGGATGAAAACAACATCCGTTTCAGCGTAGCCTTCGGCCCCATTCTGGTGGACAACTATGAGCGGTGCGAGCCCAATTATTACATGATCGGCGAGATCAACGACGAATATCCCCGGGCGGCCCTGTGCCAGATGGGCCCGCTCCACTATCTGCTGGTCACCGCCAACGATATGTCCAGCACCAAGCCGGAGAATAACGACGAGCTGAAGGGCATCGCGGGCACCCCCACCATCCACCAGTTCGCCCGGGTTCTGGAAGCCACCGGCTGCGAAAAGGCCTATGCCCTGGACGGCGGACAGACCGCCGCCATCGCCATGAACGGCCAACTGGTGAACCGGGTGCTCTATGGCTATCAGCGAAAGATCAGCGATATCATTTACTTTGCCACGGCTGTGCCGGATGGAGGTTGATACTATGGACCGAATCGCGTTCATTTACGGAGAAATATTTATTTATTGGAGTTCCATCGTCCTGACCCTGGCGGCAGCCTGTGCCGCGTGCCTGTTCCTTGCCGTTTATTTGAAAAAGGGCGGCAATGGGGCAGCGGGTGCCCTGGCGGTTCCCATGAGCATGCTGCTGGGCATTGTACTGGCCCGGCTGATCCACTGGTACTGCCGGGCAGACAGCTATGTCAGCCTCACTACCGCCCTTACGGACTACTCCTCCGGCGGCTATGCCCTGATGGGTGTCTTCGCGGGCTGCGCCCTGACGGCGGTGCTGCTGCGGCTGCTGCGCGTCTCCCGGAGCCTGCCGGAAATGCTGGACTGCATGTGTCTCGGCGGTGCGGCGGGCATCGCCGTAGGCCGTCTGGCCTGCTTCTTCAATGCCGCTGACCGGGGACAGATCCTTGAGGGTATGACGGAGCTGCCCTGGGTGTATCCCGTGGTCAACACTGTGTCCGGGGCAATGGAATACCGCCTTGCCACCTTCGTCATCCAGGCCATGGTCACAGCCGTTATTTTCCTGGGGCTGGCCATTTTCTTCCTGACCGGCAGGGAGGGCAAACGGCGTGACGGTGACCTGACCCTTATCTTCCTGCTGTGCTACGGTGCGTCCCAGGTGGTGCTGGACAGCACCCGCTATGATTCCCTGTTCTTCCGCAGCAACGGCTTTGTCAGCATCGTGCAGGTATTGGGTGCCCTCGCCATTGGCCTGGCCTGCGTGGTGTTCTCCGTACGGCTGGTGAAGGCCCGGGGTTTCAAGGCCTGGTACATTGCCCTGTGGGTGCTGTTCGCGGCTCTGGTAGGTGGCGCGGGCTATATGGAGTACCACGTCCAGCGGCACGGTGACCAGGCGGTATTCGCCTACAGCGTCATGAGCGGCTGTCTCGTGGGGCTGATCGCGCTGGTGCTCATCATTCGGGCCCTGGCTGTCAGCAAGGAGAAAGCATGGAGCAAATGACTGTCAACAGCCGCTGCTTTGCCGTAAAAAAGCTACTGGGCAAGGGAAAGGGCGGCTATTCTTATCTTGTAACGGACGGGAACACCGACTACGTCCTGAAGCAGATCCATCACGAACCCTGCGACTACTACCAGTTTGGGGACAAGCTGGCCTCCGAGCTGCGGGACTATGAACGGCTCTCCGCCATCGGCATCCCCAGGCCCCGGCTCCTGGATGTGGATCACACACAGGAGCGGCTTCTGAAAGAATACATCCCCGGGGACACCATCTGGGACTATGTGGCGCAAGACAGGATGGAGGAGGACTTCCTCCGGCAGCTGGAGGACATGTGCCGCCTTCTCTACCCCGCAGGTATCAACATCGACTACTTCCCCACCAATTTTGTGGTGGCAGACGGGAAGCTTTTCTATGTGGACTACGAATGCAACGGCTATATGGCGCAGTGGGATTTCCAAAATTGGGGCGTGAAATATTGGTCCAAAACGCCGGAATTCCTAAAGCACGCGGAAAAGCGCAAATAACGACAAAAACCCCGGAGCAAATGCTCCGGGGTTCGTGCTGTTATGGGATCAATCCAATTCAAATACGCCTGTGTACAACTTGTAGTAGGTGCCCTTCTGGGCGATCAGGTCGTCATGGGTACCCCGCTCGATGATGCGTCCGTGATCCAGCACCATGATGCAGTCGGAGTTCATGATGGTGGAAAGCCGGTGGGCAATGACGAACACCGTGCGGCCCTTCATCAGGGCATCCATGCCGTCCTGCACCAGCTTTTCGGTACGGGTATCGATGGAGGAGGTGGCCTCGTCCAGGATCATAACGGGGGGATCGGCCACCGCCGCCCGGGCAATGGCGATCAGCTGCCGCTGGCCCTGAGAAAGGCTTGCGCCGTTGTTGGTCAGCTCCGTGTCGTAGCCCTTGGGCAGGCGGGTGATGAAATCGTGGGCATTTGCCAGCTTGGCGGCCTTGATGCACTCTTCATCGGTGGCATCCAGCTTACCGTAGCGGATGTTCTCCATGACGGTGCCGGTGAACAGGTTGGTATCCTGCAGCACCACGCCCAAAGAGCGGCGCAGATCGGCCTTGCAAATCTTGTTGATGTTGATATTGTCGTAGCGAATCTTGCCGTCGTCGATGTCGTAGAAGCGGTTAATCAGGTTGGTGATGGTGGTCTTGCCCGCACCGGTAGCACCAACAAAGGCGATCTTCTCGCCGGGATGGGCGTAGAGGGTCACGTCATGCAGGACGGTCTTTTCAGGCACGTAGCCGAAGTCCACATTGAACATGGTGATGTCGCCCTTCAGCTCGGTGTAGGTGACAGTGCCCTCAGCCTTGTGGGGATGCTTCCAGGCCCAGTGGCCGGTACGCTCGGGGGTCTCGGTGATGTTTCCGTTTTCGTCGATCTTGGCGTTGACCAGCTTAACGTAGCCTTCGTCCATTTCCGGCTCCTCGTCCATCAGCTCGAAGACGCGCTCCGCACCTGCCAAAGCCATGATGATGGAATTCAGCTGGTTGGAGATCTGGTTGATGGGCTGGTTAAAATTCCGGGACAGGGTCATAAAGGTCATCAGGCTGCCCAGGCTCAGCAATGCCGCGTTGGACTGCACCACAACGATGCCGCCCACGATGGCCAGAATGGCATACTGGATATAACCCAGGTTGTTGTTGATGGGGCCCATCATGTTGGAGAACTTACCTGCGGAGAAAGCGTTCTGCTGGAGGGTATCGTTCAGCTTGTCGAACTCCTCCTTGCAGATCTCCTCGTGGTTGAAGACCTTGACCACCTTCTGTCCGTTGATCATTTCCTCGATGTAGCCATTGACGGCACCCAGGGACTTCTGCTGGCCAATAAAGAACTTACCGGCTTTGCCTGCCAGGGTCTTGGTAACGAAAATCACACCCAGAACGGTGATCATGGTAACGATGGTCAGGATCCAGGATTCCGTAATCATGGCGATGAACACGGCAACCAGGGTAACAACAGAGGAAACCGCCTGGGGGATGGACTGGGAGATCATCTGCCGCAGGGTGTCAATATCGCTGGTATAGCGGGACATGATGTTGCCCGCGGTGTTGGTGTCGAAATAACGCAGGGGCAGGGACTGCATCTTGGTGAACATCTCGTCACGGATGGTCTTCTGGATGCCCTGGGTCACGCCGACCATCAGATAGCTCTGAAAGAAGCTGGCGACCATACCCACCACGAAGATGCAGGCAATCTTGATAATGAACTGGGCCAGGGGTGCGAAATCCGTGGAGCCGGAGGCCACCATGGGGAGGATGAAATCATCCACCAGATTGCCCAGTGCCTTGGAGCCGGTGATGGAGGCGTATGCCGTCGCCAGGATACACAGCAGTACAACCACCAAAGTAGGGGCATAGTTTTTCAGATAGCTCAGGAGCCGCAGGAGGGTCTTCTTGGGGTCCTTTGCCATGCGGCCGTCGCCGCGCATTTTCACAGGAGGCATTATTCAAGCCCTCCTTTCTGCTGGGAATAGTAGATCTCCTGATAGATGGGAGAGGTCTGCATCAGGGATTCATGGTTACCCACGGCGGCGATCTGGCCGTTTTCCATCAGGACGATGATATCGGACTCCTGCACGGAGGCAATACGCTGGGCGATAATCAGCTTGGTGGTACCCGGGATCTCCTCCCGGAAGGCCTTGCGGATCATCGCATCGGTAGCGGTATCCACGGCGGAAGTGGAATCGTCCAGGATCAGGATCTGGGGCTTTTTCAGCAGGGCCCGGGCGATGCACAGACGCTGCTTCTGGCCGCCGGAAACGTTGGTGCCGCCCTGCTCGATGTGGTGGTCATACCCCTCGGGGAAGGCCATGATAAAATCGTGGGCGCAGGCCAGTTTACAGGCGTGGATCAGCTCCTCGTCGGTGGCGTTGGGATTGCCCCAGCGCAGGTTTTCCTTGATGGAGCCGGAGAACAGCACGTTCTTCTGGAGCACCATGGCAACATTGTCCCGGAGCACCTCCAGATCATACTTGCGGACATCAATACCGCCCACCTTCAGGGTGCCCTCGCTGACATCGTATAGCCGGGGGATCAGCTGCACCAGGGTGGATTTACTGGAGCCGGTGCTGCCCAAGATGCCCACGGTGGCACCTGCGGGAATGTGCAGATCCACTTCCTTCAGAGCCCGGTGCTGGGCAGTGGCAGAGTAGCGGAAGGAGACATTCTCAAAGTCAATGGAGCCGTCAGGAACGGTGGTAACGGCGTTCTCGGGAGAAACCAGGTCCGGCTCCTCAGTGAGGATCTCGTAGCAGCGGCGCAGAGGGGTACGGGACATGGTCATCATCACGAACACCATGCTGAACATCATCAGGCCGGAGAGGATCTGGGTGGTGTAAGTAAACATGGAGCTGAGCTCGCCGGTGGTGAGACCGTTCAAGGGATTGTTGCCGGAAGCAACCACCATTTTCGCCCCCAGGAAGGAGATGGTCAGCATACAGATGTAGACGCAGCCCTGCATGATAGGATTGTTCAGTGCCAGGATCTTTTCGGCTTTGGAGAAGTTCCGTGCCAGCTCGCCGGAAACATCGGTGAACTTCTCGATCTCCTTTTCCTCACGGACGTAGGACTTGACCACACGGATGCCGTGGATGTTTTCCTGGACGGCATTGTTCATCTTATCCATCAGCTTGAAGCCCTTATCAAAGATGCTGAACACCCGGGGCACCAGGCAGATCAGTGCCACGGCCAGGATGGGGATCACCGCCAGATACACGCCGGTCAGCTGGGGGCTGATGCGCAGAGCGGAGATCATGGCCAGCACCAGCATCATGGGGCAGCGGATGGCCATACGGATCATCATCTGGAAGGTCATCTGCAGGTTTGCCACGTCAGAGGTCAGACGGGTGACGATGGATGCGGTGGAAAACTTATCGATGTTGCTGAAACTGAACTTCTGGACACGGTAGAACATATCGTGCCGCAGGTTCCGGGCGAAGCCGGTACCCGCCTTGGAGGCAAAGACAGCCGAAGCCACACCAAAGCACAGGGATGCCAGTGCGCAGAGCACCAGCTGGATAGACTTCACAATAACCACGTTCATGTCCTGCAGGACAACGCCGTAGTCATACAGTTCTGCCATGACCAGGGGGATCAGTACCTCCATCGTCACCTCTCCCACCATGCAAAGGGGGCTGAGGAGGGCAGGCCACTTATATTCCCGGATGCACCGGGCCAATCGTTTGATCATTCGTTGGGTTCCTCCTTGTGTTTGCGTTTGCAGGGATTTCCGCCCATGTTACGGATAGCGCGGTTCAGGAGCTGGGCGAACTGCTCCTTTTCTTCATCGGTGAAGCCCTGCACCAGCTTTTCCTCGTTGGCGAGGATGGTCTTGTGCATAGTCTCCTGATACTCCCGCCCCTTCGGCAGAACATAGATGCGCTTGCAGCGGCGGTCGTTTTCATCCGTCCGCAGGGCAATGAAGTCCTTCTTTTCCAGCCGGGACAAAAGGCCGGAAACCGTGGGGTGGCTTAGATGGAAGGCCTCTTCGAGATCCCGGGGACAGGGCGGGTCCTTGCGGTGGGCCAGATAGCCCATGATGTGGCCCTGGGCCGCAGTCAGCTCCATGGCAGCCAGTGCGTTTGACATTGCCTGGTCAGTGCAGCTGTGCAGGATACGGAGCAGGTGACCATAGTGCGGAAGCAGGGAAATCACCTCCAAAATAAAATGTAGCACGCTACATAATACTTTAGCACAACACGCACATATATGCAAGAGGTACACGGAAAATTTACAATTTACCGCAGGCACCAATTTAACGGATATCTTTATAAGAATCAATTTAGAAATTGCTTTTTTATATCGGTCATGGTACTATTATGGTAGATATTTTATAAAAAAGGAGATTCGATTATGTATTACAAAAACGCCCGCATTTTCACCTCCGATTTTCATTTTCACACCGGTGCCTTTGAAGTGAAGGACGGTCTCTTTGGCGAAGTCCTGCCCGAAGCCGTCCCTGCCGATGCCATCGACCTGCAGGGTGCCACCGTCATCCCCGGCCTGGTGGAAGTCCACAGCCACGGCAACTCCGGCGCAGACTTCTCCGACGGCGACTACGAAGGCCTGAAGAAGATGGCCGCCTACTATGCCCAGTGCGGTGTCACCTCCTTTGCCCCCGCCTCCATGACCCTGCCCTACGATGTGCTGGAGAAGGCCTTTGCCACCGCGAAGCAGCTGGCAGAGGAAGCCCCCGCAGGCCATTCCCGGCTCATGGGCATCCAGATGGAGGGCCCCTACTTCTCCTACAAGAAGCGCGGTGCCCAGAACCCCGACTACCTGAAGGAGCCTGACTTCGAGGGCTTCAAGGCCCTTTACGAGGGCTGCAGCGGTCTGGTGCGCATCGTGGACATCGCTCCCGAGCTGCCCGGCGCAGCGGAATTCGTGGAGAAGGCCAAGGAGCTGTGCACCGTATCCATCGCCCACACCGATTCCGATTACGACCATGCCAAGGCCACCATTGACGCAGGTGTCACTCACCTGACCCACTTGTACAACGCCATGCCCGGCATCCACCACCGGAATCCCGGTGTCATCCCCGCCGCTGTAGAGAATCCTAACGTCCAGGCAGAGATCATCTGCGATGGCTACCATATCCATCCTTCCTCCGTCCGTCTGGCCTTTACCATGTTCCGTGACCGGATGATCCTGGTCTCTGACTCCGGCCGCTGCGCCGGCCAGCCTGAAGGCTACCAGTTCGATCTGGGTGGTCAGATGGCAGAACTTCGCGGTGGTGTTGCCAAACTGGTAGGCACCGAGACCATTGCCTGCTCCGCCGCCAACCTGTGGCAGTGCCTGGTGAACACCATCTCCTGGAATGTCCCCGAGGAGGAGGCCGTCCGTGCCGCCACCTATAACCCCGCCAAGGCCATCGGCGCGGATGCCAAAATCGGCACCATCGAATCCGGCAAGCTGGCAGACTTCATCATCACCGATTCCAACTACACCACCAAGCGCGTCTTCCTCGGCGGTGTTGAACTCTAATCTTCTTTGTAGGGGAGGGTCTTGACCCTCCCGCCAAAAATCCGAATGGATTTTGGGGATTTCCCGAAGGGAAATAAATCAGGATTATCGCCTGTGACGATGTAATTTTGCTTTCGCAAAATTACCGGGAGGGTCAAGACCCTCCCCTACTATGTTCATTCTGAGGTTCCCATGTTCAAACGTTACATCGGCGACAGGGCGTTTTACCGCCATGTCCTTGGGGTAGCCGTGCCCATCATCATTCAAAACGGCATTTCCAACTTTGTCTCCCTGCTGGACAACATCATGGTGGGTCAGGTGGGCACCGTTCCCATGAGCGGCGTTTCCATCGTCAACGGCCTGCTTTTCGTGTTCAATCTGTGCGTCTTCGGTGCCAGCTCCGGTGCGGGCATCTTCACCGCCCAGTTCCACGGCTCCCGGGATGACGAGGGTATCCGCCACACCTTCCGCTTTAAAGCACTGGTGTGCTCCGCTATCGCCCTGATTGGCATCGCCATTTTCACCTTCGGCGGAAAGCTGCTGATTGGCCTTTACCTTACCGGTGAAGGCGATGCCGCCACCGCCGCCGGTGCCATGGCGTATGGCCTTTCCTACCTTTCCGTGATGGTCTGGGGCTTTCTGCCCTTTGCACTGACCAACACCTATTCCAGCACCCTCCGGGAAACCGGTGAGACCTTCGTCCCTATGCTGGCAGGCATTGCCGCCGTGCTGGTAAATCTGGTGCTGAATTACATCCTGATCTTCGGACACTTCGGTGCCCCCGCCATGGGTGTGGAGGGTGCGGCACTGGCTACCGTCATTTCCCGGTATGTGGAGCTTGCCATCGTGGCTGGCTGGACTCACATGCACCGGGAGAAGAATCCCTTTATTGTGGGTGTCTACCGTTCGGCATACATTCCCGGAAAGCTGCTGGGCTCCATCACCAAAAAGGGCATGCCCCTTCTTGTAAACGAATTTCTCTGGGCCAGCGGCATGGCGATCCTGAACCAGTGCTACTCCACCTGTGGTCTGGACGTAGTGCCTGCCATGAATATTTCCAGCACCATTTACAATCTGGCCAGCGTGGTGTATCTGTCCATGGGCAACGCCGTCGGCATCATCATGGGACAGATGCTGGGGGCGGGCAACACGGAGGAGCAGGTACGGGACTCCAACCGGAAGCTCATCACCGTTTCTGTCGTTTCCGGTCTGCTTTTCGGCGGCTTCATGGCACTGATCTCAGGCCTGTTCCCTCGGATCTACAATACCACCGAAGAAGTGCGGCAGCTGGCCTCTATGCTGATCTGCATCAACGCGGTGATGATGCCCTTTAATTCCTACACCAACGCCACCTATTTTACCCTCCGCTCCGGCGGTCAGACACTGGTCACCTTCCTGTTCGACAGCTGCTTCGTGTGGGCCTGCTGCGTACCCCTGGCCTTCTGCCTGAGCCGGTTTACAGACCTCTCCATCCTGCCCCTCTTCGCCATCTGCCAGGGAACCGACCTGGTCAAATGCGCACTGGGTGCCTTCATGCTGAAACAAGGCAAATGGATCCAAAACCTGACCACATAAGAAAACCAGCTCCCTAAGTCGGGGAGCTGGTTTTTTATTGGGATAGATTTATTTTATGGTCGAACTGTTATTAAGCACCAACGTGCTGTACAGAAACAGCACATCCTGTCCCTTGAATTCCACAAACTGTTCCAGAAGGTCGATCTGGATATAGCGGATATCCAACAGGGTCACCTTTGCGTAGTCCTGCAGGAGCAGAGGGACGACAGAGCTTCCGAAGGAATCCCGGAAAACGATCAGCTCCCGGTCGGTTGCGGCGTTGGGATTCTCGATGGTCAGCAGGCTCCGGGCACCGGAGAGGAACACGTCGTAAAGATCTTTGCTTTCCAGCTTCTCCAGGTCGTAAACGGCTGTTGTCTTGCCGCTTTCATAGTCGTAGACCGTGCAGGCTTTCAGGAGCTCGCTTTCCAGAAGATATATCGTGTCCGGCTCCATGGGCAGTGCCGCCTGACCGTAATACACACCGTAGAAGGGCCGCTCCAATTGGGTGAGGGTGTAGTCCTCTGCCTCGGGAGCGGTGACGCCCAGGGCATTGCAGAGCTTCCTTGCGGCATCCAGCAGGTTCTCCTGCCGCCAGTGAGTGTCGGTGCGGTAGTAATCCTCCCCGCTAAGGACATCCGTAAGATCAATATGGGTGGCCCAGGGCATTCCTTCCCGGAAAGCCGTGAACATGGCTTCATAGTCCAGGGCCAGATGGCTGCTGCCTTCCGCCAAATAGTATCCCTTGTCAGGAACGATGGCCATATAGACCTTAGAACCCGTCAGATACTTGTCGTAAAGATAGTTGAACCGTTCCAACGCATGGTTCACAGAGCTTTCGTTCAGAGGATATTCCTGCTTCACCGCGCTGCCGCCCGCGATATAAATACCATTGTTGTCGCTCTGCCCCAAAACATAGTAGTGGAACAGGGATTTTATCTTGCGGAAAGTGTCCCGAAGGGGGAACTGATCCAGGGAATAGTCCTCAAAATCCGCCATGAAGCTGCCGTCCAGCAGGCTTTCCACGCTGATTTCAGGCATCTGCACCAGCGGACGCCGCTCCGCGTCGGAGACTTCCTGATCGGGCAGCACCAGCTGCGATACCGCCAGCAGCCCCCAAACCGCCGCCAGAAGGATGGCGCATACTTTTTTCGTCATCTTCGCCACCTCCTCAGAAACGGAAATACAGGAACGGGCTGAAGGAACCGTCCACCAGATAGGCCGTGCAAACCAGCAGCAGCCCCAGCATCAGAGCCAGCTCCAACACACCGCACAACTTCGTCTGTTCGAGCTTGCGTGCGGCATCCCGCACCACAGGCGCGGAACCCACAAAGCCCGCCGCAAACAGCGGGGCATAACTTCGCAGATAGTACAGCGCAGGGGCGGAGGTCAGGGGCAGATTTCCAAAGCCAAACATACAGGCAAGGTTGCTGCCCGCCTGGGCCATACTCTCTGCGTTGAACAGCACGAAGCTCAGCACCACGATCAGCAGCACATAGCCATGCCGCAGAATATTCGGCAGCTTTTGCAATGCAGGTACCCATTTTTCGATCAGCAGCACCGCCGCGAACAGCAGGCCCCAGAGCACAAAATTCCATGCCGCCCCGTGCCATAATCCCGTCAGCATCCAGACCGCCAGAATGTTGCACACCCAGCGGCCGCGGCTCACCCGGTTGCCCCCCAGGGGGATATAGACATAGTCCCGGAACCAGCTGCCAAGGCTCATATGCCACCGCCGCCAGAATTCGGTTATGCTTTTGGAAAGGTAGGGATAATTGAAATTCTCAATAAAACGGAACCCAAACACCCGGCCCAGACCAATTGCCATATCGGAATAGCCGGAAAAATCGAAGTAAATATTCAGAGTAAAGGCAACAGCGTACATCCAGTAGAACAGGACGGATTTTTCGCCACTCTCCCGGAACAGCTTCATCAGCAGCGCGAAGTTGTCTGCCAGAATGACCTTCTTCCCCAGGCCCAGCAGGAACCGGCGTATGCCCACAGCGAAGTCCTCCCAGCTGTGGGTGCGCCTGTCCAGTTCCCGAGCCACGTCCACATACCGGACGATGGGGCCTGCGATCAGCTGGGGAAACAGTGCCACATAGGCACCGAAGGAGATGAGATTTTTCTGAGCGGGCACATTGTCCCGGTACACGTCGATGGTGTAGCTGAGGCACTGAAAGGTATAAAAGCTGATGCCCACAGGCAGAGCCAGCCGCAGCAGCGGCACACTCAGCCCCGCAACGGCATTGAAGCTGCCGATAAAGAAATCAGCATACTTGAAAAGCCCCAGCAAGGCAATACTGATAACCACCGAAACTGCCAGCCAGAATTTCTTCCACCGCTGCTCCCCTGTCCTGCCAATGGCAAGGCCGCAGAAATAGAACAGCAGAACGGTGAACACCATAAGAAACAGCAGCTTCGGCTCCCCCCAGCCGTAAAAAAATAGACTGGACAGGAGCAAAACTCCGTTTTTCAACTTCCAGGGCACCAGAAAATACACAATTAGCACCGCCGGGAGAAAGTAATATAAAAATGGAATGCTGGAAAAGAGCATAGGTAACTCCTCATTATTGAAAAATGGCAGCGACAAACGCCGCTGCCATCTTACTTTTTAGATTACGAAATCCAGTTCCGCACCGGCAACCTTCTGGAAGGCATCCACGAAGGACTGGGCGGTCATGCCGTTAGCGTTATCCACCATGATCAGCATCACCACATCGCCGTAACCGGCAACCAGCAGATCGTTTGCTTCCACGCAGATCCACTTACGGGTATCGATACCGGCCTTCATGGCCTCGGCAACAGCCAGTGCATCCTCACCGGCGTTGACACGAACCATGACCATGGAATAGGCAATGGAACCCATCATGGGCTCGTACACGGCGGCTTCACTGATCTGGTCGGCAGAATCCAGGCCGGTGTTATACTTGATCGCCCACAGGCCATCCTCGCTGGTGTCAGTCAGGTCAACAGGGATCACACCGCCCATAAACTCCACAGGCTCCTCGGTGATGACTTGGTTCAGCAGCTCCTCAAGGGTACCCTCCAGAACGGCAGCGGCCTCGGTGGTGGGAGGAACAGTGGTCTCGGTGGTAGGCTCGGCATTGGACGCGCCGCAGGCGGCCAGGGTCAGGGTCATGGCCAGGGCCAGAATGACAGATACAAACTTCTTCATTTTGTTACTCCTTATTGTGTTTTCGTTTCAGATAATCATACCCAAAATACAGCAGCGTGATACCGGTCAGCACTCCGCAGCTGTCGATTCCCACATCGATCAGGCTTGGCCCCCGGTCCGGGACAAAAACCTGAATGGTCTCATCGATGCAGGCCGCCAGGATACCTGCCAGCAGTGCCCGGGATCGGGGCTTTGCCAGCATACCGGCGATCCACCCCAGGCACATACCCAGGGCAGCAAATTCCGTGAAATGGGCGAGCTTCCGCAGAAGTCCCCCGCCTCCGCCGGCGGAAGGCGTTCCGGCCAGCAGATGGGATAAAAGCTCCTTGACCCAGTCACTGATGGCTCCCGAAAGCTCTCCGGGGAGCAGGGAGTTTCCCCAGATGAAGACCAGGTTCAGTGCCAGCAGCGTATAGGCCAGCCGCAGCCGTTTTTCCGTACGGATCATGATAAAATCCCCAGGTGCTCCAGGAGGATCTTCAGGCCCAGCAGGATCAAAATGACACCGCCTGCCAGCTGCGCCTTCTTCTCAAAGCGGCTGCCGAAGACATTGCCCACCTTGACACCGATGGTGGACATAACGCAGGTGAAGGCACCGATCAGCAGGACAGCCATAACGATGTTCACATTACCAGCCATAGCCAGGGAAATACCAACAGCCAGAGCGTCAATAGACGTAGCCACCGCCATGACGAACATAGTCTTTACAGACAGATCCGCGTTCTGCTCCTCGCAGCCGCAGCCCTCCTCCTCTTTTTCGAGGGCTTCCTTCAGCATATTGACGCCAATGATGCCCAGCAGGATGAAGGCCACCCAGTGGTCAACGGCCTGAATCGCTTCAGCAAACAGCGTGCCCAGGAAGAAGCCGATCAGGGGCATCAATGCCTGGAAGCCGCCGAACCAAACACCGCAGGTCAGGCCCGCCTTTAAGGTTGCCTTTTTCATAGCCAGTCCCTTGCAGATGGAGACCGCAAAGGCATCCATACTGACACCCAGTGCCAGCAGCAGTAATTCACTCAATCCCATAAAAAAATACCTCCGTACTGATCGCAGGTCAGCACAGAAGGCATAGAGAGACTGAGCCGGCCTGTCAAGTCTCGTCATTTCAGGCTGAACCGGGGTTTCCCCAGTATGTCGATCCAGTCCCGCTCATCGCGCCGACTACTCCCTCTTCACGGCGCATTATAACAAAAAATCCCCGGTAAGTCAAGGCTTACCGGGGATTGGATACAGTATTTTAACATTTTCATACTGATTCTCAATTAAACCTTTAATTTGCAAGAATTGAAGGTTTTGATATGAGAATCATATGAGACGGGATTTTACTATTTTCTTTCCGAAAATAGCAAAATCGGCAATGCCGTCAGGCAGTGCACTTTTTATTAGAAATGAAAGATTTCTAATAAAAAGTAGTATCACAGGAAGGACATCACAAACTCCGTCACCAGCACCGCCGCGGAGCTGGACAGGGCCACCACGATCAGGCTTTTCCCCCTGTAGGCCAGGAATACTGCCACCGCCAATGCCGCCGCGCCGCTGATAATAGACGCGGTGCTGCTTAAAATCGCCGGGAAGGTCATGGCCGTCAAGCAGGCATAGGGCACATAGTGCAGGAAAGACCGCAAAAAGCGGCTTTTGATGGGCTTGCGGAAAATGGTCAGGGGCAGCACCCGGATCAGATACGTCGTCAGAGCCATGGTGAGGATGTAAAGATAGATGCTCATGCTTCATCCTCCTCGTCCTTGATGGGGAACAGAGCCGCGCAGATACCGGCTGCCGCCACCGTGCATACCACAATGGAAATGCCTGCAGACACTTCCTTCAGTCCCGGCACATAAGTAAACAGGCAGCTGAACACCAGTGCCAGCACCACGGCAGCCAGAACAGGCCGATCTTCCTTGGCAGGGGGCACCACAATGGCGATAAACATGCCGTAGAGCATGACTCCCAGTGCCGCCCGGATATCCTGCGGTAACGCAGACCCAGCCAGCGCGCCAAAAAGGGTGCCGCCGGTCCAGCCAATCAGGGGCAGGGTTCCGAGACCCAGCATAAAGGGCAGCGTCAGCGGCTCCTTCCGGGCCATAGCCAAGGCGAAAATCTCGTCGGTATTGAAAAAAGCAATGATCAGCCGGGGCAAAAAGCCAATTTTCTCCCCCATCCGCTGGGAAAGGGCCAGGCTCATAAGGGCATAGCGGCTGTTGATGACCAACTGGGTCAGCACCATTTCCCACAATGTTGCCGCCGCCACGATCAATGTCAGGCCCGCAAACTGGCCCGCGCTGGTCAGGTTGGTTATGGAGATCAGGGCCGCGTCCAAAGCCTTGATGCCCTGGGCCGCCGCCATGGCACCGAAGCCAAAGCTGACGGAGAAATAGCCCAGGCCCACGGGCAGGCCTGTATGGACACCGTTTTTATATTCGTTCCAAGTCACTTAAAATCATCTCAATTGTTCATCATAATTTCCAGGATGGTGCGGTCGGTCTCCCGCATACCTTCCCGGGCCAGGCGGCCCACATTGTACACCGTGTTGTCCACACCCTTGGTGACGATGCCGTCGCCCCCATAGAACTGCTGGTGTTCCAGATACATGTGATAGCCCAGAATGCCCGCGTCCACCGCCGCCGCGATCTTGGCGGCACAGGAGGGCTTAGCACCGTCGCAGATGGTGCCGGAGAGAATGGCGATGGCGTTGACCACTGTGTGGGCGATGGCATTGAGGCCGCCGCCCTGGAGGTAGGCAATGCCCGCGCCTGCACCGCAGCCCGCGCTGATGGCACCGCAGTAGGCAGAAAGGCGGCCAATGCCCGCCTTCTGGTGGATGGTCACCAGATCACTGAGGGCCACGGCCCGGATCAGCTGTTCTTCCGATGCACCCATTTCCCAGGCATAGACCACCACGGGAACGCTGGCGGTGATGCCCTGGTTGCCGCTGCCCGACACGATAATGACAGGCTTCTCGCAGCCGCTCATACGGGCATCGGAGCCTGCCGCCGCCCAGGCGCAAGCCTTCTTCTCCATGGAGCCGCCCTGACGGGCCAGGATGACACTGCCAATATTGGCACCCCAATTTCCATCCAGGCCTTCCTTGGCGATCTCCATGTTGCATTCGATCTGCCGTCCTACGCATTCCCGGACATCCTTGATGTCCAGCGCGTCCGCAAACTCCACGATTTTTTCCACCGTCAGACAGGACTTGTCCGTCAGGTGATCCTCGGAGGATTCAGAAATGGGCAGCTGAAGCAGAATTTCGTCATTCTTCTGAATCAGCACGATATTGGTATGGTGGTTAATGATCCGCAGGCGGACGGTATCCTCCCCCGCGCTGACCGTCAGGTCGATGTCGAATACCAGCTCAGAATCGGAAGGACAAATCTCCATGTCCACCGTTTCCATATATTCCTTGATGGCAGGATGCTGCTCTTTGGGGATGGCACTGATGACCTGCAGCTCCTTGTCCGCGTCACCCGCCACGATACCTGCACAAACCGCCGCCTCCATACCATGAAGGCCGCCTGTATTGGGCACCACTACGCTTTTTACATTTTTAATTATATTGCCGCTGACCGCCAGCCGGATTTTATCCGGAAGAACGCCCAAAATCTGCCGTGCCTTTGCGCCTGCCAGGGACAATGCAATGGGCTCGGTGCAGCCCATTGCGGGCCGCAGCTCCTCAAAGAGGATGTTCACATATTGCTGATACAGGTGGTCGCCTTTTTTCATGGTGCCACTCCTTTTCTGTTTGTTCATTGCTTGATTATAGCACATTTTGTCATAAAATCAACCACCGAAAGACAAATATACGCAGCCCGCACACAAGAAATGGGAGGGCCGCTGACCCTCCCCATATGTCCATGTTATTTCTTATGGTACCGCAGGGAGCACACATCGTCGCCCTTAGCGATGCACTTGGACAGATCCAGCACAGCGTTGTAGCACTCGCCGATGCCGTGGTCGCCGCACATGGCGATGTCGCAGAGGGTGGCGATCTCCTCGTCAGTGCAGCCCGCCTTCTGCCAGGCCTTCACCAGAGGGCAGTAGTGGAAGTCGATGGACAGCTTATCGTCGGTGCTTTCCAGCACATCCATTTCAAACACCAGCTGGGCGGGCTTGGTAAAGAGGGTCTTGCGCAGGCCCTTCAGGCTGTCGGTGCCGCCCTTCTTCACCAGATCCGCACCCTGGCTCAGTCCGCAGCGGCGGATGGCGGGATATCCGAATTCCTTCCAGTCCAGGCCCCGCTTGCCGGCCTCGTCGCACAGAAGGTACAGCCAGTGGGCCCGGTGCTCCAGCTGGGCACGGATGGCCTGTAACAGGCCGTTTTTGTACTTGGGTTCATTTTTCACGATACTCACGGATTTTCCTCCTCTATTCCCTGGTATTCCAGCAATTCCATTACCTTTTGCCCACGCTCTGTCAGGGCCATGCTTCCCCGGATAGGGTATGCCTTGTAGGCCCCGTCGTCGAAGCCCTTCAGGGGCTTGTCAAAATCCAGGGAGATCAGCCCCTTCTTTTCCAGACATTGGAGCAGCAGGCTGTATTCCTCTTTCTTTTCCTCCCCGGCTTCCAGATACACGGGCGTCAGGTCGCCCATGCTCCGGGCCACCGGCAGAAAGGCCACCTGGGCAAGCTCGTTCAGGAAATCCATTTCCAATTGAGTCAGCACCAGCTCCCGGGCACAGCCGGAGCAGGAGCCACAGTTTCCATTGCAGTTCGGCATCGTCATTCACCTCATTTTCTGCATCATAGCAGGTTTGCCCTTTTTTGTCAAGCTGCCTATGCGCTTGCATAATCCATCAAAATAGAGTATACTGAAAACAGAAAAACATGCAAAGGAGAAATAACTATGTCCTATGTAAATATCACCAAGGCCAACTATGACGAACTGGTAAAAAACAGTGAAAAGACCGTCCTGCTGGACTTCTGGGCCCCCTGGTGCGGCCCCTGCCGGATGGTCGCCCCCATTGTGGAGGAGATCGCCGAAGAGCGGGAGGATATCCTGCTGGGTAAGGTAAACGTGGACGAGGAAATGGAGCTTGCCATGCAGTTCGGTGTCGCCAGCATCCCCACCCTGGTGGTCATAAAGAACGGTCAGCCCACCGCCCAGGCCGTAGGCTACCGCCCCAAGGCAGATATCGAAAAGCTGCTGGACAAATAAATGCAGAATGCAGAGTGCAAAGTGCAGAATGATGGCATCCGCCATTCTGCATTCAGCATTCTGCATTTTGCATTCAGAAATTTTTATGGGTGTTCCTTGATAGCAACCACTTCCCACTCCCCCGCCGCGTTCTTTTCCAGATACCAAAGCGAAGGAATGCGCCAACTGCCGCAAATCGTCTCGCCGTTTTCATCATAGGCTTCCTGGGAGTAATAGACCCACATGGTGCCATCAGTAAGGCGAAAATCCGCCGACCACAATTCCAGGGTGTGGCTTTCCGATACGGCTCCCCGCTCCGCCTCGGTTGCATAGCGGGAAAGCTTCCCGAATTTTTCTTCTTTCTCCTCATAGGGTGTGGAAATATCACAGAATGCCTTCTCCGCCTCCGCCAGTACCTCCTTAGCGATGACCCGGTCCTCTGGGGTGCCGATATAGGCCAGCTGGCTGATCTCCCCGGTGGTAAAATAGCTGGGCCACCAAACCTTTGCCACCCGCCAAACCGGGAAATAGTGAAGGCCGATGACGATCCCCACCGCTGCCGCAGCGATCATCAGCCCGGCGATCCATTTCAACATACGCTTTTGGTACTGAGCCTTGGATAGATTGGCTGTTTCCGCATAGGTCTCCTTCACTGCTTCCGCCGCCACCGGCTCCTGGGAAACGCGGCACTGCATCACTTCCAGGACGCTGATGCTCAGCACCTGGGCAATATCCTCCAGCTTGCTTACCTCCGGCAGGCATTTCCCCCGCTCCCATTTGCTGACGGCCGCAGTGGACACATGGAGCACCTCCGCAAATTCCGTCTGGGTCATATTTTTGTTTTTTCTCTGTTCAGAAAGGAACGGCCCAAATTCTTCGGGACGCATACCCATCACCTCCTGCTGCCAATGTATCAAATGGGGCCAAAAAAGTAAAACGACCTGTGGTTGAATCGGCGAATTTAACAAAAAAACACCGCAGAACCCGGTTCTGCGGTGTTTTGTCGTTACAGAATATTGGCCGCAAACTTTTTCAGGGCCTCAAAGGATTCGTCGCTGATAGAATGCTCCAGCTTGCAGGCATCGGCGGCAGCGGTCTCCTCCGTGACACCGATGTGGATCAGCAGCTTGGTCAGAATGGTATGCCGCTCATAGATTTTCCGGGCGATCTCGTGCCCCTTCTCCGTCAGCGTGATGGAGCCGTCCGTGTCCACGGTAATATAGTCGCCGGTGCGCAGGATGCCCATGGCCCGGGACACACTGGGCTTGGAATATCCCAGATATTCGCTGACATCGATGGAGCGGACAAAGCCTGTCTTTTCATGCAGCACATAGATGGCTTCCAGATACATTTCGCCGGATTCGTGGACACTCATGGAGATTCCTCCTTAACGTTGTGAAGTTTATCATAACACAATCCCCGCAGGATTGCAAGGGTCAGATATCCAGCAGCTTCAAATCCTCCTCCCGGACGCTGCGCAGTTCCTTTTTGTTCAGAAGGTCATAAATACAGGGAACCACAAACAGCGTCATCAATGTGGCATAGATCAGGCCGCCGATACAGACCACAGCAATGGGCTGCATCAGGGCGGTGCCCGCAGACTTGCGGACAGCCATATCAATAAGACCCAGAACAGTGGTGATGGTGGTCATCAGGATGGGGCGCATTCTGGTTCTGCCCGCCTCCAAAATGGCAGCACGCCGCTCCATGCCCTCCATACGCAGCTGGTTGATGTAGTCCACCAGCACAATACCGTTGTTGACGATGATACCCACCAGCATAACGAAGCCGATCAGGGACACCACGCTCACCTCCATACCGCACAGCAGCAGAGCGATAAAGCCGCCGGTGAAGGCAAGGGGGATGGTGAACATAACGATGAAGGGGGATTTAAGGCTCTGGAACTGGGCCACCATGACCAGGTACACCAGCAGCACACCCAGCAGAAGCATCAACAGAAGCTGCTCCACAGCCTCCATGATGGTCTCATTCTCGCCAGTAAATTCATAGGTAACGCCCTTGCCCAAATCTGCCCGGGCCATGAGCCGCTCCGCCTCGCTGGTGACCCGGGTCACATTGTATCCCGGTGCCAGGGTCGCGGAAACGGAGAGGTACCGCCGCTGGCTGATACGGCTGATGGCATTCAGGCTGGTGGCTTCCCGAACCTCCGCCACATCCGTAAGCACGAAAGTGGTCACTTCCCCATCCCGGCCCTCTACCTCGAAGCGATAGTTTTTCAGCCCATCGATATCCAGCGTGGTACCCTCAGGCCGCTCGATAATCACCTCGGTGGAAGTGCCGTCCAGCTCCAGGGTCATATTGGTGGTGGTATTGGTCAGAGCCGCTGCCAGCTCCATATAGATCTGGGCCACGGTCATACCCTTCTGCATGGCCTTGTTTCGGTCGATGTCCACATGAAGTGCCGGGGCCGCGTCCTCCAGACCGTCAGATGCCTCGGTAACGCCCTCCAGGCTGGCAAGCAAATCAGCCGCCTCCCTGGCCGCACTCTGGAGCACCTCCATGTCCTCAGCATAGACCCGCATGGACAGGCCGCTGCCGGTGAGCATGCTCATATCCAGCATAGCGGAGCTGGCGGAAACGGTGCAGGGCAGATCCGCGCAGGCATCCTCAATCTCAGTGCCCACAGCCGCACCGGAAGCGGTGTCGTCCGCCAGGGTAATGTAGACCGTCAGGCTGTATCCCGTGCCGCTGCCGCCGCCCAGCAGAGAGCTTCCGCCGGAATCCATCATGGCACCGATGGTAGCGATGCCCTCCACAGCTTCGATCCGGGACAGCACCTGGTCGGCAAGGTCCGCCGCATCTTCCATAGAGGAATCCTCCGGCATGGTGACGGAGACGCTGACATTGGGCATATCCATCTGCGGCATGAAGATGAAGCCCCTCGAAATACTGGCAACGCCCGTGACGATCAGCAGCAAAAGAGACACTCCCAGCACAATGGCCTTGTGATCCAGCGACCAGGCAGCCAGCTTTTCATAAACAGCCAGGAATTTATTCATAAGGGTTTCTTTGGTCTGCTTTTCCTTGCGCAGCATACCGGAAGCCATAGCAGGCACCAGGGTCAGGGAAACGATCAGGCTTGCCATCAGGGCATAGGTCATGGTCAGAGCCAGGTCAGTGAACAGCTGGCGGGTGATACCCTCAACAAACACGATGGGCAGGAACACACAGACGGTGGTCAGGGTCGAAGCCGTGACCGCGCCCGCCACCTGCTGGGCACCGGACACGGCGGCCTGGATCACGTTGGCACCCTTTGCCCGGAGACGGTAGATATTCTCAATAACGACCACGGAGTTGTCCACTAGCATACCCACCGCCACAGCAAGGCCCGACAGAGAGATCATATTGATGGTAACACCGGAGAAGTACATCAGCACGATGGCGAAAACCACGCTGATGGGGATGGAACAAAGGGTAATAAAAGTGGGGCGGATATCCTTCAGGAACAGGAACAGCACGATCACGGCAAATACCGCGCCCAGCAGCAAACTGCTCAGAATGGAATCCACGATCAGATAGATGTAGTCGCCCTGGTTCATCAAGGCCACAAACTGCAGCCCAGGATATTCCGCTTCCAGCTCCCGGAACCGGTCGTTGATGTTGTTGGTAGTGGCCGCGGTGGCGTAAGTGCTCTGCTTTTCAAAGCTCAGCATGATGCCGCTCTGGCTGTTAAGCTTGGCGTAGACCTCGTCCCGGTTGTCGGTGAGCATCACCGCCGCCACGTCCTTTAAGTAGATGGGCTTTACCTTCTCCATCCCCAAGTCGAACAACAGCAGGTTTTCCAGGGCCTCCCGCTCGGTGATCTCCTTACCCACCGAAACCATATAGCTGATGCCATCCTGCTCCACATAGCCCGCGGGCATGGCAAAGTTCTGGGCCGTCAGAATGCCGGACACCATATCCATGGTGATGATCCCATTCAGGTCAGAGGCTTCCAGAGCTTCCTGTCGGCTGGTTTCCAGCGTCTGCATACCCATTTCCAACTGGGTCAGGGCACTGGTAATGGTGGTGCTGTTGACAGCCAACTCCGTATTGGCGTTTGCCAATTCCAGAATGCCGGAGGTCTTCTGCTCGCTAAGCAGTGCCTGGGCATCCTCCAGCTGGAGCATACCCGCGTCCAACTGCTCAATGCCATCTTGGATGGCGATGGTGCCCGCATCGATTTGGGCCATCTGGCCCTCCATTTCCAGGATGGTGTCATCCAGAGAAAACTGGTCAAGCCCCTGCTCCAGCAGATCGCCCAGCAGAATTTCCAGCCGCTGGCTCAGCTCCTGGAGCATATCCCGGTCGCTTTCCAGCCGCTGCTGGATGTTATCCGCATCCAGGCCATAGTAAGCCAGCTCCGCCTGCAGCTGGGTCCAAGCCCCGTGGGCCTGAATGTATTCCTCGCTGTTTTTGATCCTTTGGACAGCGGCCTCGATCTCCTCCAGGCTCATGCTGCCGGAGGCTTCCAGCCGCTGGATCTCCGCTTCCAGCATATCGATCACCAGCCGAAGGTCATCAGCTGTGACCTGCAATTCTTCCAGCCGCTCAATTTCCACCGCCAGATTTCCCGCTTCCTCTTCCAGCACAGTAATGCCGTCCTGCAGGACTTTCAGTACATCCAGGATCGTCTGCAGCTGGGTCTTGGCGGACTGCAGCTGGATCAGCTGGTCGTTCAGGTCTGCCCGGGTAGTCAGCAGCTGGTCGCGCTGCTGGTTGATCTGTGCCTCGCCCTGGGCGGTCTGCTCCGCCAGAGTATCTCCGCCGGTAGCCAGCTGGTTTTTGGCATTGGCAAGCTGCTCCTGAGCCTCCTTCAGCTGATCCATCTGAATTTGAAGCTCCTCGGCGGCCTTGTCCAGCTCGCCGGAAATGGCACTTTGAATGTCCGCGTTCAAGGCGTCGATCTTTTCCTGATCCAGGATCACATGCAGCTCCTGCACCACAGCACCGGTGGTGCTGATTCGTGCCACGCCGGAGATACCCTCCAGCTTGTTCATCAGGGTCTCGTTCAGGAATTCCGTCAGCTCCACGGTATCCATACCGTCCATAGACACCGCCGCCACCTCAACGGGCAGCATGGAGGGATTGATCTTCAAAATATAGGGCGCGCCTACCATATCATCCCATCCGGCGGACATGCTGCTGATGGCCTGCTGAATATCCACGCTGGTGGTGTCCAGATTCACGGACTCCTCAAATTCCAGCATGACCATACTATAATTCTCACTGGAAGTGGAGGTGACCTCCTTGATATGCTCCAATGTGGACATGGACTGCTCCATGGGCTTTGTGATCTCCGCCTCCACCTTTTCCGGGCTCGCGCCGGGGTATGTGGTCATGATCATCACATAGGGAAAATCCATATTGGGCAGCAGATCGGGGGTCATTTTAAAATAAGCCACCACACCCAGCACCAATATGGCGATCACCGCCACAAAAACGGTAAACGGTTTTTTTACACTGAACTTTGGCATATCGGGCACCTAACCTTCCGGGAAACAGGCATATAAAATCAGAATAATTTTACCACGTTCTTCCTTTCTTTGCAATAAAGAATGTGTGAACGTTTTATGACAAATACTCAGGCATACAGCCGCCAGTCCAGCAGAGTATATATTTTTAGGACAATCTCATTGATTGGAACAACCTTCCTTGCATTCCGCAAAGACCCAAGCATACAAATTCTCCGCCGGGTCAAAATAGGTGTACGGAAAGAAAAAGTCGATTCCTCCCGGAAAACGGCTTGCTTTCCGGGAAAATGATAAGAGGAGAGAATTACAATGAGCAACTCTAACAACAACCAGATCAATATCCCCCAGGCCCGTGAGGCTATGGACCGTTTCAAGATGCAGGCAGCGCAGGAAGTGGGCGTCAACCTGACCAACGGCTACAACGGCCACCTGACCTCCCGCGAAGCCGGCTCCGTCGGCGGCCAGATGGTCAAGAAGATGTGTCCC
The DNA here is from genome assembly GCA_017461445.1 of Oscillospiraceae bacterium. GTDB lineage: Bacteria > Bacillota > Clostridia > Oscillospirales > Oscillospiraceae > Faecousia. The sequence continues at coordinate 52,696 of JAFTXW010000026.1, forward strand.
GTAAGAACCGCGAGATATGACAGGCATAACCGTATTACACCAGGCCATATACAGACCGTGCAGTACATAGCATCTGTAATTATTTAACTTAAACTTAGCACTGTTATGTAGTAAGTTTTAGACAGAGACGCATTTTGCTTGATTTTTTTATTCTCCTGTGGTATTCTTTATCTGAAAGTTACTACATTTACGAAGCAAGTACGAGGTGTACGACATGCTTAAACGTGATTTCTACCTGAATCAAATTATCCGCCATATGCACAACGGAGAGATCAAGGTCATCACCGGCATCCGCCGCTGCGGAAAATCTGTCCTGCTGTTCGAGTTGTTCCGGGATCATTTGCTGGCACAGGGCATCTCCGAGGATCAGATCATCACCATCGAGCTGGATCAGCGGAAATACTACAAATTCCGTAACCCCATCGTCCTCTGCGAGTATGTGGAAGCCATCGTCACCGCCGATAAGGGCAAGCAGTTCTACCTGTTCATCGACGAAGTGCAATTCACTAAGAAGGTGAAAGATACAGAAAATGACGATATTGAAGTCAGTCTCTATGATATGCTCAACGAACTGAAAGCGTACAAAAACTTGGACGTTTACGTCACCGGCAGCAACTCCAAGATGCTCTCCAGTGACATCGCCACCGAGTTCCGGGGACGGGCTACGCAAATCAGGGTATATCCCTTCTCCTTCGGCGAATTTTACTCCCACGTTGGTGGTGACGAACGGAAAGCATTGGATCAGTATATGCTCTACGGAGGTATGCCCCGCGTCATTCAAATGCAGGATGATCAGGACAAGAAGGATTACCTGTCTAATCTCTATTCTGAACTGTATATCAAGAATATCGTGGAGCGCAACGGCATTGAGCGGGAGGATATCCTGAACAACATTCTGGACTTCCTGGCTTCCCAGATCAGTTCCCTAACCAACCCCACCAATGTAGCCAATGTAATCGGCAGTATGCGGCAGGAAAAGGTCAATTCCGCTCTGGTTTCCAGCTATATCAACCATACCATCGACGCTTTTCTGATCCGCATGGCTCAGCGGTATGACGTCAAGGGCAAATCCTACTTCAATTACCCAAACAAATATTACTATACTGATATCGGCCTGCGAAATGCCCGGCTTAATTACAGGCAGTACGATCCCGGTCACATCATGGAAAACATCATCTACAATGACCTGATCCGCCGTGGATACAGTGTGGATGTGGGTGTTGTGATAGATCGCAGAAACGGCAGTTACATCCAGAAGGAAGTGGATTTCGTTGTCAACCACGGCGACCGGAAGCTGTATATCCAGTCTGCCTTCCAGATGGGCACAGGGCAGAAGGAATCCGCTGAGCTGGATTCCCTGAAGCTCACCGGCGACTTCTTCAAAAAGATCATTATCCGAATGGATATCCCCCATAATTTCTACGATGATAACGGTATTTTCCACTGTAATCTGATCGATTTTCTGTTGGAACGAGTGGAGTTGTTCTGATTCAAACCGCAAAAGGGAGAAAGATCTCAAAATGGAAATTACAAACCAAGACTGGAAACTGTTCCGCCAGCAGCTTCCCGGCTGGCAGGAAGCATACATGGATCGCCTGAACCGGGAGTGTGCAGAAATACTGGCCGGAGAAGGGAATCCATCGGAAAAATTCTGAGCGTTGGAGAAGCGTATTCGGGAGGATAAGCACCATCCCGGCGTTCAACTCCAGCTCAAACGGTCCGAGTTGCTCTACACATCGGCTATACTCCTGAACGATGGTGTGATTATGCTCAATGACTTGCATGACTTCAGCGATGATCTTATCACATCCCTGAATATGCTTCTGCATTTGTAAAACAAGAGGTGATATTACTTGGAACAATTTGATGAGTTCGGTTTCCCCACCGAATATCCGCCTGAAATTTTGAGCAGCATGCACAGTCAGCTGCGTATCCCCGCGGAAAAATTTCGTCAGCTACACATCTGCTTCGATGCAGCAAATAATTTATACGCACGTATTCCACTGGACAAGCTGTATGATCTGTGCTCCCGCTACCTGTCCTCCATCTCCCAGGAAGATTTTCTGGATGTTGCAGAGATCATCGCCCACGAGCGTGGCAATCACTATGCCGTCATCCGAAGGGAGATTTTTCATGAGGAACTGCCACCTGGCGGCCCCATGGATCGTGAACTGATTGCAGAGCACCTGTATTCCGTCGGTGATGAATACTATTACGCACTGGAGAAACAGCAGGAAGGAAAGCCCTGGTACACCCCGGACTGGTCTGAATTCGTAAAATATGCTGACCAATTCTTCATTGAAAGCACACCCCAGCAGTATTTGCTGACCCGCTATCTGCAAAATACCCAGCGCAAGCTCCGTTGTCCGCCCATAGAAATCACAGAGGAATTTAGCTCACAATTGCGGATGGACGAAGACATTCAGCACATCATTGACGAAGGTCAGCGTCTGGGGGTTCGTTTTCAGGACCAGCAGGATTTCCGGGACTTCCTTGACCTGCTGCTGAAGCTGAGCCACCATACTCGCCGCTATTCTCACCGGGGCCATACCTCCGCCGAGCTGGGGCTTCCTGCGCTGAGTGCGGAGAAAGTCCTGAAGGATGTTTCCTACGATAACAATTACATCGATCCGCTTGCAAAAATAGGTCATATGCTGCGTGCCAAGTGCCATAATCCCACAACCACCTCCGGCAAGCCCTCCCGTAATACTCCCTGCCCCTGCGGGAGCGGACGAAAATACAAAAACTGCTGCGGAAGATAAGGAATTTGTGGGAAAACCCGTCGAAAAAAGCGCGAATACGAAGTACTTCCCTTTTGAACCCAATCATGTTTTCAGCCCTGCAGGAGTTTCCTCCTGCAGGGCTGTATTCTTTATCTGTTCGTGGCTGTTCCGCCCTGCAGTTGCTTCACCTACGCAGAAGCCTGCGACGATGTGTTTTTTTGCTGCAGCCCTATTTGTCTGGTAATTTACCACAGCGCACAATCGGAACAAAACAGCAATTAAAGTGTATCCAACAGGTCGATCTTTTTCCGATAGCCCAGAAGGATCGAGTCCACATAAGGAATCAGCGCATCCATACCATAGATCGTTCGCAGTTCTTCCTCGGAGATGCCCTTAAGACGGGGTACATGGAGCGTCACGTCCCCAGAGGTGGTGGTCAGGTTTCGGTCATAGTGGCCGCTGCGGTAGCCCTGACGGGCCTCGCTGCGCTCGTAGCGGGCCGCCTGGGTCAGTTTCTCCGCTTCGGCTTCCAGCAGTTCATTGAGTGTCTCCTCCACGCTGCCGCGCACCAATTCCTTGATTTGACCCTTAATAATTTCCTCGTTGAATTGTACAATGTTGTTGGACATGGTTTGCTGTCTCCTTTCAGAATGTGTGTGTCGCAACTTCATTCTACCAGAGACCGGCAAGCCGTGTCTGTTTTTTTGCTGTTTTCAATTTGCACAACTTATTGTACCTTATCCTCCAATCAATCCGCAAAATAAAAACTTTCTGAAAATAAAAAAGCCGGAGCATCTGAGAGCTTAACGCTCCCGGATACTCCGGCTTGTCCGAAAAATAAATTGATAACTTTCTGAAAACTTCATAAAAAAAGCGGTGCCCTATTCCAGAATTCTCTGGAATTTAAAAAAGCACCGTCAATTTCGTTCGAGATGCAGTGAAATCGCCGCAACTCTTGGGAAATATCTATTTCAATGGGTTTGATATCTATGGAATGTTGCAAATTCGTGTTAACATTTTACCTGTAATAATCAAACATAATTATCCAAAAAACGCTTATAAACCAAGAAAGTGTACACTTTGAATCAACTTTTAGCAGTTGATATCTAAAGTGTACACTAACTATGGCTCCCCCTGTTGGACTTGAACCAACGACCTGCGGATTAACAGTCCGTCGCTCTACCGACTGAGCTAAGGGGGAATGTTTGTGTTGGCATTACCTATCTTCCCGGGCAGTCACCCGCCAAGTATTGTCGGCGTACATGTGCTTAACTTCTGTGTTCGGGATGGGAACAGGTGGACCCACATGACAATCAATACCAACTCGTATGGATGGCTTTTAACC
>JAFTXW010000027.1 GCA_017461445.1 Oscillospiraceae bacterium
CAAGACGAGCGGCTAACGCCGCCCTTGACCCTTTGCGCCCTGACCGCTAAAAAGTAACCAAGGGGCGCATTGGCGCCCCCATGTAATAGATTTCTACCAGACACTGAAAACAATTTTGCGCATAACTCTTGACACTACCCTGCTCTCTCATGATCCCGGCACAGTTTACAGACCGGGTAGATGATCTTGTCCATCTCCCGGAGCGGCATCCCGTTCATCTGCTGGTACAGCTCATTGAAATCTGCCTTGATCTGCTCATTATCATAGGGGCTGTTTTCGTTGTGGCATTCGTAGAGCATGGTCAGTACTGACTCACCATCGCCGTAGTTAGGTGGACGCTGCTCAACGTAGGCTTTCAAGGTCTCAAAGAATGTGTTCATAACATCACCGTCCTTTTAAGGTTTGGGTGATGTTAACTCTTCATACAGGACTTTTCAAGTGTGTAATCTGTCCAAAGTATGCAACAAAATTTTTACAGCATGCTTAGTCAGTCTGTATGCCTGCCTCCAGAGCAGAATGGGACTCTCCATGCATAACTTCCGAAGCCGCTCCAACGCGGCTTCTTTTGCTTTGTAAACACCGTCCGGAGTGAGCATCTCCTCAAAAGCCAATTCCTCTGCTGACTTTTGGTCATACCCATAGACACCCAAAAAACTTCCCAGAATGTACTGATCCTTTGCAGGCAGCTTCCGGAACAACCCCTCCAGTAGCTCCAGCTGAATATTCCGCAGAACGGTATATTCCATCGGCACCCAGAACGGATGCTCCTTCTCTTCCTCGTACAGTTGCTCGAGAGAAATGTCGTGGGTGTTATAGTTGATTAGTTGTTCAGCACGGTAGGTAGAAATACCAAGTTCTATGGCTACGGCTTCCACGGCGAGGTTCGCTTCGTGGTACAACCGCTGTGCTTTCCGTATCAGATCCATCTGATACTTTGTCAGGGCGATACTGCCCGTATTCTTTTCAAGGAATCGGTGCATTTCTCCCTGAATATGAGGAAAGATGTACGTACTCAGTCTGCCCTTTTCCGGGTCATAGCTTCTGCTGTTAAGCAGTTCAATGAATGCGAGCATGCCAACACTGTAAAGCTCCCCTGGATCGTGGTAGTTAAAGTTTCCGGCTGTTGTGTGAGCAAGGGATAATATGAGTTTTTCGTTCTTATGGCATAGCTGACTCAGAGCATCCTGATTGCCCTGATAGTAAAGCTGTACCAGTTCTTCGTTGGACATGATTTTCTCACTCAACCCTTTCTGTCTTTGGGTGACCCACCGGGTTGCTCCTCCGTTTTACTTTGCAGAGTGGGTATAGGTTTCTGGATGCCAAAGAAGTTTCAAACTCCTCGTATGTAACCCCGGATCGGATTTTGGCATCGTGGTAGAGCTCATTCGCCTTTGCTTTCAGTAAGTCTCTTTCCTCTGGAGTAATAATGTTTCTGGAACAGTCCTGGGTGATGCGGTTTAGACAGCGGCGGAGGGAATCCGCCTTGTGGGGTCATCCTCCGGCTGTTCTTTTCTGCGTGTCTGCCGGTAGCCCATCTGGGCGCAGGTGTATTTGGGATTGTCGGGTGCAGGATTGTCACAGTATTTTGTGTGCAGCCGTTTGGTCAGCAGAAAGAACCGTCCGCAGTATTCACACTGGCGGATCAGATGCCCAGCTTCCAGCGCCTTGTAGAAATCGATCTTCAGCAGCATCAGCAGTTCTTCTGTGGTATATGTTTCGATGATCTCATCCGGATACGGTGCTGATCGTGATCGATACCTTTCAGCTGATTCGCGCCAACAATGGTGATCCTACCTACGGTGGGGATTATCAGGATGTGCAGAAGCTGAAACAGATCGCGGATAAATTCCATATCACTGTTCTGCTGGTGCACCACCTGCGTAAGCAGGGTGACCGCGATCCGTTCAACCGTCTGTCTGGTACAACCGGAATCACCGGTGCTGCGGACAACCTGTTTGTTCTCGATAAACAGGAAGTTGAAAGAGGAATTTTTCTCCAAACTGTCCGCACAGCACTCCGCCGCAGTCAAGGAGATTCAGGACGAGTACGGCAAACAGAAGAAAGAAAACCTGCGCTTTCTGCTGGTCACGATGGCGTTCTCGGCGGTGCTGTCGGGGCTAGTATCCGGGCTGTTTCTGCTCTTGGGAGGCTGACGGAGGACGACGATTCCGACGATCCCGAGGAGCAGAAGCGCAAGTACGAAGCCACTCAGGCAGCATCCAATGTGGGTGCCATCATCGGCCTGACCATCGGTGCCATAGAAGCATTTTCACATAATAATCAATCCCTCAATCGGATACCTGATGAAGAAAAGCGCATCGAAGAGGAAGAAAATTTCAATGAGTTCCTCGCCAGGATGGACGAGGAATATGGATACGAAGAAGATCAGCAGCAGACTATGTAATAACGAAAGGACGGTAATTAAATTTCATGTATAGGAGGATAATTTTTCGAGGAAAATATAGGAAACGAGAAAGTGAGGATCATAGCATTTGGAAGTAAGAGTGCATGAGGACATGAAGCTGGTGGAGGTCTGGCTGACCAGACAGGAGCAGGCGGACGACATTCTCCGGGAGCAATTACGGAAGATGTATCAGGACTACAAGTCCCGAAAATACATGGTGGCGCAGTTCCATTCCGGGGGCGGTGACCTGTATGCCATCACCCGTGATCTGCTGATTTTTAACCGCAAACGGATTGAGGAATTAGCAGTTGCACTGGAAAAAGGTCCAGATATTACCACTAGCTATTCACAGACACTTCCGATACAATGTTGACTGCATAGAGAGGCATCCGATGGAAACACATTGACAGTTGGACAGCGAGAAATTTTGGCGCAAATCAAACAGCGGAAGCTGCCGGAATACTTTGTGTATTTCAAGGCTTACACTGTGCGGAGTTGTGCCGAAAGAGCCGCTGATCCAACGGCAAGGGGTTTCAGGAGGATGCCATAGACAAAAGGAGTGAGAACATTGACAGAAGTTTTTGACATTGCGGGCTATACCCGTATCTCAGTTGACGATGAGCTGGACAAGGATAACACCTCGATTGAAAACCAGAAAGCGATTATTGAAGATTTTGTAAGGCACAAATTCCCTGGTTCCCGGCTGACTTTTTACGAGGACCGTGACCGATCTGGTTATACCTTCGAACAGCGTGAGGACTACCAGAAAATGCGCCGTAAAATGATGACCCACCAAATCGACATTCTGGTGGTGAAGGACTTTTCACGATTCTCCCGGCGAAACAGCCGGGGTCTGGTGGAACTGGAGGATTTGCGGGATGCCGGGGTGCGGATCATTTCCATCGGTGACGGCATCGACTTTCCAAATGACGATGACTGGCTGAAAATTCAGTTTCAGTTTCTGATCAACGAGATGCCCGTCACCGATACCTCCAAGAAGGTCAGGAATGTGATCAAGCGGCGGCAGACCGATGGCAAATGGATCTGTGCCGCCCCCTACGGATACATCATTAATAAGCGGCAGGAATTCGAGGTTGTGCCCACGGAAGCGGATGTGATCCGCAAGGTGTTTGACCTCTACAACAACGCAGGCTGGGGCTATAAGCGGATATCCAACTACCTGACGGAGCAGGGCATTCCGACTCCCCGAATGTCGGAAAAGCATCGCAAAGATGAAGCCGGTGAGGAAAATAAAATCAAGGCAAAACCGGAGTGGAGCATCGTATCCGTTCAGGGAATCCTCGATAATGATTTCTACATCGGCACCTTCCGTCAGCGGAAATACACCCGGAAAAAGATCAACGGCGCGGACATGAAGCTGGACGAGGACGAGCATATCGTCATCGAAAACCACCACCAGCCCCTCATCGACTACCGCACCTTCGCCATCACACGGGCTCTCCGGGAGAAGCGAACCACCTCCCACTACCGGGGCGTGAAAAAGAACGATAATGTATACTCCGGATTTATGGAGTGCGGCGACTGCGGAAGCCCCATGTTTGCTACCAGTCGCAGCGATCTGAAGCCTGCCTATACCTGTGGAACCTACCACCGCCGGGGGCTGGCAGGCTGCACTTCCCACCACATCCGGGTGGACAGGCTGGACTATCTGCTGAAGCTGTATGTGAAAAAAGTCATGGAAAACTCATCCGCCATGCTGGAACAGCTGAACCGGGATCTTTCCAAGGAGCAGGAGGATGTGACGGAAACGGAAGAGTCCGCAGACCGTCTGGCAGAGATCATGGTGGACCTTCAGGCGGAGCTGAAAGCCACCAAGCGGCAGCGGATCCGTGACATCATGAAGCACCCGGAGCAGGAAGCGATTCTGGAGGAAACCTACGACGAAATGGAGGCGGAGCTTCAGAAGAAGATCGAGGGTATCCGCAACCAGATCGAGATGCTCTCGGACAAACGAAACACCATCCTCCGGGTGAACCGGGCGGCGAAAACCGCTATGGATGTGTTCAAGGATATCCTGCAAAAGGAGAAGCTTGAACGAAACGACCTGGAGCTGATCATCAGCAAGATCAAGGTTTATGAGGATCATCTGGAAATCCTGCTGAAAGCGGATGTAGATGCACTGATCCGTTGTGGTACTGTGGAGATGGCCGCAAATTTTAACCAAGGCATCAGAGATAGCTTATCTGTCACCCTAGTCCAGAGTGCCACGCACCAAAAGGACAAGGTCTTCAATGTCAATGTTATCAGTGACGGCGACCCGCTGGAGATTTATACGGAGAAGGACGGGGGCGTGATTTTTCGGAAGTATTCGCCTATGGGGGATTTACAGGAGTTCGCGGCCCAGATGTGTGAGTCCATCGGGGCGGCTACGGGGCATATTGCTGCCGTGTCCGACCGGGACAGCATCATTGCCCTCCACGGCGCGCCCAAGCGGGAATTGATGGACAAGCCCAACTCCCCGGAGCTGGAAAAGCTGATGGAGCAGCGGAAGCATTATCTGTACCAGTCCGGTGATGCCCTGATCCGGGCTTCCGACGGGTCAGACAAGTACCATCTGGGCGCGGCATCCCCCATTTTGTCCCAGGGAGATCTGATGGGCTGCGTTATGCTCCTGTTGGCAGACGGCGACAACCCTCTCCAGGAGGCCGACCAGGGCCTCGCCAGAACCGCCGCAGGCTTTTTGGGGAAGCAGATGGAGAGCTGAATCTCCGTGAGGAATTAGGAATTATACTGATATTCAATTAAAAACTTCAATGCGAAGCGTTGAAGTTTTTAATATGAAGATCAATATAATTCCTAAATTCCTGTACAAGAAGACGCGGCCCCAGGATTGGAGCCGCGTTTGGTATTCAGATACGGTACAGCCGCTTGCCATTTTCCAGGGTGATCCGGTGGATCTCGTCTACGGAGAGGCCACGGATCTCCGCCAGCTTTTCCGCCATGCGGTAGAGCTTGCCGGGGTCGTTGCGTTTGCCCCGGAAGGGCTCGGGGGACATGTAGGGGCAGTCCGTTTCCAGGACGATCCGCTCCAATGGAATGGACGCCGCCACCTCCACCGCCTTCCGGGCGTTTTTGAAGGTCAGCACCCCGGTGAAGCCGATGTACCAGCCCCGGGCGACCAGCCATTTTGCCATCTCGGCAGAGCCGGAATAGCAGTGGAACACGCCGGTGACTTCCGGGAATTCCTCCACGATGCGCATTCCGTCCTCGTGGGCCTCCCGCTCGTGGACGATGGCGGGGAGGTTCAGCTCCCGGGCCAGGGCCATCTGGGCCCGGAAGGCCTTCTGCTGCACTTCCCGGGGAATGTCCTCGTAGTGGTAGTCCAGGCCGATCTCGCCGATGGCCCTGATCTTGGGATTTAGTTTACATAAAGTTCTGTATTCTTCCAGAACTTCCCCGTTCACCTCGTCGGCAGCATCGGGATGGGAGCCTACGGCAGCGTAGATGTAGTCATATTTCTGGGACAGATGCGAGGCGTTCCGGGAGGATTCCAGGCTGCATCCGGGATTCATCAGCAGGCCGATGCCCTTTTCGGGAAGGGACGAGAGCAGCTCCGTCCGGTCGGAATCAAATGCCCGGTCGTCCATATGGGCGTGGGTGTCAAACAGCATAGCAAACTCCTTACTTTTCTGCTTTCAGCGTGTGGGTGGCACCCCAGCTTTTCAGTACGGTTACCCGGGAAAAACCGGCATCCAGAAGGCACTGGGTTTCGTGGGCCACCGTCAGCGGGGTGTCATAGTGGTAAAATTCATCATCCCCAATGCCCTGCTCCGCTTTCAGCCGCAGGAGCTCCGCCCGGCAGAAGGCCTCAAAGGCATCCTCATGGGCAAAGTAATCCGTCAGAATGAAGTAACCGCCGTCTTTCAGCGCGGCGCGGAGCTTTTGGTACAGGGGCAGCTTTTCCGCCTGGGTAAAATGGTGCAGGGATTCCACCGAAACAGCCGCGTCAAACCGTTTTTCTCCCAAGGGAATTTGAAAGTAGGAACCCTGGATCAGGGTCAGGGCCTTATTCGGAAACTTCTGTTTCAGCTCTGCCAGCATCCCCGGTGCCAGATCGATACCGGTGACGCAGGCTTCCGGAGCCGCTTCAAAATACCAGTTCAGCTCCAGACCGGTGCCGCAGCCCAGATCCAGCACCTCCGCGCCGGGATGGAGGGGCAGGCAGCCGGCGGTAAAGGGATAGAATTCCCCGGCGGATTCGATGCAGGTCAGCTGGTGATTTTCATAGCCCTCCAGCCGGGCGTCAAAAAAGGAACCCATTTTCTCCAGCATGGTTTATTCCTCCGTCAGGATTGCCACAAGGCAGCCGTCCATTTCCGTGACCCGGGGATCATCCAGGAAAAAGTCCGTATGGTTGGGATAGCCCCGCAGGCCCTCCCCGGTCAGCTTGGCGGCAGCTTCCTTTAAAACCCAGAAGGTCAGCAGGGCCCGACCTTTGTCGGGGGCGGCATCAAATTGGCCTTTTTCGCCGGGGGAGAGAATTTTCTTCGCCAGTGCCAGTTTGATTTCCCGGTCCAGCTCCTCGGCATCGATGCCGACGGGCCGCTCCGACAGGGCACAGAAGGCATGGCGGGGGGTGTGGGTGATGGAAAAATGCAGGGGGCCTTCTATAAAATAAGGCTTGCCCCGGTCGGTCACGGCGATAGGGGGCAGCTCCTCCCCGGCCCATGCCCGGTACATATCCGCCAGCAGGGCCCGGCCCGCTTCATGGCCGGTGCGGCCCTTCAGTTCACAGCCCCGCAGGATCATAGCGCATCAATAATATTGGGATCCTCCGGCTCGTCCAGCTGCTTGCGCTCCTTCAGCCGGTCCAGCAGCATGGCAATGCCGACGATCAGCACCACAACGCCGCAGAGGGTGAACACGAGCCGGGAGGTGGTCATGGGCAGCAGGATCAGCACCGCGCCGATGATGGTGACGATCAGGGGCATGCGGAACTGGACACCCTGCTTCCGGGCCTCGGAAATGTCCTGCAGGCCGTCAATGACCAGCAGGATACCGATGATCCGTCCGATCCAGGCAGCCAGGGCCAGGGGATTGTTGGTCAGCCAGCCGCCGACCACTGCCAATGCCACAGCGGCGATGCCCTTGCCGATGGTGCTCTGGCGGGTGACGATGGCAGAGATGCCCAGGCCGATGGCGATGGCGATCAGGATCCAGCCCAGCAGCTTGGCGATAAGGGCGGGGGCGGAATCGGGATTCAGCACCAGCAGCAGACCCAGCAGGATCACCAGCACGGGTGCCAGAAAGCGATTAACGAGAAGCAATATGTCTTGTTTTTTCATGGTAAGCACCTTCTTTCTGGTCTAAGTATATCCATCTTTGAGGTTTCTGTCAACGATGAGGTTTTTGCGAGTTAGGAGTTAGGAATGAAAACACGGTCACCTCAACCGAGATGAGGTGACCGTGCTTTCCTTACATAATTTTCAACTTTTAATTTAAAACAGTTCGCTCTTTTCCGCGTGGTACAGTGCCGCTGTCTGGTAGAGCACCTGGGCGGCGTCGGCGCGGGTCAGGGGGGCGTTGGCGTCCAGATGGATGCCGCTGCCGGACAGGGCGGTGAGGGCAGTTTCCGCCCAGACAGGGACCTCCTTACCGGACGCGGCCCCGCCGCTGAGATCCAGGGCGTTTTGCAGCATCACCGCCGCCTCGGCCCCGGTGATGGGGGTGTCGGCCCCGAAGGTCTCCTGGTCAGGCAGGCCCGCCGTCAGGCCGGAGCGGATGGCGGCGGCAAGATAGGGCCGCAGCCATGCGGGGATGTCGTCGGTGTAGCCGGTGACGGCAGCTTCCTCCTCAATGGGAAGCTCCAGTGCCTTTGCCAGCATGGTGACGAATTCGCCCCGGGTCACTTCTTTCTCAGGGGAGAAGCAGGCGTTGCTTGCCACGGTCTCGCCCACGAAAATGCCTGTGTTCTTCATCCATTCAGCAGCAAAACGGCAATCCTTGCCCACGGTGTCGGTGTACTGGGTGGCATCGGTGGGCTTGAGAATGGTGATGGTCACGGTGGCCTCCCGGGAGACCTTCCCGGCGGGGTCGGTGGCGGTGTAAACGAAGGAATCCACACCTACCTTATTTTTCTTGGGGGTGTAGGTCATGGTGCCATCCTCGGCGATGGACACGGTGCCCCGTTTGGGCTGGCGGGTGACGGTGTAGGTCAGGGCCTGGCCTTCCGGGTCAGTGGCCTTCAGCTTGGTGGTGTTGGGCAGATTTTTGTAGGTTTCCAGGGCCTGATCCTCGGCAATGGGGGCCTTGTCCTCCTTGCCCCGGATGGCGATGGTCATGGCGGCAGAGGAAGCCACATGGCTGTCATAAATGGGCAGATAGCCCACCTCCGCTGCCGCGTCCACCTCCGTGTCCAGGGGCGCGAAGGTCATCTGGGCCACCTGCTCTGCCGTCAGGATGTCTCCCTCCCGCAGCACCCGGGTGCCCAGCAGGAAGGCTCCGGTATCCGGCAGGTCAGTAATGCAGATACCCGCCAGGGTCTCCTCCCCGGCAAAATCCTCCGGGGAGAAGCAGTAAACGCTGCCGCTTTCCACCTCCGCGGCAGACACGGGCACAGCCAGCCCCCCAAGGAGCAGCAGGGCCCCCAGCAGGGCAAACATTCGGTTTCGGAACATAGTCGATACCTCCAGAAAAAAGATTTCCGCAGGTATTGTTTGCCAGTGCAGGCAGAATTATACCATAGAATCAAAATGATGTCCAACAGTTCACCGCCGGTGACCACACAGAGGACATCATCGCGGCCGTGCATTTTTGCGTGGGCGGAATATCCGCCGGTAAAGAACATTTGTCTTGACAGTCACAGATCGTTCATATTATAATGAAGCCAAATACCAAAACAGGAGGATTTTACCATGAAAAGACGATTTACAAGTCTCGCGCTTCTCCTCTGCGCCGTGCTGATCCTGTTCACCCTGCTTCCCGTCACAGCACACGCGGAAACCGAAGGCGACTGGGAGTATTCCGTTGAATCCGGCTTGGCCACCATTACCAAGTACAACGGCACGGATGCGGTGGTTACGATCCCGGAATTCGTAGAGGATGGCTTATACCGGGTCACGGCCATTGGCAGCAGTGCCTTTGCGAATAATGTGACCATGACGCAGGTCGATTTCCCCAAGGCACTGACCAGCATCGGCGCAAACGCTTTTGAGGGTTGTGTGGGCCTGACGGAAATCACTCTGCCTGAAAAGCTGACGAGCCTGGGGAAAAATGCATTCCTGGGTTGTACGAAATTGAACAAGATTACGGTTCTGAGTACGACTTTGGCGGACAATAAGAGCCAGAAGAATAGCTGGGGCGATATTGTTGGTTATGATGAGCCCTTTAAAAGTGCGGGTACTGCCGGAGACGGCATTGAAGTGATCTTTGCGGATGGCTGCACCCGTGTCCCTGCAAATATGTTCTATGCGTATTCCGGTTCGGCATCTGCACCGAATATCCTTTCCGTTACCCTTGCAGAAAGTGTTACGGAAATTGGTGCGAATGCGTTCCGTAACTGCACATCTGTTGATACTGTCAATTTTGGCAGTGTTGTGACCATTGGCAATAGTGCGTTCCAGGGCTGTACGGCTCTGACGACTTTCGTTTGGTCTGAAAAGCTGACTACGATCGGGGACAGTGCATTTGCCGATTGCACCAAGCTGGAAGTGGTTTCTCTGCCCAGAAGCTTGACGACGATCAATGCCAATGCGTTCAATGGATGCACAAAGCTCAGCAGTGTTACATTCCAGAAGGGACTGACCACAATCGGTGACAGTGCGTTTGCAGGTTGTGTCAGCCTTACGGAGCTGACGCTTCCTGAAAAGCTCACGACCCTTGGCAAACGCGCCTTTGAGGGCTGTACGAAGCTGGCAAAGATCACGGTTCTGAGTACAAAACTTGAAGATAACAAATATTATAAGAATAATTGGGGCGATATTACCGACTATGACCAGCCCTTCTACAGCGCAGGTACTGCAGGAGACGGTATTGAAGTGATTTTCGCGGATGGCTGCACCCGTGTTCCCGCGAATATGTTCTATGCCTACTCCGGCTCCGATACAGCGGCGAATATCGTGTCTGTTACACTTGCGGCAAGCGTGACTGAGGTCGGGCAGAATGCTTTCCGGGACTGCGCGGATCTGAAGTCTGTGGATTTTGGCAAGGTCGTGACGATCGGTTCCAATGCTTTCTATGGATGCTCGGCTCTGACGGATTTCGTATGGTCTGAAAAGCTGACCACCATTGGTTCCAGTGCGTTTGCGTCCTGCACGAAACTGGAAACGGTCGCTCTGCCCAAGAGCCTGACCACGATCGAGAGTTCCGCGTTCAGCGATTGTACTGCAATGGTCAGCGTGACATTCCCCAAGGGCCTGACCACCATCGGTGAAAGTGCTTTCGCAAACTGCACCAGTCTGACAGAGGTAACTCTGCCTGAGAAGCTTACCACTCTTGGCAAGCGTGCTTTTGTAAGCTGTACAGAGCTGAATAAGATCACGGTTTTGAGCACAAATCTGGCAGATAATAAATATTATAAAAACAACTGGGGCGATATTGTCGATTACGACCAGTCCTTCTACAGTGCGGGCACCGCTGGGGATGGCATTGAAGTTATCTTTGCGGATGGCTGTACCCGGATTCCTGCCAACATGTTCTATGCCTATTCCGGCTCTGATACTGCGGCAAATCTGAAATCCGTAACCATTGCGGATAGCGTAACGGAAATTGGCGCGAACGCATTCCGGGAGTGCGCCGATTTGTCCGGTGTAGCCATTGGAAACGGTATGGAAACCATTGGTTCCGCTGCATTCCAGGGCTGCAAGGAGTTGACCGATATCGACTTCGGCACCAGTGTGACGACCATTGGTAATGATGCCTTTACAAGCTGTACGGCTTTGGTCAAGGTGACCTTCCCTGAGAGCCTGACCCAAATTGGAAGC
The DNA here is from genome assembly GCA_017461445.1 of Oscillospiraceae bacterium. GTDB lineage: Bacteria > Bacillota > Clostridia > Oscillospirales > Oscillospiraceae > Faecousia. Next base: position 11,347 of record JAFTXW010000027.1, read on the forward strand.
TATGCCTTCTTTGAGTGCTCGAAACTGAGTGATATCAGTTTCCCCAGTTCCCTGACGGCTATCGGTGAGGGTGCCTTTAAGGATTGCACCGCCATCGTGGAGCTGACCCTGCCTGAAAAGCTGAGCACTCTTGGCAAGCGCGCGTTTGAGAGCTGCACCGAACTGGCGAAAATCACCATTCTGAGCACAAAGCTGGAAGATAATAAGTATCATAAGAATAACTGGGGCGATATTACTGACTACGATCAGCCCTTCTACAGCGCAGGTACTGCTGGGGATGGCATCGAGGTCATCTTTGCCGACGGTGTTACCCGCATTCCCGCCAACCTGTTCTATGCCTACAGCGGCGTGGAAACTGCCCCCACCGTTACCTCTGTCGTCGTGGCTGACACCGTGACCGAGGTGGGCAGCAATGCCTTTACCAACTGCGGTGATCTGAGCACCATCAAGTTCCTGGGTGAGGCTCCCACCATTGCGGACAATGCCTTCACCAGCGTGGTCTGCGACGGCTATCATCCCGGCTGGGCTGAGACGGCTCTGCTGGACTACGGCGGAGACATCAACTGGATCGGCTATGTGCCCGAGGATACCGAGTGCGAGCACACCGGCACCGAAAGCAAGGATGCCAAGGATGCCACCTGCACCGAGGACGGCTACACCGGCGATACCATCTGCACCGCCTGCGGCGAGACCGTCACCCAGGGCGAGACCATTCCCGCGACCGGCCATGTCAATACTGAGACACAGAACGCCAAGGAAGCCACCTGTACTGAGGACGGCTACACCGGTGACACCGTCTGCACCGCCTGCGGTGAGACTGTGACACAGGGCGAGGTCATTCCCGCTCCCGGCCACACTGAGGTCGTTGATGAGGCTGTGGAAGCCACCTGCGAGACTACCGGCCTGACCGAGGGCAAGCACTGCTCTGTCTGCGAGGAAGTGCTGGTAGAGCAGGAGGAAGTGCCCAAGCTGGAGCATACCTATGAGGACGGCACCTGCACCGAATGCGGCGAACAGGATCCCAACTGGGTGGAGCCTGAGTGCCCCCACACCGAAACCGAAACACAGAACGCTGCGGAAGCCACCTGTACCGAGGACGGCTACACCGGCGATACCGTCTGCACTGCCTGCGGTGAGACTGTTGCCCAGGGCGAAACCATTCCCGCCCCCGGCCACACCGAGGTCGTTGACGAGGCTGTGGAAGCCACCTGCGAGGCCACCGGCCTGACCGAGGGCAAGCACTGCTCTGTCTGCGAAGAGGTGCTGGTAGAGCAGGAGGAAGTGCCCAAGCTGGAGCACACCTATGAGGACGGCACCTGCACCGAATGCGGCGAACAGGATCCCAACTGGGTGGAGCCTGAGTGCCCCCACACCGAAACCGAAACACAGAACGCCAAGGAAGCCACCTGCACCGAGGACGGCTATACCGGCGACACTGTCTGCACCGCCTGCGGCGAAACCGTGAAGCAGGGCGAAGCCATCCCCGCCAAGGGCCATGACTATGAGGACGGCACCTGTGCCGACTGCGGCGAGGAGGAGCCTGAGGAGCCCACCGTGCCTGACGATGATCCCCTGGCGGGTCTGGATGTTGTCCGTATCGCAGGCCTCAACCGCTTTGAGACTGCCTTCGATGTGGCGGATGCCATGAAGGAGAACCTGGGCGTTGAGAAATTCGATGCCATCATCGTGGCCTCCGGCACCAATTTCGCCGATGCCCTGTCCGGCAGCTACCTGGCTGCTGTCAAGAATGCACCCATTCTGCTGAGCTTCAACGAGGCCTACAATGACCAGGCCAAGAATTACATCCGTGAGAATCTGAACGACAACGGTACCGTCTACATTCTGGGCGGCCCCTCCGCTGTTCCCGCTTCCATGGAGGTGGGCCTGGAGGGCTATACCGTCAAGCGTCTGGCGGGCGATGACCGCTTCGGCACCAACCTGGCGATCCTGAAGGAAGCCGGCGTGGGCGACAAGCCCATCCTGGTCTGCACCGGCCTGAGCTTTGCCGACAGCCTCTCCGCATCTGCCACCGAGCTGCCCATTCTGCTGGTCTGGAAGAATCTGAACGATATGCAGAAGGCCTTCCTGGATAGTCTCAGCGGCAATGACCTGTACATCATCGGCGGCGAATCCGCTGTCAGCAACAATATGCAGATTCAGGTTTCCCACTACGGTGCCACCAAGCGCGTGGGCGGCGGCAACCGCTTCGAGACCTCCGTGCTGATCGCGGAAGAGTTCTTCGCAAATCCCAAGTCCGCGGTTCTGGCCTATGCCTTGAACTACCCCGACGGCCTCTGCGGCGGCGCGCTGGCCTCCACCATGGATGCCCCCCTGATCCTGACCATGACCAAGTTTGAAGACCAGGCTGCGGCCTATGTCCAGGGTGAAGGTATCACGAAGGGCGCAGTCCTGGGCGGCACCGGCCTGATCTCCGACGAAGCCGTGCTGAAGATTTACGGACAGACAAAAGCCGGGGAGCCGGATAATGTCGAAGATGTGCAGGACACCGAGGTTACTAAGGACGACCAGTATACGCTTTCAAGCAGTGAAACTGAGGTGCTGGCACAATCGCAGACCAATGTTATTTTCTATGTCAATTCAACGCTGACCATTCCTTACTTTGAGCTGTACTGTGAAGGCGAAAGCACAGGCATAAAGCTGTATGATGATGGAAACTATGCTGCGCATATGGACGACATTCCGAATGACGGCTGTTACACAGGCATGTACTGCGTAGATCTTTCCGAGGAAAAGGATTATTCCTTTACCGCAAGGGCAGCAGTCGGCGCGGGCGAAATTGAAACAGGCAACGTCGAGATCTTTGTATACTATGAGTTGACTGACGCAGAATTGGATGAAATGGAGCTTGTCGATGGTCAGATCCAGGCTATCCTCGAACAGACAAAAGAAGAAAATGCCTCTGCATCACCGGATTCTCTGGCTAATCTGCTCCACGATAATGTGCTTGATTACTTGCATACACTGGAAGCAGAAAATAGGGTATATGGAATTATCGATGATCCTGAAAATTATATCATCTCGTTTAAGCTGTCCAGTGGGATCAGCGACGGCGTTGTCTATTTTGAACCCAAAGTGGATATTGCTGCGGAAGAACCCGGTGTTGTGGGAAATCAGGTAAGCCGTGACTCCAATCTCTATGCGGAGGCCGCACCGACGATCGCCAGCTCCGCGTCATTGGATATCGAGTATATTACCTACAGAGAAAAGGCACTTTTGCTGTGCTACGATAATCTTGCCAGCGGCTGGAACGGAGCAACGCTGGAGGATACAACGGAAAACCTGAACGACTCTCTGACAGACGCGGGCTTTTCGGTAGATGCAAGATATGCGGTTACCGTGGAGGATTTTAAGAATATGCAGGACTATGATTACATCCACGTTGCTTGTCATGGTACTGTATATACGCTTTGGACAAGCCCGGTGACCAATGAGAAAACTTCCGTGATCTGCACTCCGCAGTCCGCAACGAAGGCCACAAAGAAGCAGTATTCCGCCGATATCAAGAAAGACAGGATCGTTTGCGTAGGCGGTCAATATTACCTGCGTCCCTCCTTCTTTACACATTATTATGGGGAGGATCCTCTGAAAGCCTATATTGTCAGCTTAGGATGCTGTAAGGGCGCGTACACCGAGCATTTATCCAATGCGTTAGTGAATGCCGGCGCATCGGCGGTGCTTGCATACAGTGACACTGTTTATACGGCATACGATTACTACATGTCCGAGAAAATGCTGGAGGAAATGTACAAGGGAAGAACGGTATCTCAGGCACTCAGCGAGGCCAGAGCTGCGTATGGTGATGACGATTTGGTCTGGGGTGCCCAGCAGCGGGACAGCGGAAACACAAACTTCCAGACCTTAAAGTCTGAGCGGGCTGAATGTATACTCTCTGGTAATCAGGAGCAGAAGCTGCACCATTCGCTTCTGAACGGTAACTTTGACGGTGCGTTTAGCCTCCTGAGCAACGGGATCGCGCATTGGAAGGAGTACGGCGATGCTCGTTCCATCTACCGGCTGTCCGGTATCTACCCCAAGAGCTCTCCCAAAATGACGATTATCAGCAGCGGATTTGGCTCTCAGAACGGTGCCACTACCAGCTGTATCTATCAGACATGTTTGATTCCGGAAAATGCAGACACACTTACATTCTGGTATGACATTGTATCTGAAGAACCGATGGAATATGTTGGTTCCCAGTATAACGACATTTTCCAGGTGGATATTCTGTCAACAGACGGAGAGATTTTGGAAACAGTGGCCTTTGAGAGCGTAAATAGTTCTTCCTGGTATGCTGTTGATGGAATCAACTTCCCGGATGGAGATGATACAACATACCACACTCGTTGGAAGAGCGTGGAAACGGATGTGATTACAAAATATCAGGGAAAGCTTGTTGTTCTTCGTTTCTGTGTGCAGGATGCTGGAGATGCAATTTATGATACTGCTGCGTTAATCGATTCTGTCAGCATTACCTAAACAAGATATAAGAACATAAATCGGTTTTTCATAAGTTTAAAACGCCCGGAGCAATCCGGGCGTTTTCTTGTACCCCGGCGGGAGTGGAATTTCTATTCCCAAGCTTGACAAGTCTCGTTCGGCAGAGATAGTGTCAAGAAGAATCTTTGGAAAGCAAATAGGCTGGGAGCCGCGCAATTGCCGCGGCTCTTTTTGCGTTTACGTATTTTACAAAAGCTTGAATTTTTAGCGAAAACTTAACATTCATTTTACAAACCGCGACTTTCGCATTTTACATAGAAACGATATGATGGAACCGTAAAGGATGCAAATCCCAAGCAATCAACCATACAATACTTAAAGGAGAAATTACTTATGAAAAAGATTATCAGCATTCTGCTGGTGGCCGTTATGGCTCTGAGCCTGGCTGCTTGCAGCAGCGAACCCCAGCAGGTTTCCACCGACGGTTCCACTTCCATGAACAAGGTCATCGGCTCTCTGGCCGAGGCATTCCAGGCCGATACCGGCATTCAGGTCTCTTACAACGGCTCCGGCTCCGGCGCGGGTATTAAGGCTGTCCAGTCCGGCACTTGCGACATCGGCCTGTCCTCCCGCAACCTGAAGGCTGAGGAAGAGGAAGCCGGCCTGGTGGGCACTGTTCTGGCCTACGACGGCATCGCCGTTATCGTCAACCCCGAGAACCCCGTTGCCGACCTGGATATGGAGACCATCGCCAAGATCTACACCGGCGAGATCACCAACTGGTCTGAGGTGGGCGGCAATGATGCCGAGATTGTCCTGATCGGCCGTGAGGCCGGTTCCGGCACCCGCGGCGGCTTCGAGGAGATCGTAGGCGTTGAGGACCTGTGCCAGTACCGCCAGGAGCTGACCTCCACCGGCGACGTGATCACCGCAGTGGCAGGCAACCCCGGTGCCATCGGCTACGCTTCCCTGGCTTCCGTTAAGGATACCGTCAAGGCCATCTCTGTCAACGGTGTGGCTCCCAGCGAGGATACCGTCAAGGATGAGACCTACGCCATCCAGCGTCCCTTCGTGCTGGTCACCGTGGAGGGCAAGGCTCTGAGCGAAGCTGCCCAGAAGTTCTTTGACTACGCCACCTCCGGCGAGGCAAACGATGTGATCGCCTCCGCCGGTGTCGTCCCTGCAAACTAATTTTCATACCACTGCCCCCCTCCTGCCGAGGGGGGCACACGCAAAGCCATTATGTCAAATCCATGTGACGCAAATCAGTAAAATGTAAAATTCTGTTGACGCTCCGGTGTAACGGAGAACATGAAAGTTATGAAAAAGAAAAGTAATTTGCTCGAAAATATCATCCACGGCATTTTCCTCCTGCTGGGTCTTGTGACCATCGGCTGCGTGCTGCTGATCACCGTGTATCTGGTGATCTCCGGCATTCCCGCGATCCTGGAGATCGGCCTTGTGGATTTCCTCTTTGGTGACACCTGGGCCTCCACTGCTGCCGAGCCGAAATTCGGCATCCTGCCCTTTATCCTCACCAGCGTTTACGGCACCGCGGGAGCCATCCTCCTGGGTGTGCCCATCGGCTTCCTGACGGCGGTATACCTTGCCAAAATGGCTCCGAAGAAGATCAAGGAAGTAGTCAATCAGGCCGTCTCCATGCTGGCGGGCATCCCCTCCGTTATCTACGGCTTCGTGGGCATGATGGTGCTGGTGCCCGGCATCCGCAAGCTTTTTAACGTGCCCGACGGTGCCAGTCTGCTTTCCGCCATCATCGTGTTGGCAATTATGATCCTGCCCTCCATCATCAAAATGTCCGTCACCGCTCTGGAAGCTGTGCCCAAGGAATACGAGGATGCCTCCCTGGCCCTGGGGGCCACCCCCGAAGAGACCTGGTTCCGGGTCAGCGTTCCCGCCGCCAGGAGCGGCATCGCCGCAGCGGTGGTGCTGGGCGTGGGCCGTGCCATTGGCGAAGCCATGGCGGTCATGATGGTGGCTGGCAACGCCTCCAATATGCCCGACTCCCTGTTCCAGTCCGTCCGGTTCCTGACCACCGCCGTGGCATCCGAAATGGGCTACGCCAGCGGCCTGCAGCGGGAGGCCCTGTTCTCCATCGCCTTGGTGCTGTTCCTGTTCATCATGCTGATCAACGCGGTGCTGAATTTCTTCCTGAAAGGAGAGAAAACCGAATGATTTCCAACAGAAGAAAGCTGTTTTTGTGGACCGTCCGGGGCGGCATGTGGCTGGCGACAGCCCTCACCGGCGCGCTGACGCTTTTTATTGTGGGTTATGTACTGATCCAGGGAATCCCCAATATCACTTGGGAGCTTATTAGCACAGAGCCCAGCTACCTGACCGAGCGGATCGGTATTCTGCCGGATATCCTGAACACGGTCTATATGATCCTGGCAACGCTGCTGCTGGTCCTTCCCCTGGGTGTGGGCGCGGCAGTGTACCTGACGGAGTACGCCAAGAATAAAAAAGTCGTGGCGGTCATCGAATATGCCGCGGAAGCCCTGGCTGGCATCCCCTCCATCATTTACGGCTTGGTGGGCATGCTGTTCTTCTGCGAATTCTTTGGGCTGAGAAAATCCCTGATCTCCGGTGCCCTGACCCTGGTCATTATGAACCTGCCCACCATCATGCGCAATACCCAGGAGAGCCTGAAAACGGTGCCCCAGTCTTATCGGGAGGGTGCCTTCGGCCTGGGCGCGGGCAAGTGGCGTGTGGTTCGTACCGTGGTGCTCCCCGGCTGCCTGGACGGCGTCATCACCGGCTGCATCCTGTCCGTGGGCCGTATCCTGGGCGAAAGTGCCGCCCTGCTGTTCACCGCAGGCGTGGCCCACAACCTGAACGGCTTTTTCGAGGCCCTCACCGCCCCCGGCTCCACCCTGACCATCGCCCTCTACTTCTACGCCAAGGAGGACGGCGAATTCGGCGTGGCCTTCGCCATCGCCGCCATTCTGATGGTGCTGGCCTTCCTCATCAACCTGTCCGCCACCGCCGTGACGAAGTATTTCCAGAAGAAGAACGCTGTATAAAAGGAGAAATGCCCTTTGAATAACCCTATCATTACCGTCAATGACCTGAACCTGTGGTATGGGCAGGCCCAGGCACTGAAAAATATCAACATTGCCATCCCCGAGAAGTCCATCACCGCCCTCATCGGCCCCTCCGGCTGCGGCAAGTCCACCTTCCTGAAAACCCTGAACCGGATGAACGACCTGATCCCCAGTGTTAAGATCACCGGCGAAGTGCTGTACAACGGCGAAAACATTTTCGAGACTGACGTTAATAATCTGCGCAAGGAAGTGGGCATGGTCTTCCAGAAGCCTAATCCCTTCCCCATGAGCATCTACGACAACATTGCCTACGGCCCCCGTACCCACGGCATCACCAACAAGGCCCAGCTGGACGACATCGTGGAAAAGGCCCTTCGGGGGGCCGCCATCTGGGACGAGGTGAAGGACCGGCTGAAAAAGAACGCCCTGGGCATGTCCGGCGGCCAGCAGCAGCGGCTTTGCATTGCCCGTGCCCTGGCGGTGGAGCCCAAGGTGCTGCTGATGGACGAGCCCACCTCCGCTCTGGACCCCATCTCCACCAGCCGCATCGAGGATCTGGCTATGGAGCTGAAGGAGCAGTACACCATCGTCATCGTCACCCACAATATGCAGCAGGCTGTCCGTATCTCCGACCAAACCGCCTTCTTCCTGCTGGGCGACCTGGTGGAGTACGGCAGCACCGAGGAGATTTTCTCCCAGCCTAAGGACAAGCGCACGGAAGATTACATCACTGGCCGGTTCGGCTAAAGGAGGCTTTACTATGAGAGACTTTTTTCAGGAGCAATTAAAGGAACTGAACCGGGAGCTGGTCAAGATGGGCGCGGACTGCGAGGAGATCATCGCGCTTAGCTCGGAAGCCCTTACCGGCTGGAATGAAGAACTGGCGAAAGAGACTGCCGTCATCGGTGCCCGGATAGACGAGGGCTACCGCACGGTGGAAAATATCTGCCTGAAGCTGCTGCTGCGGCAGCAGCCTGTGGCAAAGGACCTGCGGGTCATTTCCGCCGCCATGAAAATGATCACGGACATGGAGCGCATCGGCGACCAGGCCGAGGATATCGTGGATCTGGTGCCCAAGATGGAAGAACGTCCCGATGAAAAATACCCCCGGATCCGGGAGATGGCAAAGGCGGCCCAGCAGATGGTGACGGAGGCGGTGGATGCCTACGTCAAGCAGGATCTGCAGCTGGCCTATGCGGTTATGAAGCACGACGACATCGTGGACGATTATTTCCGCCAGGTCAAGAAGGGCATTATCGGCATCATTGCCGAGAACCCCACCGAGGGGGAGTATGCCCTGGACCTGCTGATGATCGCCAAGTATTTTGAGCGTATCGGCGACCACTGCACCAACATTGCCGAGTGGGTGGAATTTTCTGTCACCGGGATCCACAAGGATTGCCAATGATCTGGTGCGTGGAGGATGATCCCAGCATCCGGGAACTGGAAACCTATGTCTTAAACACCACAGGCCTGGAAGCCTGCGGCTTTGAGGATGGCAATGTATTCTGGGAAACCCTTCAGGAGAAACAGCCCGATCTGGTGCTGCTGGATGTGATGCTGCCGGAGATCGACGGCGTGGAGCTGCTGACCCGCATGAAGGCAAACAAAAAATACCGGGACATCCCTGTCATCATGGCAACCGCCAAGGGGACGGAATACGACAAGGTGCAGAGCCTGGACCTGGGTGCCGACGACTATCTGGTGAAGCCCTTCGGCATGATGGAAATGGTCTCCCGGGTGAAGGCGGTTCTGCGCCGCTGCCAGCCCAAGGAAGCTGCCCGGCTGCTGAAGCTGGACGAGCTGGTGCTGGATCTGGACCAGCACACCGTTTCCATTGCCGGAGAGCGGGTGGTGCTGACCTACAAGGAATACGAGCTGCTGAAGCTGTTCCTGTCCCAGCCCGGCACGGCCTTCACCCGGGAGCAGCTGCTGCAGAAGATCTGGAATACGGATTATGTTGCAGAGACCCGGACGGTGGACATGCACATCCGCACCCTGCGGCAAAAGCTGGGTGGCTACGGCAACATCATCGAAACGGTTCGCAATGTGGGCTACCGCCTGGAGGGAAAGCATGACAAATAAGATCTTCCGTTTCACCGTTTTGGTGGCGGCGGTGGTGCTGCTTTGCAGCCTGGGGGTCATTCTGGGTGCCCTGTATGACTATTTTGACGGGGTGCAGGTGAGCCGGCTGAAGGACGAACTGAGCCTTGCCGCTGCCGGCACGGAGGAGAGCGGCCTGGCTTTTCTCCAAAGGATCACGTCTGACCGGTTTCGGGTCACCTGGGTCGCGTCTGACGGAACGGTGCTCTACGATACCCACGCGGATGCGGAGCAGATGGACAATCATTTGGAACGGGAAGAAATTCAGGAGGCACTGCGCGTTGGTACGGGCAGTGCCTCCCGTCGTTCCGATACCCTGCTGGAGCGGACGGTGTACGAAGCGAAGCGGCTCTCGGACGGCAGCGTGCTGCGTATCTCCGTCAGTCAAAAGACCATGATGATCCTGGTCATCGGAATGCTCCAGCCAGTATGCCTGGTCGCGCTGATCGCCATCCTCCTTTCCGCCGTTCTGGCCCATAAGGTATCCCAAAAGGTGATGGAGCCCCTGAACGGTCTGGATCTGGAGCATCCGCTGGAAAACGACACCTATGAGGAGCTGTCCCCCCTTCTGAACCGCATCCACCAGCAGCATAATGAAATCGCCTCCCAGATGCGCAAATTGCAGCGAAAGACCGACGAATTTGAGCAGGTCACCCGGCATATGCGGGAGGGCCTGGTGCTGCTGGACAAAAACAGTGTCATCCTGAGCATCAATCCGGCGGCGCAGGAGCTTTTCGGTGCGGACAGGGGCTGTGTGGGGAAAAACTTCTATGAGTTGGACAGGCGTCAGGATATGACCTCCGCAGTGGAAGCCGCCTTTCGGGATGGCCGCCGGGAGTCGAAAGCGGTGCGAAACGGACGGGAGTACAAGTTCCTGTTCAACCGCATCGAATCGGGAGAAAAACCCATCGGCTTGGTGATTCTGGCTTTTGATATTACGGATGTCCAAAACGCGGAGCGAAACCGCCGGGAATTCTCCGCCAATGTCTCCCATGAGCTGAAAACGCCCCTGCAGTCCATCATCGGCAGTGCGGAGCTTCTGGAAAACGGCCTGGTCAAGCCGGAGGATCAGGCCCGGTTCGTGGGCCACATCCGCAAGGAAGCCTCCCGCCTGATGCTGCTGATCGAGGATGTGATCCGGATCAGCCATCTGGACGAGGGCGTGGAAATTCCCAGGGAGGAGATCGACCTCCTTGCCGCGGCCCGGGAGATCGCCCATTCCCTTCAGCTCCCGGCGGAAAAGAAGGGGGTCACGATCCATGTGACAGGACAGCCCTGTAAAATCCTGGGCGTCCGGGGGCTGATCTATGAGATTATTCAGAACCTGTGCAGCAACGCGGTAAAATACAATGTGGAAAACGGCAGGGTGGATGTGCGTGTGGTCCAAAGCGGCGGCCACACCGTGCTGACCGTTTCCGATACGGGCATCGGCATCCCGCCGGAGCATCAGAGCCGGGTGTTCGAGCGGTTCTACCGGGTGGACAAGAGCCACTCCAAGGAAACCGGCGGCACCGGCCTGGGCCTTTCCATCGTTAAACACGCAGCCCTCTACCATAACGCCCAGATCAACCTGCAAAGCACCCCAAACATCGGCACCACCATTACCGTCACCTTTTGATTTCCCCCTATAGCACTTTTCCACATCCTGTGGTATACTTATAAAATCAATACCATGTAAGGAGCTTGCCCAAATGATAAAAATCTTGTTCGTCTGCCACGGCAAAGTATGAACCGATTCCAAAAAGCGTTGGTATGACTGCATTTTTCTGTTTTCCTCCCTAGAATTTACTACCAATTTACTACTTTTCACAAGTCAAAAACATCTGCCTCGGACACGATATAAGCAGGGAAACCTGAACGAAAAAAGGATGCTGTTTGCAATAAACAGCATCCTTTTTTCGTCTGAACACCACGGACATTCCGTGGTGTTTTCTAATGCCCATTTATGTGTAGCAAAAAGGGTAGGATTCTGGCGATTCCTGCCTCTGTAGGCGGCGAAAAGGATATGGGTGGTATCTTTTATCGTCTGGAATTATTCGGGGATTCTGAAGAAAAAAATCCTCGAAATCCCACCCTAATACTGATTTCTAATTAAAACATTTAAGAATCCACTCTCTGCCCGTGATGCTGGAAATGGTGTGGTTAGTCAGTGTACAGATCGTATCGCAGAGTCGGTCCATGACTTTATTCAAGTTTGCAAAGACCTCGTTACGGAAG
>JAFTXW010000039.1 GCA_017461445.1 Oscillospiraceae bacterium
CATGGTTTTTGGCCGCTGCACATTTACCTCATCCAGAAACCGCAGGTCTGCTTTCTTGCAGTATTCCAGCTCACGCCATGATTCCACTTGCAGGGTCTTATAGAGCAGATCCTCTTTGGATGCCATGATATTGACAATGTTTCGCAGGGTCTGCGGACTGTGCCGGGAGGCATCCACATGGATATGTATCCCGCAGGAGGAGTTCACCTTCGCTCCGTTATGGCGGAGTTGGCGAACAACCTCCTGAACAAGCGGGATATCCTCATACTTACAGATGGGCGATACAACCTCCACCCGGTAGCTTGTGGTTGCTTCCCGGTTTCCTCTGGCTTCCTCCCGGATACTGGAATCGCTGACGATCTTCCATGTCCGGCCCTGGGTATCCCGAACAGTATAGGTATCATAGGTTCCACCCACATGGGTTGCGTGGGTCCCCATGTACTTCGCAATGGTTTTTGCCGCCCGGTCACGGGTAAGGCCGGTCATCTCGATTTCAATGCCAAACCGCTGTTCCCTCAGACCCGGTCACCGTCCTTTCGGCACTTGGGGTCCACAGTGCGGTTCTGGCGGTCAAATCCTGCGGATGCTCTCATTTCTCCACCGTTTCCCTTTGAGGCGGGACAGGGGCTTGACCTGCCTGCTTCGTGGGAAATACCGCTGCATCCCCTTCGGAAACCGCCAAGGCTTCCCGCCCCATACGGAATCGCCACAGCGGGCACTTCCGGTTCTCGCACAGCCGCACCTCCACCGTGCTGCCGCAGCAGCAATCCAAACACTTCAGCCGGATGGCCTTTCCTCTGGTGATCCGTTCTTCCAAGCTCAATCCCCGGAAGATGCACCCACAGCAGAGGCAGAGGAATCCTGCGGCTTCCGCTTGGGACGGTTACCTCTGGATTTGCCCTCGATGAATGCCTTGACATTGCCGGGGACGTGCTTCTGATACAAACCTTCCGCCGCCTGCGCCAGTTCGGACTCGATGGATACACCTTTCTGCTCCGTGTACATCTTCAGAGCCCTCATCTTTTCGGTATCAAACTTGAATTCCACTTTCATTTTCGTTTCCTCCTGTTGTAATAAAAATCCGCCAGAGGTTTCCCCCTGGCGGTGATGGATGATGGTTTTACTGTGCCGTCTGATTGGCTGCGTCGTGGGCATCCAGTGCTTGGATGATGAGTCCCACCACGAATTCTTTCTGGCTGACCTTCTTGCCGGTGCGTTCCTTTTCCGCTGCCAGATAGTTCTTGATTCGCTGATCCAGCTCCTCGGAGATCTGGAACGCCAGGGTCTTGGTTGCAGTATTTGCCATAGTTTTGTTTCCTCCTTCAAAATGTTCCTTGAGAATATTGGTGATGTATTCGCTGAGTGCCTGCCCCAGAGCTTCCTTTTCCTCCCTGACTTTGTCATGGAGATCGATGGGGATCTGGGCGCAGAGGTTACGGGTTTCTGCTGCCATATTCATGCCGCTCCTTTCTTGATTTGCAAGCCAAGCATACTCTATTTTTCATGTAATAGCTATTCACACTAAGCAACAAAGAAGCAAGCCAAATACAAGCAGAAGCAACAAATGTAGATGTATGCAAAGAGAGGGGCGACCGTTGCCGCCCCTCCGCCTTGGCTCGTTTTACTTTAGGCCACCATGTCCGGGTACCACACGAACATGACTTCGCCTGCGATCCGCACATACCGCATGACGGTCTTGACCTCCGTCTGATAATCGCACATGGCATAAATCATGTCAATTGCTTCGGCAACCTCACGCTTGGTGGGTATCTTCTCCGGCAGGAGTTGATTCTCCTTTGCGGTTCTGACGGTGTTGCGGAATTCCTCCATGGCATCTTCTTCGATGCCGAAGGTGCTTACGATGGCCTCTGCGGTCTTTTCCATCTGTCCGGTCAGTTCCTCACCGTACTCGTCAAGGGTTGCTGCGGCTTGCACTGCGGTCTGACAAATGGTGTGGAGTGCCTTGCGGACATTTTCCTTTGCCTGCTCGTCCAATTGGATGTTCTGTTTGCTCATAGTCATTTCTCCTTGGTTTGATGTGCTGCCGTCTGGGGCGCAACGAAACAATCCCACATTTTGCTTCCGAAAGCTATATGGGAAAGCCAACAAATTGCAAGGCTTTTTCCTGGGCAAATCAGCCCGAAGCAAACAATTCTTCATCCTGATCCTCCCCAAAAAGTGATAGCTGATCTTCGTCCACCTTTTGGATGCGTTCTTCGCTGAGCCACCATTTCATGACATCCTCCGCACATTTCCATTGGTGGTAGGGTTTGCCATTGCCTTCACGAGCTTTGAGCATTTTCTCAAATGCCCGGAGGTATGCCTGCTCATATTTGGGGTACCGGGCGAATTCCTTCCGCATCTGTGTAGGTCCGGCCAGAGGGCAGCCGATACAGCCGATCCGGTCAAACCCCTCATCGTAGAGGCAGCAGTGGGGAATGCTCCGGGAATTGAGATATTCCCAAACATCCTCCGATGTCCAGTCGATGATGGGATTCAGCGTATGCATGGACTTCATGGTACAGGTTTCAAACATACGCCGTGCTTCATCGTTGTCGTTCATCAGCTTGATGTAATGCCGGGTGTAGTTGTTCAGTTCCAGCAGTCCACGGTTGTTCTTCCGCTTGGTGCTTTCCTCCCAGCGGACTCCGGTGACGGCAATCCGCCCCCGGCCACCGCCTTCTTTCAGGATATCGCAGCAGTACCGCACTTTACGGGTGGGCGGCATCCCTTTTTTCACGATAAGCTGCCACATGGTGATCCCCGGCTTGTCCACAATCACATCGGGATAGTTTTCGCGCATGAAATAGATAAGCTCCGGTGGATCTACCGTGGTGTGGCTGTAATGGGCATCGAATTTTACGCCTGCTTCCTTACACAGATGATAAATGCATTGACTGTCTTTTCCTGAGCTAAATGCTACGAAGTACCCCTCCGGGGGTTCAAAGGCACGAAGCCGCTGGATGGCAGTGTCCACTTTGTCCTGGGTGCCAAACAGAGTTTCTTCCAAGAGCACCTGAACAAATCAACAGCTTTTGCCATTAGTAACCTCCCATCGTCATTTCCATTGCTTCCTCCTGAGCCTGCTCCTGCTCAAAAGGGACCAGTGCGTATAGCTGCCCCCCTCTGGCAGAAACGATGCCATAGTCGGTTTCCGCCGCACCCTGCCGCTGCATCAGATTGGTTCCTTCGGTGCAGACAGCAAGACCGTCCAGCCACCGGGCATCGAAGCGAGTGTCCAGATGCCGCAGCAGATATTCCTTGAAGTAGCTGTCCGCATCCCCGATCCGGTTGTCGAGCTGGTACTCTCCCAGATGGTCTACCACTTCCTGAACAGTTTCCAGGGTACCGGGCTTTTCGTGTTCCAGTACCGCTTTCAGCTTTACCTGCTCAGAGGGTTTCATCTGGGCGATCTCCGCTGCCAACCGGTTTAGCCGCACAAAGGAGAGCATATCTCCGTAGTGCTGCGCCGTGATCTGCGGTATAGCGGACTCGAAGCCGTAATAATAGCAGTCCTCAATGCACCGTTCATTATGCTTCAGGGCAATCCGATCTGCTTCATCCCGGTCAATGGGGAGCGAGATCCACTCCGCTGTTGATAGATTCTCCATGCTGTCATCCACCGGGGATTCTGCCACCTGGAGCCGGAACACAAAGGGCTTTTCCTGTTCCTGGGCAGGAAGGTGGATGCCGTCATATATCTGCTGGAGCTGGTATTCTCCAGCCACCACATAGTGGCTGCCTACGAATTCTCCCGCCTGATTGATCCGGTACCACCGTCCAACGGCTTCCATGTCCAGTAGTCCCACTATTCTTTCTGACAGATGAATGAGATCGTCATCCAGATCGCCATTCAGCACAAATTCGCCCAGTTCATAGTCGTTGCTGACATTGGCCGCGATCATGACTGTGTCGAGGCCATATGTCATGTTGATCAGGTCCATTGCCCGGACCGGTTCTTCCAGATGGCCTGCTTTCTCCAGCCGCTTCCAAACACCCCGGAGGGCAATGGCTTCGCTGTCAGAAATCTGGGCCAGCCGCTGGGCAAGGAAGTTCATTTCCTGAATGCTGGGACTGTCCAGCCGAACATCGGTCAACTCCGGCAGGATCTCACAGCAGCACACCTCCATGCGCAGATTGGCATCCCGATTGGAAGTAATCCGCAGCTTTTGTAAAGCATCTTGAATTTCATAGGCTTTTGCAGGAAGTACCAATTCAGCATAGAATTTTTCATCTGCTAAATAACCTCCCGCTGCCATTTCAACTGTGATTGTTTTCTTCATTGATGTATGTCCTTTACATAGTTTGCTCTGCCATTCCCAGATTCGGTTCCTCTGTTTTCATCCGAATACAGTTGTCATTGAACAGATCCGTCTGGAAGGCAACGACCTCCTGCTCCAGCAGTTCAAAGGCAGCATAGTGGGTTCCCTCAATATCGATAGTTGTCCGGGTTCCATCTAGCAGTTCCTTTGTCTCCGCAGGGTGCAGTGTTACCGCGCCGTCTGGGGTCATGATATGGAACACCGCTTTTGGTTTCCCCATGAGCTGCCCCCGGACTGTTTTCATAAGTCGCTCCTGCTCCTTCATCTGCTGTTCCATGCTTCGGATGCCCTGGGATACTATAGGAATGAATCTTGCAGTATCTGTACAGATCTCCCGGAACTTGGCGCCATACTGTTCCAGAACGCCCAGGTCATCGCAGCCGCAGAAGAAGCCGCTGGCCTCGCAGTCGAAGCTGATCTTTTCCATATTGGGATCTCCCGCAAATGCCTGACAGAACGCAGCCTGCCAGTCGTATCCGTCACCGAAACGGTTCCTGCCGGAGAGGTGCTGTGCGGAAACCCCGGTTTCCGTTGCGTAGGCATCAAAGGCTTCCTGACAGTAGGGATAGTATTCATTCGGGAGCATATCCAGCGGCAGGCAGAGGCTGTACTTTCCGCCTTCGTGATCCACGATGTAGAAGGGTTTATTATCTCTGTTGAAGGATTCAATTCTTTCCTTGATATGCATATTCTCAATTCCTCACATGGTCTGTTCCTGTGGTTTCTGTCCGTACCGCATCATGCCATCGGTTTCACATTCCTCCATGGTCACTCCAGTCATATCAGTATGCATGAAGCCCGAATTCTGGAGGCCACACCAGGAGAAGGTCGTGCCGTCCAACTGACAGCCTATAAATTCGGCATCGATCAGGCGGCAGTCACTCAGCTGCATTTGGGTCATCTTGCAGTCTGTAAACCGTGCCCATTCCAGATTGCAGTTTGTGAATTCACACTTTGAAAAATCCACCCGTTCAAACCGGGCATTGAGAAATTTGGCATTCTCAAATTCAAAGCCGCTGTAATCCTTGTCCCTGATAATGCAGTCAGAAAGATCAATGCTTGCGAATGTGTTATGCTTCGGGTCCATATTTCTCCTTTACAATCCACTGATTTCTTCATAAGGACTGTCATCCAGCAGTTCGTCCAGAAAGTCAAAGGGAGGTCCCTTTAGAATATCGATACCCTGTTCCAGCGCTTGCAGATCCGCCCGCACATCCCGCAGCCCTTCCTCCGAATATCCGCCTTGAAAGTATTTCCACTCGTTATTCTGATCGAAAATGTAGATAAATTCGATCATTCCGCCGGATTCATCCAGTTCCTCAAACGTATTAATTTCTGCTTCCACATTTGTGCATTGCCAATCCCGCTGGTATGCAACGGTGACATCTGCTTGCGGTTTCTCATAGCTATGATGCTTGCTGGGATCTGGTTCCAGCTTCGGACACAGGGTGTACAGGTCACCCAGATCCAGCAGCTTATCTACCTGTTCCGGGGTGTTGTAATATTGCAGGAGCATTTCACCCTGGGATTCCAGATGCCCCTCTATTTTGCAGAAGATGGTCCGATATGTATCCGGGCCGATCTGCTTTGCAATCAGACTTCGTGTTCCCATTCTGTCACCTACATTCCTTGAAGCTCCATCTGATGGGCCATGTAGCAGTCCATCTCATGCTGGTCATACAGGAAGTCCTGCTCCCCCTCGCCGCCGAAAGCTACTGTCAGCCAGCCGTCCTCCGCGGCAATCCCATGATTCTCAAAGCTCTCAAAGGCACCGTCCGAGTTCTGACCCCTGATCCAGTCTTTCATGGCCTGCTTTTCCTCCGATGCAAGAGGTTCTTTGAGCTGCACGTCCACCCGGCCGTAAACCTGTCCCCGGATTTCCTCAAAGCTCCAATCCATGGAGATTGCTTCCTGCTTCGGGTTGCAATGCTCGTTGTAATATTTCGCCATATTCACCGTATCCCGGCTGCGGATATCCTCCAGTGCCTGCATCAGCTCATCTTCGTACCCGGCAAGGTACTCGCTGCTGACACGATAGGGTTCGTCCGCAAAGGTTTCCTGAATGTATGGTGTCAGGGGGAAATAAAAGGATTCCGTATATCCTGATAGCTTTTGGAGCATCTGCTGTATATCAGTCAGAAAATCTCCCACACAACCATACTTATCCGAGAGGATGTTTTGGCTCATTTCTTCCCGCAGCTCCGCCCGTGGATCTGTTGCCAGAAACACAACGGTGTTCACCTTGGCTAGGTCATCTGTTTCTGAGAAGATCCGGGCCAGATGTCTGCCCAGTTCATCTTCTCCATAGACCTTTACCCGGATAGGATCTCCTTCGTTGTCCATCAGGAAGATATCTCTGGGAGGCTCCGGGATGCCGCTCTGCAGCAATGCCACACGAAGTTCCGTCAGACTTTTGGGGAAATCCAGCACCAGAGTGTTCGCCCTGGTCTGGATCACAGCGCTTACCTTTGGTTTCATGTTGTCCCTCCATGCAGAAGGCTGGCAGTCGGGTTGACTGCCAGCCTATCTATTACATTTTTAAGTTCTGCTCTTCAACGGATCGGATCATTTCCCGCACATATTCCGCAGAAATATCCGTTTCCCTCCACTCGCTATGCCA
>JAFTXW010000040.1 GCA_017461445.1 Oscillospiraceae bacterium
TAAGGACTCCCGTGAGCAGTTCGAGCGCAGAACCCACAAGAGACTGATCGATATCCTCAACCCCAATCAGAAGACCATCGAGGCTCTGATGAGCCTGGATCTGCCTGCTGGCGTTGAGATTGAGATAAAGCTGTAATTTATACGTAACAACGATAATATACAGCAGCCCGCACTGTCTGGCATCGGGCGGACGGGTCATGTCGGCAGCTGTACCCAATGCGGCAGTCGACCAATAACCTATTATAAAAGGAGAAAACCCAAGATGAAAAAAGCAATCATCGGCAAAAAAGTGGGCATGACCCAGATCTTCGATGAGAGCGGCAAGGTCATTCCTGTTACCGTCGTGGAAGCAGGCCCCTGCGTCGTCACTCAGAAGAAGACCGTTGAGACCGACGGCTACACCGCCGTCCAGCTGGGCTTCGAAGACATCAAGGAGTCCAAGCTGACCAAGCCTGAGGCTGGCCACCTGAAGAAGGCTGGCGTTGAGGCTAAGAAGTACCTGAAGGAGTTCAAGCTGGAGGCTGCTGCTGACATGAACGTCGGCGACGTGGTCAAGGCTGACACCTTCGCTGCAGGCGACATGATCGATGTCACCGGCATTTCCAAGGGCCATGGCTATCAGGGCGTTATCAAGCGTCACGGCGCACACCGCACTGACATGACCCACGGCGGCGGCCCTGTCCACCGTCACGCAGGTTCCATGGGCGCATCTTCCCATCAGTCCCGTATCTTCCCTGGCAAGATCGGCGCAGGTCAGATGGGCAATGAGCAGGTCACCATCGAGAACCTGGAAGTTGTTAAGGTTGACGCAGAGCTGAACATGATCGTTATCCGCGGTGCCATCCCCGGCCCCAAGGGCGGTCTGGTCTACATCCGCAACACCGTCAAGAACAACAAGATCAAGAATGTCGAGACCGGCATCAGCAAGAACCCGCAGAAGGCTTCCGGCAGAAACCCCCAGAAGGCTTCCGCAAGAGGCTAAGGAAAGGAGATCTTAAATCATGCTTAAGACTAATGTTTATGATATGTCCGGCAAGCTGGTTGGCGAGATCGAACTCTCCGAAGCAGTTTTCGGCATCAACCCCAATGAGTCTGTTGTCCATGATGTGGTCAAGAACCACCTGGCCAACGTTCGTCAGGGCACGCAGTCCGCTCTGACCCGTGCTGAGGTTTCCGGCGGCGGCCGTAAGCCCTGGCGTCAGAAGGGCACCGGCCGTGCCCGTCAGGGTTCCACCCGCGCTCCCCAGTGGACCCACGGTGGTATCGTGTTCGCTCCCAAGCCCCGCGATTACAGCTACACCCTGAACAAGAAGGCCAAGCGTCTGGCTCTGAAGAGCGTTCTGAGCGCGAAGGCTCAGGAGACCAACCTGGTGGTCATCGACACCATCAAGATGGACGCTCCCAAGACCGCTGACTTTGCCAAGTTCCTGAAGGCTGTCGGCTGCGACACCAAGACTCTGGTGGTCACCGCTGCCGCTGACGCAAACGTCGTCAAGTCCGGCCGCAACATCCCCGGCTGCGAGGTCACCTTCGCCAACCTGCTGAACGTTTACGACGTCGTGAACGCCAACAAGCTGGTGGTCGACAAGGCTGCCCTGGTCAAGATCGAGGAGGTATTCGCATAATGAACGCTTACGATATCATCAGAAGACCTGTCATCACCGAGCAGTCCATGGAGGCTGTCGCTGACAAGAAGTACGTTTTCATGGTGGACGTCAACGCCAACAAGACCCAGATCAAGGAAGCTGTTGAGCTGGCTTTCGGCGTTAAGGTCGCTAAGGTCAACACCATCCGCATGCAGGGCAAGGTCAAGCGCACCGGCTCCTACCCCGCAGGCAAGCGCGCCGACTACAAGAAGGCAATCGTCACTCTGACCGCTGATTCCAAGACCATCGAGTTCTTCGAGGGTATGGTCTAAACCAATCTCAAAAAGGAGAGAAACGCAAATGGCAATTAAGACTTTTAAGCCTTATACCGCTGCCCGCCGTAACATGACTGTTTCCGGCTTCGACGGCGTTGATAAGAAGGCAAAACCTGAGCGTAGCCTGGTTGAGACCCTGAAGAAGCATGCTGGTCGCAACAGCTATGGTCACATCACCGTCCGTCATCACGGCGGCGGCAACAAGCGTAAGTATCGTATCATCGACTTCAAGCGTCTGAAGACCGA
>JAFTXW010000028.1 GCA_017461445.1 Oscillospiraceae bacterium
CAGAGCAGAAAGCGAGAGTGACCTATGATAACATTCTGCGGCTCAGTGATGATCCGGATGTGAACAATGTGATCAAATTCCTGCGGGAACGGGAGGTTGTCCACTTCCAGCGGTTTGGAGAGGCTGTCCAGCTGCTTCGGGAAAAGTTGAATCAGAAGAATGTATACTGCATGAACCCTGCCATCGACATGTAATACTTGAAATAGAAATCTTTCGTTTCTATTTTGAAAGGTACTGCCTAACATCATTGTATTTACCGCTACTGTAAGTGCGTGATCAACGTGACAACTTTGCGTGTCGCCCAGGAAATGTGCGCGCTGGTAAGAAGGGGCTGTACTTTCTCAAGACTGTCAATACCAGTGCGGTACCGGTGAAATAAAACAAGACGGAGGCTGGGAAAAAACGACAGCTTCCGTCTTGTTGTAATGTAGTTATAAGGCGATTTACACAAAACAGATGACTGTTATTTTGGTGTGGGGTAGCACATTTGTGGCATTTTGTGCGTTGTTTTTTAAAACAAAACAAACTATACTTAATGTAGATACATGCAAAAATAGCTGAACAAAGGAGAAATCACGAATGGCACAGAACATCAAACTGAATCCTGAAGCACTGAAAGAGCTGCGCACCGTCAATCCCCGGTTGATTTCCTACAATGTGGAAATGACCGAGGTTACCGGCGGCACCTTCTGGAAGGCCTACACCGATGCCCAGATCGACGGCACCGAGCAGGTTCCCCCTCCCGATCTTTCCAAGGGCGTTGCCGCCATGCACCAGTGGTATGACCCCATCGATACCACCAATCCCCGTCTGATCAAGCTGGCAAAGGCTCTGGGAAGCTGCTGGGTGCGCGTTTCCGGCACCTGGGCCACCAGAACCTACTATGATTTCGACGGCACCGGAATGCCCGATGGCTATTTTAACCACCTGAGAAAGGAACAGTGGATCAATCTGCTGAACTTTGTTAAGGCGGTGAACGGAAAGCTGAAGATCTCTGTTGCCAACTGTGATGGCTTGCATTCCCATGACGAGCCCTGGAATCCCAGCCAGGCAGAAAAGATCTTTGCCCTGTCCAAGGAGCACGGCGTACCCATCGAGGCTGTTGAGTTCGTAAACGAGCCTAATATGCTCCAGGCCACCGGCTTCCCCAAGGACTACACTGCCGCCGACTTCCGCCGGGACCAAGATATTTTCCACAAGTGGGTCCGGGAGAACTATCCCGAGTGTTTGATCGTCGGCCCCAGCGACACCGATCCCGGTGCCATGGCCAAGGATGCCTGGGGCAATCCTCATCCCTGGGCAGCAGAGGCAGGCGGTATGGATACTGCAGGCATTGCCGCGGTCATGGCCTACTGCTCCACCGCAGACCTGATGGACGGTTGTACCGAAAAGCTGGATGTCTTCAGCTATCACTATTACAACGGCGTTTCCGAGCGTATGGCTGCCATGATGCCCTCCGCCTTTACGCCCGCAGAGGGTGCGATGAGCGAAGAATATCTGGGTGCCGCTGCCCATACCGCCCGCTGTTTCAGCTCCTACCGGGATAAATACTGCCCCGGTGGTGAGATGTGGGTCACCGAGTCCGGCGATGCCGGCGCAGGCGGCCACACCTGGGCCTCTACTTACCTGGAAGTGCCCCGTACCCTGAACGAAATCGGCGATTTTGCCACCGTCACCAACGGTGTCATCTTCCACAACACCCTGGCCTCCTCCGACTATGGCTGGCTGAAGCACGGCACCTTCGTTCCCCGTCCCAGCTACTTCGCTGTGCTTCTGTGGAAGCAGCTGATGGGCGATACCGTTTACGATGCCGGAGAAGCCCGCCGGGAGGGTGCCCATGTCTATGCCCACTCCCGCAGAGACGGTAAACCCGGCTGCGCTTACCTGGTCATCAACACCTCCTGGACCGATACCACTACCGTGGAGCTGCCCAAGGCCGCAGAAGTCTATGCCCTCACCGGCAACGGCAAGATGCGCTCCCGCACCATGCTCTTAAACGGCAAGGAGCTGGTCCTGGGCGAAAACGACGAGATCCCCGAAATGACCGGCGTGACTGCGGAAGGTACCCTGGAAATCGCTCCCGGCAGCTGCACCTTCATTGTTCTATAATCCTATAAACAGTAAAAGCAGGAAGGGCTTCCCTTCCTGCTTTTACTGCTTATTTGGAAATCTCACAGGGATAAACCAGCCCCATCTGTGCCCGGCATACATCCATGATGTGCATACAGTCAATGGTGCTTTGGGGCGTGATGGTGAGCCCCTGGCAGGCACCGGAACGGATCTCTGCGGCGGCATTGGCAAACTGGGTGCCGTAGAGCAAATATTGTCTCTCTTTTGCCATTTTCCTGAACAGATGGGCTAAGTACCGAGAGTTCTCGAATTTCAGTTCAAGTTTTCCTGTAAATACCGATTACTTATTGCTAAGTATTTTCGCTCCCCTACCCTTTTATTCTGTGTCGCCGCAGATGAGGTATGCGTTGACGATCTCACCGTAGTAGGCATAGTGGAAATCCCCGGCGTTGATGGAAGAGTAATAGCGGCTTTTGATCTGCTCAGGCAGGAGGCTTTCGTCCTGCTTGTTTTTGAACAGCACCTTGCACTCCAACGTCAGGGGCAGCTCTTTGATGCCTGGTGCGGCCACCACATCGGAATCCACCAAGTTCAGCCCTAGGGCTTTGATCTTATCCACATCCCGGCCGGATTTGGTACCGCAGAAGCCAAGGATCTGCTTATTCACTTCTCCATAAGGAATGTTGACGGTGAATTCGCCACTTCCATCCAGCATTTCCCGGGTAAAGCGGCTTTCCCGGACATATGCTACGAAAATGGGCTTTCCCCATTCAATACCGATGGTGCCCCAGCCAATGGTCATGGTGTTTACCTTGTCCTCCAGCTTGGTGGTCAGCAAAATACCGCCGGGCAGAGCCTTGCAGATATCACCTGCGTAGTCGAAAGGGTTGACGGTTTTTTTCATAATTTTTTCCTCCTGGCATTTTTTCTTTATTCTATCCGGGATGGCTTAGAAAGTCAATCGGAATCCGTGCTTTGTGATATGGGCTTATAAATTTCCACAAAAAATTTATAATTACCTATCGCACTTAACTGGAATGTGTGTTATACTTGTTGCAAACCAACAGGAAGGAGAATGCCTGTGACCAATCAGACACATGTGATCGAATACAAATGCCCCTGCTGCAACGCGGGCCTTGCTTTCGATGGGGATACCCAGCAGCTGACCTGCGAATACTGTGACAATACCTTCGATATTGAAACGGTACGGGCCTACAACGAAAGTACCGCCCAGGAAAGCACTGAAGAGGTTAAGTGGGACGATGTATCCCATCAGGAGTGGAACCAGGAGGAACAGGCCCATATGCGGGCTTTCCAGTGCCCATCCTGCGGCGGCGAAATCCTTACAGACGAAACTACCGCAGCCACCTTCTGTCCCTACTGCGGCAATCCCACCATCATGCCCGGCCGGCTTTCCGGCGGGCTGAAGCCGGATGCTGTGCTTCCCTTCAAAACCAGCAAAGAGGACGCGAAAGCGGCGTTTTTGAAGCTGTGTAAGGGAAAGCCTCTGCTTCCCAAGCTTTTTACCCAGGAGCAGCAGCTGGAGAAGATCACCGGAATCTACGTTCCCTTCTGGCTTTACGACTGCTCCGGCGATCTGGATGGCAGCTACAAGGCTACCCGGGTTCACCATTGGTCCGATTCCCGGTACCATTACACCAAAACCGATCATTTCCTTTTGAGACGGGCTGCGGATGCCGTGTTTACGGGAATTCCCATGGACGGTTCCTCCAAGATGGAGGATACCTTCATGGAGTCCATCGAGCCCTATGACTATGGGGAACTGGTGGATTTTGATACTGCCTATCTCAGCGGATTTTTTGCGGATAAATACGATGTACCCTCGGAAGCAGGCGAAGAGCGGATTCGCCAGCGGGTGGGCAGCTCTCTGGATGACCTGGTGCAAAGCTCCTTCCTGGGCTATGCCACTGTGGTTCCCACCTCCCGCCAGCTGAAGATCAAACAAGGAAAAGCAAGGTATGTTCTTCTGCCTGTCTGGATGCTGAATACCAGATATCAGGATAAGCTGTACACCTTCGCCATGAACGGCCAGACGGGTAAAATGACCGGTGCCTTCCCTATTTGCCCGAAGCGAACGGCAATTTGGTTTGCGGGGATTTTCGCCGGTGTGACCGCGCTCTGCAGTCTGCTGCAGATGCTGATTCTGTAAGGAGGGCAGCTGATGATACGGAAATTATTATCCTTTTTCCTGTGCGTTCTGCTTCTGAGCGGACTGCCTCTGACGGTTTTTGCTGAGGAATCCGTACCTGCTGTTATCGATCAGGCGGAGCTCCTTACCGCCCAGGAGGAAATGGAGCTGGAAGAAACGGCTTTGTCCCTGAGCGGTACATATGAGATGGATATTGTGATCCTGACCGTAGACACGCTGAATGGCGCATTGGCAGCAAGCTTTGCGGATGATTACTACGACCAAAACGGCTATTCCGAGGATGGCATCCTGTTTCTCCTTGCTATGGAGGAGCGGGAATGGTATATCTCCACCTGTGGCAACGCTATCTATGCCTTTACGGATTACGGTCTTGACCGTCTGGGCGAACTGGTGGTTCCCTACCTTTCTGAGGGTGATTACTATGGCGGATTTTCTGTTTATTTGGAGGAGCTGAATGTTTACTTCGAGGAATACCGCCGTGGGTTTCCTATTGATAGATATCTGGATTCCTATTCCCCGGAACACCGGGAGGATGTGGTCTATTATGAACCGAAGAGTCAGGTAACAATTCGGAGCGTCCTCCCCATTTCCCTTTTGATTGGATTCATTGCCGCGCTGGCAACGGTTCTTATCATGGCCTATTCCATGAATACCAAGCGAAAGCAGCACAGTGCGGTGGACTATCTGAAGCAGGGCAGCTACCATCTGCGGACGCAGCGGGATCTGTTCCTGTACAGCAACGTAACCAAGGTACGCCGCCAAGAAAATAACAATCACGGCGGCGGAAGCAGCGTACACAGAAGCTCCGGCGGACGAAGCCATGGCGGCCGGGGCGGCGGATTTTAAAATTACAAATTAAAGGAGAATCATTATGGGTCTTATCAAGGCAGCATTGGGCAGTGTCAGCGGCGTTCTGGCTGACCAGTGGAAGGAATATTTTTACTGCGACAGCATGGATGCGGATATTCTTGTCAGCAAGGGCAGAAAGCGCGTCAGCGGCCGCAGCAGCAACACCAAGGGTTCTGATAACATTATTTCCAATGGCGCGGTCATTGCCGTCAACGAGGGCCAGTGTATGATGATCGTGGATCAGGGGCAGATCGTGGAATTTGCCGCTGAGGCAGGCGAATTCACCTGGAACGCCTCTACAGAATCCACGATTTTCTCCGGCGACCTGTACGAGGGCCTGATGGGTACCTGGAATACCCTGAAGCGGCGGTTCACCTTTGGTGCAGACACCGGAAAGGATCAGCGGGTTTATTTCTTTAACATGAAGGAAATTGTTGGCAATAAGTACGGCACTCCCGCTCCCGTTCCCTTCCGGGTGGTGGATGCCAATATTGGCCTGGATATGGACGTTTCCGTTCGCTGCAACGGAGAATACTCCTACAAAATCACCGACCCCATGCTGTTCTATAAGAACGTTTGCGGCAACGTGACCCGGGACTATACCCGGGATCAGCTGGACAGCCAGCTGAAATCTGAGTTCTTAACGGCACTGCAGCCTGCCTTCGCCAAAATTTCCGCCCAGGGTATCCGTTATTCTGCCCTTCCCGGGCATACCATGGAGCTGGCTGAGGCTATGAATCAGGTGCTGTCCGCCAAGTGGAGCGGCCTGCGGGGCGTCAGTGTGGTCTCTGTCGGCGTCAACTCCGTCACGGCTTCTGCTGAGGACGAGGCAACTATCAAGGAGCTGCAGAAGTCCGCTGTTTTCCGCAATACCGGAATGGCTGCGGCGCACATGGTTCAGGCCCAGGCGGAAGCCATGAAGTCCGCTGCTGCCAATAAAAACGGTGCGATGATGGGCTTTATGGGAATGAACATGGCCCAGAATGCCGGCGGACTGAATGCCAATGCCCTGTTCCAGATGGAGCAGAATACGCCGAAGCAGCCTGCCGCCAAGGGTTGGAAGTGCAGCTGCGGTGCGGAAAACACAGGAAAGTTCTGTGTGGAGTGCGGTGCGTCTAGGCCTGCAGAGGGCTGGACCTGCGCCTGCGGCAGTGTGAATAAGGGCAAGTTCTGTCCCGAATGCGGCGCGAAGAAGCCCGCTGCCGCACCCCTGTACCGCTGTGACAAGTGCGGCTGGGAGCCTGCGGATCCCAAAAATCCGCCCAAATTCTGCCCTGAATGTGGTGACCGCTTTAACGAGGATGATGTGAGATGAAAAAGGATAAGCTGTTGGCGGTGATCGTGATCCTATTGGGTGTCATTGTCATGGCAGCATCCATCGTCTATATCGTGACAGACCGGATGATCCCCGGTCTGATCCCCCTGTGTTCCGCCGTGCTGATGGTTCCTATGATCCTTCTGTGGAGGAAAAATGAAAACGGGAAGCTATATGCCTTTCTGTTTATGACCGCGTCTATTTTAAACCTGATTGCGGCTGTGCTGCAGATCGCAAATGCTCTGTAATAATAATGCCCCTGGCCAATTGGCCAGGGGCAAAAATCATTGATTGGAGTTACACTTCCACATCCACATTAACGGGGGCCTTACGCTGTTCCTTGCGCTGCTCCTGAGCTTCGGTGACGGTGCGGAACTTCATGCGGGTATCCTTCACGTCGTTCAGTGCCTGGGCGATGGTCTCCTCGGTGCGGCGCAGCGCGTCATCCATATACTCGTTGCCGACCTTGCGCAGCTGATTGATCCGCTCCTGGGTCTGGCCCACCAGCTCCTCGCTGCGGCGTTTGGCTTCCTGATAAATGGCTTCCTTGGTGACCATCTGCTTGGCCTGCTCCTGCGCCTGACGCAGAATGGTCTCCGCCTCCCGGCGGGCCTGGCTGATCAGTTCATTGCGGGATTCCACGATGGTTCGGGACTGCTTCAGTTCGCCGGGCAGCTGTGCGATGATCTCGTCCAGCATGTCCAGCACCCGATCCCGTTCCAGAATGCACTTGTCCGCTGCCAGAGGCATGGATCGGGCATCCTGCACCAGGTCATACAGTGCGCCAATGATGTCTTCAATGTTGCGGTCGTTCATGTTTATATTTCCTCCTTAGGCCCTATTCCCTAATTTGTTCTGAAAGTCGGGGATGATCTTTTCCGGCAGAAAATCCGAAAGATCCACCCCATAATGGCCCAGCTCCTTGACCATGCTGGAGCTCAGGTACATATACTGGCTCTCGGCAGTCAGGAACATGGTGTCCAGCTCCGGGTTGATTTTCTTGTTGATCAGTGCCATCTGAAATTCATTCTCAAAGTCTGAACCTGCCCGCAGGCCCTTGACGATGACACAGCTGCCTCTGCGCCGGGCATAGTCCGCCAGAAGCTCACTGGAGCTGTCCACCTCCACATTGGGAAGATCGTCGGTAACACGGCGGATCAGATCCACACGCTCCTCCAGCGTGAACATGGGATTTTTTCCCGCATTGACCATCACACAGACGATCAGCTTGTCAAAAATGGTTGCAGCACGCTGAATGATATTCAGATGTCCGATGGTTACCGGGTCAAAGCTGCCCGGATAGATCGCAATTTTCATAGCCGAATCCTGCTGCTCAGAGTTTTCTGTAAACCGTGAGCAGGGTCTTTCCATATTTATAGTCCTTGGAGCGGGTATAGCCCTCATATTCAAAGGGCAGCTCCTTCCCCAGAGGACGCTCTGCAACTATTATACCACCGGATTGCAAAATGTCAATTTCCGATATACGATTTAACGCATTTTCCAGAAAAACTTCCGCATAGGGTGGATCCAGCAGAATGATATCGAACTGTTCCGTGCAGCGGCTGAGGTAAGCCAGATAGTCACTGCGGACTACACGCCCCTCCCCTTCCAGCTTTGTCCTTCTCAGATTTTCCTTAATAAGACGGCAGGCAGGCTCTCCCGCGTCCACAAATACCGCGTTTTTCGCGCCCCGGCTCAGGGCCTCGATACCAAGCTGACCGGTGCCGCCGAAAAGATCCAGCACCCTTGCTCCGGGGATATCAAAATTTATAATGCTGAACAGGGCTTCCTTTACCCGGTCCGTGGTGGGACGGGTCTGCATTCCCTCCGGGGTCTTCAGCTGAA
Source organism: Oscillospiraceae bacterium (assembly GCA_017461445.1). GTDB lineage: Bacteria > Bacillota > Clostridia > Oscillospirales > Oscillospiraceae > Faecousia. The sequence goes on from JAFTXW010000028.1 coordinate 8,250, forward strand.
CGCCCCGGGCTTTTCCTGTTATGACACGCATGATTACCTCCTAGTCTTCCCCATTTGCATGGAAATGATGATACACCGCTGCAGCCGCATCCTTGGGCAGCAGCCGCTCCAGCTCCGGCAGCGTCGCCTGGCCGATGGCGGTGAGAGATTTGAACTGGCGCAGCAGCTCCTGCTTTCGCTTGGGGCCGATACCGGGAATCCCATCCAGCTCCGAATAGCGCAGACGCTTGCTGCGCAGCTGGCGGTGGTAAGTGATGGCAAAACGGTGGGTCTCCTCCTGGATGTTTCCAATCAATGAGAAGATTGCCTGCTGGGTATCGATTCCGATCTCCTGGCCCTCCGGGGTCACCAGTGCCCGTGTACGGTGCCGGTCGTCTTTCACCATGCCGAACACCGGGAAGGACAGCCCCAGCTCTTCCAGAGCCGCTACGGCTACTTTGGCATGATTTACACCACCGTCGATCAGAAGCAGATCGGGAGCTTCGTCAAAGCCCTTGTCCCCTGCCTTGTAATGAACAAACCGGCGTTTTACCACCTGGTGCATGGAGGCGTAGTCGTCCTGGTTGGACAGGCCTTCCAGTTTGAAACGCTTGTAGTCGCTTTTCCGGGGCTTTCCGTCCTGGAACACCACCATACTGGCAACGATGTCTGTACCGGAAATATTGGAAATATCAAAGGATTCGATCCGCCGGGGCGGCTCCATGGAGAGCATTTTTCCAAGCATCGTCAGGGTCGCGCTGACACGCTCCTCCTTGCCCGTTACCCGCTCCGCTTCCTCAAAGGCGTTCTTATTCGCCAGCTCCACCAAACGGACATTGTCGCCCCGCTGGGGGATCCGCAGCTTGGATCTGCGGCCGAACTGCTGCTCCATCAGCTGGGAGAACAGTTCGCTGTCCTCAATCTCAAAGGGCAGCAGCACGATTTTGGGTGCCAGACCACGGCTGAGATAATATTGCTTCAGCAGGCTGGATACGGCTTCTTTCTTATCGTCGGGACGGGGAAATACCTCGTATTCTTTGTCCAGCAGATTGCCGCCGCTGAAATGAAGCACCGCGAAACAGGCTTTGGCTTCTGTTTCTCCGTAGCCTACCACATCTGTGTCCGCCAAGGTTCCTGCCGTTACCAGCTGCTTCTGACCAAGATTTTCGACTGCATTCAGCCGGTCACGTAAATTCGCCGCCAGCTCAAATTCCAAATTGTCCGCCGCAGACAGCATCTGTGATTTGATCTGCTCCGCAACGGCCTTATAATTGCCCAAAAGCAGCTGCTTGGCCTGCTCCATCCGCTCCCGGTATTCGGCGCAGCTGACGCTGGGCTGGCACCAGCCAGCACACTGGTTCATGTGGTAATTCAGGCAGGGCCGCTCTTTGCCGATATCCCGGGGGAATTGTTTGTGGCAGCCCGGAAGCTTCAGGGTCAGCCGAATGGCCTCCATAACGTCATGGGTGACGCTGCGGCTGCCGTAGGGGCCGTAATACCCTGCCCCATCGTCGGCGATCTTACTGACCATGGTAATGGTGGGATAAATGTCCTTCATATTCAGCCGCAGATAGGGATAGCCTTTGTCATCCTTCAAAAGGATATTGTACTTGGGCATATACCGCTTGATAAGAGAACACTCCAGTACAAGGGCTTCAAACTCCGACGCGGCTACGATCACATCGAAATGATGGATCTTGCTCACCATGATCCGGGTCTTCGGTGTATGGGAGGCGGTATCCTGGAAATACTGGCTGACCCGATTTTTCAGTTTTTTTGCCTTGCCCACATAAATAACTTTATCTGTTTTGTCCCGCATGATGTAGACACCGGGGGCATAGGGCAAGGATAAGGCTTTGTCTTTCAGTTCCTCAAAGGTCATGATATCTCCTCAAAAAGAACCGCCTCAATGCTTTCTCGGGGCATTGAGGCGGTCAAATCCAGCGAATATCAATAAACGTCCCGCTGCAGCAGGGTTTCCAGAGCGTTCACAGCAGCCTCAGCATCAGAACCTACGGCGGACAGGGTCACCTTGGTGCCGGTGATGATACCCAGGGACATGATGCCCAGCAGGCTTTTGGCGTTCATCTTGCGGTTATCAGATTCCAGCCAGATGCTGCTCTCAAATTCGTTGGCCTTCTGCACGAAATATGTAGCCTGTTTGTTGTGCAGGCCGGATTCACAACGAACTACGACTTCCTTATTGAACATAATCATTTACACTCCTTTTCGCCATACCTGGTCGGGTACGGCGGGTCTGTGTATATGATAGCCATTTTTACCGAAAATGTCAACTAAATTTCGTCCTGTTTTAACAATTAACTGCGAAACTTTTCGGGATTTTTTAACGAAAACGTTTCCATTTCCTAATTCTGTCAAAATTCAGCTGAATTCGGCAATGGTGACACCGTCCTCGCCCTCACCGTAAACGCCCAGGCGGAACTTCTTGACGAACTTATTTTTCTTCAATGACTGCTGCACAGCGGCGCGGAGGGTGCCGGTGCCCTTTCCATGGATGATGCGGACGGAGGAGAGATTCGCGCGCATGGCTTCATCCAGGTACCGCTCCAGAACGCAGATGGCTTCCACCGCGTCCATACCTCGCAGGTCTACTTCGGTGGGCATGGCGGTCATTTTCATTTCCCGGCCGGAGTGCTTGGGCCGCGCACCCTTTGCCTTGTAGGGATTCTCACGTTCCAGCAGATAAATTTCATCTGCCTTAGCCGTCATTTTCAGGATACCTGCCTGAAGCTGGTAGGTGCCGTCCTTGTTGATGGCAATGACACTGGCCTTGGTGCCCAGCTTCAACAGCTCCACCGTGTCCCCTACCAGGATGCCGCGGGTGGGCTGGGGACGTTCCTTTTCCGGCTGGCTGGAACGCAGCTTATCCTCCACATCGTTCAGGTTGCGGCGCAGTTCCGCCTGCCGCTGGTTAATGCCGGTGGTATCAGCATTTTCTGTCAGCTGTTTACGCAGGGCTTTCAGCTCCTCACTGGCGATATTGGCGGCGGCACGGGCTTCTTCGATAATATGCTGGGCCTCCCGGCGGGCGGACTCCATGGCCTTTTCCTTTTCCCTGCGGAGCTGTTCGTGATATTCCTCGCTCTGCTGCTTGATCTTCGCGGTTTCCTGTCTCAGACGCTCCGCTTCCATACGGGCGGACTCCATCTGCTGCCGCTGCTGTTCCAGCTGGGAAAGTACATCCTCAAAGTCCTTGTCGCTCTTACCCACCAGATCGTCTGCTTCTTTCAGGATGTCCTCGGATAGACCCAGCTTCCGGGAAATGGCAAAGGCATTGGATTTGCCGGGAATGCCAATGAGCAGCTTATAGGTGGGCTGCAGGGTCTCCACATCAAATTCGCAGGAGGCGTTGATGACACCCTTGGTGCGCATAGCATAGAGCTTCAGCTCTGCATAATGGGTAGTGGCAATGACTCGGCTGCCCATTTTGCGGCAGAATTCGATAATAGCCATAGCAAGAGCTGCGCCCTCAGCAGGGTCCGTGCCTGCGCCAAGCTCGTCAAACAGCACCAGGGTGCGGTCATCACACTGGGCAACCACATCCACGATGGTGCGCATATGGCTGGAGAAGGTGGACAGGCTCTGGGCAATGGACTGCTCGTCACCGATATCTGCCAGAATGGCATCAAAGGTAGACAGAACACTGCCGTCCCCTGCGGGAACATGCAGGCCGCACTCCGCCATCAGGGTCAGCAGGCCAACGGTTTTCAGGGTAACCGTCTTGCCGCCGGTATTGGGGCCCGTGATGATCATGGTATCAAAATCACTGCCCAGACGGACGGAAATGGGAACCACTTTCTTGGGATCGATCAGAGGATGCCGGGCTTTGCGCAGCTCTACCCTACCCTTATCGTTCATAATTGGGGCCCAGGCCTGCATCCGATAGGCCAGCTTCGCCTTGGCGAAAATCACATCCAGCTGCACCAGCATTTGATAGTCCAGATTGATATCCTCTGCATGGGCGGCGGCTTCACTGGAAAGCTCCGCCAGGATGCGCTCGATCTCCTTCTTTTCCTTCAGCTCCAGCTCCCGCAGGGCGTTGTTGGCATTGACTGCGGACATGGGCTCAATAAAGTAAGTGGAGCCGGTAGCGGAAACATCATGGACGAGGCCGGGCACGTCATTGCGGCATTCGCTCTTGACAGGCACCACATAGCGGCCCTGACGGATGGTGATGATGGGCTCCCGCAGGAATTTGCTGTAGGCGGGAGAGGAAATGACCTTTTGCAGACTGTCCCGGATTTTGCCGGACTGGATGCGCATATGGCGGCGGATGTCCGCCAGAGCGGAGGATGCGTTGTCGGCGATCTCCTCCTCAGAGAGGATCGCACCAAAAATTTTATCTTCCAGATATTTATTGGGGGTCAGAGCCTTAAAAAGGACATCCAGCACGGTTTCCTTGTCATCTTCGGAAACATAGCCTTTGATGCTCCGGGCGCAGCGCAGAACACCCGCGATCCGCAGCAGCTCCTTAGGCTGCAGGCTGCCGCCCCGGTCGGCCCGCTCCAAAGCGGCAGACACATCGGTAACGTCTCCAAAAACAGGGTTGCCCTTCCGGGTACACAGGTCAGAGGCAGCAGTGGTTTGCTGCAGCATCAGCTCCACCTCTTCCAGGTCGGAGGAGGGCCTCACCTGCAGACAGGCTTCCTTTCCTCCCAAACTGCCTGCGCATTCGGCAAGCAGTGCCAGAACCTGGTCAAGTTCCAGCTTGTATAGGGATTTTTCGTATAATTCAGACATTGTTTTCTCCTAAATCAGATAAGTAAAAAATGTTTCTCCAATTGCTCAAGCGTATCTTCTATCGTACTTTCTTCCGTCCGCAAATGCGTGAAAAATCCACTGTTTGCAAATTCCTCGTAATGTTCCTGACTATTGATTCGTTCCAGACAATTCCGATAGTTGAACATGGCCCGATCTGGATCAGGTGCCTCCATGATTTTGCGGTATATGAACTGTTTATCAGCATCCGGACGGTCAAAGAATCTATCAACAGACATACGCTGGGGGCTGAGCATAATTGCAACATGATTGTAATCAGAAATTTCCTGTAGAGTATTCACAGAAATGTTGGTATCTACAAATATTTTCTTCCCAGTAGAACATAGCTGCAGCAGCTTGATGATCTCAAGCTCTGCCGCTTCCTGGCCTGTTCCGATATACCAGGCATCATATTCCTCCGGCGTGCGGCTGATAAATTCCTGCCAACCTGACATTGTCTTAAAGTACGACAAATTAGGCTGATATTCAGGGTCAATAAGGTACATCAATTCATCGTGATAATTCTCACCGCAGCAGATACCTTCGTATTTTTCTGCAAGCAGCCGCACCATAGTCGATTTACCAGCATAGGCAGTACCATTCAGAAAATAAACATTTTCGAACAGTTTGCGCAAAAGATTGTTTTCGATTCCAATTGTCATATCAGTAACGATTTATAAAAGTCCAGCGTGGAAAATCCACGCTCCAATTGGGTGGTTAAGTAGGCTTCCGTCAGGGACGAAAGCTTTTGCAGTGTCTCCTCTCCAATCTGGAAGGAAAACAGCCGCTTGGGGTCACACAGGCTGATATAGCGCATAGCTGCCAGCATTCCGGCTGTTACCGGCATACGGATACCTGTGGAATCCCCGCTTCGGCAGCCATGGCATTCCAGCTGGCCGGCCGACAGATCAAAACGATCCGGGGTCTGGCTGCCGCAGACATGACAGCCGAACAGATCCGGTGTATAGCCCGCAAGGCAGGCAGAACGCAGCTCAAACACTGCCTTCACCAGCATTTCTGGAAAATTCAGCCTGGAAAGGGCAAACAGGCAATTTAAGAGCAGAGACTGCAGCTCCGGGTTGGGCAGATCCTCCTGGGACAGCACCTCGGACACCTGGGCAAAATAGGTGCCCAGAGACAGCTTGGTCAGGTCCCGGCGCAGGTTTTGAAACAATTCGATGGAATGGGCTTCATTGATGGTGTACTGGCCCCGGTATTCAAACAGGGTGAATTCTCCAAAGGCCAGCAGCTGGCATGGGGCGATCAGGGGGCTGTTCTTCCGCCGCAGGCCACGGGCTTTTAATGTCAGTTTGCCGTGATTGCGGCTCAGCACTGTCAGCAGGGCATCCCGGTCATTGTAGTCCGTTACCCTCAGGACGATACCCTGGATCGTCAGATACATGCTTTCCCTCCGTTTTCAGGTGATTGCGGTACATAAGATAGGCTTCCGGCGCACCGGTCTCCATAAAAAGCGTCCAATAATCCATTACGTTCATCCTCATCCCTCCTGGGGATAGGATTTGCTGAAAGGCCGGTGCTTACAACTGGAAATTATTCGGTGTAGCCGAAGTTGCGCACCATGAAATCCGAGTCACGCCAGTTTTCCTTGACCTTGACCCAGGTGGTCAAATACACCTTTGTGCCCATAAAACGCTCACAGTCGGCACGGGCCATGGAGGAGATTTTCTTCAGCATGGCTCCCTGCTTACCGATGATAATTCCCTTGTGGCTGGCCTTTTCACAGTAAATGGTAGCATCGATATCGATGATGCCGTTGTCCCGCTCGGAGAAGGTGTTGATCTCCACTGCGGTACCGTGGGGAATTTCCTTTTCCAGGCACCACAGCAGCTTCTCACGGATGATCTCTGCCATCACCTGCCGCTCGGGCTGGTCAGTGGTCACATCGTCCGGGAACAGGAAGGGACTTTCCACAGCGTACTTATCGCAAAGCTCCATCAGCTGCTCCACACCGTCGCCGGTCTTAGCGGAAATGGGAATGATGGAATCAAAGGCACCGGTCTCAGCGTATACGGCAATGACCTCCAGCAGCTTGTCCTTTTCTACGGTATCGATTTTATTGATTGCCAGAATGGCAGGGCAATGCTTTGCCTGGATGCTCTCGATCAGCGCGGCCTCCTGGGTACCCACAGAGGGAATGGGCTCCACCACCAGAATAGTGGCATCCACATCGGAAATGGAATCCCGGACGGCGTTCACCATGTAATCGCCCAGCTTGGTGCGGGCCTTGTGGAAGCCGGGGGTATCCACAAACACATACTGGCTGTTGCCCCGGGTCACGATGCCGCAGATGCGGTTGCGGGTGGTCTGGGGCTTATTGGAAACGATGGCGATCTTCTCGCCAACGAGGTAATTGGTCAAAGTGGACTTGCCCACATTGGGCCGCCCGGCAATGGTAATGATAGCGGTTTTTGTATTCATAGGTTATCTCCTGTTTGCTCTGTTATGTACAAGCGTCAAAATAAAATTCAATGGTGCAGCCGAATTCCTCACGTTTTCCCGTGCCGTAATCATAATTTGCGATAACACCGCCCATATGTCGGTAGAAACCAAGGGCCTTGTGGTTATCCGGGTGACAGTCTAGGAACAGCTTGGTATGTCCCTGGCGAAGGCACTCCTGTTTTATCTGCGTAAAAATCTTCCTTCCCAGTCCCCTGCCATGATATTCCGGCAGCAGATAAAAGGAATGCAGACGGAAGGTGAAATCCTTCCAGGTGCCATAGCATACCTTTCCGTAGGAGAAGTATCCCACGCAGGAATCTCCATCCAGCACGATGTAGCACAGAAAATCGGGATTCATCAGCCGGGCGCATTCCTTCTGTACATGCCAGCGGTAATCGAAATCGTCGATCATGGCATCCGGGTAGATCCCGCGGTAGGTAGCGTCCCAGACCTTCTGCCGTATTTTGGCGATGGTCAGTGCCTCCGTGGGCGTTGCTTTCTGAAATCTAATCACGCTGCATCCTCCTGATCGTTGCGGCGATGGCTTCCTCCCTGCCCCGCATCTGGGCCTTCTGGGGGCCTTCGTCCAGATGGTCATAGCCCAGTAGGTGGAGCATAGAATGGATGGTTAAGTACCCCACCTCCCGGCGAGTGGAGTGGCCGAATTCCTGAGCTTGGGCCACTGCTCGTTCCAGGCTGATGCACATATCTCCAAGAGGAACCAGTCCCGTATCCGGGTCTTGGTAGTCTACCCAGTTGGAGGGAGGGTTTCCCGCTTCCAGCTGGAACATGGGAAAGCTAAGCACATCCGTGGGCTTGTCCAAATTGCGGCTTTCCCGGTTGACGATCTGAATACCTGCGTCATCGGTGACCAGCACATTGATCTCACAGGGAACGCTGACCCGCTCCGCGTCCAGCGTGGCATGGATGCACTTACGAATGATGGATTTGATCACAAGGGTTTGCAGACTCAACTGCTCAAAAACGATATTGATTCTGTGTTTCATATCAATTCTTCCTCTGGTAGCGGCCCTTAAAATTGTGGGCGGGCTTCTTAAAATCTGGCTTTTGGGCTGCTTTTTCGTAGGCGTTGATGATCTCCTGTACCAGCGCATGGCGCACAACATCGGCAGAGGTCAGGCGGCAGATGGCGATATCCTTCACGCCATCCAGTACCCGGATGGCATCCTTCAGACCGGAAACCTTGTCGTCCGGCAGGTCGATCTGCGTTACGTCGCCAGTGATGACGATCTTGGAGCCAAAGCCAAGACGGGTCAGAAACATTTTCATCTGCTCCCGGGTGGTGTTCTGGGCTTCGTCCAGAATAATAAAGCTGTCGTCCAGGGTACGGCCGCGCATATAGGCCAGGGGTGCTACCTCAATGGAGCCCCGCTCCTGGTATTTCTGGAAGGTCTCTGCCCCCAGCATATCATACAGCGCGTCATAAAGGGGACGCAGATAGGGATCGACCTTGTTCTGAAGATCACCCGGCAGGAAGCCCAGCCGCTCGCCTGCCTCCACGGCGGGGCGGGTCAGAATGATCCGGTTCACCGTCCGCTCCCGGAAAGCGGCCACAGCCGCGGCAACAGCCAGATAGGTTTTGCCGGTGCCAGCAGGGCCAACGCCGATGGTTACGGTGTTCTTCTGGATGGCCTTCATATAGTGCTGCTGGCCCACAGTCTTTGCTTTGATGGGCTTACCCTTTGCAGTGATGCACACCACATCCTTGGCCATCTGAGATACCTGATGGTCATTGCCCTCGTTGACCAGAGTGATGAGATATCGCACTCGCTGCTCGTCAATCGTTTCCCCCTTGGAGGCCAGAGCCAGCAGGCCTTCCAGAGTGCGTACCGCCTTATCCACCATTTCTTCATCGCCGGAGACCCGCAGGTCGGTGCCCCGGTTCACCACATGGACATTCAGCACATCCTCAATGCGCTTGATATTTTCATCGAAAGAGCCAAACACCGCGATCAGGTCCTCCACCCGCTCGGCGTTGACGATCCGCTCAATTACCTTTCCCATATGCTTCTCCAATCTGTTCTCGCTGTACTCTGCCGATCATTTCTGTGCAGCCATAGCTGCCTTCCAGATAAAGCACGCCGTTTTCCTGTGTGACGGAAACTGTCTCCGTTCGGATGCTGCCCGCTACGGTCTGGGACAGCACGCCGCTTCTGGCATACTGGGTCAGCAGCTGCTCCCCCATTGGCAGTGACGCGGCGGAGACCTCCATTTCATAAAATTGAAGCGTCTCGACGCCGATCCCGAAGGGAAGCCGAAAACCGCCCGGCAGAGTGATATAGTATTCCTCATACATTCTACCACAACTGGTATCCGAAATTCCACTACCTTTCCATAAATTTATGCGATTTTTTCCAAAAAGAAGGGAATATTTTTTTGTTTCACCCTCCAAGCCACCCCTTCCCACTCCCTCAGCGGGCATTATGGCGGTGATTTTTCGGTTTGTTTGGGCGTAAATTTCCCCTTCCGCGCAGGTCGCCTGGATGCACAGACCGCAGTCAGTATAGCCGGAGATCAGGACCTGTCCCTGACGCACCATCTCTCCCTCTGAGCAAAGAAGGGTTCCCTGGGTCGCGGTGCAGGAATAGATCAGGCCATCCGTGGCTGCGACGATGCTGCTGACCGGGTCCTCGTTTTCTTCCGTGTCTGTAAGGCTTCGTTCCCGTACGGAGATCACCGCAACACAGCCAGCGGTATTCACTCCGGCCCACTGCAGCTGGGGTACCGCGGAAAGAAGGGCATTTTTCATTTTTTCGCTGCGTACTTCCCTTCTGGAGGCACCGAAGCGGATACCGGATTCCTCTGCGGCAACCAAAATCAGTTTTGCGGGAACCTCCGAATTTCCCTCCACCTGTACAAAGAGTACGCGGGTAGGCAGATATGTTGCCAGACACAGAAATGCCAGTAACCCTGCAATCAATACCGGCCGGGTAAGAAAATCACGCATTGGCCAGAAGATTCCCCTCCGCCCGCAAAGGGTCAACGTCTCTCCCCTTTTTTCGCATAACGCGGCAAGCTTTTTTTGATCTTTCCGCCTGATTTGGAACCGGACCGTCAGATCACTGACAGGGATCACCTGATATACAGAGATATCCTGCCTGTTTATGGCCTGAAAAGCGGTATCCAGCGCGGCACTTGTCAGCTCTGCTTCCACCATCCCATGGACCGAACGCCAAAAATCCATTATTTTCCCCTCCGCTGAAGTGTCACGCAGTCGATCCTGCCGCAGATCACCAGCTGCTGCTTTGTCATCCGGGCCAGCTCAAGACCATGACCGCAAACGGATATCTCTCCGAATTTTACTTTTACACTGATTTTTTCCCGGCTGTACTGGACGACACCGAAGTGATGCTCGATCAATACCCGGTTATCCCCCGCGATCTCCAGGATGGACTGTCCCGGAAACGATTCTCCGGGAAGATCCATGCCCTCTGCAATTCTTTCAAGAAAACCATGTCCCCATTCCATAGGCTCACTCCTTTTTCCAATCCTATGAATGACCGGGTTAGTTTTTGCATAGATTCTTCCGAGGTGATTCCGATGAAAAAACAGCTGTGGACAGGACTTGTCGCTTCGATTGGGATGCTGGTGCTGATATTGGACAGCAAGACTGCCCTGACCGGGGCACAACAAGGGGTAGAGCTTTGCATCCGAACGGTGATTCCCTCCCTGTTTCCCTTTTTCATTCTGTCTGCGATACTGACAGGCAGCCTGATTGGGACAAGCACTCCCGTTTTACGTCCTCTGGGCAGGCTGTTTCAGCTGCCAAATGGAGCAGAATCTCTGCTGGTTGCTGCGTTTCTTGGAGGGTATCCTGTGGGGGCTCAGTCGGTTACCCAAGCATGGAAGCGTGGACAGCTGTCAAAGCAGGATGCCCAGCGTCTCCTTTCCTTTTCCAGCAACGCGGGCCCGGCCTTCCTGTTTGGCATGGTGGGAGCAATGTTTTCGCGGAAATGGATGGTGTGGCTGCTGTGGGCAATTCATATTTTTAGCGCATGGTTGGTCTCTTTTCTGTTCCCGCCCGATGATGCTAAGGCACATTTTGGACAGGAACAAGATGTTTCGCTTACCGCCGCTCTTACGGCTTCCGTAAAGACCATGGCACAGGTCTGTGGGTGGGTGGTTCTGTTCCGGGTGGTGATTACGTTTCTGAACAGATGGATTCTGTGGCTGCTGCCTGCACCGTGGCAGGTAGCCCTGATTGGGATTTTGGAGCTGTCCAACGGGTGCTGTGAGCTTTACGCGGTAGCTGATGAAAGGCTTCGTTTTTTGATCTGCTCCGGTATTCTGGCCTTTGGAGGTCTTTGCGTGACTATGCAGACACTGTCTGTGACCCGTGGGCTTTCCCTGCGGTATTATCTTGCGGGAAAGCTGCTGCAAACCCTGTTCAGCGTGGCTCTCAGCGCGGCGGTGCTGTATCAGCTTTGGTATCTGGCGGTGAGTATCCTGTTGGTTTTTCTCATAATTCCCCGGAAAACACAAAAAAGGTATAGCATTCCCCGAAAAGCTGTAGTATAATGCAGTTACCATCATTCGGAGGGATCACTATGCTGTTTCGGAAGAAAATCGAACGCTCCTGCGCTTACTGTGTCCATGGGACATGCCTGGAGGATGACACGGTGCTGTGCTGCAAAAAAGGCGTCCGCACGGTAACGGATAAATGCTTCCGGTTCAAATACGATCCCTGTAAGCGGATCCCACTGAAAGCAAAGCCCATGGATTTTTCCAAATATGACAACGAGGATTATTCCCTGTAATACTATTTTCAAATTGAAATCTTCATTTCAATTTGAAAGATACCGCCCGTCGGCGTTATCGATTCTGTGATTTTCGAAATAGAAAATCACAGAATCCCGTCTCATAATGATCTTCATATTAAAATCTTAAATGCTTCGCCTTAAAGATTTTAATTGAATATCAGTATAAGATAAAAAGCTGCGAAGCCAGAAACTTCGCAGCTTTTTTGCACTTATTGGATCATTTCCAGGAATTCATCCTCACTGAGGATGGGGATCCCCAACTCCCGGGCCTTCCGCTCCTTGGAGCCTGCGTTTTCGCCAACCACAACATAACTTGTCTTTTTGGATACGGAACCGGCAGCCTTGCCGCCCAGAAGTTCAATTTTCTCCGTTGCTTCCTCCCGGGTAAACTTACTCAGCGCACCCGTTAGGACAAAGGTCTTCCCGGCAAAACGCGCATCGGTAATGACCCGCTTGCTTTCAAAATTTACCCCCGCCTGCCGCAGCCGTTCCACCATGTGCCGGGACTGCTCTTGGCCGAACCAGTCGCAGATGTTTGCTGCGGTAATGCCGCCCACATCCGGCACTGCGGTCAATTCCACCTCGGACGCAGCCATCAGAGCGTCCAGACTGCCGAAGGTGGAGGCCAGAACCTTACCGGTCTTTGCGCCCACCTGACGGATACCCAGGGCATAGATTAGACGGCTTACATCCTGCTCCTTACTGGCTTCAATGGCCTTGAGGAGCTTTTTGGCAGCGGTGGAGCCGGATTTCCAGAGGGATTTGATATCCTCAAGTGTCAGATAATAGATGTCCGCAGGAGACTTTATCAGCCCCTTCTCGATCAGTCCCTCTACAATGGCGGAGCCAAGGCCTTCGATATCCATAGCGTCCCGGCTGACAAAGTGGGCAATATTTCGGCTCAGCTGAGCTGGACACTCGGCACCTGTGCAGCGAAGGAACGCCCCATCCTCATCCTGCTCTACCTTCGCACCGCATACGGGGCAGCTGGCAGGCAGATGGTAAGGTACGGTGCCCTCGGGCCGTCTTGAGAAATCCACCTCAAGAATTTCCGGGATGATCTCGCCCGCCTTGCGGATCTGCACCGTATCGCCGATGCGGATATCCCGCTGGGTAATGAAGTCCTGATTGTGGAGGGTAGCGTTGGTAACGGTGGTACCTGCCAGACGAACGGGACGAACTACCGCCTTGGGGGTCAGCACACCGGTACGGCCCACCTGCACGATGATGTCCTCCACCACGGTAGGCTTGATCTCAGGGGGATATTTGTAAGCTGCTGCCCAGCGGGGGAATTTGGCGGTGGTTCCCAGACGCTCCCGCTGGGAAAGATCATCCACCTTGATGACAGCACCGTCAATGTCGCAGGTCAGCTTCTCCCGGTTTTCGTTGATAGAAAGAATTTCCGCGTCGATTTCAGGAATTCCGCGTAGCTTCGCGTTGGGGATCACCTTAAAACGAAGGGATTTCAGGTATTCCAGCGTCTCGCAATGGCTGGTAAATTCCTTACCTTCCACCAGCTGGATATTGAAAATATAGATATCCAGTCCCCGTTTGGCGGCGATTTTGGGATCCAACTGCCGCAGGGAGCCTGCGGCGGCATTTCTGGGATTGGCAAAGAGAGGCTTCCCCTCCGCTTCCTGCCGCTGGTTCAGCTTTTCGAAGCTCTTTTTGGGCATGAAAACCTCACCCCGGACGATCAGCCGGGCGGGGGCGTTTTCCAGAATCATGGGAATGGAATGGATGGTTTTCAGATTCTCCGTCACATCCTCGCCCACATTGCCGTCGCCCCGGGTAGCACCCCGGACAAATTTCCCATCCACATATTCCAGCGCAACGGAAAGACCGTCGATCTTGGGCTCTACGGAAAATACTACATTTTCCTCTGCTGCCTGGGTCTTTTGCAGGAAATCATTCAGCTCTTCCAGGCTGAATACATCCTGCAGGCTCATCAGGGGCACAGGGTGACTGACCTTTTCAAACTGGCTCAGAGCTTCACCGCCTACCCGCTTCGTAGGAGAATCGGGGCTTGCCATCTCAGGGTTGGCTGCTTCCAGATTTTCCAGTTCCCGCAGAAAGCGGTCGTATTCAAAATCGGGCATGGTGGGATCATCCAGCACATAGTAACGGTAGTTGGCTTCCGTCAGAAGCGCAGTCAGCTCCCTGATTCTCTCTTTAGGATCCATAATTGCCTCCGGTTTGTAAGAATGTATCGGGCACATCGCCCACGATGACCGTTTCAGCCACCACCACCTCGCTGGTTATGGTAAAGCTGCTGGTCTCCCCCAGCACCAGAACAGCCACATCCACACTGACCTCCATGGTCAGCTGGTGGAGCGTCTGATTGATACCCGCCTGGGAAAAATCGCTTTTAAAGTTGGCATCGGAATTCCGGATGGACAGGATGTGCACCGGGATGGCAGGCCCCTTGCCTGAAAGAAATTCCGGTAAGAACAGGCTTCCCAGCGGCACACCGATATCCGAGGTATCCAGTGCCAATATTTCGTCGTTTATGATGTTCAGAATGTCAGTTTTTAAGCGATTGACCTCGCTCATATTGGTCTTCAGGGCGGTAATCTTTCCGTCCAGATCCTTCTCAAAATACACGATCCGGTCGTACTGAACCACACCGTCAGCGATCTGCTTGGCAATGGCATCATTGGTCAGATCCGATGTGGTGTTTTTCACCTGGGTCTCTGCCAGATCCCGGATCACATTGCGGTATTTTCCCCGCAGGATCAGAAAAAGGGCCAGAAGAATGACAAGCAGAAGAAATACCCTTTGAAAAAAACGCCTCAGCCACCACCGCATACGCATCACTCCTCTTTGGAGGATATGAGCGGTAAAATGGAAAGATTACAGCTTTTTCATATGGGCGGAGGCAGTCTTTGCCATCAGCTTTTTTGTGCCGATGTCATCAAAGGCAATCTCCAAAAGAGCATCGCCGCCCATCTTCATGGCGGACAGCACCATACCCTTGCCGAAAGCCGCGTGCATGACCATATCGCCCTTATTCAGTTCCAGATAGCTTGTTTTCGCAGTGACAGCAGAAACCATGGAGCTTTCACTCCGTTTAGGCTGCGGCTTCCGGGCAGAATTTGCGTAATTACCGTAAGAAGAATACTGGGAATAGGAATTTCCACCATAGCCATAGCTGTTCTCCTGGCGGGTACGGTAACCGCCCTTCTTCACCACGCATTCCTCCGGGATCTCCTTCAGGAACCGGGAGGGCAGCGCGGCGGCGGTGCGGCCGTAGAGCATACGCTGCTTGGCGTGGCTGATGGTCAGGGTCTGCTTGGCCCGGGTGATGGCGACGTAACACAGCCGCCGCTCTTCCTCCATCTCCTCCGCGTCACCGATGGCCCGCATACCGGGGAATAAACCGTCCTCGAAGCCCACCAGGAACACATGGGGGAATTCCAGACCCTTGGCAGAGTGCATGGTCATCATGACCACCGCGTCGTCGCTCTCGTTATACTGCTCCAGATCGGTATAGAGGGCGATTTCCTCCAGGAAGCCTGCAAGGGTCGGTTCTTCCGCGTTTTCGATATAGGAGTTGATGCTGGATTTTAATTCCCGGACGTTTTCCAGCCGGGTCTTGTTTTCCTCCGTGTCTTTCGCGCTCAGCATATCCACATAGCCGGTGCGGATCAGCAGTTCGTCGTAAAAATCCGGCAGGCTCATGCCTTCTTCCAGCAGTTGAGCCATGCCCTCGATCAAAGCGGTGAACTGCATCAGCTTCATGGCGGGCTTTTCCAGCGGGCCATAGGAATAAGGATCGGACACCACACTGTAGAGGGGCTTTCCCTCCGCTTCCGCGAGACGGACAGCTGTCTCGATGGTTTTTGCGCCCAGACCTCTGGGAGGATTGTTGATGATGCGCTTTAACCGCAGGTCATCAGCCCGGTTGTTGATGACGCACAGGTAGGACAGCATGTCCTTCACTTCTGCGTGGTCGAAGAATTTCATACCGCCGAACACCTTGTATGCAATTCCGTTTTTTGCGAGTGCCAATTGAAGCGCACGGGATTGCGCATTGGTTCTATACAGAATAGCATGGCTATTTAACGGTACGTTATTTGTTTTGTTCGAAAGGATTTTTCCAGAAACATAGGAACCTTCGCTGTTCTCGTCCAAAGCTTCATAGACCGTAATGGGATCACCTTGGCCGTTGGCTGTCCATAGGTGCTTGCCTTTGCGGCCCAGGTTGTGAGCAATCACCGCATTAGCGGCATTCAGGATCGACTGGGTGGAGCGGTAATTCTGTTCCAGGCGGATGGTTCGGCTCCCCCGGTATTGCTTTTCAAAATTCAGAATATTCTCAATGGTCGCGCCCCGAAAACGGTAGATGCTCTGGTCATCGTCACCCACGACACAGATATTCTCATAGCCGCCAGCAAGCAGCGAGGTCAGCAGATACTGCATGTGGTTGGTGTCCTGATACTCGTCCACCAGAACATAACGGAACTTCCGCTGGTAATACCGGCGTACATCCTCATACTGCTGCAAAAGCTGGACGGTAACGTAGATGATATCGTCAAAATCCAGGGCGTTATTGTCCTTTAGCTGCTTCTGGTATTTTCCGTAAGCCTTGGCGATATGCAGTGCCCGGATGTCCCCGGTATTTTCCGCACGCTCCAGCATTTCTTCGGGAGACACCATCTTGTCCTTTTCGCGGCTGATGGCACCCAGAACATACTTGGCAGGGAAGGTCTTGTCATCCAGACCCATGTCCTTGACGATATCCTTCATGATCCGCTCGGAATCGGAGGAGTCGTAAATGGTGAAGCTCCTGGTATAGCCCATCCGCTCGATATCCCGCCGCAGAATGCGGCAGCAGGCGGAGTGGAAGGTCATGGCCCAGATATCCTGGGCTTCCGGTCCAAGGAGGATGGAAAGCCGGTCTTTCAATTCATTTGCCGCTTTGTTGGTAAAGGTAATGGCGATGATGCTCCAAGGCACCGCCCGTTCCAGGGCGCAAAGGTTGTCCGCCCGCCAGCGGTCGTATTCGTTCAGCTCCTCGCCGAGGCTTTCCAGAAAGGCTACGTCTTCATCAGTGACCGTATCGGGAATTTCATTGCTGTCGCTGCCCCGTCCGAAGCGCATGATGTTGGCAATCCGGTTGATCAGCACTGTGGTCTTGCCGCTGCCTGCGCCTGCCAGAAGCAGCAAGGGCCCTTCTGTGGTCAGCACAGCCTCCCGCTGCATGTCATTCAGCTGGGAAAACTGGCTGGCAATGTACCGCCGCCGGGCAGCCAGAAATCGGGAATTCATTTGTTCGTTCATAGTCACACCTGTCCATACTACTTTGATGCGACTATTTTAGCGCATTTTCGGCAAAAGGTAAAGCACGTTTTTTATTCCATCAGCTCCCGGAGCATGGTAAGGGCCTTTTTTTCAATGCGGGAAACCTGCACCTGGCTTACATCCATCACCTTTGCTACACGCTGCTGAGTCAGGCTGTGGAAATACCGCAGCTGGATCACCATTCGTTCCCGCTCCGGCAGGCCCTCGATGGCCTGCCGCAGGGCGATCTTCTCCACCATTTTCTCTTCCGATTCCGTGTCCGTCAGCACATCCTCCAGGGAAAAGCCCTCATCTCCGGTTTCCCGCTGAATGGACTCCGTTGCTGCCGTTGCCGTCTCCGCCAGGGCAATTTCTTCGGGCGAAAAGCCTGTCTGCCGGGAAATTTCCTGTATGGTGGGTTCCCGACCCAGAGCCGTAGTCAGACGGCTTCGAACGGATTTAATGGTTGCCGCCTGTTCCTTGATCCCACGGGATACCTTCACGGCCCCGTCATCCCGCAGAAACCGCCGTATCTCTCCCGCGATCTTTGGCACCGCATAGGTAGAAAACTGGGTACCGTATTCCAGATCAAAGCCCTCTACGGCCTTCAGAAAGCCCAAACAGCCCAGCTGATACAGGTCGTCCATTTCCGTTCCCCGGCCCTGGAATCGCCGGGCAACTGACCAGATCAGCCCTGCGTTTTCCTCCACCAGGGCTTCCGAGGCATCCCTTCTCCCCTGCTGGGCTTGGGCGATCAGTTCCTCCGTTCTGCTCATTGCCGACGCTGGAGCTTCCGGCGCATATGTACCGTAGTCCCCTTTCCTGGCTTGGAGGATATATCCAGATCCGTCATAAAGCTTTCCATAATGGTGAAGCCCATGCCGCTGCGGTCGGTTCCGCCAGTCGTGTACGCGGGCCGCCGGGCTTGTTCCACATCGGAAATGCCCACGCCCTTGTCCTTCACAACGATATCCAGAACATTGTCCTTCAGAATCCGGCACCGCAGCGTAATGATCCCCAGCTGCTCAGGATAGGCATGGACGATACAGTTGGTCACGGCTTCCGATACCGCCGTACGGATATCGCCCAGTTCCTCCAGTGTCGGATCCAGCTGGGCCGCGAAGCAGGCCACCGCGCTGCGGGCGAAAGCCTCATTGCTGGACTTACTGGGAAATTCCAAAATCATATAGTTTCCAAATTTCATGATACTGCCTCCTTGATTTCCACCAATTTATCAATTCCCGAAGCCCGGAATACCCGCATAGGCTGGGGAGATATGCCTGTCAGCAACAATTTTCCTTCGATCTGGGTCATATTCCGCAATGCGTTAATGACCACAGCAATACCCGAGGAATCCACAAAGCTGACCTCCCGAAAATCCAGAACACAGACTTCTGGGGTGTAAGCTTCGATCTTTGCGGCAATGGTCTGAATATAGGCTTTTGCGCAGTGGTGGTCGATCTCCCCGGTCAGGGCCACTGTCAGACATCCGTCGTCCAGAAAGCTTGTAAAGTGCATAAAGCGTCCTCCTTTGTTTTTTACGCTCTAAGTATAAAAACTGCCTGTTACGATTTGCAGTCGTAATCAGGCAGTTAAAAAGAAATCTATGATTCTACAGACAGTTGAAAAATTCTCAACACCTGCGTTATTGCATATTTCGTCAGATGGTATATACTGACAGTAAGCTGCAGCGAACAAATCAAAAAGGAGAATCGAATATGAACATTCGGTTAGGAGAAAAGATCCGCACCCTTCGCAAAAATAAAAATATCTCCCAGGAGATCCTTGCCCAATATCTGGGGGTCAGCTTTCAGGCCATCAGTAAATGGGAGAATGGAAGCACCATGCCCGATGTGACCATGATCCCGGCCATTGCCTCTTTCTTTGAGGTTTCTACAGACGAGCTGTTCGATTTTAACCGGATCGAATCAGAACAAAAAATCCAGCAGGCCTGCTGGGATATTGCCGATTGGCGAAACGACGATCCGGAAAAGGCCGAAGCAGCATACCGAAATCTGCTCCGGCAGTACCCCGGCAATGAGATCGTTCTGTCTAATCTGCTCTATGTTCTGCAGCGGCTTAAGAAGAACAACGAATTGGTCGATCTGTGCAAAACCGTCATTGCTTCAACAAAAGACGACGGCACCCGCTATGACGCAGCCCGCATTCTGGCAGAAACCTATAAAGCAATGGGGGAATACGCTCTGTGCAAAAACGCTATCGATCTGATCCCCGAGTTTTTCTTCACCCACCGGGAAGAAAAAGCCCTGCTGCTGGAGGGTGAAGATATGTTCCGGCCTGCCTGGCAGCAAAAGGAGCAATCCATAGATTCCTTTCTCTGGATGTCCATGCGTCTTGCAGATTATTATGAAGAAACTGGCGATATGGAAAAGGCAAAGCACCAGCTTCAGCAGGCAAAGGGCATCGTTCTCCTTTTGAAGGAAGATGATATTCCACCCTTCTGGAAAGAAAATTACTATATGTCCGATGGGCTAAAATGGATCAGGAAAATTGACGAAAGGATGGCAAACCTCAGCAATGATCCTGACCACGGCTCCAGTGACCATGGATATGTATTTGATCGTTTCTCGTAAAAACCAAAGTGCGATGCAGCCATTTGACTGCATCGCACAATTTCATTACGCCATCTTCTTCATGGCTTCCAGACTCTGCTCAAGGCTTGCGATCAGGTCGCGGGTCTTCTGAGCCTTTTCCCGCTCAGCGTTGACGACAGCCTCAGGGGCGCGGGAAACGAACTTTTCGTTGGAGAGCTTGTTTTCCAGACCTTCCAGGAACTTCTTCGCGCTTTCCAGTTCCTTGGTGATCCGGGCCAGCTCCTTGGCCACATCCACCAGCTGTCCCATGGGAATATAGAGCTTTGCGTCGGCGGTGGTGATGTTCACCATGCCGTCCAGATTCTCGGGCTCCTTATCCAGCAGGGTCACCGCATCGGCGTAAGCCAGACGCTGCAGGAAGCCCTCGCCCTCGGCAAAGATCTGGGGCTTGGCAGTCAGAACGTACAGGGCAGCCTTCTTGCTGGGGGGCACGTTCATCTCGGTGCGGCGGGCACGGATGGCACGAATGGCATCCATAACGGACTCCATGTGGCTCTCCTCTGCCTTAAAGGCCAGCTTCTCACGGAACTCAGGCCACTTGGCAACGATCAGGGCCTCGCCCTCGTGGGGCAGACTCTGCCAGATTTCTTCTGTGATGAAGGGCATGAAGGGGTGCAGCAGGCGCAGCACCTGATCCAGAACGTAGACCAGCACCTGAATGGCGGTCTGCTTCCGGTCCGCATCCTCAGAGTACAGGCGGGCCTTGGTCAGCTCGATATACCAGTCGCAGTAGGTATCCCAGATAAAGTCGTAGATTTTCTGAACAGCAACGCCCAGCTCATACTTTTCCAGGTTCTCGGTGACTTCCGCGATCAGGGTATTCAGCTTGGAGAGCACCCACTTGTCGGCGATCTCCAGCTTATCCATGGCAGGCAGCTCGTTCTTGGCATCCTCCGTCAGGTTCATCATAACATAGCGGGAGGCGTTCCACAGCTTATTGGCGAAGTTACGCATGGCTTCGCACCGTTCCACATAGAAGCGCATGTCGTTTCCGGGAGAGTTGCCGGTGACCATGTTCATGCGCAGGGCATCGCAGCCGTACTTGTCGATCATTTCCAGAGGATCGATACCGTTGCCCAGAGACTTGGACATCTTGCGGCCCTGATTGTCACGAACCAGGCCGTGGATCAGAACAGTGTGGAAGGGTGCTTTCTTGGTATGCTCAAGGCCGGACACGATCATACGGGAGACCCAGAAGGTGATGATATCGTAGCCGGTGACCAGCACGTCAGTGGGATAGAAGTAATCCAGATCCTCGCTCTTGTCGGGCCAGCCCAGGGTCTCGAAGGGCCACAGGGCGGAGGAGAACCAGGTATCCAGCACATCGGGGTCACGCTCAATGTGGCTGCTGCCGCACTTTTCGCAGACGGTGGGGTCCTCCCGGGAACAGGTCATATGGCCGCAGTCCTCGCAGTACCACACGGGGATCTGATGGCCCCACCACAGCTGGCGGGAAATACACCAGTCACGGATGTTGTTCATCCAGTTCATATAGTTCTTGGTGAACCGCTCGGGGACGAACTTGGTCTCGCCGTCATTGACGGAGCGGATGGCTTCCTCAGCCAGAGGCTGCATCTTCACGAACCACTGGGCGGAGATGATGGGCTCCACATCCTTGTGGCAGCGGTAGCAGGTGCCAACGTTGTGGGCGTGATCCTCGATCTTTACCAGATAGCCGCCATCTTCCAGATCCTTGACGATCTGCTTACGGGCATCATAGCGGTCCAACCCAAAGTACTTGCCGCCCAGCTCATTGACCTTGCCGTTGTCATCCAGAACCCGGATGACTTCCAGATTGTGCCGCAGACCCACCTCAAAGTCGTTGGGGTCGTGGGCAGGGGTCATCTTGACGCAGCCGGTGCCGAATTCCATTTCGGCGTAGTCGTCGGCCACCACGGGAATTTCCTTGTTCACCAGGGGCAGAATGACCTTCTTACCGACGATGTCCTTGTAACGCTCGTCGTTGGGATTGACGCAAACACCGGTATCACCCAGCATGGTCTCGGGACGGGTGGTAGCGACCACCACTTCGCCGGTACCGTCAGCCAGAGGATAACGGATGTGCCACAGGTGGCCGGGCTTATCCACATACTCGACCTCTGCATCGGACAGGGCCGTAACACAGTTGGGACACCAGTTGATGATTCGGCTGCCCTTGTAGATTAGCCCCTTCTCATACAGGGAAACGAAAACCTCACGGACGGCCTTGGAGCAGCCCTCGTCCATAGTGAACCGGGCACGGTCCCAATCGCAGGAGGCACCCAGCTTCTTCTGCTGCTCCACGATGCGGTTGCCGTACTTGTGCTTCCAGTCCCAGACACGCTCCAGGAATTTTTCACGGCCCAGGTCGTAGCGGCTCAGGCCTTCCTTGACCCGCAGCTCTTCCTCCACCTTGATCTGGGTGGCGATACCGGCATGGTCAACACCGGGAACCCACAGGGCATTGTAACCCTGCATACGCTTGAAGCGGATCAGAGTATCCTGCAGGGTCGCGTCCATAGCGTGGCCCATGTGCAGCTGGCCGGTAACGTTGGGGGGCGGCATCACAATGGTGAAGGGTTTCTTGCTTTCATCCTTCTCAGCATGGAAGTAGCCGCCTTCCTGCCACATGTTATAGATCCGGGCCTCGACTTGCTGAGGCTCATAGACCTTGGGTAATTCTCTTGCCATATTTCTTAACTCTCCTTATGAGTATGATTTTTGTATTTTGGGGATCATTGTGATACGGATGCGACGGAAATGGCACCGTTCCCACCGTATTTTGCTTTGAACCGTTCCATTGCTGTCACCTTCCTTCCAAATAAAAACGCCCTGAGTCATTTTGACTCAGGGCGAAAAGTTCCGCGGTACCACCTGAATTCCCTTTCGGGCACTCAAAACGCTGTAACGGGCTTACCCGGTTTTCCCTACTCTTCCTTCAAGAAAACAGCTCCGGGGCGACAATCGGTTCCAACCACACAGCCTTGCACCAAACGGCTGCTCTCTACACTGGTTTTGGAAGCGAAACTCCCCTTCTACGCTTGTAACACACATAACCTAACACATTTTCTTCCTTCTGTCAACCGTAATTTCGTGTTGACGCAGCAAGAAAAACACAATATAATATTAGGGTCTATCTGAAAACCGTCAACATACCTAAACAGCGGGTCTTTTTCCGCTGTGCTGCACCATTTTTCCTTGAAATACAGCAAGTATTCCTGCAAAAAAAGGCTTGCCCATCGAAAAAATCCCCTGCTGTTGGGCACATTTCCGGTTTTCAGATAGACCCTTAAATCCTTTTAATTGCGAGTTGATCCTGTATGCAATTATCTCTGGTCGTCCCCTGCTATAACGAAGCGGAAAACGTGGCAAACTTCCAGGCTGCCGTGCTCTCCGCTTTCGACGGCTGCGGCTATGACTACGAAATCATCTTTATTGACGATGGCAGCAGGGATGCTACCCTCCACAATCTGCGAAAGCTCCACGCCGCTCAGAAGTGCCCTGTAAAGGTGGTCTCCTTCTCCCGCAATTTCGGCAAAGAGGCGGGACTATACGCCGGATTGCAGCACGCGGCAGGTGAATACATTTCCCTGATCGATGCCGATTTGCAGCAGCGTCCGGAGATCGTGCGGGAAATGGTGCAGATTCTGGATGAACAGCCGGAATTTGATGTAGTTGCGGCCTACCAGGACCGCCGGGGTGAAGGCAAGGTGCTGTCTTTCTTTAAGCGAAGCTTTTATGCCATCATCAACAGGCTTTCGGATGTGACCCTGCAGCCTGATGCCAGCGATTTTCGCACCTTCCGCCGCAGCGTTCGAGACAGCATCCTGGAGCTATGCGAATATCATCGTTTTTCAAAGGGCATTTTTGCCTGGGTGGGCTATAATACAAAATTCATTCCCTACACTGCCTGTGAGCGGGCGGCGGGAAAGACCAAATGGAGCTTCTGGAAGTTGGTGAATTACGCCATCGAAGGTATCATCGGCTATTCTACCGCTCCCCTGCGGCTGGCCACTTTCCTGGGCGGCGGCGCGGGGATTGCCGCAGTGCTGTATCTGCTTTGGGTCATTTTTGAAAAGCTGGTCTGGGGAATTGATGTACCCGGTTATGCCACCATCATCGTTCTGATCCTGTTTTTTTCCGCGCTGCAGCTGTTCTGCATCGGCATCATCGGCGAATATGTGGGCCGAACCTTCGAGCAGACCAAACTGCGTCCCATCTATATCGAAAAAGAAGTGCTGGATTACGGCACCGCCGAAGAAACGGAATAACCAAAATGGCTGCGGAAAGTAATCCGCAGCCATTTTTTAATCGCTCAGCGGCAGCTGAACATAGAAGGTATTACGTCCATTCTCGCTCTCTGCCCAGATTCGCCCATTGTGCTCCTCCACGATGCTTTGGGCAATGGACAGGCCCAGTCCATAGCTTCCATCCCGGCTCCTGGCTTTGTCTATCCGGTAGAACCGTTTGAATATATTCTTCAAATCTTCTTTGGAGATGGGTTCTCCCGGACCGGAAACACTGAGCACACCATTGACACTGTTCCGTTTCAGCTTGAGTAAAATTTCTCCCCCAGGTTCGGAGTATTTCATGGCATTGTCCAGCAGAATGTCCTGTACTTGCCGCAGGTGGCTTTCACTGCCCTTCACCCGCAGCCCCGGCTCCACCGCTGTGAGAAGTGTCATTTCCTTTTCAAAAAACAGCGGTTCAAAAGGTAGTACAGCATCCGTTACCAACCGACTGAGATCCAATGGAACATAATTTGTTTTCACTGCGCCATTGTCCACCCGGGCCAGCTCCAGCAGGCCCTCCACCAGGCCGCGCATCTGCCTGGACATGGTCAGGATGCTTTCGGAAAACTGCCGGTTCGCCTCCTCGGTACATCCGTTTGACTGCAAAAGCTCCGCATTGGTCATGATAACTGTCAGAGGTGTTTTCAGCTCGTGAGAGGCATCCGCGACAAATTGTTTCTGCTGCTGCCAGGCCTGTTCCACAGGTTTGATCGCCCATCGGGACAGCAGCAGGCTCAGTCCCAGAAAGATCAGAAAACTGGCTGTGCCGATCAGAAGACAGCTGTAGATCAGGTTCCGCATGATTGTCCGCTGGCTGGATATGTCCGCAAAAATCAGAATTTGCCCTGTGGGTCTGGTGATCTTGCTGAACCGCACCGCGTATTCTTCCAGAATACCGGTTTGTTCCTCCGTGTTCAGTACATACTGAAGCATATTCTGAATGGTTTCTTCATCCTTCATTTCCAGAAAACCGGAAGTGGCAATAATTCCTCCCCAGCGGTTGAGCTGAATCGCAAAGTACGGCAAACTCACCGTTTCCGGCCGGTCCTGCAGTGTGCCGGGGCCGGTGATACCGGATTCAATGGACTGCATCATCCGATGACTTTGGGCCTCAAGTCCTGCGTTCATAAAGAAAATGACAAGTCCAAAAATCACCAGCAGCATGACGGTGACAAACGCCATCATAATGCAGACGAATTTGGTACGGAGTTTTTTCAGCATTCGCCTTCCACCTCCAGGTGGTAGCCAAGCCTGCGCAGCGCAACGATGCGGATATTGGAGCCGATGCTCAGAAGTTTTTTCCGCAGGAAACCGATGTACACTTCTACATGGTTTTCCACCGCATTGGAATCATAGCCCCACACCCGTGCCAAGATCACTTCCTTGGGAAGGATCTGATCCTGAGACTGGAGCAGGAACCGCATTACATCAAATTCCCTGGCGGAAAGCCGCACGCTCTTTCCGTTGCAGACCAGCATACCTGTGCCCAGCTCCAATGCGGTATTGCCGTATTTCAGTTCGTCAATTTGATTTCCCTGGCGGCGCAGCAGTGCATTGATACAGGCCAGCAACTCCCGGGAATCAAAGGGCTTTGTCAAATAGTAATCCGCGCCTGCGTTCAAGCCTTCGATTCTGTCCTCAATGGCAGACCGGGCGGTTAGCATCAAAATGGGAGTCGCGCACCGTTTCGCCCGGACACGGCGTGCAACCTGATAGCCGTCCAAACCGGGCATCATTACATCCAGAATCAGCAGATCGTACACACCCAGCTCGGCATATTCCGCGCCGGATTCTCCGTCATATACCGCCTCCACGGTAAAGCCTTTGGATTCCAGAAGTGCCTTCAGAGAATCCGCCAGCAGCTTTTCGTCCTCAATTACCAGAATTTTCATATCGGAACCTCCTGTGCATTCATTATTTACTATAATACCCCTTCATTCTGAAAGCAAGCTGAAATATTTCGGCTAATGGAGAAAACCTTGAAATAACAAATCCATGATAAACTATCGGGCATCTCTAAAAACTCTTTTTTTGAGGGAAGAATGGTCTCGGAGAGCTGCATACATAAAAATATACCGCTGTCCTCCTGCTTATGAAATTCGTGGGGCTCATTTGGGCCGAAAAGCACCAACTGCTCTTCCTCAACCGTAAACAGGGATTGACCGCAGGTTACGCAGAGAGACCAATCTAATACTGCTTCATGATAGAAATCTTTAATTTCTGTCATGAAGGGCACTGCCTTGCGGCATTGCCAATTTTGTGATTCTTAGAATAAAAACACGTCTCATATGAGAATCAGTATAAAATCCAGACCAGCTCCCATTCCGGGAGAACATGGGAGATGCGAGAGTCCACCGTTTTAAAACACGGTCATTCCCCGGATGTGGTTGTTTTTTAAGGAAAGGATCCATATAAATCAAGTGCAGGAAAAAGCAGGCTTTGGAAAACTCCAAAGCCTGCTTCTATGAACTTACTGGTTCTTTTCGGCCTTCTTGGCAGCCTTAGCCTTTGCCTTGGCTTCCTGCTCCTTCTTGGCCTGAGCCTGAGCAGCCTCGGCAGCGGTCTTGTTGGAACCGATGCTCCACTTCTCCAGCTCGATACGGACCTGGTCTGCGCCGGTCTCGATGACGATCTTCTCGTCCTTGACGTTCACGACAGTGCCGATGATGCCGCCGATGGTGACGATCTTATCGCCGGTCTTAACGGAGTTGCGCATTGCCTCTTCTTCCTTCTTGCGCTTGTTCTCGGGACGGATCAGCATGAAGTAGAAGATGGCCAGCATAGCCACCAGCATGATGATGCTGCTGCCCATGCCTGCGGTACCAGTACCTGCACCGGTGGAAGTCAGTAAATGAAACATTGGAAAAACTCCTTCGTAATTGATATCTTGTTTATTATAGCATCCTTTGCCCAAATTGCAAGGGGAAAGTTAGATCCTTCTGGCTAATTTTGCAGAATATTCCCGGCGGAATTCCGCAAAGCAGCCTTCATCCAGGGCCTCCCGAATCTTTTCCATCAGCTTATTGTAGAAATACAGGTTGTGCATAACGGACAGGCGCAGGGCCAGCGTTTCCTCAGCCACAAACAGATGGCGGATATAAGCACGGCTGTAACGGCGGCACACGGGGCAGTCACACTTAGGATCGATGGGATTCTGATCCAGCTGGTACTTGGCATTTTTCAGGTTGATGGCACCCTCCCAGGTGAAGAGCCGGGCATGGCGGGCATTCCGGGCGGGCATGACACAGTCGAAGAAGTCCACGCCCCGGGCTACGGCTTCAATGATATTTGTGGGGGTACCCACGCCCATAAGGTAGCGTGTCTTATCTTTGGGCATATGGGGCTCTACCGCTTCGATGATGTCGTACATCTCCTCAGCAGTCTCGCCAACTGCCAGTCCGCCGATGGCATAGCCGGGCAAGTCCAGATCGGCGATGCGCTTCATGTGGTCGATACGGATGTCGGCGTAGGTGCCGCCCTGGTTGATGCCCCAGAGCATCTGCTGGGGGTTCACCGTATCCGGCAGGCTGTTCAGGCGGGCATTTTCTTCTTTGCAGCGGACCAGCCAGCGGTAGGTGCGGTCCACGCTCTTCTGGACATAGTCCCGGGGAGAGGGATTCTCAATGCACTCGTCAAAGGCCATGCAGATGTCGCTGCCCAGATTGGACTGGATCTGCATACTTTCCTCGGGGCCCATGAAAATCTTCCGTCCGTCGATATGAGAGGCGAAGTAAACGCCCTCCTCTTTGATTTTCCGCAGACCTGCCAGACTGAACACCTGGAAGCCGCCGGAGTCCGTCAGAATGGGGCCGTCCCAGGTCATAAACTTGTGCAGGCCGCCCATTTCGCGAACCACCTTATCGGTGGGCCGCAGATGCAGATGGTAGGTGTTGCTCAGCTCCACTTGGCAGCCGATGTCCTTCAGATCCTTGGCACTGAGACCGCCCTTGATGGCACCCTGCGTGCCGACATTCATAAATACAGGGGTCTGAACCGTGCCATGGGCGCAGGTAAATTCACCCCGGCGGGCTTTTCCCTCGGTTTTCTTTAATTCAAACATGTCATTTCTCCTTATGGGGGTTATACATCACATACATTTTTCCGGGCTCGTCAATGCCCCGAACAGTAGGCGTTACGACATCTTTCAAATAAGTGAATCCGCATTTTTCTACTACCCGCCGGGAGCGGTCATTGTGGTCAAAATGACCGCAGGTCAGATAATCGAAGTTCAGAACATCAAAGCAATAGCGAATTACCGCCTGAACGGCTTCCGGCATCAGACCACGGCCCCAGTAGTCTTTGCTCAGCACATAGCCTACTTCCCTGCCCTGCAGATGTTCCTTCAGCCCGGCATCCTCGTCCCGGGGTTCCAAGCCAAGAGAACCGATGACCTTGCCGTTTTCCTTCAATTCCAGAGCGAAAGTCTTTTTGTGACGGATAAAAGAGGACAGAATACGCTCGGATTCTTCCGGAGACTGGTGATGATTCCACCCAGCCTTTTCACCAACGCCTTCTATGCTGGCGTACTCATAAAAATCATGCAGATCCGTTTCCTTCCAGGCCCGCAGGATCAGGCGGTCAGTTTCAATGCGGATGTCGGTTACATCAATGGGTGCGTTCATATGCAGTCTCCTTCCTTTTCTATGATGTATCGACATTATACAGTTAGGGCGTGAATTTTGCAAGTAGTTTCCTTGAAAACCCAGAGAAAGCAGCAAGCAACTCCTCCTAAATGCACAGAGGGTATCATTCATATGGCATGTCTGAAACGGCTTATTTCAGCCTGGTTATTCTTTTGCAAAATTTTGTGGATAGTTTCGGAATATGGCCGATACTTTTGTTATATATTTGGCACCATACACAAAATTTAGGGATGTTTTTTGACTTACAACCATTATGTGGTGCACGTTTCGCAGACGTTTGTCCACTGTACAAAATCATTTTCTTGTTGACAAAATGATGTTCGCGTGTATAATTGTATACATCAATGCAATAAGCACCCATTCCCTGAAAGGAGCAACCCTCATGTTAGAGATTTCCAACAAGACAAACCTTCTGGAAAAGAAGTCATATAAGTATTCCCTGCAGGACGTGGCAGAGCCCAACCTGCAGCGGGATATCTACTCCTATGGCACCATTCCCAAGGTAGCCTTCAACCACCGCCGTGTACCCATGTCCATGCCCGAGGAGATCTGGATCACAGATACCTCCCTCCGGGACGGCCAGCAGTCTGTGGAGCCCTATAGCGTCGATCAGATTGTGAACATCTACAAGCTTCTCAGCAAGCTTGGCGGCCCCTACGGAATCATTCGCCAGACGGAGTTCTTTATCTACAGCAAGAAGGACCGGGAGGCCATCGAAAAGTGCATGAGCCTGGACCTGAAGTTCCCCGAGATTACCAGCTGGATCCGTGCCAGCAAGGAAGACTTCAAGCTGGTTCGTGACCTGGGTATCAAGGAGACCGGCATTCTGGTTTCCTGCTCCGACTACCACATCTTCAAAAAGATGAAAATGACCCGCCGCCAGGCCTTGGATCATTATCTTGGCACTGTCAAGGATGCTTTCAATGCCGGTGTCATCCCCCGCTGCCATCTGGAAGACATCACCCGCGCTGACTTCTACGGCTTCGTGGTTCCTTTTGTCAACGAGCTCCAGGCTTTGAGCCGGGAAGCAGGCATCCCTGTCAAAATCCGGGCCTGTGACACCATGGGCTACGGCGTTCCTTACACAGAAGCCGCCATGCCCCGAAGTGTTGCCGGTATCATCTACGGCTTGCAGCACTACGCTGATGTTCCCAGCGAGTGCCTGGAGTGGCACGGCCACAACGATTTCTACAAGGCTGTCGCCAACGCCTCAACTGCATGGCTCTACGGTGCCTGCGCCGTCAACTGCTCCCTGCTTGGTATCGGTGAGCGGACCGGCAATGTGCCCCTGGAAGCCATGGTCTTTGAATACGCGTCCCTCCGGGGCTCTCTCGATGGCATGGACACCACGGTCATTACCGAGATCGCGGACTATTTCGAGAATGAGATCGGATATCAGATCCCGCCCATGACCCCATTTGCAGGCTCCGCCTTCAATGTCACCCGTGCGGGTATCCATGCTGACGGTCTGATGAAGGATGAAGAGATCTACACCATTTTTGACACCAAAAAGATTTTGAACCGTCCTGCTACCGTGCAGATCAGCAAGACCTCCGGCCTTGCTGGCATTGCCTACTGGGTCAATCAGCATTTCCGCCTGGAAGACAGCGACAAACTGGGCAAGCAGGATCCCCTGATCATCGCAATGAAGGATTGGATCGATCAGGAATACGAGGATGGCCGTCAGAACGTGATGACCGACAGAGAACTGGAAGAGATGCTGGAACGTCTGGCCCCCGGCCGGTTCCGCCGCCGCTGATGGAGGTAACCTATGAAAAACTACAAACCCACTTCCCTGGCGGATCAGGTTTTTGACCGCCTGGAAAACGATATTATTTTCGGCGTATATCCTCACGGCGAAATTCTTACAGAGCTAAAGCTCGTTGAACAGCTGGGCGTCAGCCGTACTCCCATCCGGGAGGCCTTGCGCCGCCTGGAGCATGAACGGCTCATCGAGGATACTGCTAAGGGCTCCCGTGTTATCGGCATCACCCGGGAAGATGTACAGGACATTATGAATATCCGCCTGCATTTGGAAGGCCTTGCCGCTTACTATGCAACCATCAACATGACCTCCGAGGGCATTGATGAGCTTGCCCACATCGTAGACCTGCAAGACTTCTACTTCTCCAAGTGGGATGTGGAGCATTTGCGCCAGGTGGATGATGAATTTCACGAGGCTATCTGCCGCCTGAGCAAGCGCACCGTCATAAAGGACACCCTGCTCCCCCTGCACCGCAAAACCCGCCGCTACCGCAAGATCGCCATGGAGGACCGGGAGCGGGCAACACACACCCTGCAGGAGCACCGGGAAATCTTCCAGGCCATCCTTTCCAAAAATGCGGAACTGGCCAGCGAACTGTCTGTAAAGCATATCGAAAACGCGAAAGAACATATGTTGGGAAGAGGAAACTGATATGAGCATGACCATTGCACAGAAAATAATTGCGAAGCATCTTGTCTCCGGTGATATGACCCCCGGCAGCGAGGTTGCGCTGCGCATCGACCAGACCCTGACCCAGGATGCCACCGGAACGATGGCTTACCTGGAATTTGAGACCATGGGTATCCCCCGGGTCAAGACCGAGTTCTCCATCGCCTATGTTGACCACAATACCCTGCAGTGCGGCTTTGAAAACGGCGATGACCACCGCTATCTGCAGACAGTCACTGCCAAGCACGGTGTATATTTCTCCCGGCCCGGCAACGGCATTTGCCATCAGGTGCACCTGGAACGGTTCGGCAAGCCAGGCAAGACCCTGATTGGCTCCGACAGCCACACCCCCACCGGCGGCGGCATCGGCATGCTGGCCTTCGGCGCAGGCGGTCTGGACGTTGCCGTTGCCATGGGCGGCGGTGCTTACTACATCACCATGCCCAAGATGTTCAAGGTCAACCTGACGGGCAAGCTGAATCCCTATGTCACCGCCAAGGACGTTTCTCTGGAGCTGCTGCGCATCCTGTCCGTTAAGGGCGGCGTGGGTGCTATCGTGGAATGGGGCGGCCCTGGTGTTGCCACATTGTCCGTTCCCGAGCGCGGCACCATCACCAACATGGGAACCGAGCTGGGCGCAACCACCTCTATCTTCCCCTCTGACGAGATCACCCGTCAATTCCTGGCAGCCCAGGGCCGTGAGGAGGATTACGTTCCTCTGTCAAGTGATCCCGACGCAGTTTACGACCGGGTCATCGACATCGATCTGAGCACTTTGAAGCCCATGATCGCCTGCCCCCACAGCCCTGACAACGTAGTGGAAGTGGCTTCCCTCAAGGATGTAAAGGTCGACCAGGTCTGTATTGGCTCCTGCACCAATTCTTCCCTGCTTGACCTTCTGAAGGTCGCCGCCATGCTGAAGGGCAAGACCATCCATCCCTCCGTCAGCCTGTCCGTGTCCCCTGGCTCCCGACAGGTGCTGACCATGCTCTCTGACTGCGGCGCGCTGTCCGATATTCTGTCCAGCGGCGCAAGAGTACTGGAGTGCGCCTGCGGCCCCTGTATCGGCATGGGCTTCTCCCCCAATTCCGGCGGCGTGAGCCTGCGTACCTTCAACCGCAATTTCCTGGGCCGCAGCGGAACCAAGGATGGCCAGGTCTATCTGGTGTCCCCCGAGACCGCCGTTGCCTCTGCCCTGACCGGATATATCACCGATCCCACTACCATCGGTGAGCCTGTGTCCGTAACGATGCCCGAGAAGTTCCTGGTCAATGACTCTGCTGTACTGGCTCCCGTTCCCGCAGAGGAATACGAGAAGACCGAAGTCCTGCGCGGCCCCAATATCAAGGAATTCCCCAAGAGCAAGCCCTTCACTGATTCCCTGAACGCCAAGCTGGTGCTGAAGGTGGGTGACAACATCACCACCGATCACATCATGCCCGCTGGCGCGAAGATACTCCCCTACCGCTCTAATATTCCTTACCTCAGCAAGTTCTGCTTCGAGGTCTGCGATCCCACCTTCTCCGAACGGGCAAAAGCCGCTGGCGATGGTGTAATCATCGGTGGCAGCAACTATGGTCAGGGTTCCTCCCGTGAGCACGCCGCGCTGGTTCCTATGTATCTTGGCATCCGCTGTGTTATCGCCAAGAGCTTTGCCCGCATCCACGTTGCCAACCTGATCAACGCAGGCATCCTGCCCCTGACCTTCGCGGATCCTGCTGACTATGACAAGCTGAGCCAGGATGCAGACCTTGCCATTGAGAATATCTTCTCCGGTATGGAATCCGGCTCCATCACCATTACCGACCGTACCACCGGTCACAGCTTTACCGCCAACTGCAGCTTTACCGACCGCCAGAGAGCCATTCTCAAGGCCGGCGGCCTGCTGAACTACACCAAGGAGGGTGGACAATGAACGAAGTAAATCAGGCCTGTGCGGCCTTTCAGAAGCTGCTGGAGGAGCAGCTGGCTCGGATCGCCAATATGAACTGTGAAAAGACCGACTTCTCCACCAAGAAGACCGTCACCATCGGCGTCATAGACGGTGACGGTATCGGCCCCATCATCACCAAGCAGGCCGCCCGCGTTCTGGAAAAGCTCCTGGCGGACGAGATTGCCGCTGGCTCTATCGTCTTAAAGTACATCGAAGGCCTGACCATTGAGAACCGCATGGCCTGCGGCCAGCCTATTCCCTCTGATGTGCTGGCGCAGATCAAGTCCTGTGATGTTCTGCTGAAGGGCCCCACCACTACCCCCCACGGCGGTACCATGGAGAGTGCCAACGTTGCCATGCGCCGGGAGCTGGATCTGTACGCCAATTGCCGTCCCGTGTCTATTCCCGAAAAGAATATCGACTGGATGTTCTTCCGGGAAAATACCGAGGGTGAATATGTTCTGGGCAGCCGGGGCGTGGAGCTTCCCGGTATGGCGGTAGATTTCAAGGTCACCACCGATTTGGGCACCCGCCGTATCGCGCGTGCGGCCTTTGACTACGCAAAAAACAATGGTAAGACCCACGTTTCCATTGTCACAAAGGCCAATATTATGAAAAAGACCGATGGTAAGTTCACCGCTATCGCCCATGAGGTCGCCAAGGATTACCCTGAAATCACGGTAGAGGACTACTATATTGATATCATGACCGCGAATCTGCTGAAAGACCCTCTGCGCCAGCAGTTCCAGGTGGTTCTTCTGCCCAACCTCTACGGCGACATCATCACGGATGAAGCTGCTCAGATCCAGGGCGGCGTAGGCACCGCAGGCAGCTCTAACGTAGGCGACCGCTACGCTATGTTTGAGGCCATCCACGGTTCTGCCCCCCGGATGATCGAGCGTGGCATGGGCGAATACGCCAATCCTGCCAGCATTATTAAGGCAGCAGCAATGCTGCTGCGCCACATCTGCCGCACCGAAGCTGCCGCAAAGCTGGAGAAAGCCATGGATGAATGCACAGTAATCGTCACCAGCGACGGTAAAAATGCAACCGCAGCCGAGTACGCGGATGCATTGATGTCTCTTCTGTAAATAACATACCGGGCCTGCTCAAACTGAGCAGGCCCAGTTGCTTATTCGTGGGTGGCATTAACGCTCCCCTACTGACTGGCTCAGCACATGCAAGTCCTGAATACCAAAAATAAGAGGACATCCTTTGGATGTCCTCTTATTTTTGGTGGGCGAGGCGGGACTTGAACCCGCACGTCCGCAGTGAACACTAGAACCTGAATCTAGCGAGTCTACCAATTCCACCACTCGCCCGTATAAAATTAAAGAAGAAAGAGATTGGTGGGCGAGGCGGGACTTGAACCCGCACGTCCGCAGTGAACACTAGAACCTGAATCTAGCGAGTCTACCAATTCCACCACTCGCCCATCTCTATTCTCTTCTCGGTGAGCTTTCGCTCAACGCTTGAATATAATAGCACGCCTTGCGAAATTTGTCAACACCTTTTTTCAAATTTCGGAAAATTTTTAATCCTTGTAATAGAGCATGCAATGGCAGTAACCCTTGTAGTTGGGATCCGCGATCTGCTCCCGGAACTCCTTGCAGATGCACTTGTTCTCCTCGCTGCGCTCCAAGCGGCAGGGGCAGTATCCGCCGGTGCGTTTCAGACCCTCTTTGATCGCCTTTACCATTTCCTGATCTTCATTCAGCCGAACAGCCATGTTTGTCACTTCCCTTCCCCTTTATTATAGCGGGGAATCCAATTCTGTCAATTCCCTATTCGTGTGTCACAATATGTGTAATACCGGGACGGGGATGCTGCACAATGTCTTTCAGGAAAACGGGATAGGCCCGGTATTTGTCAAGCTCCTCAATGGCGATCCAGTGCATATGCTCCGCAACACCATCCATCGTTTGGCTGTGACTGTTCAGCTCCTGCGTTCCTCGGGGCTTCATCAGGAAGTAAAAGGACAGCTCGTGGCAGTCCAGCTTGTCGATGGTACCCTCGCCCTCAAAGAAATTCTCGTGGATCACCGCCAGCCTGTCCACCTCGTAGCGGACGCCTGTTTCCTCTATGACCTCCCGTACCACCGCTTCTTCGGCGGTCTCACCCACATGGACGCCGCCGCCCACAGAGTAGAAATAATCGTCCCTGTCGTTTCCCGCCAGCAGAACACAGCCATCCTCAACGATGATGGCCGCCGCACGATAGCGGAACCATTTGTTTTCTTTTGTAAATCCGCAGTCGATGTTCATATTTTCCCTCCTGCCAGTTCTTTCTGTTTGTCCATAAAATATTTTCCGCACTTGGCCACTTCCCCCATGACCTGGCGGAAGCCCTTTTCGGTTTTGTACCAGTCCGAAGCGGAAATTTCCTGGGTATCCGTCGGCACCACGAGAAGTTCAACACCGGGAAAATGGCAGGAATAGGACAGAAATGCGCGCCTTGCGTGGAAGGCCTGACAGCAGAGGATCGCCCGCTTCACCGTGATTCCCAGTTCCCGCAGCACCTGAGCAGAAAACATGGCGTTTTCCATAGAATTCGTCGCCTTATCCTCCCGGAGGATGGCACTTTCCGAGACACCGTTTTCCATCAGAATATGCCTGCAATAGTCAAAATCTGTTTTGTATTCTCCCATATAGCGGGGATTGTCGATATTCTCCGAAGCAAACCGCCCCAGCGAGGAAGAATACATCCCGGAAGGCAGTACATAAGGCGCGTACCCATCCCGGTAAAGCTCCGCTGCCCGCTCTGTAATGGCAGATTTGGAGGTCCCGGGGATCAGGATGACATCCGCCTTTTCCGGCAGATCACTTATGAATATGAATTTAGTTACGTCTGTTATGGCTCGCTTTCTCACTAATACACCTCCCGAAACTTGTTCTTCCGTTCACAGTCCTACGGACTGCTCCCGGATAAGAAGGGATTTTCCCACGGACTAAAAAAGTGCCCACCGGACACTTTTTTACCTCGCTTCACTCGGCCGTCCTTTCAAATCCCGCGCCCATCAAAGTTACGGAACGAGAGGGATTTGATTGCCTTTCTGCTATGCAGAAAGTAATGTAGCGACCAGTTTTTGAACTGGTCGCCGAAACCGTCCACTGGACGGTTTCATTTAGATGGGTTCAAATCCCTTCTAAACCAGAAAAGAAGACCACCCGATGGGTGGTCTTCTTTTCTGGCGGAGTGAGAGGGATTTGAACCCTCGCGCGGCTTTTGACCGCCTACTCCCTTAGCAGGGGAGCCCCTTCGGCCTCTTGGGTATCACTCCGAATACAAGAAATATTTGATTGCCAAAGTATTCTAGCATACCCCTCCCCTTTTGTCAAGCCCAAATTCCATTCTGCGGGAAAATATCTTGCCAATCTCCAGGATCAGCAGTATAATGGCAAAAACAAATTTGGAGGTATCATCCATGGATTTTACACAGGACATTCACGATTATCTCGATCGGCACCGGCGGGAAGCCTTCGATCTGCTTGTGGAGCTGGCGCAAATCCCCGCTCCTTCCCATCACGAGGAAAAGCGCGCCCAATTCTGCCTGGACTGGCTGAAAGCACAAGGAGCGGAAACCGCCTATATCGACGAAGCCCTGAACGTGGTCTACCCTATCGGCTGCACAGGCGATGATCCCCTGATGGTTTTCATGGCCCACAGCGATGTGGTGTTTCCCGATACCACTTCCCTGCCCTTGACCATCGCTGACGGAAAGATCCACTGCCCCGGTGTTGGCGATGACACCGCAAATGTGGTGGCTCTGCTGATGGCGTCAAAATACATCACAGAGCTGAAGCTTATCCCCAAGGATTGCGGTATTCTTCTGGTAGTCAATTCCTGCGAGGAGGGTCTGGGCAATCTGAATGGCTCCCGGAAAATCATGGAGGATTTCGGCGGCCGTATCCGGGAATTCATCACCTTCGACGGTAACGCATCCTCCATTGTGAATGATGCCGTTGGTTCCAAGCGGTACCGGGTGGAGATTGATACGGAGGGTGGACACTCCTATGGCAATTTTTGCAACCGCAATGCCATCGCCTATCTTGCCTCCATGATCGATACCCTCTATACTGTCAAGGTTCCGCCCATCGGCCGGACTACCTTCAACGTGGGTACTATCTCAGGCGGCACCTCTGTCAATACCATTGCCCAGCACGCGGAGATGCTCTATGAATTCCGCTCCAATAAGCGGGAAGCTCTTGCTATTATGGAGCGGCATTTTACCGCCGCTATCGAACTCTACCGTGCCAAGGGAATCCGCGTCACGGTGACCCAGCTGGGTGACCGTCCCTGCTCCGGGGATGTGGATGCCGCACTGGAAGCCGCGCTCTCTCAACGGGCCGCAGAAACCGTACAGCGGCATTATGGCATTGAAGCCCAGTTCGGCGCAGGCTCCACGGACTGCAATGTGCCTTTATCCATAGGTATTCCCGCAGTTTGTGTAGGCTGCGCCATCGGCCACGGTGCCCACACACGGGAAGAATGTGTAGAAATCGACAGTCTGCGGCCAGGCCTGGCATTAGCCCTTGATTTGATCCTGCATCACTTTTGATACCATAAAAAACAGGAGCTGCTGAATGCAGCCCCTGTTTTGTGAAGAGAGTACAAAAAAGATATTTTCAACATTTCATATCAGAGATTCGAACTCAAGGTTAGCTTATCAGTGAAATATTTTGCAAATGCAAAATGTGAAATAATGACTTCGTTATTGTGAAATTTGATGCTTTGCATCAAGTGAAATGAAATAAATCCACCCAGGCCCGCAGTCATTTCACAGCGAAGCTATTTCACACGCGAAGCGTATTTCACAAATCCCGCGGGGATTTATTTCGTTGAAAAAAGCACGCTGAAGCGTGCTTTTTTCTGGCATTGTACTTAACAATTGATACAAAAGACCGGTAGTGTCAAGAGTTATGCGCAAAATTGTTTTCAGTGTCTGGTAGAAATCTATTACATGGGGGCGCCAATGCGCCCCTTGGTTACTTTTTAGCGGTCAGGGCGCAAAGGGTCAAGGGCGGCGTTAGCCGCTCGTCTTGC
>JAFTXW010000029.1 GCA_017461445.1 Oscillospiraceae bacterium
ACCGCAGACGGCAGTAAGACAGAAGTGAGAGCACGCTTTCGGACAATGATGCAAGCAATATATCCAGAATGAGATTGCTGCATTTTCACACATAAAACTAAGCGGCAGGGTGACCGAATGGTCGTCCTGCCGCATTATTGCTTTTTTCCCGCAGTGATGATTCCGCTTGCATCCCAAAGTGGTACCTCATATTATCATTCCATGCTGATGCTTAATTATCGTCATGGTAAACCATTGGCCGCTGGATTATCAAGCAAATTCCCCTTCTCATTAAAGCGCGATCCGTGACACGGGCAATCCCAAGAGTGCTCTATGGGATTCCATTTCAATGCGCATCCCATATGCGTACAGCGAGGCTTCGTTGGGGTTAGAAGATTCACCGTTGCCTCAAAAGCATTATTCAAAAGCTGTCCCCTCAGGATCGATCTTGAAGGCGAAAAAACCTGTGTCCAAGGATTCTCTCTTCCCTGCACCAAATCAACAAGGATCATTGCAGATACCATTGCGGAGGTCATGCCCCATTTATTGAAGCCGGTTGCCACATAAAGATCCGGTGTTCGTTTACTGTATTGTCCGATATATGGAATCCCATCCAGCGTCATACAATCCTGCGTCGCACACCGGCAAACCTCACGGGCACCTGGATAATAAATTCTTGTGAACCTTTCGAGTTCCGCCCAGCCGCCGCCCTTCTTTCCAGTTCGATGACCTCCGCCACCAAGAAGGAGTAAATCACCATAGTTACGAAACGAAAGACCGTTTTCAGCAGCATCAAGGAACATACCGTCGACCTGCGCCGCATTTTCCAACGCCAATACATAAGAGCGCTGCTGGTACATCTTCAAGAAGTAGCTACCATGCTTATTAAGGATTGGGAAATGGGTGGCGATGATAATTTTAGATACTGTGATTTTGCAATAGTCCGTGATTACAGTATGCTCTGAAAATTCACGTGCTGCGGTATGCTCATATATGCGTAAGTCCTTTGCGAGTCCGGCGGCCAGCTTCAGCGGATTAAACTGTGCCTGTTTGCGGAATCGAATTGCTCCTTCCACTGAGAACCGAAATTGAATGTTCTTTGTAAATTCTACAGGGATTCCCAGATGTGACAATGCAGCTATCTCAGCATTCAGATCATGATTTGACTCTTTGGAATAGATATAATTATCTTTCCACTCAAAATCACACGGGATTGATTGGCTTAATTGATAGTATGCCTGAATCGCTTCTTCATTTGCTTCATAGTATTTCCGTGCTTTCGCCGGTCCGAACATCCGTAAAATCTTTGCATAGATACAACCATGCTGAGATGTGATTTTGGCAGTTGTATTTCGGGAAACACCACAACAAATTCGGTCCGCTTCAAGTAGTGCATAGTCAACACCTTCTCTGGCCAATCTGTGGGCACACAGGATGCCAGCCAAACCGCCACCAACGACGAGAACATCCGTTTTCAGATCTTGCTCTAATCGGCCGAAAGTTGGCATCTGCACATCATTTGTCCATACTGAATTATTCATTTTTATCACCGAGTATAGTATCTGTTTATTATTTCAATCTATCACTTTAGTCACGATTCTTTCATAAAAACAAAATCTTTTGGCTTGCATTTTTATCAAAATCTGCTATAATACAGATAAGGAAACCACTCCTTGTAGTAAGATTTGCTGGTAGCTGGTTGATACGATTTTGATACTATAAATCGTGAGACTCCGTAGACTGTAGAGATTTATCCCCTGTTTTTCACGAAAAATCTGGCAGTTTATCACGCAAAATAACCATTGCAAATTTGTACTTAAGCGAGTGGGAATAATTTAATTGTTGCGGCAAAATCCGTTTTCACTGAAGACGTATAGCTAACATTTTCTAGATAAGCCTTGAAGGATTCATCCTTTGAGGCTTATTTTTTGCGCATAGAGGCCGAAAACCTTGTAAAATACGTGAAATCTATCAATAATATTTTTGTTTTATCGTCATGGGCATTTTCCTGTCCAGCCAAAGAACTGAGCGAAAAATGGTTTGCCCCATGACATTGAATTGTGCTTGCAAAATCTGTTTTCGCTGAAACTGATTAGCTAAATTTTTCTAGATAGACCTTGAAGGGTTCGCCCTTTGAGGTCTATTTTTTGCGCATACAGACCGAAAACCTTGTAAAATCAAGCAAATCTATCTATAAATTATGAGTTTTATCATCATGGTCAAATTGTGAGCTGCCAATGAACACTGCGAAACGCGGTTCATCCTATGACAACAAAAAAGCGTTGCACTGCAACGCTTTTTCTTTACAAATATGCTTTTGAGTAAATTTCTGTCCATCAAGATTATAGAGGTATCCGAATCGTAATCAATCGTCTTTACTGTAGGACAAGATTTCTCCTGTATCTGCATGGATCTCGTAATCATACTCCCACTTCCCATGGTGGAATTCCACATCGTACTGGGGGATTCCGTGCTCGATCTCATATTCCGTGTGCAGCAGCGTTACCTGATCAGCAGTAAACCCTGCATGCTTCAGAGCTATATTTTGTGCTTCTTCCAAAGTCAACACAGGATTTGTATGGTTTCCGGGAACTGTCGCTGTGGTTGTCTCGACCGCCTCCTTTATCGAATTGCCAGCGGCCTCTACTCCTTGCGCCACTCCCCTACCTGCAGATTCCACTGTTCTTGCCATCTGACATCCGGTCATTGCAGGAGCTGCCAGAATTGTAACCAATAAGAGACTAAATAAACGTGTTTTCATAGAAAATCTCCTTTCATCCAGGAATAGCTTATGACATATTATCAGAAAAATACGCACTATTTGAAGGAAGCCACATGGTCACCCGGATGGTAAAATACAATCCGTTGGGCATACTAACCCTATCTTATAAAAGGGAGCCATTTCTATGATTGAACAGGATACCATTAAACTGCTTCGAGAATGCGATGCCGGTATCAAGATGGGTATTGCCTCCATTGACGATGTTCTGGATCATGTAACAAGTGAGAACTTCTGCAAAAAACTCACTGATTGCAAGGAAGAACATGAACAGTTACAAGGTGAGATTCAAAAGCTGCTTGACAAGTACCAGGACGACGGCAAAAATCCCAACCCAATTGCCAAGGGCATGTCCTGGATGAAGACCAATATGAAACTGGGCATGGAAGAATCTGACGCTACCATCGCTGATCTGATGACCGACGGCTGCAACATGGGTGTTAAATCTCTGAACAAATATTTGAATCAGTATAAAGCAGCCGATGAGACTTCCAAAGACATTACCAAAAGGCTGATTAAACTGGAAGAGCAACTGGCCATTGATATTCGCCAATTTTTATAATCTGTCATACGGATTATATGCCATAGCAATCTGATTTAGGAAATTGAGAAAGCCCGGCTCTTGTTCCAGGAACAACACACACATGGTTTGAGAGAAAAGCTTCCCAGGAAAGGAAATAGACTATGGACTTTCTGTCTTTGTGCATCACAGCACTTGGCTCCTTTGGAGCACTGTTTATCATCGCAAAGTTTATTGGACACAAGCAGATTGCACAGCTGGATTTTTTCGACTATATTACAGGAATTACCATCGGGTCCATCGCCGCCGAGATGGCCACAGAACTTGAAGAACCCTGGAAGCCGCTGACTGCTATGGTCATCTACGGCGGTATTTCGTGGCTCTTAAGTGTCTTGTCCAACAAATTTCCCAGAATGCGAAAATATCTCAATGGCACACCTACCATTCTGATGGATCACGGCAAGCTGTACCGGGAGAATTTCAAAAAGGCGAAGCTTGATTTGAGTGAATTTATGGTCATGTGCAGACAGCAGGGATATTTCGACCTGACC
This sequence comes from Oscillospiraceae bacterium, assembly GCA_017461445.1. Classification (GTDB taxonomy): domain Bacteria; phylum Bacillota; class Clostridia; order Oscillospirales; family Oscillospiraceae; genus Faecousia. The sequence goes on from JAFTXW010000029.1 coordinate 3,830, forward strand.
AGCATTCAGACAGCTGTGTATGAGTATACCGGCAAGCTGACGATCCTTCCGGTTACAGATCAGCGTCCCGTTACGCCAAAGGATATGAATCTGGCACCTGAGCAGGAGCTTCTGTTCACAGAGCTGATCATGGATGGCCGCATTTTGGAGGGTAATCTCAAACGCATGGGCCTGGATAGACAGTGGCTTGACAAGCAGATGAAGCAAAATCAAGTCCACTCCCCGGAGGAGGTTTTCCTGGCTGTGTGTGACCGGAATCTGAAATTTGTGGTGTATAAAAACAGCGATGAATAGTTATCGGACACCGTTCCTCCAGAACGGTGTCCTGTTCTTTGCCAGCGTTTTTTTCAACGCACTCTTTTTTACCGGCTCGTGTTCTCCCCTAATTTTTTCTGATTGGTCACGGCGTCAGTTGCTGGATACCGTCACACTGACACCGGAATTGGATTCCGTCACGCAGTCGATGGTAAGGACCACAGCCAGAGCAACGATCTCATCCGCCGGGTTTGCGATATTCAGCTCGTAGCTGTCGCCCCAGGTCATCCATTCCTTGCGGATGGTCACGATGGGACGGCCTGCTTTTGTAATCTCATAATCATGGGCCATAAAGCTGCCATTGATCTCCCAGCCAAGACCGCTGATGCTGTATTTGGGGAAGAAGAAAGTAAATTCCTTCTTGATCTCCGCCACCTGCCGGTCACCGCAGAAGACATAGTATCTGGGCATCCAGCTCCAGACCTCCTGCTTGATGAAGGCAACTTCCCTTCCCGTCATATCGTAGACATGAAGCTTTTTGCCCCAGCTGAAGACCTCACCCTCCACCACATACTTATCTCTGCCGGACGCGTCTTTAACAGTGAACTTGTCGCCCCAGGAAAACACCTTTTCTTTTATGTACAGCTTCATAAACTCCCCTCCTTATTGGATTCCAAAACCCGAGAACCCCTTTTCGATTGCAAACGCGAACATTTCTTCATGGGTAGGGTACTGCAATTCTTCAAAGCCATCCGCTTTCCGGAAGGAGATCACCCGGTTCTCCCAGTCCACCCAGATGGAATTGACTTTCTCTTCTTGTGCTTCCATGGCATCAATTACTGTTGCCGGTAGGAATGTAGGGACGGATGGCGTTTGCCACATTGTAAATCGGCATGGTCTGCAGCCAGACACGGCCGGGGCCGGTCAAAACGGTATTGAAGATCCCTTCCCCGCCGAAGAGCACATTCTTCATACCGGGCACCTGCTGGATATCCATCTGGACACCGGGCGTAAAGCCCGCCACATTGCCGGTATCCACCACGATTTTTTGCCCGGGCTTCAGCTCATACTCAATAAGCTCGCCGTCGATCTCCACGAAGGCTGTACCGCTGCCGGAAAGCCGCTGCATGATGAAGCCCTCACCGCCGAAGAAACCGGCTCCCAGCTTTCTGTTGAAATGAACGGACAGCTCCACCCCGGCCTCCGCCGCCAGGAACGCGCTTTTCTGCAGGATCATCTCCTGACCGGGGCCAATGGTGATGGGCTTGATCTGCCCCGGGAAGCTGGAGCCGAAGGCAATCATACCGGCACCGCCTCTGGCGGTATAGTGGTTCTGGAACATACTTTCCCCGGAGAACGCCTTGGAAAACATCCGTCCCAAACCGCCGCCATGGGTCTCCATCTGCATATTTGGGCTCATCCAAACCATAGAGCCCTTTTCGGTGATCATCCTTTCACCGTTTTCCAGATTGCAAATGACAACGGGAAAGCTCCCGCCCTTGATTTCATACTTCATAAATCTTTCCTCCAAACTTCATTTTTTCTTATACGCAGGCCTTCAGAATGCCCACTGCGATGGTAATTACCGCAACAGGAACGATCAAGGCAATACCGCCAACAAAGACAAGGCATACGATCAGCACCGGCAGTGCAATCGCCATCAGGATGCTGGCCACGACCTTTGCCGCGCCCCAGGTCAGCTTGAAAGCAAGCCCAACGGCCTTTACCAGCAGCCAGACAAATATAATTACGGTTAATAGTTCAAACATTTCTTTTTCCTTTCTTTATGTACGTTCAAAACCCAGGTATCTTGTACCCTGGAAACTGAGATTCCCGTGGTCCCCTTCCACCAGCAAACCGAATTCCTGTCCGGATACATGCAGCTCCATCCTGTCGCCGCTTTCTACCTGAAATGTTACATAGTAGGTGGTGGAAGTGTGGTGGTGATGGTGTCCGTTTGCGCCACCGTGACGATGTCGGGACACGTTGGTCCGTTTCGCTACAATGGCAGCAGGGACTGTCAGCTTTGGGGAATGGTTATTTTTATTCCATTCACTGAGCCCCTTCACTAGGATCACAATAAAGGTGCCGGTCACCAGCAGGAACAAAATGGTAAACATGATCCCAAACAAGTCAAATCCACCGAAGACTCCCATGCCGCCAAAGCCGGAATCCATATAGTAATTCATATCCTATCTCCCTTCTTATGAAGCAGAAAGGACCTCACATCACTGTGAGGTCCCATGATAATAACTGATCACATTATCGTGAACCAGACAGTGTTATTTCAAACCAATAACGTATATGACCAAAGCCATGATAGGCAGAATGGTCCATCCAATGTATCGTCCCGCCAGCTCCCAGTCTGAAGGCTCAGCGCGGTCAACATCACGAATCTGGAAGGCCAAATTCCAGCGAAACAGCTCATCAGCAAATAAGATGGATACAGCAGTTGCAGCCGAAAGAAATAAGCCAAGGAACCATGCTGTCCATTCTCCCTTACTGGTCAGCTGGGGACCAGCCATTAAATGTAAGATTGTGGATGCGGAGGGGGCCATGTGGTCTACAACATTGCCTTCACTGTCCACTACTGTTCCGTCACTCATGACAGCAGTAATGGACAAGCTCTCGAAGCCGCCGTCCTCATCAAAAAGTATCAGATCTTCGCCAGACCTGAATACACCTCCGCGGAAGAATATATCTTTTCCCTCGCGGATCTCCACACCGACCATAAATTCTTTGTCATCTGGGACAGCAGTGGGGTCTTCTTCGGCAGTGAACGGACCATAAAATTTATCTCCGTAAGTGAATGTTACGGTCTTATCCGCAGTAACCGTAAAGGCGGCTTGTTCTCCCTGGATGACTCCAGAATAAACGGTGTTTCCGTTATCATTGCTGGGACACAGAATACTTCCCATGTATTCAAATCCCACCCGCGAGGAGGTGATGAAATAGATTACAGTAAAAATCACCAGCATGGCAATCAGCAGAAGCAAAATGCCCTTTTGATAACGATCCAAGTTTTTTATTCGTTCCATAATCTCACCTTCTGTTAGCAACCATCGTCTTCATCATCAAGACAGTATGGGTCAGGATTTGCGGGGCCATTTACCACAACAATACCGAGTGCTTCTGCATAGACAGGATTCGCTTTTGCCTTCTCCATCAGCCGAATGGTAAGGATTCTTTCTCTCACACGCAACCATATTCCTTCCTTTCATTGGTATTCAGTAGCTTGCTGCTCCTGCTGTACCAATATTTTATTACAGGAAGGGGCAATAATACAGGATGGGTTCCGCAAATTACAGGCCTTAATTCTCTGAAATCAGCAAAATATCTCAGCTTTTTTTATATGCCTGGTACTGCTCAAGATCGATCACGCCGGTATCCAGCATCCGTTCGCACCAGAGCTGAAGGGTTTCCACCGCGATGGAGATCTTCTCCAGTTCCTCCTGAATATAGACAAAGTCTGCCAACTCATCACCGGAAATGTGTCCGTCAACAGTGATTTCAATGAGCCGGTCCTTCTTTTTCTGCATGGCATTCAGGGAAGCAATCGTTTCCAGCACAATCTGGGACAGATCCTTGATCTTCACCTCCGGCACGTACTGCTGACCGATGGGACACTGATTGGCGCAGTAGTAGTTGCAGAGAGTGGGCTGCTTGTATTTGTCGGACATAAGCAGCACCTCGTCCGGGTGAGGACTCGTGCGCTCGTTCTCGATCTTCTCAATCCGCTCGGGAGCCATTGTCACCAGCAGGTCGGAGGCTTCTTCTCTTGTAAGGTCCAGATTTTCTCTGGTTCTCTGATAGACATTCTTATTCTCTTTCGTGGATTTCCTTGCCATGATATGTTCCTCTCTCCTTCTGTCAGGAACCAAGGTAATTCCTGATTTCCTCCAGCCGTGCAAGTGCGGTCCGCCGGCCGGCTTCATAAGCCTCCCGCAGCTTTTCCGGGTCCTTTTCCACTCTGCTGACGCTCAGTGCGCTTTCCGGGCGGATCACCAGCAGCTTTCCTGCCCTCTCCTTCTGAGAAATGTAGTTCAGGGTCTCATTGTAGACCCGATGGCGGTTTTCAATGGCTGCCACCAGCTTTGGATACTTTTTGTACTTCGCCCGAAGCAACGGCATCATCCGGTTGCTCTTCATAGTGTAGCTTCTGGGACGGGTCAGAATGACCACATTTCTATCATAGCCCTCCCCCTCAAAAAACCGAATGGGAATGGAATCCGCCAGCGCGCCGTCCAGGTATTTGCGGCCGTCAATCTCAACGATCTGAGAAACCACCGGCATGGACGCGGAAGCCCGGATCCAGTCAAAGCCGGAATCCTCCTGCCCCTCGTACCTGTGATATACAGCCTTGCCGGTTTCCACATCCGTGCAGACCACATAGAACGCCATGGGGTTAGCCCGGTAGGCTTCAAAATCAAACACATCGTGCTTCAGCGGTACTTCGTTATAGCAGAATTCCGTATTGTAGATATTACCGCTGGTGAGCAGGCTCCGTACACCGCAATAACGCTTATCGGCGCAGAATTTCATGTTATACCGGATCGCCCGTCCTATCTGCTTTGACTTATAGTTGACACCAAAGGCCGCACCTGCGGAGACACCGACGGCACCGTCAAATTCAATGCCGTTTTCCATCATCACATCCATGACGCCGCAGGTAAACATGCCGCGCATGGCACCGCCTTCCAAAATCAGTCCAGTTTTCATTATGACGCTTCTTTCTATGCAAATTGGGAACAGATATCCGCAATCGAAAAAATCCATACTCACACCGATTCCGCATTCCGTACCCCCATACTGTTTCAGTTTGATTTTATCATGCCCGAAAACAACATACAATCAATTCAGGGAATTGTTTACAGAAATTCCATATCTTTAAAGCAACGTCCCCACTTCCCCTCCAACACAAAATACCCTCAGCATTTTTCTGAAGGGGCCCAATACTGCGGCGTTTTACCCCTTTGGATAACCTCCATTGATTATGTTTTGCAGGGGTTGGCGAGTCTGCTGCCCCCATCAGGATAAAGAGAGCTTGAACACACCATGCTTTTTCATTTCTTAAGCTTTTCTGAAGTTTCCACGCCATCTCTTTCAAATTTCCCAGAAAATGCTATAATGAAGAAAACCATCCCCGGGAGGTGTCCCATGAAACGATTTGCGGCTCTTTTTCTAAGCTTTCTCCTGCTTCTGACAGGCTGCGGCAGTCCTGTGAAAGAAACGACCCCAGCCTCCACCACCGCCGAACCAACAATATCAGCCACCGTGCCGACCACCGTCTCCACAGAGCCTACGCCCACAGAACCTGCCCCCACGGAGACCACCCCGGCCGTCCTGTCCCCGGAACCCTCCGACAGTGATTTTGTCCGCATCGCCGACTATCTCCCGGACATCCGTTTTTCCCTCCCCTATGCCACCTCCGAAAACTTTACCGGACAGGTCATCTATGATTTTACAGACCCCTGGCTCCGCTACGGCACCGTCAAAAAGCTCATGGCCGTCTATGAGGAGCTCTCTAAGCAGGGTCTGTCCCTTCTCATTTGGGACGGTTTCCGTCCGGTATCCGCCCAGTTTACCCTCTGGGAGGTCTGCCCGGACCCCACCTATGTGGCAAACCCCGAAACAGGCTACAGTTCCCACAGCCGGGGCAATACCCTCGACCTGACCCTCACCGACCAAAGCGGCACACCTTTGGAAATGCCCACAGGCTTCGACGACTTCTCAAAGCTTGCAGACCGGGACTATTCCGACTGTACGGAAACGGCAGCAGCTAACGCGCGGCTCTTGCAGAATGTGATGGAAACGCACGGCTTTTCCGGGTATTTCGGCGAATGGTGGCATTTTTCCGATACGGAAAGCTACCCCGTGGAGGAGACCTTCACCCCCGTCTCCCCTGTCTGGCTCTATGCGGACTGTAATGAATTCATCACCCTCCGCACCCAGCCCGATACCTCCGCCGACGCCATCACCCGCATCCCCAAAAACGGAGAATTCCAAATGCTTGCCCGATCCGGCGACTTCGCCTATGTGGACTACGAAGGCCTGCAAGGCTACGTCCTCCTCTCCTACACCCAACCCGTGGAATAAAATTCCATTATTTTCCAGCGCAACGAAAATATCCTTTTCCGCCGTCGAAGCGTACCAGAAATAAATCCAACCAGCGGTTGGAAAGGTTCCCTCCAATACGCAAAATGTCCCTGCCAAACCCGGCAGGGACATTTTCATCTTCAAAACATACACATCAAGCACTGAACCGCCAAATAAACCCCAAAAGCACTCACAACAGGTGCCGCCTTGGCGGCGGGGCCGGAGGAAAGCCGGTCAGCCATGGAGGTGTAGACCCAGGTGGTGGCTGTAAAGACCACGCCGCCCAGCACTGCCAGCTTCAGTGCCTCCACAGGGGCCGCGAAGCCCGCGCACCAGGGCAGCAGGCCCGTGGCGATTGCGGAAAACACCGGGATGCAGATATAGCACCGCTTGGCCCCGGGGGCAAGATAGTGATCCAGAACCAGCGCGATCAGGGAAACCAGCACAAGGTTCGTCACCCCAAAGTCCGGCAGGATCACGGCGGGGGCAAAGGCCCGGACAATGACCATCACCAGCAGGATGACCCCCACCAGGGCGGCATGGATGGAATTGAGGACGTAAGTTTTCTTATCCATAGTTAACCTCCCCATGTGGTCGCACCGGAGGACACATCCGCTCCGGTAACATAGGCCACGGCGGAATTGACGCAGCGGACGATGGCCTTGGACGTAACGGTGGCCCCGGTGATAGCATCCACGTTCACATCGGCTTCTCCATCAGAAGTACTGGTTGCGCCGCTGAAAGCGTCGGCCCCGGAGGTGGCTACCGCAAAGCTGCCGGAGGAATTCAGGAACTGGGACAGGAACACATGATCCGTCAGAGCGTTTGCACCCAGGCCGAAGGTCTCGGACATATCCCGAACCACCAGGCCGGTAACCTTCCCCTCGTTGCTGACGCCGATGAGCATGGTGATGTCCCCTGCATAGCCGTAGGTGACAGTCTCGATGACAAAGCCGTTCTCGGCCTTGTGGACGGAAACGATGTTGGCATCCTCCCCGGAATAAGGCTCCACCGTGAAGCTCTCACTGCCGGGCAGAAGGGTCTGCATCATGGAAAGATGCTCCGCCTGGGCATTCTTCGCGGCAATGCCGTTGAGGCCAAAGGCGGCAGCCAGCAGGATCACAGCCGCCAGCGCGATGGTAAGAACAGGTATCCAAACAGGCTTTTTCACTTCGCCGCGCCTCCTTTCTGGGTGCCGAAGCGGCGGATGGGGGTAATGCGGTCAATGAACCAGACCAGGGCGTTCATCAGCAGGATCGCATAGGTAACGCCCTCGGGGAACAGGCCGAAGTAACGGAAAACAACAGTCAGCACACCGCAGCCGATTCCGTAGACCACCTGGCCCACGGGGGTTGCGGGAGAGGTGGCGTAGTCGGTAGCCATGAAGATGGCACCCAGCATCACGCCGCCGGACAGCAGGGAGTAGAGCATCCACTGGATAGGCTCCCCGGTCTTGGAGAACACCAGCGTCAGCACAGCCACGGTGCCAAGATACGCAGCGGGAATGCGGACGGAAATGACCTTTCGGTACACCAGGTACCCGCCGCCCAGCAGCAGTGCCAGGGCGCAGGTCTCACCGATGGAGCCGGGGCAATTGCCCAGCAGCATATCCTGGAGGCTTTCTTCCGGCAGGGCGGGCATGACCATGTGGTGCAGCGGGGTGGCAGCAGTCACACCGTCTACACCCACATACCGGGTCAGGCCCACAGGCCAGATCAGCATCAGGAAAGCACGTGCCGCCAGAGCGGGATTGAAGATATTCTGTCCCAGGCCGCCGCAGAGGCACTTTACCACTACAATGGCGAATATGCTGCCCAGGGCCGCCTGCCAGAAGGGTACAGTATGGGGCAGGGTCATAGCCAGCAGCAGGCCGGTAACCAGCGCGGAGCCATCCACAACAGTATTACGGGTCTTAGTGACTTTGCAGTATACCCACTCAGAGGTAACGGCAGCAGCAACGCACACCAGCGTCACTACCAAGGCACGGAAGCCCATGTGCCACACGCCCACCAGGAGGGCAGGCAGCAGGGACAGCACCACATCCAGCATGATGCGGTTGGTTCGGAAATTTCCCCGGATGTGGGGAGAAGAAGCAACAGTCAGCTTCATTTCGCGTTCGCCTCCCTTACCATTTGCTTGCCCTTGCGGAACCGCTCCACCAGGGGAAGCTTACCGGGGCAGGTGAATGCGCAGCTGCCGCATTCAATGCAGTCCAGGATATTCAGCCGCTGCAGCTCGTCCACCCGCTGCGCATTGGTGAAACGGTACATATACAGGGGCTGCAACCGCATGGGACAGACGCTGACGCATTTGCCGCAGCGCAGGCACACGGGGTTCTCCGCCGCACCGTTCTCGTCCTTCAGCAGACACAAAATGGAGTTGGTGGCCTTGATAACAGGCACACTCAGGTCACTCTGGGCAAAGCCCATCATGGGGCCGCCGGAAATGACACGCTCGGTCTTGTCATGCAGACCGCCTGCCACCTCGATCAGATCGTGGAAGGGGGTGCCGATGCGGACGATGAAGTTCTGGGGCTCGGCAATGGCCTCGCCGGAGATGGTGACGATACGCTGGGTCAGGGGCAGTCCCAGCCGGACGGCCCGGTAGATGGCCGCATAGGTGGACACATTGAACACGGCGCAGTTGACGGAAACCGGCAGCTGGCCGGGGGCCACTTCCCTGCCGGTCAGGGCCTGGATCAGCTGCTTTTCCGCACCCTGGGGATAGCGAGTAGGCAGAACTGCCAGCTCGATGCCGGGATAATTGGGGAGTATTCCCCGAAGCTTTTCAATGGCTATGGCCTTGTTATCCTCCACCGCCAGCACCAGGCGGCTGGGCTTCAGTACCTGCCGCAGGATCTGCATACCCTCCAGGACATGCTCCGGCTCGGTACGCAGTAGGGAATCGTCGGCAGTGATATAGGGCTCACATTCGCAGGCATTGGCGATCAGGGTATCCACATTGCCCATGGCAGAGAGAGCCTTGACGTTACCTGGGAAAGCCGCGCCGCCCATGCCCACGATGCCCGCCTCCCGGATGGAATGGAGGATCTGGTCAGAATCCAGCTGCTCCAAGGGCAGGTCATTGGTCACCGCGGGGATGGCATTGTCCTGATGGTCGTTGTCAATGACGATGGCTTCTACCCGCCGGCCGCTGGTATGGGGCCGGGGTTCGATGGCTACCACCGTACCGGAAACGGAAGCATGAACGGGCACACACAGGCCCTCGCCATCGCCGATCTTCTGTCCCCGCAGCACCTTGTCGCCCACGTTCACCAGGGGCTTACAGGGCGCGCCGATGTGTTGCTGGAGGGGGATCACCACCTGCTTGGGGTCGATGGTGTGGAAAGTTGTCACTTTTGTGGACATTTCCTTATTGTATTTGGGGTGGATGCCTCCAAAAAACAGGCGTTTCATGATTATTCACCTCAAGTTCGTATGTTTTCTTCAAAGCCGGGGCTGTAGGTGATGCTTCCGTCGGAAGCCACCCACATGGCCTCGGCACCGCATTTGTCCAGCAAAGCCTGTCCTTCCTCCTGGGGAAGCAGGAACAGGGCTGTGGACAGTGCATCCGCAAGGCCGGAATCGGCGCAGAGGATGGTAACACTGCGCCAGTAGGCAGAGGGATACAGTGTCTCCGGGTCAATGATGTGATGGTACAGCTTCCCATCCACCATATAGGCCCGCTGGTAATCGCCGCTGGTGACCACACTGCCGGACGTGACATAGAGGGTGTGCAGGTATTGGTCTCCCCCATCCGGGTTCTGGATGCCCACCACCCAGGGGGTGCCGCTGTCGTCCTTGGGGCCTGTGGCGCAGACATTGCCGCCTACGCTGATCAGGAGCCCCGCCGGGGCGGTTTCGCAGACCCGCTGGACTGCCCAGCCCTTGGCGATGGCACCCACATCCAGCTGCACCTCCGGATCGGAGATGTAAACGGTGGATGCTGCCTCATCGATCACCACCGAGTCAAAATCCATGTGCTCCGCGGCGGCTTTCAGAGCTTCCCCATCGGGAAGATAAGCGTTTGCCGGATCGTCGATGCCGTCATTCCGGGCTTCATGCCACAGGGAAAGCACACTGCCCATGGCGGGATTCACCATGCCGCCGGTGAGCTCGTAATAATCCTTGCAGTCCAGCAGCAGGCGGATAATCCGTTCGTCAACCGTCACCGGGGCAAGCCCTGCATTGTCGTTGACGGTTTTCAGGTTATTGACACCCTCGTAATCGTTGTAAATGTCAAACAGCCGATGGTATTCCAGCAGTGCGTCATGGATGCTCTGGGCCGTTTCCGTAAAGGCCTCCTCACTCTCCGCCCGGCCCACGATGGTGGTAACGGTGTCAAAGAGTGTCAGGAAGGTGGCATTGTACTGCTTTTGCGCACCCGTGACCTCCCGGGAACAGCCTGCCAGCAAAACGGCTGCCAGAAGCAAAATAACGGCTCGCTTTGCTTTGCGCATTAAATTCTGCATTCTGCACTCTGCATTTTGCATTCTTTACTGCGCTGCCTTCTGAATCAGAGCCTGGAAACCGCCGATGGCGATGGTGACGGAGGCAGCCAGATCGGCATCCGTAGGCTTGGTGCTCTCGTTGACAGCAATGCCCATGACCTCGTCCACGGTCTTGCCGGTGACATAGGAAGCGAAGGAAGCTGCCTGCTCATTCCACTCAGCAACAGCACCTCCCCAGGCCTTCATGCCGTAGCCCTCCCCCAGCTCGTTCTTGGTGGCAACGGGAGCGGAAACATCAGAGGTGATGGTGCCCGCAGTGTCGAAGGAGACCTTGGCCTGGACAGCGTCGATGACGCAGGAGGTGATGGTATCGCCGTTCATGGTCAGGGCGGTAACGGTGGCATCCAGCTGAGCGGTGCCATCCCCCTCGTCGGAAGCGGAAGCACTGCTGTCAATGCCGGTAACGGTTGCCAGCTTCAGGGCATCGCCAGCCTGCGCACCCAGGTGCTGGGCGTTGGCAGCGGCGGCCTCAATGGCGGAAACATAGCCGCCCAGGTAAATGGTAGCGGAGGATGCCAGGTCAGTGCCCTCGGGAGCATAGCCAGTCTCGTCCACGGCAACACCCCGCAGCTCGTTGGCATTCTTGCCGATGACGAAGGAAGCCAGTGCGGCAGCCTGGGCATCCCACTCGGCGACAGCTCCGGCCAGGGCAACCATGCCGTAGTTCTCGCCCAGCTCGTTCTTGGTCTGGGGCGCGGCAGTCAGGTCGGAAACGATGGCACCGGATGCGTCAAACTGGACGGAAGCGGAAATGCCGTCGATAATGCAGTCCTGGATCACGCCGTTATCGTCCACCAGGACGGCCACCATGGTCACATCATACTTTGCCTCGCCGTTCTCCTCTTCGGCGGCGGATTTGCTGTCGGAAATGCCGGTGGAGATGTACAGGCCAGTCTTCAGGGCACCTTCCGCGGGTGCGGGTGCCTCGGTAGGAACAGGTACGGTGGTGGGCTCCTGCACCGTCACATCGTGGCTGCCGGTGGGGCAGGTGCAGTCGCTGTAATACACAACGGGGGTACCGGCGCAGCCTGCCAGCAGGCCGGCGACCAGCAGCAGGGACAGGAAAATCGCGTACTTTTTCATGGGTCAAACCTCCATAATAATTTCTTGTTTCGTGTGAGGAATTTGCGCAAGTATTATACTATCAGTAATTTATGCCGATGTAAAGGGTATTTTTTGGTTGGAATAATTTTCTATCGAAACAGAGCGAAAAATAGGCACGGCGAGGCCGCCGTGCCTTGGTGCAACATATGATTCGGGCAGGCGTTCTCAGCTCAGCACCACGTCCAGCACCATCATCAGGGAGAAGCCAGCTGCGAAGAAGATCGTGCCGATGTTGGAATGCTCTCCTTCGGACATTTCTGGAATCAGCTCTTCCACCACCACATAGAGCATGGCTCCTGCCGCGAAGCTGAGAAGGTACGGCAATACCGGTACGATCCAGGCCGCCAGCAATATGGTCACAATGGCACCGATGGGTTCAATGACACCGGAGAGGACACCGTAACCAAAGGCCCTCCCCCGCTTCATACCACCGGATTTGAGAGGCATGGAGATGATGGCTCCCTCAGGAAGATTCTGCAGCGCAATGCCTAAGGACAGGGCCAGAGCCCCGGCGGCGGAGATGCTTTCGTTGCCCATCATCCAGCCCGCGGCCACAACGCCCACCGCCATCCCCTCAGGCAGGTTGTGCAAAGCCACCGCCAGCACCAGCATGGTTGACTTCCCCAGATTGCAGGGCGCGCCCTCGGGGCACTGGCTGTTCATATGCAGATGCGGGATCAGCTTATCCAGCAGCAGGAGAAACAAAAATCCACCCCATACACCCACAAAAGCAGGCAGACAGGCAAGCTTTCCCATATGCTCCGACTGCTCCATGGCGGGGATGATCAGACTCCAGATAGAGGCTGCCACCATCACGCCTGCGGCAAAGCCAGTCAGGCTCCGCTGAAGACGGCGGTTCATCTCTCCCTTGAGAAAAAATACGAGAGCGGAACCGATCACCGTTCCCAGGAACGGCAGAAGGATCGCGCTGATGATCTGTACGCTCATAGAAAAGCCCCCTTTTTGATTTATTCATATTATACGAAAACCGCCAAAAGTGTTCCGTGATTAAGTCACACTTCCGCCGTTTCGATATATATCGCGCTGGTATCGGGGAATAATGGCAAAATAGTTGCGAATATCCTGTGCAAAATTGCCATTGACAGATACGGTCCACATCTACTAAAATATATAATATGAAGAAATGTTCTTCGTTTACGAAACAAATCTAAACTTCAGAAGGTGACGTTATGTATCGAATCTTAGAACTGAACCCCCAGCTGCAGTGCTTCGCGGGCGATATTGACCTGCGGATGTTCCTGTACCGGGCAACCAAGAGCCGCATTCTGGGCGAGGGCCAGACCCTGAACGACTTTGCCAATGCCCATAACTACTATGGCTTCCACCGCACCGAGACCGGCTGGGTCTACCGTGAGTGGGCCCCCTCTGCCTACCAGCTGTATCTGGAAGGCGATTTCAACGGCTGGAACCAGACCTCCCATCCCCTGACCCGGACCGGCGACGGCAACTGGGAGCTGTACCTGGAGGGCGAGGACGCCCTGTGGGACGGCTGCAAGGTCAAGACCGTTGTGGACGCAAATCTGACCCGCACCGAGCACATACCCCTCTACGCCCGCCGGGTAGTCCAGGACCCCCACACCATCAGCTTCACCTGCGAGGTGGTGGACGAGCGCAACACCTTCGGCTGGACCGATAAGGACTTCCTGGGCGAGGATTCCCTGTACATCTATGAGGCCCACGTGGGCATGGCCCAGGAGGAGGGAAAGGTCGGTTCTTACCGTGAATTTGCCGACTACACCCTGCCCCATGTCAAGGCAGCAGGCTACAATACCATCCAGCTGATGGCCATTATGGAGCATCCCTACTACGGCTCCTTCGGCTACCAGGTTTCCAATTTCTTTGCCGCCTCCAGCTGGTTTGGCAAGCCCGAAGATCTGAAGTACCTGGTGAACAAGGCACATGAGATGGGCATCCGGGTGCTGCTGGACGTGGTCCACTCTCACGCTGTCAAGAACACCGCCGAGGGCATCAACATGTTCGACGGCACCACCTGGCAGTTCTTCCACGACGGCGACAAGGGCGAGCATCCCGCCTGGGGCACCAAGTGCTTCGACTACGGCAAGACCGGCGTTCTCCACTTCCTGCTTTCTAACCTGAAGTTCTGGATGACAGAATACCACTTCGACGGCTTCCGCTTCGACGGTGTCACCTCCATGCTGTACCATGACCACGGCCTGGGAACCGACTTCAACTCCAACGATAAGTATTTCTCCTACAACACCCACACCGAGGCCATTACCTACCTGCAGCTGGCCAACGAGCTTATCCGCCAGGTGAACCCCAACGCCATCACCATCGCCGAGGATATGTCCGGTATGCCCGGCATGTGCCTGCCCATTGAGGACGGCGGCATCGGCTTCGACTACCGGCTGGGCATGGGCCTGCCCGACATGTGGGTCAAGGCCGTCAAGGGCCAGGACGAGTTCTGGGACATCAACAAGATGTGGGGCGATATGTGCCTGCGCCGCCCCGGCGAGAACACCGTGGCCTATGTGGAGTCCCACGACCAGGCTCTGGTGGGCGACCAGACCATGATCTTCCGTCTGGCCGGTGCCAACATGTACACCGACATGAACAAGGACTGCCACAACCCCGTCATTGACCGGGCCATCGCCCTGCACAAGATGATCCGCCTGTTCACCCTGGCGGGCGGCGGTGAGGGCTACCTGAACTTCATGGGCAACGAATTCGGTCACCCCGAATGGATTGACTTCCCCCGGGAGGGCAACGGCTGGAGCTTCCACTACTGCCGCCGCCAGTGGAGCCTGAAGAACAACCCCGCCCTGAAGTATGAGTGGCTCAACGACTTCGACCGGGATATGGTTCACCTGACCAAGGAAAACAACATGTTCAAGCAGCGGATGGCTGACCTGATGCTGATGAAGGCCCCCGAGCAGACCCTGGCCTTCTACCGCAGCGGCCTGATGTTCGTGTTCAACTTCCACTTCCACTACTCCCTGAACAACGTGCTGATCCCTGTCCACCAGCCCGGCGAGTACACCGTGGTGCTTTCTTCCGACGATCCCAAGTACGGCGGCTTCGGCAATGTGCAGATGATGACCTACCCCACCAAGGAGTTCGACGGACGGCACTACATTGAGCTGTACATCCCTGCCCGTACCTGCTTCGTGCTGAAAGAGAAGGTGATTCTCCCCCCTCCTCCCGCGCCTGTGGAAGTGAAGTCTGAGGAAAAGCCCAAGCGTACCAGAAAGGCCCCCGCCAAGAAGGCAGAGACCACCGCTGAGGACAAGCCCAAGACCACCCGCAGACGCACCACCAAGAAGGCTGAGGCCGATGCCCCCGCAGAAACCGCTGCCCCCGCCGAGGAGAAGCCCAAGACCACCCGCAAGCGTACCACCAAGAAGGCTGCCGCAGCCGAATAATCACACATCAAAACGGCGTGACCAATTTGGTCACGCCGTTCAAACTGTTAAAAATACGATGTTGACGCACCGGGAGGCCGCAAGAGTTGAATCGTGTGCGCATATAGCAATGCCGCCTGGGAGAATTTCCGCAGGCGGCATTGTGTTATTTCGTAGGATTGAGAGTACGTGCACTCTTTCTGCCCTCGGGCTTGATCTCGCCCACGGCCAGCAGGGAACGCTTGGTCAGTGCGGGGCCAACCAGTTCATAGACCAACACAGCGAACAGCACCACATTCCGGGCCAGCGCGCCATCGGGCAGCGTTGCGGCAGTCAGGGCCATGCCCAGTGCCACGCCTGCCTGGGGCAGCAGCGTGATGCCCAGGTTATCGGTAATGGGCTTGGGCTGGTTCGTCATACGGCAGCTGAGGTTAGCACCGAAATACTTACCGGCAGACCGGGCAATAATATAGATCACACCCACCAGAATGGTAACGGGATGGGACAGGATCTCCAGATCCAGCTCCGCGCCGGACAGGACGAAGAACAGGACATTCACAGGGGTCGTCCAGCTCTCGATACGGTTCATCAGCTCTTCGGAGGTGTCGCAGATGTTACAGAAGATGGTTCCGGTCATCATGCACACCAACAGCAGCGAGAAACCACAGTGGATGGGGCCCACCTGGAATTCCAGCATGGAAAGGCCCACGGTCAGCAGCACAAAGGCCACGGAAATGGTCATACGCTTGCTGCGGGAGTGGAAGAACTGCTCCACCCAGTTCAGGAGCCAGCCCATAGCTGCTCCCAATCCCAGGGACAGAACGATCTCTACGATGGGCTCCACCACAACGGCCAGGACACTGACCTGGCCATGGGCCAGGGCGGTGGCGATACCGAAGGACACGGAGAACAGCAGCAGACCTACAGCGTCATCGATGGCAACCACCAGCATCAGAAGCCGGGTCAGGGGGCCGTCAGCCTTATACTGGCGGACGACCATCAATGTGGCAGCGGGAGCAGTAGCGGAAGCAATTGCGCCCAGGGTGATGGCGCAGGGGATGGAGATGATATCCGGTAAGCACAGGCTCAGGACGATCAGCACGATATCCACCACAACGGTGGTGATCACCGCTTGCAAAATGCCGATGGTGATGGCCTTTGCGCCGGTGGCCTTCAGCTGGCTCAGCCGGAACTCATTGCCGATGGTGAACGCAATAAATCCCAGAGCCGTCTGGGTGATAATGCTCATGCCCTCCACCTGCTCCAGGCTATTGAAGCCCAGGCCGGGTACATTCAGCGCACCAAGGAAAAAGGGACCCAGCAGCAAACCTGCAACCAGATAACCGGTGACCGCAGGCAGATGAATCAGCTTGGTAAGACGCGTAAGCATCAGGCCGCCGACCAGTGCCGCGGCAAGACAAATCAGATAAGTTTCCATAAGGAAATTCGCCTTCTTCTTTCAATTTTATTTGGTCTGCCGTATTCTAGCACCGCCGCATTCTCATTTCAAGCGCAATTCCCCACAAAGTTTTTCCTTTTTATGGAATCAATTTCTCCATTTTGCCTGAGCACTGCATCTTCCAGGCCTAAAAAGAGGCTCCCCACCTCATGCGCGTAAGGTGGGGAGCGAAAAAGAAAGGAGAAAAAGTCAGGTTATACCGCAGGATTTACGCGGCCTTAGCAGCCTTCTTCTTGCGGATGGCCAGCACCAGCTTGACGCCGCTGAGCAGAGTGCCCACAGCACAGATGCCGATCAGGGTGTACAGGGCGGTCTGCCACCAGGGAGTGACGGAGACGATGGTGGTGTTGGAGGACAGGCCGTTCATGGCGTTGGAGTTGGCAACGGTGTACAGGATCCGGTGGCAGGCCTGGCGCATTGCCTGGCAGATGTCAGGATCGTTCTTGTACAGGTTGTTCAGGTCGTCGGTCCACTGGGTAGCGGAAGCGTCCCAGCTGTCGGTACCTGCCAGCAGGCCGTGAGCCACGTCGTAGGACTTCATCATGATGCCGTACTGTGCGAACACAGCGTTGCCGGAGAAGTCGGTCAGACCAAAGCCGTCGAAGCCCCACTCGTTACGCAGGACCTCAGTCATCAGGCCATAGTGGGCACCGGACCAGACAACACCAAAGCGAGCGAAGGCGTTCATGACAGCGTGTGCATCGCCGACCACAACAGCCATCTGGAAGGGCTTCAGGTACAGCTCACGGATGGACTGCTCGTTGGCCCAGGTGGAGATACAGCGGCAGCCGGTCTCGGAGTCGTTGATGGCGAAGTGCTTGATGTAGACGTAAACGCCCTTGGACTGGATGCCCTTGACCTCAGCGGCAGCGATGGCACCGGACAGGAAGGGATCCTCAGAGTAGTATTCGAAGTTACGGCCGGCGTAGGCGTTGCGGTGGATATTCATAGCGGGGCCGTAGAGACCGGAAGCACCAAGCTCCATGCAGTCCTCGCCAAGAACCTCACCCATTTCCTCCATCAGCTCGGTGTTAAAGGTGGCAGCCATGATGTTCTCATCGGTGTAAGCGGTGATCTTTTCGGCAACACCGGTCAAATTCTGGGTGAAGCCCTGGGGACCATTGTCATCGGTGGTAGCGGGCTTGCCGACGGAGGCAGCGGCTGCGGTGTTGTGGTAGCCCTGGCCGATCATGACAGCCATTTCCTCGAAGGTCAGCTGATCCAGCAGATCTTCCCAGGCGGGATCGTCATAATCAACGCCAATATACATAGCCAGAGTCATGCCATTCTTTGCACCCATGGTGGGCATTTCGGTGGTGGAGCCTTCGATTCCGCTGTAGGTCTGATACATGTACAGGCCGTCAGCAAACATCTTGTCGGTGGCTTCCAGAGTCATAGCTTCGGGCCAGGTGCCCTGCCAGTCGGAGCGGGACAGATAGGTGATATCATAGCCGTACTGGCTCAGCTCGGCAGAATCGAACTGGTTGGTGATCTCGTAGCCGGTAACGGAGGAGACGGAGTAAGTCTCGGTGTCCAGTTCTTCTACATTGTAGGTATAGACCAGCTCAGCGTTGCCGTCGGCGGTCATACCGTCAGCAGTGGTGTAGCCCTTGGCAGCCAGAACGTTGTTCACAGCGGCGTGGGCGTTATTGGCGGCGGTCAGGTAGTAGTCACCTGCATCCAGGATGTAGGTCTTGGCACCGTTCTCGTCGTAAGCGGCCAGCTCCTCACGGGGAACTTCCACGGTGACGGTCTCGGATGCACCGGGAGCCAGCAGGCTGGTCTTGCCGAAGCCGCACAGCTCGACAGCAGCCTTCTCGATGCCGTTCTTCTTATCGTAATCGGTGTAGGGGCTCTGGAAGTAAACCTGGACCACTTCCTTGCCGGCCACATCGCCGGTGTTGGTGACATCGACGGTAATGGTGAAGGAATCGGTGCTCCTGTTATACTTGCAATTGTAATCGCTCCACTCGAAAGTGGTGTAACTCAGGCCGTAGCCGAAGGGGAAGGCCACGGTGGAAGCATAGTCGTAGTCGCCGGCGTTGCCGGTGCCCATGACCACATCCTCATAGCGGGTCTCGTAGTAACGGTAGCCTACATAAATGCCTTCCTGATAGAGGATGTAGGTATGGTTGCCGTCCAGCTGTGCGCCGTATACATCGTACCACTTGGAGGCATCGTTGGGATCATAGTTGGTGTAGCTGCCGCCGTAGATGCCGACGACTGCGGGAGCGGAGTCATTGTCGAAAGTATAGGTATCCACCAGGTGGCCGGAGGGGTTCACGTTACCCACCAGGATGTCTGCAACCGCGTTCAGGCCCCAGTCGCCGGTATAGCCGATCCACAGGGCTGCATCGATCTCATACTCGTACAGGAAGCTGCAGTCAATGGCATTGGTGGAGTTGATCAGGACGATGACAGTTTCAAAGTTGGTCTGGGCCATCTGCAGCATGTCCTTCTCATTCTGGGTCAGATCCAGAATGTTGGTGCCGTCACGGAAGCCGTCGTTGGCAAGGTCAGCACCCTCACCAGAGATACGGGAGATGGTGACGATGGCGGCATCGTTATAGGATGCGAAGCTGGCGGTAATGTCAGCGGTATAAGCGTACTGGGGAACTTCGTTGATGATGTACTGGTCGCGGCTTGCGCCATCGGTCTGGTTGGACAGCTTGCCGGGCTCACGGATGTAGGTAGAGCCTGCGCCGGAAGCGTAGAAATCCCACAGGGTGGGGTTGACCACAAGGCCCACATCTTCCAGGGCTTCCTTCAGAGTGGGAGCCTCAGAGGTATCGATATCGGCAGCACCGTTGCCGCAGGTGACGATGTCCACACTGGAGTGGCTGATGGTGCTGACCTTGGCACCGGAAGCCAGAGGCAGCGCGCCGTTGTTCATCAGCAGAACTGCGCCTTCGGCCTCCACCTGCTCGGCCACAGCCTGGCCTGCGGATTTCAGTTCATCGCGGGAAGCGTAGTCACTCTTGAAATACTCGGTGTCGGTTACTTCGCCTTCTCCCTCGACCACCTTATAGGTCTCGGTCTTCAGGAAAATGTTGATCGCCTGGGACGCGCCCATGGCGACGTTGGTGCCGATGATGCTTGCGACCAGCAGAATGACCAGAAGAACGGTCATTACGGACCACAGCTTAACGCCGGTACCCTTTTTCTTGGGGTTGCTCATGTTTTGTCTTCCTCCTCTTAATTTTTACTGCACAGAAATGTGCATTTTCCAACATTTTATACCGAATCGTCGGACTTTTATATAAATTCGGCATTTTTACGCTGAAATATATTCTATCTTACACCATATAAAAGAATCAGGAAACAGACAAAATTCACACTTGATTTATTTATTAAACAAAGTGTATAATAAAAATACAGCTTAAAGCAAACTGTGCGCAAGCTTCTCTTGCAGTATCATTTTGTCTTTCAGCATTCTGCACAAAAATCAATTGAGGTATCTATCATGTCTGACAATCCCCAGTTCAAACGCACCGACAAAGCCATCATGCAGGCATTGATCTCCCTGCTGAACAAAAAGCCCTTCGAGAAAATCACCATCCAGGACATTCTGGACGAGACCCCCGTCACACGGGCCACCTTTTACGCCCACTACCGGGACAAGTACGAGATTGCGGAGAAAATGCTGGATCACTTTCTCTCCACAAGAGACGTTGTCCGCAGGGATTTAGCCTCTCCCTCCGCTCCCTCCCGGGAGGTCTTGTACAAGGCTTACCTCATCGAGCATGAATTTACAAAAGCCCTGATGAAGATCCACACTGAGAAGGTGGACTTCCGGAAGGCTGTGGCCGGGGAATTGGAGAAGGAATATCTGGAAACCTCCGCCAGCACTACCCGGGACCTGGAGGCCAAAATATACGCCCAGGCCTATGTAGAGCTGTACATTTCCCTTCTCAACAGCGATTCCATGCCCCTGCCGACGGAGCAGGTCTATGCGATCTTCATTCCTGTGGCAGCAAAGCTGCTGGGACTGGAAAATGACCGGGAGACCCTGGATTTTCTTCAGGGAAAAATCGCAAAGAAATTCTCCGGCAAATGATGCCGGGACAAAAAAATGGACTTCACAGGCCTGTGAAGTCCATTTTTCATTCCCGTATATCAATAGAACAGCAGATCGGAATAGGTGGGATAGGGCCAGAAGGATTTGTCGGTCAGCTCCTCCAAACGGTCGGCCTCCCGGCGGATATCATTCATGCCGCGCACGATCACATCGTGATAATACCAGGCTGCGGCTTTGGCATCTCTGGGGACCTTCCCCAGCTCTTCCTTCATGGTTTCCACCGCATCGTACAGGCCGTCAGTGTGTTCCGAAAGCTCCTGCAGCAGCCGGGATTCCGCCCGGCAAGGAGCCCCCAGGCTCTTCTTAGCGGCGACACTGTCGCAGAGGCTGCGGGTATAGTGGACTGCCGCGGGCAGGATCTGATGGATCGCCATATCCACCATAGTCCGTGCCTCAATGTTCACGATCTTATTATAGGCTTCCAGCTGGATGGCATACCGGGCCCGGAACTCTGCTTCCGTAAAGATGCCGTGGCGTACAACCAAATCGATGTTTTTGGGCTGGATGTAGGCAGGGATGGCTTCTGCTGTGGAGGACAGGTTGCTCAGTCCCCGGCGGGCGGCCTCCTGCTTCCATTCCTCAGAATAGCCGTTGCCGTCGAACAGGATCCGCTGGTGGTTTGTAAAGGTCTCGCAGACCAGGTCATGGAGGGCCTTATCGAAATCCTCCGCCTTTTCCAGTACATCCGCGAAGCGGCTCAGCTCCTCTGCCATGATGGTATTCAGGGCAATATTGGGCTCGGCAATCGACTGGGAAGAACCCAACATACGGAACTCGAACTTGTTGCCGGTGAAGGCCAGGGGACTGGTACGGTTTCGGTCTGTGGTGTCCTTGGGAATGGCAGGCAGAACGTCCACACCAATGCGCAGCATACTCTTCTCCGGCTCCTGATAATTGGTGCCGTCGATAATGGAGCGGATGATGGCATTCAGCTCATCCCCCAGGAACACAGAAATGATTGCGGGAGGAGCTTCGTTGGCTCCCAGGCGGTGGTCATTGCCCGCATAGGCAACGGTACACCGGAGGAAATCCTGGTAATCGTCCACGCCCGCGATAAAGGCCGCCAGAAATACCAGGAACCGGGCGTTCTGGCTGGGGGTCTTGCCGGGGCTGAACAGATTCTTGCCGGAATCGGTAGAGAGGGACCAGTTGTTATGCTTGCCGGAGCCGCTGATACCTGCAAAGGGTTTCTCATGGAGCAGACAAACCAGATTATGCTTGGCGGCGCACTTTTTCATAATGGCCATGATCAGCTGGTTGTCATCGCAGGCGGTATTGGCGTCGGTATAGATGGGGGCCAGCTCATGCTGGCAGGGTGCGCCCTCATTGTGCTTGGTCTTACTGAGGATGCCCAGCCGCCAAAGCTGTTCGTCCAGATCCCGCATGAAGCTGGAGACACGGGTGCGGATGGTGCCGAAATAATGGTCATCCAGCTCCTGGCCCTTGGGGGGCTGGGCACCGAACAGGGTACGGCCCGTCAGCCGCAGATCCTCCCGCTGGGCGTACAGGTCCTTGGGCAGCAGGAAATATTCCTGCTCCGCACCTACAGAGCAGATGACCCGCTTGGTGTCGCTGTCACCGAAGAGACGCAGGATGCGCACAGCCTCCCGGGAGACATCATCTATGGAGCGCAGCAGCGGGGTCTTTTTATCCAGGCATTCGCCGGTATAGGAGAAGAAGCAGGTGGGGATGTAGAGGCTCCCGTCCTTCACAAAGGCGCAGGAGGTGGGATCCCAGGCGGTGTATCCCCGGGCCTCGAAGGTAGCCCGCAGGCCGCCGGAGGGGAAGGAGCTTGCGTCAGGCTCGCCCCGAACCAGCTCCTTACCGGAAAACTCCATGATGACCCGGCCGTCACCGGTGGGAGAAATGAAGGAATCATGCTTTTCGGCGGTGATGCCGGTCATGGGCTGGAACCAGTGGGTATAGTGGGTAGCCCCCCGCTCGGTGGCCCATTGCTTCATACCCTCGGCAATCTCGTTGGCAACGTCCAGAGGCAGCTGGGAGCCGGTGGCGATGCAGCTCTTCCAGGCGTCATAAACAGCCCCGGGCAGCCGCTGCTTCATAGTGGCCTCGTTGAACACATCGGTGCCGAATATTTCGGGAACATTCAGAATCTCACTCATGGGATATGTCCTTTCCGCAAAAAACTCCATAGAAAATGCATTATACGATAGCATCATTGTATTCAAGAATACCCGAAAATGCAAGGAGAGAATGTGCCCCAAAAACATTTGTCTTTTCCTGAAAGATTTGTGCATTCCTCCAATTTGTTAAAATACTTTTCAAAAAATGAAATTTTCGCCAATTAAAACTTGCATTTTTTTCCGTCAGCGCATATAATAAGCCCATTATATTTGAATAAAACCCGAAAGGATTGATGGATATGACCCCCTATTCCTGCATGACGAGAGATGAACTGGAAGCCGCCTACACCCAGGTGCTGTCCCAGTATGACGCCTGTAAGGCCCAGGGCCTGAAGCTGAACATGGCCCGCGGCAAGCCCGCAAAAAAACAGCTGGATCTGGTCAGCGACCTGCTGAATGTGCTGCAGACCCCCGAGGACTGCTTCGACGGTGACATCGACTCCCGGAACTACGGCGAACTGGCAGGCCTGCCCTCCGCCCGGGCCTACTGGGCCGATGTGCTGGGCTGCAAGGCTTCCGAGATTTTCGTGGGCGGTGCCGCTTCCCTGAACATGATGTGCGACATCGTTTCCCGCGCCTATACCCACGGTCTGCTGAACAGCCCCCGGCCCTGGTGCAAGGAGGAAAAGATCAAATTCCTCTGCCCCGCCCCCGGCTATGACCGCCATTTCCAGATCGGTGAATTCTACGGTGCGGAGCTGATCTATATTCCCATGACCGCCACCGGCCCTGACATGGACATGGTGGAGGAATACGTCAAGGATCCCCTGGTGAAAATGATCTGGGTGGTGCCCAAGTATTCTAATCCCGACGGTATCATCTTCAGTGACGAAACCATTCAGCGGTTCGCCAACCTGAAGCCCGCCGCTCCCGATTTTGCCATTATCTGGGACAACGCCTACTGCATCCACGAGTTCAAGGGCGACTATGTGCCCTTCCCCGACATCATTTCCATGTGCCGTGACGCGGGCCGTCCTGACATGGTATTTGAGTTCGCCTCCACCTCCAAGATCACCTTCGCAGGCGGCGGCACCAGCTGTATGGCCGCGTCCGAAGCCAACATCCAGTATTTCACCGGTGTCTTCGGTGTCCAGATGATCTCCTATGACAAGGTCAACCAGCTGCGGCATGTAAAGTTCCTGAAGGATAAAGCCCACACCCTGGAGATCATGAAGCGGCACGCCTCCGTCATGGCTCCCAAATTTGAATGCGTTTCCCGCTGGCTGAACCAGGAGATCGCCCCCCTGGGCTTTGCCCACTGGAATGACCCCAAGGGCGGCTACTTCGTCAGCCTGTACACCATGCCCGGCACCGCAAAACGTACCTGGCAGCTGTGTAAGGAAGCCGGTGTGGTCATGACCAACGCCGGTGCCACCTACCCCTACCGCAAGGATCCCAACGATTCCAACCTCCGTATCGCCCCCAGCCTGCCCCCTGTGGAGGAGCTGGAAAAGGCCATGGAAGTTCTCTGCCTCAGCCTGAAGCTTTCCGCGCTGGAAAAGCTGCTGGAAAAGCTGTAATTTTTCGCCCGCCATTTCGCAAATGGCGGGCTTTTTCTGCCCTGCGGCAAAATATGGTAGAATAATTCACAATTCTATGCTATCGTAAGGGAAAAGGAGGAGCAAGATATGGCAAATGTATTCGAGTATCTGAAATGGAGGGGGGATCTGACCTTCACCCAGGATCCGCCCAACGCGGTGGATGCCCTGATTTTTTCCGCCCTTGTCTATATCCGCTATGGTGCCCGGGTAGAGGCCAAGCCGGAGACTCCCATTCTGCTGCGGGACGCGGCGGAGGAATACTTCGCCCTGGAGGATCACGAAAGCCGTGTCCGGGTGAAAAGCGACCTGGACCTTCTGTATCAGGCCTCCCAGACTGTCCGTTTTGGTCAGACCCGGATGGTATGCTACCGGGATCTGTTCATCCCGGAGCAGGAGACACAGTTCGCCGCCGTGACCTTTCTTCTGGACGACGGCAGTGCCTTCCTGACCTTCCGGGGCACCGACTATTCTCTAGTGGGCTGGAAGGAGGACTTCAACATGAGCTTCCAGCAGACCGTCCCTGCCCAGCGGCTGGCGGTGCAGTACACCCGCGATGTGGCTGCTGAATACATGCTGCCCCTGCGGCTGTGCGGCCATTCCAAGGGCGGCAACCTGGCGGTCTTTGCTGCCGCCCGCAGCTCCCCCATGGT
Organism: Oscillospiraceae bacterium; assembly: GCA_017461445.1. Taxonomy (GTDB): domain Bacteria; phylum Bacillota; class Clostridia; order Oscillospirales; family Oscillospiraceae; genus Faecousia. The sequence continues at coordinate 29,050 of JAFTXW010000029.1, forward strand.
CCAGCAGCGGATTTTGGAGGTATACAATAACGACGGCCCCGGTTTCACAAAATACATGATGGGTGACCCCGGATATCTGGCCATGGTACCCCGGATCAAGACCTTTATTCCCCAGTCCTCGGTCATCGGTATGCTGCTGGAACACGAGGAGCCCTATACTGTCATCCGCAGCAAGTCCGTCAGCGTATTGCAGCATGACCCCTATTCCTGGGAGGTTATGGGCCGGGACTTTATTCGGATGGAGGAGATCACCGAGGAATCCCGGTTCGTGGACAGCACCATCAAGACCTGGTTTGCGGAAATGTCCAACCAGGATCGGAACCAGCTGGTGGATGTGATGTTTACCCTCCTGGGCTCCGGCGGTGTGGACAATGCTTTGGATATCATCCACCCCAAGAATATCCGCACCTATCTCAAGACCCTCAGCACCGATGAAAATATGCGCCGGGTGCTGTCCAATGAGTTTACCAGTCTGATTGAAGCTGCAAGAAAGACCAAGCAAAAGCTGGAGGAGACAAAAGAATTGGAGGAAGCAAAGGATGGAGACTAATTGGATTGTCACCTACAGCGGCGGCTTCTGGTCGCCCCACGGCAGTGTGGGCACACCCATTGCCATAGAGAAGCATTTCACCTGGGGAGAAAACCGCTTCTATGTCCCCGCGGCCTACCTCTGTGACGAAGGACTGGTGCTGGATATCTGCGCGGAAATCGAACGGGAGGACATCCGGGCCTTTCTGGATAAGTGGTATTCCCATCTGACCCAGCCCCTGGAATTGCCTCATAACCTCCGGGAGCAGATCGAACAGGAAAATCCCATGGCAAAGGACTATTACGCAAATGTGTCAGTCAACGGTCAGCCCCTTTCCCGCGACCGGGCCTGCGGCATCGGCTGGGTACCGCCCGAACTGCTGCCTGACGAGAAGATAAACGACCATGCAGAAGTGGTGCTGCGTAATTACGGTCTGAATCCTGCCCAGGGATGGTCTTTTCGCCGGGTGTCCTTAAAATGGACAGTGGAAAAACCACCCAAAATCGACAGCCTGACCCTAACGCTGAGCCAGCGGCCCCGGAGCATTCCCGGAAAGCCCTTCGAGATGCCCGCCATTGGAGAAAGCGTGGAGATCATCCATCCCCTCCGGGAGGAAACATACACCCTGACGGTGCAGGCGGTCAGCCGGGAGCAGGTTTCCGACCGGCTGACGAGACCCGGCCTGCCGGAGCACGCCCTTTTCATGTCCTGCACCCTCTCCCCTGACCTGCACAGCGAACACTTCCAGCTTCGGGACACTGTGGAGGATGAGCGGAGCAAACAGCAGGAGCAGGCCGCCAGTATTGGCATCATCGGCGGTGCCGACGGCCCCACTGCCATCGCTTTCCTGACACCCCAACAACCCCATCTCCACTGCGCCGTTTCCTCCATGCGCTATGCGCCCCCGGAAACAGTTGTCTGGCAGCCTGTTTTCCGGGAAAAGCTGGTGGAGGACATCACGATTGAACTGATATAAGGAGAAATATGGAAGATTACACCCTGCAAAATAAGAAGGCATGGGAATATAATGCTTATAATTTTTGGATCGCGGAAGCTGGCACTCCCGCGAAGCGGGCCAAGGATATTCTCGCCGCCCCGGAAAAACAGTTGAAGCGGTATGCCCAGTATTTTGACGGATACAAGGGTCTGAAAATTGCCAACATCTGCGGCTCCTGTGGGAAGAAAGCGGTTCCTCTGGCAGTAATGGGCGCGGAGGTAACGGTTTTCGACATTTCGGAAGATAACCGAAGGTACGCATTGGAACTGGCGCAAGCCGCCGGGGTGACCATCAGCTATGAGGTTTGTGATGTGCTGGAAATCGACCTGGATACCTATGGCGGTTTCTTTGATGTGGTATTTATGGAGGGCGGAATCCTGCATTATTTCCACAATATCGACGCATTTATGGGGATCATGCGTACCATTTTGAAACCCGGAGGAAAGCTGATTTGCAGTGATTTCCATCCTTTCGGCAAAATCACCCCGGTGCTGGGCGTAATGCAGCCTGATGGAGACTATTTCTCCACGGAGGTGTTTGAGGGCGAAATGGCCCACGCGCGGTTCTTTGATGAAGAAATACGCCGAAATATACCTCAATGCAGCTACCGCCGGTATACGCTCAGTGAAATCATCAATGCGGTATTAAACTGCGGTTTTACCCTCAAACAATTTGACGAGCACCCCGCATGGTCGAATTCTAATTTACCAGGAGAATTCACGTTGATAGCTATCAAAAATTAGTACAAGTCTGCCATTCGTTCGGGATGACAATGTTCTATCAAATATGAAAAACCGCGAGGAAATTGCTTTCCTCGCGGTCATTTTGTATGATCTTACAGGCCGAAGTAACGCTTTGCGTTGTTGAAGGAGATGCCTTCCACGATCTTCTTCAGGCTGGATTCGATGTTGGGATACTCGCCGTTCTCCACCCAGTTGCCGATCAGGTTGCACATAATGCGGCGGAAGTAGTCGTGACGGGCGTAGCTCAGGAAGGAGCGGGAGTCAGTCAGCATACCGACGAAGTTACCGAGCAATCCCAGGCTTGCCAGGGACTTCATCTGCTCCTCCATGCCCACCTTGTGGTCATTGAACCACCATGCGGAGCCCTGCTGGATCTTGCCGGGGACCTCGGGGCCCTGGAAGCAGCCGATCAGGGTGCCCAGCTGGGCGTTGTCGGCGGGATTCAGGGAGTACAGGATGGTCTTGGGGCAGGCACCTGCCTCGTCCAGTGCGGAAAGCAGCTGGGAAATGTTTCCGCCGCAGGTGTTCTGGGCAATAGCATCCACGCCGGTGTCGCCGCCCTGGAGCTTGAAGATGCGCTGGTTGTTGTTGCGCAGGCAGGAGTAGTGCAGCTGCATAGCGATGTCCAGGCGGTGATAGGCCTTGCCCAGGCACAGCAGAATGACGGTCTGGTAGCCTTCCACTTCCTCAACGGTCAGCTTCTCGCCCTTCAGAGCCTTCTGGTAGACAGCATCAGCCTGCTCCACGGTGTAGTCCTGATAGGGGACATAGTCCAGGCCGTGGTCGGAAGCCTTACAGCCGTGGGCCTTGAAGTGCTCCAGCCGCTCCACCAGAGCGTCCAGAACGTCCTGCATGGTAGTAAGGCTCTCCTTGCCCACAGACTTGGCCAGGGCCTTCATGTACTCGTGCCAGCCGGCCTTGTGGATGTTCACAGCCTTGTCGGGGCGGTAGGAGGGGCCGACCACCACTTCGATGGTGGGGTCGTTTGCGATCTTCTCATGCCACTCCAGGGAGTCGATGGGATCGTCGGTGGTGCCGATGAAGGCAACATTGGCCTTGCGGATCAGGCCCCGGGCGGACATATCGGGGTCGTTCTGCAGCAGATCGTTGCAGTGATCCCAGATACGCTTGGCACTCTCGGTGGTCAGGGGCTCGGTGACGCCGAAGAACTGCCGCAGCTCCAGGTGGCACCAGTGGTACATGGGGTTGCCGATGGCCATTTCCAGAGCCTCGACGAACTTCAGGAACTTCTCATAGGGGTCCACCATACCGGTGACGTACTTCTCCTCGACACCGTTGGAACGCATGACGCGCCACTTATAGTGATCACCGGCGAAGGTGCCGTCGGGGTTCTCGCCGCCCAGCCAGACCTCAGCCAAGTTGTTGAAACGGCGGTCTTCATAAATTTCCTGGGGATTCAGGTGGCAGTGGTAGTCCGCCAGGGGCATCTTGGCAGCATAGTCGTGATACAGATGCTGGGCGGTGGGAGTATCAAGGATAAAATCCTTGTTCATAAATTCCTTCATATTGGAACTCCTTAAGTTTAAAGTTACCTCTGCCCGGTTTCCGGGCAGAGGTTGGTTTTTATGGGCAGAGAGATTATCTCTGGATACGGCCGGAGCCGTCGCCGCCTGCCAGCTTCTCGACCTCGGGAACGGTAACCATGTTGTAGTCGCCGCCGATGGAGTGCTTCAGAGCGGAAGCGGCAACCGCGAACTCAACCGCAGCCTGGGTATCCTTGCCGGACAGCAGAGCATAGATCAGGCCGCCGCCGAAGGAGTCGCCGCCGCCAACGCGGTCAATGATGTGCAGGTTGTACTTCTTGGAGAAGCAGTAGTTCTCGCCGTCGTACAGCATTGCGGACCAGCCGTTGTCGAAGGCGGAGTGGGACTCACGCAGGGTGATGGCGACCTTCTCGAAACCGTACTTGTCAGCCAGCTGCTTGGCAACGGACTTGTAGCCTTCGTGGTTGATGGTGCCGCCGTAGATGTCGGTAGCCTCGGCCTCGATGCCGAACACATCCTTAGCGTCCTCTTCGTTGGAGATGCAGACGTCGATGTACTTCGCCAGCTCAGTCATAGCCTCGTTGGCCTGAGCGCGGGTCCACAGCTTGCCACGGTAGTTCAGGTCGCAGGAGATCTTGATGCCCTTGGCCTTGGCAGCCTGGCAAGCCTGCTTGCAGATTTCCACAACATTGGGGCCCAGTGCGGGGGTGATGCCGGTGAAGTGGAACCAGTCGGCACCCTCGAAGATCTTGTCCCAATCGAAGTCCTCGGGCTTGGCCAGCTGAATGGCGGAGTTGGCACGGTCATAGATGCAGACGGAGCCACGCTGGGAAGCACCCTTCTCGTTGTAGTAGATACCGACGCGCTCGCCGCCCCGGACGATCAGGGAGGTGTCAACGCCATAGCGGCGCAGGGAGTTCACAGCGGCCTGGCCGATGGAGTGAGCGGGCAGCTTGGAGACGAAAGCGGCATCCATGCCGTAGTTCGCCAGGGAGACAGCAACGTTGGCCTCTCCGCCGCCGAAGGTGAACTCCACGTTGGAAGCCTGAACAAAACGCTCGTAGTTGAAGGGCTGCAGACGCAGCATCAGTTCGCCGAAGGTAACAATTCTTGCCATGATAATCAGAATCCTTTCCTATTACAATTATTTAGTGAATGAAATAACAACGTAACGAACCGAGCGATACCCAATGGTGTAACGGCTACCGCCTGGGTTGGTCACGAATGATCGGCAGCGATTCGCCGCTTATTCGCCCTTGGCAGCCTTGCGGGCATCCAGGCACAGCTGGGTGATCTTGTCCCAGTTACCGGCAGCGATATCAGCCTTGGGGCAGACCCAAGAACCGCCGACAGCGTGGATAAAGGGAGCGTCGATGTACTCCTTGATGTTGGCAGAGTTGACACCGCCGGTGGGCAGGAACTTCAGGCCCACAAAGGGAGCAGACAGGTTCTTCATGGCATTCAGGCCGCCGTAAACGTTGGCGGGGAAGAATTTGACCATCTTCAGGCCGTGCTTCAGGGCAGCCATGATCTCAGTGGGGGTGACGCAGCCGGGAGCGACAGGGATGCCGTTCTCAACACACCAGCCGACGACTTCGTCGCTGAAGCCGGGGGAAACGATAAACTTTGCGCCCATCTCAACGGCCAGCTTGCACTGCTCCAGGTTGACGATGGTGCCGGCACCGACCAGAACGTCGGGGCAGTTTTCAGCAACAGCCTTGATGCACTCGGGAGCGCAGGCGGTACGGAAGGTGATCTCCATGGTATCGACGCCGCCGGCAGCCATAGCCTTAGCGGTAGGGACCGCGTCCTCAACCTTGTCCAGAACAACAACGGGGACGACGATGGAATTTGCGAGTCTGGTTAAAACATCCATTTTATTTGCCTCCTAAAAACTTACAATCTCTGCCTATCTTCAGGCAGACTTATGCCATTAAAATTGTATCGAAAAAAAGCAAAAAAATCAATTCCTAACCATAAAATTCTAAGATTTTTAGCGTTTTGTACAAATTGGAACGAAATTCTTCTACGGCACTGCTACTTGACAAATATGCGGAAAAGTGGTAGTCATGGGTAAAAATTTGCCCGCAACCGCCCATTTTCGGCATGTTACATTTGGTTGCGGAATTGCCGCGCCGCCGTGGTTGCGCGATTTATCCGGCTGTGATATGCTGAAGGCACAGAACAGGAGGAAAATATATGAAATTTGAAGAAAAGCTTATCATACAAAGAAAGCGGCTGGGATTCTCCCAGGAGGAGCTGGCAGCCCGCATCGGTGTATCCCGGCAGGCGGTATCCCGGTGGGAGCTGGGCAGCACAATGCCCGACGCACCGAATTTGGTGAAGCTGGCAGACCTGTTTGGAGTAACCACAGATTACCTGCTGCGGGAAAATCAAACGGATGAGCCCTACTCCCCCACCCCGGCAGAAACAAAGCCGGGAGCACCAGAGGCAGAGCCGCTGCAAGCCCAGCCCAAGGATGAAAAGAAGTCCGGGCGATTCCTGTTCAGCGGCTGCTGCTATCTCTTTGCCGCGTTCTGCTTCTTTATCGCTGCGTCCATTCAAGGAAATGAGATCAGCTATATGTCCCTTGCCGCTGGCGTATTGCAGCTTGTGGCCGGGTGCGGGATGCTGGCAAATTACAGAAAATTGAAAAAGTAGGGCGGAGGCATGCCTCCGCCCTACTGTATTCTTATTTCTTGGGTGCCTTGATCTTATTGAGCTTTGCGTTGATCTCCAGCAGCTCTTCCTTGGTGAATTTCACATTGACGGTGCCCATCATGCCCGTCAAGCGCAGGAGGGTGAAGCTGGAAAGCATCTCCATCATGCCGCCAAGGCTGCTCATGTCAAAGCCTGCGCCGCCCTTGCCGTCACCGCCCATTTTGGGGGCCAGCTTTCCGAGCAGGGACATGAGGAACAGCTTGCCCTGGGCGGTCGCCATGATGTCGCCGAATTTTGAATTCAGGGACAAATATCCCTCTGGCTGGGTGATATCGAACCAGTTGAGGATCGCCCCCTTCTCCTTCAGGCGGTAGTCCTCGTTGAAGACCGCCACCTTGCGGATACGGCTTTCATCCTGGCACTCCCCCGCCACGGCGGTGAGGATGGTCTCCCCGGCGTTGGGAACGTCGAAATAGAAGAAGTGGTCGGGAGCTTCCTTTGCGCCGAGGGATACGCCGTTGGCAAACAGCTCCACGCTGGGCAGATTGGAGTAGACGGTGACTTTGGTGGTGTCCTCCACCCGGTCAACGTACCGCTTGCCGCAGATATGGACGAAGGGCTCGTCGGAGAGCCAGGCCTTGTAGGCATAGAAGGCATCCTTTTTATACTTACGGTCAATGGTCACCAGGCCCTTGTGGTTCTGGCCGTTCTCGCCGCCCTCGTTCCGGGCATCACAGCCGAAGTCGAACATATTCCACACATGGGTGGCCCACAGATATTTCCGGGAGAACAGCTGGCGGATCAGCTCCTCGTGGTAATGGGCCTGGTATTCTTCGGTATAATCGCCCTGCTGGGGATCGGAGGTGTGCCAGTTCAGAGCCTCGCAGCCATATTCCGAGCAGCCGATGGGAATATTGGGGTGCTTCTCGTGGAACTTATCAAACCAAGGGCCGTTCATGGCGGTATTGCCGCCGTACCAGCCAAAATAATGGTTGTAGGAAACGGTATCGGGAATCTGTATGATCTTTGCATCCATGGAGCACATGGACACGCAGGCCATGGTGGTGGGGCGGGTCTTGTCCATTTCATGGCACAGGTCGTTGAGGATGTTGTGGTTTTCCAGAAGATCCGTGTCCTCCGCGCCCCGCATGGTGATCTCATTGGAAAGGCCCCAGACCACGATGGAGGGATGGTTATAGTTCTGGACGATCAGCTCTTTCATCTGGGATATGGTATTCTCCCGGCCGGTGGGCATATGGGCAGAGATATAGGGAATTTCCGCCCAGATGACCAGACCCCGTTCGTCGCACAGGTCGTAGAAATACCGGTCATGCTGGTAATGGGCCAGACGGATAGTTGTGGCCCCCATTTCGCAGATCAGGTCCATGTCCTCCCGGTGATGCTCAGGAAGCAGGGCGTTGCCGATGTCCCAGCGGTCCTGATGGCGGCTGACACCCCGGAGGGGATATTCCTCACCGTTGAGGACAAAGCCCCGTTGGGGATCGATCACATAGGAGCGGCAGCCGAAGCGGGTGGATACATCATCCAGCACGTTGCCGTTTTCCACCAGCTCTGCCTTGCAGCAGTAGAGGTAGGGATCCTTCCGGCCGTTCCACAGGTGGGCTTTTTTGATACGGAAGTTTACCTTACGGGCAGTGCCCTCATAAGTGGCAATGACCTTTCCCTCGGCGTTCATCAGGCTGTAGCGGAGGGTCTGGCATGCTTTGCGGTTGGTCAGGAAAACCTCCACTTCCACTTTAGCATCCTTCTCCTCCATGACGGGCGTGACCTTGATGCCGGGGCCGCCATGGTAGTCCAGGTCAAAATGGCTTTCGGAAACGCAGATCAGATTCACATTCCGGTACAGGCCGCCGTAGAAGGTAAAGTCGGCCACCTGGGGATAGACCTGCTGGTTTGGGGCATTGTCCACGGTGATCGCCAGCAGATTTTCGTTTCCCAGCGCATCGGTCACATCCACCCGCCAGGTGGAGTAACCGCCGTCGTGGTGGGCAAGGTGTTTGCCGTTCAGGAAAACGTCGGCGGAAGAATTCGCGCCATTGATCTCCAGATAGTAGCGGTTCGCCTGGGGCAGGTCCAGTTTCTGGAAGTCCTTCACATAGCAGCAGGTTCCCCGGAAGTAGTCACCGCCGCCGTCCTGGCCGTCAATGGCGTTCCAGGTATGAGGCAGGTTCACAAAGCTCCACAGGGTCGGCATCTGGTTGGGAGCCTCAGAAACGCCCTTGGCAAAGGCCCACTTGCGGTTCAAATTGACAACAGTTCTCAAAATCGGTTCCTCCTTCGTTGTTTTCCAATATTTTACCACAAAGTGTCGGAAATTGGTAAGCTGTTTGGAAAAATAAATGGACATTTTTTCTAAACCAGGGTATAATCACAAAAAAGGAGGCAACAAAAATGGAATGTAATGTAGTAGACGCTTTGATTGAGATCCCCCTGGGTTCGAAGAACAAGTACGAGCTGGACAAAGCCACCGGGCGCATCCGGCTGGATCGGGTGCTGTACGCCGCCATGATCTACCCCGCCGAGTACGGCATTATTGAGAACACCCTGGCCCCCGACGGGGACGCGCTGGATATCCTGGTGATCTGCTCTGACCCCACCTTCCCCGGCTGCACGGTGCCAGCAAGGGTTCTGGGATATCTGGACATGGTAGACAATGGCAAGCTGGACTATAAACTGATTTCCGTAGTAGACTGCGACCCCCGGTACGCCGATGTGCAAGATCTTTCCGACCTTTCCCCCTTCGTTTTGAAGGAAATCGCTAATTTCTTCGCTAATTACAAGGTTTTGCAGGATATCCAGGTGCAAGTGGGCGAATACCACCCCCGGGAGGATGCTATGGAAATTATCCGGCAGTGCCGGGAGTCATACAGCCAGACTTCCCTTGTTGACAAATGTCCTTCCCGGGCGTAAAATAGGTTCAATCTATTTTAGGAGGAACGTTATGAATCTGACCATTGACCGTCAGCAGGCCCTTGCCCTGCTGCAAAAGTACAACAAAGAAGTCTTCCATATCCAGCACGCCCTGACCGTGGAGGGTGTCATGCGCTGGTACGCCCAGGAGCTGGGCTATGGGGAGGATGTGGAATTCTGGGGCCTGTGCGGCCTGCTGCACGATGTGGACTTTGAAGGCTGGCCCGAGGAGCACTGCAAGAAAGCCCCCGAACTTCTGGCCGAAATCGATACCAGCCCCGAAATGGTCCACGCCATCTGCTCCCACGGCTTTGGGCTTTGCTGCGATGTGGAGCCGGAGCACCAGATGGAGAAGGTTCTGTTCGCTGTGGACGAGCTGACTGGCCTGATCGGTGCCGCCGCCCGGATGCGCCCCAGTAAGAGCGTCATGGACATGGAGCTTTCCAGCCTCAAGAAGAAATTCAAGGACAAGAAATTCGCCGCCGGCTGCTCCCGGGATGTCATCAAGAACGGTGCCGAGCGTCTGGGCTGGACACTGGACGAAGTGCTGGACAAGACCATCCTCGCCATGCGCAGCTGCGAAGCTTCCGTCTTGGAGGAAATGACTTCCCTTTGCGGTTAATTTTCAATTTACAACGAAAAAGACCTGCCTTCCGGCAGGTCTTTTTGCATTACTGAACTTCCTTCAAAGGCTTGATATACTGCTCACGGCGGCGGTTGCGTTCGCTGCGGTAGGCTTCGTCGTTGCCCGCATGGATCTCGCGCAGATAGGCGTAGTGGTTATGCAGGATCTCCTCATTATCTCTTGCCAGCATCATAACGGCAATGGAGGAGCAATGGTCGGAAGCACGCTCCAGATGGGTCAGGGCTTCCATGAACACCAGGCCGCTGGAAACGGAGCAGGCCCCGGTCTTCAGACGCTTGGTGTGACGGTCCCGCAGGATCATAACCATATCGTCGATGGTCTCCTCCAGGGGCTCAATGGCCTTGGCAGCTTCGTTGTCGTCATTGGCGAAAGCATTGACGGTGACATCCAGGATCTCGTTCACGGCAGAGCAGACGATCTCCAGTTCCTTCTTCGCCACATCGGAGAAGTTTGCGCCCTCGCCCTTCAACCGCTCAGCCAGCTCCACCAGGTTGGTGGCATAGTCACCAACACGCTCGAAGCTGGGCACGGTCTGCAGCAGCATGTCCACTTGGCGGTCATCATGCTCCGTCTCCACAGCCTTGGAAAGGCCGATCAGGAAACGGTCAGCCCGGTCAGCAAAGTTATCCAGGCACTCCTCATCGGAGTTGATCTTGTCCAGCTGGGACATATCCTGCCCGGTCAGTACACTGCAGCTTCTGGCGAAATTGCTCTTGGCGATGGTACCCATAGCAGCAACAGCCTTGGTGGCTTCGGCCACAGCAACGGCAGGAGAGATATACAGCTTCTCGTCCAGGGTGTGCAGCTCGGGATGGCGGTGCTCGTGCTCCTTCTCGTCCTTCACAATGACCATGGACAGCTTCACCAGCCAGTCAGCAAAGGGGATCAGAACAATGGCGGTGATCAGGTTGAACACCGTCTGGAAATTGGCAATTCCGCCGCTGTCTACGGCGGATACCCAGAATTCCGCACCGAAGATGCTAAGCTTCTGCATGATGGTCATAACGATCAGGAACAGGATGGTGCCGATGGTGTTGAAAGCGATATGCACCACACCGGTACGCTTGGCATCCTTGGAGGAGCCGATGGAGCAGACCATGGCGGTGGTAACGCAGGTGCCCAGGTTGATACCCATGATCACGGGATATGCCATGGCAAAGGTGATGCCGGAACCGGGGACGGAGGCTACCGTCTGCAGCATACCCACCGTCGCGGAGGAGCTCTGAACAATAACAGTCAGGATCAGGCCAAAGAGGATGCCGAACAGAGGATTGCTCAGGAACCCGATGAAGGAAACAAAGGCATCGGTGCCGATCAGGGGCTTCACGCCATCGGTCATCAGATTCAGGCCAACGAACAGGACACCAAAGCCGATGCAGATATCACCGATGGTCTTGGAGGACTTGGTCTTTACGAACATCAGCAGAATGATGCCGGCCACCAGGGCGATGGGTGCCAGGGTGTCAGTGTCGAACAGCCACAGCAGGAAGCTGCCATCAGATTCAATGGAACCCAGACGGATGATCTGCGCGGTGACGGTGGTACCGATGTTTGCGCCCATAACGATGGACACGGCCTGCTTCAGATTCAGCACGCCCGCACCGATCAGGGCTACAGTCAGAACAATGGTCGCTGTGGAACTCTGGATAACAGCGGTAACCAGCGCACCGGTCAAAACACCCATGACCACATTGCCGGTAACCTTTTCCAGCACACGCTTCAGCGCGGCACCGGAACTGTTTTTCAGGCCGTCGCCCATGACCTCGATACCATACAGGAACATGGCCAGACCGCCCAAGAGCTGGATAATGGCAGTTAAAACTTCCATAAAGAAACTCCTACAATCTCTTTTTTGTCGCCCGTTTTCGGGCATGATACCATTATAAAGAAGTTTTCAGGAAAAGTACAGTGACAATTTCCGACAGAATTTTACAGATTCTTTACACACTTTTGACAAATGCGCCAATTATCTGCCCGTAGATCCGAATCCGCCGCCGCTGCGGACGGTGTCGCTCAGCTCCTCCGCGGTCTCGTAGGCAGGGGTCAGTACGGGGGTGATAAGGAACTGGGCAATGCGCTCGCCGCTCTCAATTGTCTGGGGCCGTGAGCCGTGGTTATAAAGCACCACAGTGATCTCTCCCCGGTAGTCGCTGTCCACAACGCCGACCTTGTTGGCAGGTGCCAGGCCCCGTTTGCAGGCAAGACCGCTGCGGGCATAGATCAGTCCGGCGCAGCCTTTGGGAACTTCCAACGCGATGCCGGTGGGGATAAATGCGGATTCGCCGGGTGCCAGGGTCACGGAGTTCTCCAGACAGGCATACAGGTCGGCCCCTGCCGCTTCGGCGGTGCCGTAGGTGGGCAGTTTTGCACCCTCTCTCAGTATTTTAACACGAATGGCTTCCATTATTTCATTCCTTTCTTTTCTCCCTGCCAGTCCTGCCACAGGACCACTTCTCCCGCAGCCAGGGAGGCGGGTACATCGATGAGCCGCTGGTTTTCAGACCCCCGGAACCGCAGAGACAAATTCTTTTTTGCTTCCACAAAGGGGCCGTCCACCAAGACGTCCAGATAACTCAGATATTCGCCGGTATCTCCCAGGCGTCCTGACAGGATATCCCTGTCAAAAAGATACCCGGAAAATGCCCAGATACTCTTTTGGGGCATTTCTTTTTTGATTTGCCGCAGCAGCTCCACGATGGCACCCTGGTTCTGAGGCTCGAAGGGCTCGCCGCCCAGCAGGGTCAGACCCCGGACATAGGCGGGACGGAGCATATTCAGGATGGTATCGATGGTCTCCTGGGTAAAGGGCTCGCCGTAGTCAAAATCCCAGGCCACCTCGTTGAAGCAGCCGGGGCACCGATGGGTGCAGCCGGAGACAAACAGGCTCACCCGGACACCGGGGCCGTTGGCGATGTCGCAGTTTTTGATGGTTGCGTAATTCATGTCTTTCCTCCCAGCTTACCGAACCAGCGGAAGGTCACGGGCCACAGGAAGCCCGCCACGGCCACCACCAGGAAATAGCGCACGGCTCTGGCTGAAAGGTGCCCGCCAAAGATGGCATCCAGCGGGGAGTGCAGGCCCTCCTTCACCAGCAGCACAACAACCAGGCCGCCCAGAACCTTCAGAATCTGGGCCCACCAGATAGCTTTGGTATCAAAATTCACATACTTCCGCTCTGCCACATACACAATGGCTACACCCACCAGGCAGCCCAGCATGGTATAGGCATTCTTCACACCGGATTCCAGATTGTGGGCATCCACATCTGCCGGAAACGGGTACAGCTCCACAAAGAGCAGAAGTCCCACCGCCATGGCAAGCATCGCCGCGATCAGCATCTTCATGGCTTTATCGCCGCCTTCCAGCACAGGCTTCCGCAGGCCGGCCACCAGCAGCAGTGCCATGCCGGAGCCAACCAGCACATCGGAAGGGGTATGGACACCCACATACATCCGGGACAGGGGCACCAGCACCGCGACGGCTATGCAGACACCCTTGACCCATTTGTTTTTAGAAGTATAGGCAATACTGCCGAAGGTGCCCACAGCGTTCTGGCTGTGGCCGCTGGGGAAGCTGTAGCCCGTGGCCGCTTCCCTCGCCTCTTCCAAAATGGTAAAGTTTTCATCCAGCACCCAGGGCCGGGGAACGCGGCACAGCAGCTTCAAAAACTGGTTTGCCATAGTACCGATGAAGCCTACAGACATCAGGTAATAACCCCTGCGCTTGTCCACGCACCAGAAAACGATCAATGCCGCCGCCAGAAAGGCCGTTTCCTCGCCCAGCTTTGTGACCAGCAGCATGAATTCGTTCAGTCCGGGCATCCGGATGGACTCCAGGAAATACAGGAATCCCATAGTTTTCCTCCTCTATCATTGTTTTATTCCAGTATACCACAGTTTCCCGTGGAATGCTAGACGCAAAAAACGCAGACCCATAGGGGTCTGCGTTTTGGGAAAACTCATTTTTTCGGTTCCTCGTCCGGGTAATCCGCCTTGTACTGATCCCAGACCTCTATCTGGCCCTTCTTTACGAGGCCGAGGCGAACCAGCTTTTTGATGGTATCGTAAATGACCGCGAACAGGGGTACCGCAACGATCATGCCCACAACACCCCATAGGCCGCCGAACAGGATAATGGTAAACAGCACCCAGAAGCTGGAGATGCCTGTCCGGTCGCCCAGAATGGCGGGGCCAATCACGTTGCCGTCCAGCTGCTGCAACGCCAGAATAAAGATACCGAACCAGAGGGCTTTCATAGGATCCTCGATCAGGATCAGGAAGATGGAAGGAATGGCACCGATGAAGGGGCCAAAGAAGGGGATCACATTGGTAACACCCACGAAGGCAGAGATCAGCAGCGCGTTGGGGAACTTGAAAATCAGGCAGCCGATATAGCACAGCACACCGATGATCATAGAGTCCACAATTTTGCCGTCGATAAAGCCGCCGAACATCCGGTCAATGAACTTCACCTCGTCCAGGAACATTTCTGCCCAGCGGGGCTTCAGAACACTGCGGACGATCAGCACACCCTGCCGGGCGAACCGCTTGCGGCTGGCCAGCAGATAGCAGGCCACGATCAGGCCGATCAGCAGATTGTACAGGAAGTTCAAAAGCTTCAGAACGCTGCTTCCCACACCGCTGAGAATATTGGAAACATAGGGTGCCAGAGTATTCTGGGCCCAGGTCTCCATTTCCGCAAGGATGGTCCGATAACTGGTATTGAAGTAATTCAGCAGCTCTTCGTCTTCTCCAAAGGTAGCCTGTGCCCACTTGAGAAACTGGTCGATCTTCCCCGGCAAGCTGTTCCACAGGGACAGGATGCTTTCGTACAGCTGGGGTGCAATCATAATAATCAGGGCATAGACGATCAGAATACCGCTGACCAGACTCAGTGCTACCGCCAGTCCTGCCGACAGCTTTTTTCGCTTGTTGGAAAACAGGGTGGAAAAGAAATCCTCGTAGGCATTACACATAGGCCGCAGCAGATAGGCCACAACGCCGCCGTAAATAAAGGGGGCCAGGATATCGCTGAGGTTTTTCAGCGCGTCACCGATGCCCTGCAGCTTATAGAGGATAAAAAACAGGATCAGGCTGATTCCGATGGCACCGGTAATGGACAGCGTAATATAAAAATAGCGTTTCTTTTTTGGATCGACCATTGCATCACATCATTTCTTACAGGTTCTGTTTCCGTTTGCTATCAGTATACCAGCCGGGAGACAGAATTATTTGAACAACCTGTGAACAATTTCCATCTTTGCCGTATCTTTTCTGTTGCGAAAAGTTTACAAAATCCTACCGCCCTTCCCCTTCCCTGCCCTTGCCATTTGGGATGGAATTGGCTATAATAGAAATACCATATTATATAAAATGAGGAATGACCATGTTTTCCAACGAACCGCGCTGCCGCTATCAGAAAAACCAGCTGGCGGAGGTGATCTGTCAGCTGCGCTTTCCGGAAATTCTTTCCATTGGAGCCAATGCCCCTGTGGATTTCCAGGAGGCAATCCGGGCGGATTTTCCCCAGTTCCTGCGCCGCCAGGAGACCCCCGCACCCCGGATCACCGGTACTCCCGGAAATCTGAACCTGCAGAACCAGCCCGCCACCTTGAACTACCAGTTCGCCACCGCTGACAATGTCTGGCGGGTAAATCTCACCAGTAAATTTATTTCCCTTACCTGCACAAACTATACCTGCTGGGAGGATTTTGCCGCCCATTTGGATAAGCCCCTGGCTGCCTTCATTAAGATCTACAAGCCCGCCTATTTTGAGCGGGTGGGACTGCGGTATTTGAATTTCTTTTCCCGCAAATCGCTGGAGCTGGAAGGCACGCCCTTTTCCAACCTGATTGCTCCCTGCTATTTAGGCCCCCTGGCTGACCCGGAGGTGCAGGAGCCTTCCGCTTCCCGGTGCAGTGTGGACGCGGAGATGGCCATCCGGGGCGGTTGCCGGGTGAAGCTCCACGCAGGCCCCGGTCTCGTGAAGCAGAACGGCAGGGAGGACAAGGAAGTGAAATTCGTCTTCGATCAGGACCTCTACATGCCCGGCCAACTGCCTGTGAATCTCTCCGCCGGAGCTTTGCAGACCCTCCACAGCCAGGCCGATTCCATCTTCCGGGGAGCCATTAGCAATACCCTGCATGAGGCCATGGAACCACATGAAATTTAAAATTGAAAGTTGAAAATTGAAAATTTTGAGGAAATCCCGAAATCTTCAATTCTTCAATTTCAATTACTCTGAACGGAGGTTATTTATGCCCTATTCCTATTATTACGGTTTTGACTGGACATACATTGTCCTGGTGCTGCCCTGTGTATTGCTTTCTTTGTGGGCCAGTGCCAATGTGAACAGTACCTTTAAGAAGTATTCCCAGCAGTTCTCCTCCCGGGGGCTTACCGGGGCGGAAGCTGCCCAGCGGGTGCTCAGTGCCAACGGTGTCCGGGGCGTCCGCATTGACCGGGTCAGCGGCAATCTGACAGACCACTATGACCCGAAGACCAACGTTATCCGCCTGTCGGACAGCGTGTATAACGCCACCTCCACCGCCGCCATCGGCGTCGCCTGCCACGAGGCGGGCCATGCGGTGCAGTACGCCGAAAGCTACGCCCCCATCAAGCTTCGGGCAGCCATCATCCCCATCACCAATTTCGGCTCCAAGCTGGCTATGCCCCTGATCCTGCTGGGCATCCTGTGCACCTTCCTGGGGGAATTTTCCACGGTGCTGGTGTATCTGGGCATCGCGGCCTTCGGCCTGAGCCTGGTGTTCCAGCTGGTGACGCTGCCTGTGGAGTTCAACGCCAGCCGCCGGGCCATGCAGGCCATCGAAAGCAGCAATCTTCTGACCCCCGAGGAGCAGAAGGGTGCCCGCAAGACCCTGTCCGCCGCCGCCCTGACCTACGTTGCCGCCACTGCCGTGGCCCTGGCCCAGCTGCTGCGGCTCATCGTCCTCTTCGGCGGACGGGGAAGACGGAGGAATGACTGATGGAACTGTTTGACCTATACGATGCCGCCCGTCGTCCCACCGGGGAGACCATAGTTCGGGGAACTCCCGTGCCCGAGGGCCGCTACCGGCTGGTGATCCACGTTTGCATCTTCAATTCCAAAGGCGAAATGCTGATCCAGCAGCGGCAGTCCTTCAAATCCGGCTGGCCCAATCTATGGGATCTGACCCTGGGTGGCTGCGTCACCATGGGTGAAAGCAGCCAGCAAGCCGCCCGGCGGGAGCTTTCTGAGGAGCTGGGCCTGGATGCGGACTTCTCCCACACCACACCCGCCTTCAGCGTTACCTTCCATGGCGGCTTTGATGACTACTATCTCCTGCAGCGGGATGTGGAGGTTTCCTCCCTGCGCCTGCAATATGAGGAAGTCCAGGGAGCCAAATGGGCCACCCAGGAGGAGGTCTTCGCCATGCTGGACAGTGGGGAATTCATTCCCTATAAAAGGGCGTTTCTGGAATTCCTGTTCCGGGGAATCGTCCCAATGAAATGGGAACAAGGTTCGATTTATCAGGAAAAATAACACCTAACGGGAGGGCCGTTTGGCCCTCCCGTTAGGTGTTCAGTTCCTCTGCGTCCAGATCCCGGTAGGGATACACCCGCTGGTCACTTTGGATGGTGCTGCGGTGGGAATTTAAGAGCCGCACGATGTTGTACACATCCACCCAGATCTCGGAATTACATTCCTTCTGGCTTTCGTCGAAAATCAGCTGCATTCCGAAATGGAGATGGACGGTTTCAATATTGTTGACATTTTCCCTGTCACAGTATCCGGTTCGGCCCATGAAGCCAATCAGGTCCCCCGCCTGGACGATGTCGCCTTCCTGCAATCCCGGAGCAAAGGGCTTGTCCTTTTGCAGATGGGCATAATAGTAGTACCGCTTATTGTCAAAGGAGCGGATGCCGATGCGCCAGCCGCCGTAGCGGTTCCAGCCCATAGCCTCCACGATGCCGCCCTCCACCGCTACGATGGGTGTTCCCAGGCTGCCCATCAGGTCGTGGCCCAAATGCTTGCGCTTGAAGCCATAGGACCGGGCCACACCGAAATCGTCGCAGTGGCTGAAGCCATAGCCCGCCGCCACAGGAGAATAGGCCTTCAATCCGTAAGATGCCACCCACTCCCCGTCCTTTTCGATGGCACAGCTGCCCACCAGCCCGCCCAGGACGGCGGAGTATGCTTCGTGGTAATAATCATAATATTGGTACAGCTCCCCCAGCAGCTCTTCCGGGGATTTATCTCCTTTCAGATCAGCTGCTGCCTTTTTCACGGATGCCAGGCCGCATTTACCCCCGGTGCGGCAGGCCGCCAGAGCCAGCGAATCGATCCAGGGGATGTGTTTCTCCTGCTCGAAGGTGGCAATATCCTGCTCCAGGGCATATTTCAGGGATTCATAGGGCACATCAAAATCCACCCACTTGATGGTATCCGCCCGTGCAGGCACCGCCAGAATGGGCAGTAAGATCAGCAAAAGCAAAAACCGCTTCATTCCCTCACCTCTTGGATTAGGGTATGAAGCGGTCATTATTTTATCCGTTGAAAATCATTCCAGATCCCGCACTACTTCCTTTGCCACCCGGTAGATATCCTCCATGGTGGTCAGCGACGAAATTTCGCGCTTGTAGAAGCTGGCGTTCCGCACACCCCGGAGATACCAAGCAAAATGCTTCCGGGCTTCGAGACAGGCGATGTGCTCCCCGTGGTCCTGCTCGGACAGCTGGAATTGCTTTACGGCGACGGCGATGCGGTCTTTCAGAATGGGCCGACCGGGATATTCCTCCCCCCGCAGAGCATAGGTCACCTCTTCAAAGATCCAGGGATCGCCGAAGACGCTGCGGCCGATCATAATGCCGTCAGCCCCGGTGCGCTTCAGACAGCGGACAGCCGACGGGCCATCGCAGATGTCGCCGTTGGCAATTACGGGGATGGAAAGCTGCTCTTTGACCTTGTGGATGGTATCCCAGTCGGCAACACCGGTGTACAGCATAGCCCGGGTACGGCCGTGAACGGCCACCATAGCCGCGCCGCTCTGCTCCATTCGTTTTGTGAAATCCAAAACGTTGATGCTGCCCTTGTCCCAGCCAAGGCGGCATTTGACGGTAACAGGCACGTCCACCGCCTTCGTCACCGCCGCCACGATCTCTCCCGCCAACTCCGGGGTGCGCATCAGGCCGCAGCCGTCGCCGGAATTGGCGATTTTCGGCATAGGACAGCCCATGTTGATGTCAATAAAATCACAGCCGGAAATATCCAGTGCAAGCCTTGCGCCCTCCGCCATAATGGCGGGGTCATTGCCGAAGATCTGGGCACCGCAGATGCTGCCTTCGTTTTTGCGCAGCAGCTTGGCACTCTTTTTATCCTTGTACACCAGTGCCCGGGAGGACACCATCTCCGTCACCGTGACTCCCGCGCCCAGTTCGGCGCAAATGGTGCGGTAGGCCCAGTCCGTCACCCCCGCCATGGGGGCCAGAAAGACGGGATTTGTTACTTCTATATTTCCGATCCGCAAGAGGAACACCTCACAACCAATTTGGAGGGATTATATCACAGATCGTCAGATTTCGCAAGTCAAAGCAGTACTGTCACCAGCCAAACAAGCCCCGTAACCAGTGCTCCCCCTGCGGCCCAGAAGGCACCGTAGAGGTAGAAATGCCGCTTCTTCCCCTGCCGTTCACTGCCGTGGATGGCCTGCTGGGCTTCCTTTAAGAGGGCTTCGTCGGTGATTCCCTCCCCCACCGCGTCGTCCTTCAGAATAAAAATGGCCTGCTCGAACAGCTTCGGCTCCGGGGCATGGACTACGATGACCTGCCGGGAAATGCCTTTTACCATAAATTACCGCCTCCTTCTGGAGGAAGTATGCCCCTGCGGAGCCAGTTTGATACAGAAAAGGGGCGGAAATTCAGCCCCTCGTTCGTTACAGCCTTGTATATTTGGTGTCGGCCACCGCCTTGCCGGTGTTGCGCAACAGGGCGAATACGCCCAAGGCAGCAAACAGCAGGCCCATGCCCACGTTTTGGAGGGTGACGCTCCGGTACTCCGGCTCCTCCAGCAGCATGAAGAAGATAAACGCGGGAATGTCCGTCAGTTCAAAGCCCCGCAGCTCGCCGCTGCTCATCATTTCCGCCAGGGTAATGGCATCGGCGGCAAAGGTGCCCAGCAAAACGCCAAACACAATGGCAAGAATCAGGATCAGCACCTTGGCCTTGCCCTGCTTGCCTTTCAGCAGATCGTAGCCCTTTTCCGCCAGGAACCCGATGACCAGGCCCACGATGGAAGCAACATAGCCCGAATACAGCACCAAGCCCCAAACCACCGCGCCCAAGGTGGCACCCAGCAGCGCGCCTATGGTACCTGTCAGATAAGAGCCGCCTGCCTCTGCCCGCTGGGTATTCTCGGCATCTACCTCCCGCTCCGCCTTCTGGGCGCAGCTATCGTGAAGATGGTAGGCAATGCCGTTGATCAGCACCCACTGGCCCGCAGTGATCTCGCAGCCGCATTCGGTACAGATATTGACACCCGTAGCCGAATGCTCCTGCAGCAGCGGAATAAACCAGTCCAGGAATGCCATGATCTTCTTCATGGTACCGGGATTGTCGTGGAATACCACCTGCACCGCGTTGGGGGCAAGGTTCAGATTCAACACCCGGTACTGCTTTTTCAGGTCTGTGGAGTTTATCAGATCCAGCAGCCTGCCCTTTCCGGCGGGGTCTGTAAATTTCGTGGTAAAAACGATCTGCTTGTAGCCAGAGCCCTCCGAAAGGGTCACCGCAAATCCACGCAGACTGCCGTAAGCCACGCCTTTGGCCACCGTCATGCCATTTTCAGCGGCCAGTTTCTTGAAAGCACTTCCTACCATAATTAACACCTCTTTTTTGGTTTATTTTCAGGCAAGGACATCATATCACATAATGTGTAAAAATGCAACATTTAGTTCGGGTACAGGGACTATTTATTTTTCATTTGTACATATAATACAAAGGAACATAAATGGAAGGATGGTGAGGGTCGTTGCATTTGAATCAGGCTGTCAGTATGCGGATAAATGAGCTGCTGAAAGAGCGGGAAATGACCCAATATCAGCTGTTTTCCAAAAGCGGCGTTCCAAAATCCACCCTCAGCAATTTGATGCACTGTTCCTACGATTCCGTAAAGCTACGGATCATTCACGAGATCTGCCAGGGCTTTGAGATCAGCATTTCTGAGTTTTTCCAATCCCCGCTCTTTGACGAGGTAAATCTGGATCCATAAATTTAAGGAGGAGCCACTGGCTCCTCCTTTTTGATTACAGAACGTATTCCGCCGCGTTGATGATCTTGGTGGTCAGCAAGTCCTTACCAATCCCCAGAGCATCCTTGATCATGGTGCCGATACCCATGCCATCCTCACCAGTGTCTTTGCCAATGGTCATTACATCCTCACTGACCGCAGCAACTGCCGCTTCCTGCTCCGGTGTACACTTGATTTTCATACAGTCACTGAAGCTGAGCTTATTCAAGATCAGGTCGTTGGGGATATCCTCATCCAAAGTAACCTGCATGCAGTCGGAAACACTGATGCCGTCAGGCTCCTGCTCCACCAGCCATTTGGACAGCCGCAGAGAAATTTTATCCTCAAGGTGGCGGCCCTTGGGGCGTTTCAGAGCCTTTACATCACCGGAGATTTCCGAAATAGCAGCCATCAGCTGCTGTTTCAGTTCCTCGGTTACAAAGGCATCGCCCCGGATATGCAAATATTCGATCTGGGGCAGGATATCTGCCGCGTCTTCCTTTGCCTTCAAATCGCCGATAATATACAACTTGGTGCCATACTTCTTGAGAGTCATTTCATTCAGCTCAACATCGTCCATCACTACAGCCGTACCGTCAGGAACGATAACGATCTCGGCCTTTTCATCGATCAGTTCGATCATACTTTCCACTTTGGATTCCGCAATGATCACCTGCTTAGTGGAAAAGGTCGCCCCCTTCTTTGCCAACACCGCAGCATCCAGCTGGGGATCCACCATGATCATCCGCTTTGCAGACCAATACAGGCTGTTCTTGGCCCGCAGCGCAAAGAGCCTGTCGATAACAGCACTGCGCTTAAGAATGATTGCATTGTCAGGATAGGTATTGATAGAACCGTTTACCTTAATCTTGCCAAGATACGCGCTAATGCTTTCGGGACAGGTAACAGAACCATTGACAAAAATACCAACGTACTGTTCCAGAATCTTTTCCGTTCCAGGACCAATCTGCAGAGAACCATTAACCGTCAGATGGCATCTTCCGGTAACGACATCGCTGCTATTGATCTGGGTTGAACCGTTGGAGGTACTGACCTCCACGTCTGCGTCCAATTCCAGCACAGATGCGCAGTTCATCAACACACCATGCTGGTTCAGCATTTCCTTGGTTTCAGGACTGACCAGAACATTGGCTGCATTGATCATAATGCTTTCGTAAGCTGCAAGCGTTTCTTTGCTCACCTTCCGGGCATCGCATGTAGCACAGTTGATGACCATTTTCTTTGCCATATTGATTACCTCCAAATTATTCTTCCATAAGTTGTTTCAGGTGTTTCCGCATCCGGGAGAGTCTTGCCCGGATGGTTCCGGCGGGGATGTGGAGCATTTCCGAAAGCTCTGAGGCGTTATAGCCTTCCTCATAGCGCAGGTGGAATAAAGCCCTGTCCTCCGGGCTGAGCCTTGCCAGCAGAAGGCGGTTTTCGATCTCCTGCATTCTGGAATCCGGGGCTGCCGCGTCAGGCTCCAGGGTTTCCAGGTAGGCGTTTTCCAGCTGCGCCCGGCGAAAGCGGTCGCACATCAGGTTTTTCAGTGTCCGGAACAGCCATGCCCGCCGCTGGCTGGGGCCCAGGTCTTCAAAGGTATCCGCGTTTTGCAGAGCCTTCAAAAATACCTCCTGGGCGATATCCTGCGCCTCCGCTTCACTGCGGATTGCTGCGGAAGCATAGCGCAGCAGCTCCGGGTAGTGCTTTTCATAGATTTCCTCCCACATGCTCTCCCCCCTTTCTGACTGGATAACGAATGAGCATAGCCAAGTGTTGCATCGTTACCAAATATTTTTCTAAATTTTTTCCAGCTGCCGAATATCCCACAGATCATGATACCAGCGGGCCCGGACTTGTCTTTTCTCGAATTTCTTTTTCATAAGGCATTGCCCCCTTTCTGTCTGGATAACGAAGAAAGGGGGCAAAGTGTTGCAGATATTTCAAAATCAGGGCTGATCCTTCGGCCGCTTATACCGGCCCTTCGGCTCCCATTCGGGCAGCGGATACCGCTGCATGGCACCGAAGATACGCTCCTTCAGGTCGGGATATGTCTTACTCAGTTCAAAGATCAGCTCCTTGACTTCCTCCCGCTTGGTATACTTATCCACAGGACAGCGGTTGGCAAGGACAGGCAGCTTCATCCGCGTCGCAAAGTTATCCACGGTCTTTTCGTGGATATAGAGCATGGGGCGTATTTGAATCACGCCGGTCCGGTCCAGATTCGTCACCGGCTGGAAGCAGCTGATGCGGCCCTCGAACAAAAGCGACATCAGGAAGGTCTCCACCGCGTCGTCATAGTGGTGGCCCAAGGCCAGCTTGTTGAAGCCCTTGTCAAGGATCGCCTGATTCAGGGCACCCCGGCGCATCTTGGAACACATGGAGCAGGGATTCTTCTCCTTCCGGTGGTCAAAGATGATGGGAGCGATCTCCGTTTTGACAATGGTATAGGGCACATCCCATTCTTTGCACAGTGCCTCCACACAGCTGTAGTCCATCCCCAGGCCCATGTCGATGGTGATGGCTTCCAATTCAAAAGACTTGTTGAAATACTTTTTCAGCCCTGCCAGCAGCACCAGCAGCACCAGGGAATCCTTGCCGCCAGACACGCCAACCGCGATTTTATCTCCTTCTTCGATCATTTTATAGTCGTCCACGCACCGGCGGACAAGTCCCATAAGCTTTTGCATAGTTGGATTTCCTCCGAATTATTTATTAAAATAAGTTGTGAGAAAACGAGAGCATCCGGGAGCATTTTTGAGCTTTCGGGAGTTTATCCCGGATTTCATAAATTTTCTCAAATTAGGTGTTGACATTTCAAAATTGTTGTGGTATAAGAATCTAGCGATTTGAAGACATTGTACCGCAGGTACAAGAAAAAGTCAAAATATTTTACCTAATTGGAGGAACGCATAATGTCCACTACTCTGCTGAAGAAGGAGACCCTGGAGCGCAAGTGGTATGTTATCGACGCTGCCGGCAAGCCCCTGGGCCGTACCGCCGTCATCGCTGCCAACATCCTGCGCGGCAAGCACAAGGTCGATTTCACCCCTAACGTTGACTGCGGCGATAACGTGATCATCATCAACACCGACAAGGCTGTTCTGACCGGCAAGAAGCTGGAGCAGAAGAAGTACTACCGCGTGTCCGGTTGGATCGGCGGCCTGAAGGAGACCAAGGCCCGCGATATGATGAACAACCGTTCTGACTACGCTATGGAAGTCGCTGTCAAGGGTATGCTGCCCAAGAACACCCTGGGCAAGAGCTGCATGACCCGCCTGCACCTGTACAAGGGTGCTGAGCATCCCCATGCCGCCCAGAAGCCCGAAGCCTGGACCCTGGACTAATTTGGAGGTAACTTAGAATGTACGAGAGCAAGAAGAAGTATTTTTACGGCACCGGCCGTCGTAAGTCCTCCGTGGCCCGCGTCCGCGTTTACGAGAACGGCACCGGCTCCATCATCATCAACGGCCGCGACATCGACGACTACTTCGGTCTGGAGACCCTGAAGCTGATCGTCCGTCAGCCCCTGGTCACCACCGACATGCTGGGCAAGGTTGACATCGTTGTCACCGTTGCCGGCGGCGGCGTTTCCGGTCAGGCCGGCGCTATCCGTCACGGCATCTCCCGCGCTCTGGTCACCCTG
>JAFTXW010000041.1 GCA_017461445.1 Oscillospiraceae bacterium
CCCTCCATGGTGGGGGCTTCCTCCTTGGAACGGCGGTAGGTGTAGTACAGCTGACCGTTTTCATCTCTGTCCACGGTCATCTTGTTGGGCATCAGCGGATACAGCGCAACCACCTCGCCCTTGCCGTTTCGGATGACCTGGGCGTAGGCATTGCCCCAGAGGAGCAGATGGGTCATGAGGGTCTCACGGAATACGAAAGAACTCATTTCCGGGTTCGGCTCGTCATGGAGCAGACGGTACAGCGGATGATCCAGAGCCTTCTCCTTGCCGCCATCCTCGGTGTATCGGTAAAGGTGGACAGGCAGACCGGCGACGGCCTCTGCGAGGATACGGACACAGGAATACACTGCCGTCATCTGCATGGCGGAGCGTTCTGTCACCGGCTTGCCGGAAGTGCTGTTGCCCAGGAAAAAGCTGTAGCTGCTGCCGACGGTACGGTTTTGGGGCTTGTCTCTGGAACGGAACAGACCAGATAGAATGGCCATTAGGTTTCACTCTCCTTCATGTGTTCTTTGAGGGCATCAAAAAACGCCTTGCCTTTGATGGGCAGCCCTTGTGCTTGTCGGGCATCCTCAAATGCAAAGCGTCTTTCCAGTTGTTCTACAGAATAGTGTTTTAAGAATGTGCGCCAGGTCTGTTTGTCCCAGGCTCTTAACTGCTCCCACTTCTCCGGGAAGTGTTTACGGAGCTTTCTCAGCTCGTCATAGGATTGCAGCGGACAGCACCAGCAGGACACACGGTGGAAAATGTCATAAAGACCGTCCCAGTCAAAACCGTGCTCCCGGCAATAAGCAAGGCAGTCGGCTTCCGTCATGCCCCATTCCACCAGAGGATAGCGCATCTCCCTTACTCGTTTCGGTTCGTCGGCAGCGATGCCGATGTACTGGATCAGCTCATGGTCTTTCGCCAGATCCTTCAGATAGCGGTCAATGACGCGGGTCTTAAGTGTAGCCGTACACCAGCGGTTTCGGGGACCGGCCCAGCTGAAGCCCTTTCTGTCAGCAAGTTCGGGATTACGGCGTTTCGGCATATACTCCAGAAACAGATACTCAAAGCTTTGTTCGGCTTTGAGCCGTGTGATGGGTCTGCCAATGTACTGCTCCAGTTTGTCGATGTGGTGATACATAGCTTCAAACTCCAGTCCAGTATCACAGAAAAGTATGATGTCAACCGGCCATCCTTCTTCCAACATTCGCAGGAGCATGGCGGTAGAGTCTTTACCACCTGATAGCGACACTACGTGTAAAGGTGTTTTATTCATAGGGTACCTCTCAAATAAACAAAATGCCCCGGTCATCGTAGACCGAAGCACTGGTATCATTGCCACAGCGGATCGCACGGTCGAGAGCCATGATGGTGGCCACAGCACCGTCGATTTTCTCTGTGGATTTTTCTTTATCCGGCTTGATATTGCCAGCCGGGTCGGAGCGGATAAAGATGTTATCCATCATCCACCTTAGTACCGGATGACCGCCGTGGGCGATTTTCTCCTCCAGCACCAGCTTCATAAGCTCTTTGGTGGGCGGAGACATATCCTTAAAGCCCTGACCGAAAGGAACCACGGCAAAGCCCATACCTTCCAGGTTCTGCACCATCTGTACAGCGCCCCAGCGGTCAAATGCGATCTCACGGATGTTAAAGCGTTCACCCAGGCTTTCGATGAATTTCTCAATGTAGCCGTAATGAACGACATTTCCTTCGGTGGTCTGTAGATAGCCTTGCCGTTCCCATACATCGTATGGCACATGGTCTCGCCGGACGCGCAGCTCCATGTTGTCCTCGGGAATCCAAAAGTAAGGTAGAATCATATATTTGTCGTCCTCATCCTCCGGTGGGAAAACCAGCACAAAAGCCGTAATATCCGTAGTGGAAGACAAGTCGAGACCACCGTAGCAGACACGCCCTTCTAAATCATCCTCGCGTGCCACAAAGGCACACCGATCCCACTTCTCCATGGGCATCCAACGGACAGCCTGCTTTACCCATTGGTTCAAGCGAAGCTGGCGAAATGCGTTCTCTTCTCCGGGATTCTGCTTTGCAGACTCGCAGGCGTCTTTGACTTTATCGATGCCGACAGTAATGCCCAGAGAGGGATTGGCCTTCTTCCAGGTCCTGGGATCAGTCCAGTCGTCATTCTCATCAGCACCGTAGATGACTGGATAGAATGTGTGGTCAATTTTTCTGCCCTCGATGATGTCCTTCGCCTTCTGATGGACTTCGTAGCAGATAGATTTCGTATCATTGCCAGCAGTGGTAATGAGAAAATACAGTGGCTGCATTCGAGCGTCACCGGAGCCCTTGGTCATAACATCAAACAGCTTCCGGTTGGGCTGGGTGTGCAGCTCGTCGAAAACAACACCGTGGGTATTGAAACCATGCTTGTTGCCGACATCAGCGGATAGCACTTGGTAGATACTGCCCGTTGGCTGGTAGATCAGCCGCTTCTGGGAATCCAGTATCTTCACGCGCTTACTCAGAGCCGGACACATACGCACCATGTCGGCAGCCACATTAAAAACGATGGAGGCCTGCTGACGGTCAGCAGCACAGCCATATACCTCTGCGCGTTCCTCACCGTCACCGCAAGTCAGAAGCAAAGCCACAGCGGCAGCCAGTTCCGACTTACCCTGTTTCTTGGGGATCTCGATGTATGCGGTATTGAACTGGCGGTAGCCGTTGGGCTTGAGAGTGCCGAACACATCACGGATGATCTGCTCCTGCCAGTCGATCAGTTCAAAGGGTTTTCTTGCCCAGGTGCCTTTGGTGTGGCAGAGGGCTTCGATAAAGCTGACCGCATAATCGGCAGCTTCTTTATCGTAGTACGAGCCTTTCGCCATGAATCGGGTTGGCTTGTATTTCTTCAGCTTTCTGATAAACGGTCACCTCCTCGAAAAGAGCATAAAAAATAGCCGTCACCGAAACGGTGCGACTTTGCGTATACGAGGAACAGAGCCTCACGGCTCCATTCCAGAGTTATGGAAATATATCATTCTTGCGTTATGCACCAGGCGATTGCATGGCCACTGTCTGGGAATCGCTCATCTGCGGTCTGAATCAGGTGCAGGCGGCACTCAAGGCTGCCAAGCCCGGTTTCCTCCGGGGTCTCAACAAATTCGTAAATCTCTGCGGTGAAGCCACCCTTCCAGTGGCAGTCAGTTACGAAAACGTGGTTGCCGTACTGGATGACCGCACCGTAGGAAGCGGAAATCCGCATCTGGAGCTTCTCAATGGTGGTGAAGTTCATGTCTGCACCTCCTTATGCCTTCTGCATCCGCAGGGCCGGAACCTTGGCAAATTCGCCAGTCTGCCAGTCGGTGTAGTTGGCGTTGACCTCGGTGGTGCCGACCATCTTGAATCCCTGCTTCTCAAAAGCGACTAGGGTCTTAATGAGGCCGGAGAAGTTACTGCTGATGGTGAACTCGTTGATGTCGTTGGCGGCAAAGGTGTCGGCGATGGCCTCAATGTCTTCGTCCCAAATGACCTCGGAGAAGTCAATCAGGTCATTGCCGTTGCGCTGGGTGTGGCGGTATGCCCAGAATGCGGTGGGGTTGATGCCCTCAGCGTTTAGGTCTTTAACCTGGTTTGCAATGGCGTTCTCGAATGCTGCGATCTTTTTCATGGTGTGTACCTCCGTTTGTTTTTGTTGTACACATATTCGCTCTACTTGCTCTAAATAGCAAGTTATATCTGAGCCATAAACTACACAATGATTTGCAGCCGTAACTGTACATAATGTGTACTTATTCAGCCTCGGAGTTGTCTGCCAGAACTGCCAGTATGCACTGTCCTCCTAACCGGAAGCCTAGGGCGAAGCCGTCCTGCTCAATGATCGCGTCCAGATACCCTCGATCGGACAAAAGCTCGTCGAGGAGTTTCTGCTGCTGGGGATTAAGATTCTTTCGAAGCCGTTCCGCTTTCTCAGTTGCCTGCTGAGTTATTCGGTGGCGTTCGGAGTCTTTTGGAACTGGATGCTCCCAAGGTACAATGTTCCCGTCGTACAAATCCTGAATGAATTTACGGTACACACTCACACCTCCATTCTGTAGCGGTGGATCGCCTGGATGATCTGCTCCTGCTCCTCCGGGTCAATGCCCAGGGTCATCAGAGCTTCTCGGGTACCGCAGTCGGGACAGATCAATGTTTCACTGTCCTCCCTAGAAAGGGCTGGATGGCCCGTGTATTCCTGGCCACATTTGGGGCAGCGTCTTGTGATAGGAATCTGCTCTTTCATCTCATTCACCCTCCGTGCTGAAGCGGTATGCTTCGAAGAGGACATCCAAGTCGAAACGGAAATCCATATAACCCTGTACACAGGTCTGCAGGTAGAAATCGGTGGGCGTTCCCAAGAGGCGTCTCTCATCCATGATGTAAACGAAAGCGTCTCGCTGACGGATCTTTCCAGTACGGATGCCCGTAATCGGCAGGTTCAGTTCCTTTTTGTAGTAGAAGCTGGGATAACCTTCGTAGCGATCCAAAGCCCGCTCGTCGGCGGCACTGACGGCCCACACGCCCACAGGAACTTCCGAGCCGGGTGCGGGTTCAATGGTGAGATAGGAGCCTGTCTGGCTGCCCTTAAACATCAGCTTGTAATCTTTGATGGTTGCCGTACCAATGATTCGTGCGGAGGGACACCGCATCATCATCTGGCGGACATTGAGGTTGCTTCCGTAGGCAAGGTAGTATCTTTTTTCCATAATGAAATCCTCCTGGTATTTGGTGAAGCGAAAAGGTGCTTCTACCACCTTAAGCCCGCCGAAGCGGGTAAGTGGGCCTGTGGCTATGTCCTTCAAGCGGCGCGTCCGCTTCTGAAGGCTGCGTCGCCGTCCAGGCGGCGGGTCAAAAGCTCTCTGGCGGTCTTGAACTCGTCGCCGATGAATCCCAGTCGGAGGAGCCAGGTGCGCATTGCGTACTTGGGGTTCTCGGTCTGCTGGGGCTTGGGGCTGGCGGAGCGGACTTCCTTTGCCATCTGGCTCAGTGCCAGGCAAAGCTGAATGTAGCTCTTGAGCTGTCCGGCGTGGAGGCCG
>JAFTXW010000042.1 GCA_017461445.1 Oscillospiraceae bacterium
GAGGCCCCGGAAAATTCTGTGTAATCGACAAAGTATGACAGTATGGAAACTGGCGACAAAGTCAAGAATGTTACCAAACATTCACGACAAAGGAGTCAGTATTATGCAGAGCGCACCACAGGATTTATTGAAGCAGTATGTTCAGAGTCAGCACTTCACCAGCACCGCCGACATCATGGCGGCCATGAAGGAAATGTTCCGGGATGTCATCCAGCAGGTCATGGAAGTGGAGATGGATGAGGAGCTGGGCAGAGAGCGCTGCCAGCGTGCCGCAGATCCCGAAAACACCTCCCCCAACTACCGCAATGGCTACTCTCAGAAGACCGTCAAGACCCAGCTGGGCGAGATCGACATCAAGGTCCCTCGAGACCGTAAAGGCAATTACGAACCCAAGATCATCAGTAAATACGACCGCAATGCCGAAGGCATGGAGGACAAGATTCTGTCCCTGTATGCCTGCGGCATGAGTCAGCGGGATATTGCTGAGCAGATCAAAAGCCTGTATGATGTGGAGATTTCCCCGGAGCTGGTAAGCAAGATCAGCGAGAAGATCATGCCTGAGGTAAACGCATGGCAGAATCGCCCTCTGGAAAGCGTGTATCCCTTCGTTTTTATGGATGCTATTCACTACAAAGTCAAAGAGGATCACCGCTATGTGACCAAGGCAGCTTATGTGGTCCTGGGTATCACCATGGACGGTCGCAAGGACATCCTGGGCGTGTGGATCGGCGAGCATGAGAGCAGCAAATTTTGGCTGAGCGTGTTGAATGACCTCAAAAGCCGGGGTGTTTTGGATGTTTATCTGTTCTGCACCGACGGTTTGTGCGGCATGATGCAGGCGATCCAGGCAGTGTATCCCAAGAGCCGCCTGCAGCGCTGCATCGTCCACCAGATCCGCAGTTCCACGAAGTATGTCAGCTACAAGGACATCAAGAAGGTCACGGCTGATTTGAAGAAGATCTACACCGCCGTGACACTACAGGAAGCAGAAGAGAACCTCCGCACATTCGGCGATGAATGGCGGAAGCAGTATCCCTCCTGCGTCAAGAGCTGGGAGGAGAATTGGGAAGTTTTGAGCACTTTCTTTGAATACCCTCCCGAGATACGGAAAATCATATACACGACGAACATTATCGAGGGTCTGAACCGCCAGTTCCGGCAGATTACTAAGAACAAGCCCTCGTTTACAAACGACGATTCGCTGCGGCGGATGCTGTATTTGGCATCCCAGCGGATCGTCAAGCATTGGCACGCCCGGTGCCAGAATTGGGACATGGTGCTCAGCCAATTGGAGATCATGTTCGCCGACCGCAAAGCGGGCTGATCCCCTTGAGATAGGATTCCCGGAAGGCTGAGCCGGCATTCACGCCGTACCGGCGCGCATACCGTCCCAACCTTCCGGGAGAAAAGTAGACAAGGGGAATAAGCCCTCATCCTGCACATTGATAACGTGATATTCTTGATTTTGTCGAAAATCGCTTACACAAAATTCTCTGAGGGGCC
>JAFTXW010000030.1 GCA_017461445.1 Oscillospiraceae bacterium
GAACAGGATGTTGCCACCGTTAGCGGAGGTCTCACGAACGAAGTTGTAAGCCTCTTCCAGCTTCTTAACGGTCTTCTGCAGGTCGATGATGTAGATACCGTTACGCTCGGTGTAGATGTAGGGAGCCATTTTGGGGTTCCAGCGACGGGTCTGGTGACCGAAGTGGACACCGGCTTCCAGCAGTTGCTTCATAGATACGACAGCCATTTTTATAAATCTCCTTTTGTTTTTCCTCCACCCCGATCATCCCGCGCTGCCCGTCCGAATTCGGACACATGGGTACGCGATCCCCGGGTGTGTGGTTTTGAATGTCATGGGTCAAAGCCCATGCCGAAACATTATAGCTGATTGTTCCCTGTTTTGCAAGCATTATTTCTATAAAATTTCAAAAAATTTGAAAGGTTTTTTAGTTGAAAATGGAAAGTTGAAAATTGACAATTTATGGTATCGCCTCCGGCGATGAATTTAAAACGGATTCCCAAACTTTCAATTTTCAACTTCAGAAGGGCAGCGCGCTGCCCTTCCTCGGTACCCGGCAGTCGTCGCATTTTACGTCCACAAGTACGATGTCCGGGCCGATGCGGCGGATGCAGTTCCAGGGGATCACATAATCATCGTGTCTGCCTGCCACGCCCAGAATGCGGCAGGGGCCGGGCACCACGATGGCGCAGACGTTTCCCTCCGGTACCTCCACCAGCACATCGGTAATAAATCCCAGCCGCCGCCCATCGCTGACGCAGATCACTTCCTTGCACTGCAGCTGCGTGAATTTCATAGACATAGCCCAGACCTCCCTGTGGTTTTGGTTCAGACTATGCTGTGGAAGTGCGGATTTAGAACAGAAATATTGTAGGGGAGGGTCTTGACCCTCCCGCCCAAAATCCGCCAGGATTTTGGGATTTCCCGAAGGGAAATAAATCATTATGATCGCCTGCGGCGATGTGATTTTGCCCGCGGGCAAAATCACCGGGAGGGTCAAGACCCTCCCCTACACACATATCAGGAAATGCTTACGGATTTGCGCATGGCACCGATGGCCCCCTTCTCTAACCGGGACACCTGGGCCTGGGAAATGCCTAAGTGGTTGGCTACCTCCATCTGGGTCTTGCCGTCGTAGAAGCGCAGGGACAGGATCTCCTTTTCCCGGTCATTCAGGGCCTTAAAGGCGTTTTGCAGGGTGATGTGCTCCATCCAGCCGTCCTCGGTGTTTTTGGTGTCCCGCACCTGATCCATGACGGTGAGCGGGTCGCCGCCGTCGGAGTAGACCGGGTCGTACAGACTCACCGGGGCGCAGACCGCGTCCAGGGCCTGGCTCACGTCCTCCAAAGGGATATCCAGCTCTTTCGATATTTCTTCCAGGGTAGGCTCCCGGCCCAGGCGGAGGGTCTGGGCTTCCTTGCATTGGAGCACCCGGTAGGCCACATCCCGGATGGAGCGGCTGACCCGGATGGCACTGTTGTCCCGGAGGTATCTTCTGACCTCCCCCGCGATCATAGGCACGCCGTAGGTGGAAAAGCGCACCTGCTTGTCCGGGTCGAAATTGGAAATGGCCTTGATAAGGCCAATACAGCCCACCTGGAACAGGTCGTCGGGGCACTCGCCCCGCTTGTCGAACCGCTGGATAACGCTGAGCACCAGCCGCAGATTCCCTTCAATGAGCTTTTCCCGGGCGGCTTCATCTCCCTCCCGGGCCCGGCGGAGAAGGGTATCCATCTCCACCTGGGACAAAACGTTCAGCCTGGATGTGTTCACGCCGCAGATCTCTACTTTTCCCTGCATGTGTAACCTCCTGTGTATTTCCTGCCTTCGCAGGGGCTGATGCCTACATCGCCCCCTGCAAAGCATTGTTAGGAAAAGTATTTCCAGCCCCGGCAGAAACATACAGGAAACCTTTTTGTCGGTTTTTCACAAAAATTTTTTTGTGCGCTGATTGCGTCAACGGATTTTGACAGCATTTTTTCGCAGCTTTCAAACTTTTTCATCCGAATCTGTCAGGAAGTTTCTTCCGCCGAGCGGTAACGTAACACGCTCCCTCCATCGGTTTTTGCGGAATTATGCAAACCGGGGCCGCCTTTTTTCCACAGGATGGCACCCCAGTGGAAAGAGGGAAAATACCTGTTGATAACTCAGAGTTTTCCACATTCTCAACAGGTTTTTCCACAAGAGTTTTCCACAGGCTGCCGGGGGGTGTGGAAAAGACGTGTGGATTAACATAAAAATCTCCGACAGCTTTCGACCAGCTTCCCACTTTTTCGCGGGTCGTGTTTTTTACCACAGGGAAAAGTTTGTGCAAAAATTAGGACTTGACAACTTCTTGGAGTTAGGATTTTTCTGATGCTTGCCCCTAATTCCTCACTCCTAACTCCTAATTCCTAACTGAAAAATATTTTTTCAAAAGGGGGTTGATTTTGTTTGGAAAAGACGCTATAATGTGAAACTGTATGAAAATAACGAGAACAGGAGGTGCCACAAATGCCCAACATCAAGTCCTCTAAGAAGGATGTCCTCTCTTCCAAGATCGCTTACGAGAAGAACAAGGCTAACAAGTCCGAGCTGAAGACCAACCTGAAGAAGTTCGACGCTGCTCTGGTCGCCGGTGACAAGGCTGTCGCTGAGGCTGCTTACAAGCAGGCTGTCAAGGCTGTTGACCAGGCTGTCAACAAGGGTCTTCTGCACAAGAACAACGCTGCCCGCAAGAAGAGCAGCATGACTCTGAAGCTGAACAAGCTGGCCTGATTTCTCTGAAAATATCTCCCTCCCGACTTACCCGGAGGGAGTTTTTTCATTTTATTATAGTTGAAAGTTGAAAATTGAAAGTGGAAAGTTATTGTATTGCCTGCGGCAATGAATTATAATAGTCCCCGAAAGGGGACACCATAACTTTCAACTGTCCACTTTCCACTTTCAACTCTATATATGCGGAGGTGAGGTAAATGGCAAAGCTTTCCGATTCCATAACCATCCTGAAGGGCGTTGGCCCGGCGAAGGCGAAGCAGTTCGCCAATCTGAATATTTTTACCCTGCGGGATCTGATCTGCCATTTCCCCCGGGGCTATGAGGACCGAACGAAGCTGGTGCCCATCGAGAAGCTGGAGGTGGATGTGCCTGCCTGCTTCAAGGCCATGGTCATGAACACCCCCCGGACCAGCCACATCCGCAAGGGTCTGGACATCACGAAGGTCCAGGTGGCGGATCACACCGCCCGGCTGACCCTGACTTTCTTTAATTCCAAATTCGTATCCGACCAGCTGCAATACGGCAGGGAGTACATTTTTTACGGGGCTGTCAGCGGGGATTTCATCGGCTTCAATATGACAAATCCCGCCTTTGAAAGCCTGGATTCCCAGCCCGTGACCACCCGGCGGGTGCTGCCTATCTATCCACTGACCGCTGGGCTGAACAATGGCTCTGTCCTGCGGGCAGTGCGGCAGGCCCTTGCCATCTGTGATCCCCCGGCGGAGATCATCCCCGAGGAGGTGCGGCAAAAGTACGGCATCCTGCCCGCCGAGCGGGCCTACTATGCCATCCATGAGCCTGCTTCCATGGCGGAGGCGGAGCTGGCGAAAAAGCGGCTGATTTTTGAGGAATTTTTCGTGTTTTCCGCAGGCCTGTCTCTTATGCGGGCAGCCCGGGCGGAGAAAAGAACTGCCCCCTACACCAATTTCGAAATGCGGCCCTTCTATGCTTCCCTGCCCTTTACCTTAACAGGTGCCCAGCAGCGGGCGGTGGAGGAGATTTTGAACGATTTCCGCCGGGGCGCACCCATGAATCGCCTGATTCAGGGCGATGTGGGCAGCGGCAAGACCATGGTGGCGGCAGCGGCAGCCTACTGCGCCGCAGGGAACCACAAGCAGACGGCCCTGATGGCTCCCACGGAAATTCTGGCGGAGCAGCATTTTGCTTCCCTCAATAAGATATTCGAGCCGCTGGGCATCACCGTGGCCCTGCTGACCGGCTCCATGACGGTCAAGCAAAAGCGCATCGTCCGGGAGCGGATCGCCTCCGGCGAGGTGCAGGTGGCGGTAGGCACCCATGCCCTCTTGACGGACGCTACCCAATTCCAGGACCTGGGGCTGGTGGTGGCGGACGAGCAGCACCGCTTCGGCGTGGCCCAGCGGGCGAAGCTCTCCGCCAAGGGCGACGACCCCCATCTGCTGGTCATGTCGGCAACCCCCATTCCCCGGACATTGGCCCTGCTGATGTACGGCGACCTGGAGGTGTCCATTCTGGATGAGCTGCCCCCGGGGCGGGAGGCGGTGGATACCTTCCTGGTAGGAGAAAGCTACCGCCCCCGGATCAATGCCTTTATCCGCAAGCAGGTGGCGGAGGGGCACCAGTGCTTCGTGGTCTGCCCCGCCGTGGAGGAAAACGAGGAATTGGGCATCAAAGCAGCCACCGTCTGGGCGGATACTTTGCAGCAGACGGTGTTCCCCGACCTGCGGATCGCCCTGCTTCACGGACAGATGAAGGGCGCGGAAAAGGAAGCGGCCATGGCCTCTTTTGCCCGGGGCGAGGCGGATGTAATGGTGGCGACCACCGTTATCGAAGTGGGCGTGGACGTTCCTAACGCTACCCTAATGGTCATCGAGGACGCGGACCGTTTCGGCCTGAGCCAGCTACACCAGCTGCGGGGCCGGGTAGGCCGGGGCAAGGCGAAAAGCTATTGCATTCTCACCTCTCATAACCGCAACACCGAAACCCTACAGCGTTTAAAAGCCCTGTGTAAGACCACCGACGGCTTTAAAATTGCCGAGGAGGACTTAAAGCTCCGGGGCCCCGGCGATTTCTTCGGCTCCCGGCAGTCGGGCCTGCCTGCCTTCCGGGTGGCGGATCTCAGCTTTGATATGGCGACCTTAAAGGATGCCCAGCAGGCTTCCGCGGACTGGATCGATGCCCACGGCACCTCCGACACACCCGAAGCCGCCGCCCTCCGGGAGCGCATCGGTGAACTTTTCCAGCGGGCAGAGGGAACAATGAATTAAACAGACATAATTTATTCAAATATCCGTGTTAAAGTGATTTTGTACATTTGCGGTAATTAGGAATGCGGAATTTCGCCTGCAGCAAGGTGTATTCCTAACTCCTAATTCCTCACTTTACAAAAGGAAAGGAATGATACATAATGAAGCGACTGTTTGCGTATTTGGCGGCTGTCTGTCTGGTATTGTCCGTGGTGCCTATGGCTTTTGCGGAGGAAACGGAGCCTGAGGGCGTCATTTCCTCCGAGGCGGCTGTGGCAGAGGAGCCTACGGAGGAGACCCGACCGGAAAACGCCTGCGGCGATGAGCTGACCTGGGAGTTCAAGGACGGCACCCTGACCATCACTGGCAGCGGCCCCATGGATGATTTTTCCGAAGGTGCTCCCTGGGAGGAGTACAAGGACAAGATCCAGGTGGTAGTCCTGTCCGGCAAGGTCAGCACCGTGGGCGCGGGGGCCTTTACGGACTACGATAACCTGATCGCTGTGGATTTCGGCACCG
Source organism: Oscillospiraceae bacterium (assembly GCA_017461445.1). Taxonomy (GTDB): domain Bacteria; phylum Bacillota; class Clostridia; order Oscillospirales; family Oscillospiraceae; genus Faecousia. The sequence continues at coordinate 5,481 of JAFTXW010000030.1, forward strand.
CCCTCCAGGAGATCGGCACCGCCGCCTTTAAAAACTGTGACGGTCTGACCACCATCTCCCTGCCCGATACCTTCCGCCGGTTCGGCGAGGAATCCTTCATGGGCTGCTCCGATCTGACGGAGATCCATTGCGACGGCGGTATGCCCTCCTTCAACCAGAACTGCCTGTGGAACACCTGGGCCAAGATCTACTTCCCCGAAGAGCGTCCCTGGCCCCTGGAGCATATCATGCAGCTGGAGGAGGCCTTCAAGGGCCGCATCGAGTTCCTGGCCTCCGACGGCTCTGACCCCTATGTGCCCACTGAGCCCACAGAGGAAACCGAGAAAGCGACAGAGCCTACGGAGACTGTTCCCCCCACGACCGTCCCTCCCACCACCGAAGCACCCACCGAACCTCCCGTGACCGAACAGGCCACCGTTCCGCCCACCTCCGAGGAACCCACAGAGGCCCCCACCGAAGCCCCCGTGGAGACGGAGCCTGTCCCCGAGACCACCGAAGTGCCGGAAACGGAGCCGGAAATGCCCACAGAGGAAGCTGACCTGGAAAATACCGCCCGGGGCGGCTTCGGCGGCCTTGCCATCATTTCCGGCGTCATGTGCCTTCTGATCATCGGCGGTCTGGTTTTCCGCCGTCGGAAATTCTGATCCGCATGGGAAACACGTTGATTTGTGCAACGTGCCTGCGAAATTTATCCAATATCTTCCGGGAAAATCACCCATTTTCGGGCTTTCCCGGAAGTTTTTTTGTATGGAAGAGAAAATTTAAAAAAATGGTTGTAAGTTCATAAAAAATGATGTAAAATAATACAATCAATAGAATGCAAAATTACGCGATAAACTCGCTTTTTGGAGGTAATACTCATGGAAAAACCCATTGTTCTCGTAATCATGGACGGCGTCGGCAAGGGTGACGGCGGCAGCGGCGATGCTGTCGTGGTCGCAAACACCCCCACGCTGGACAACCTGCTCGCCACCTGCCCCCATACTTACCTGAAGGCCCATGGCACCGCCGTCGGTCTGCCCAGCGATGATGATATGGGCAACTCTGAGGTGGGCCACAACGCACTGGGCTGCGGTCAGGTCTATTCCCAGGGTGCCAAGCTGGTTGGCGAATCCATCGAAAACGGATCCCTGTACGCATCCAACACCTGGAAGGAACTGGTTGCCAACGCAGAGGGCAAGGCTATGCATTTCCTGGGCCTGCTGTCCGACGGCAACGTCCACTCCAACATCAACCACCTGATTGCCCTGCTGCGTCAGGCTCACGCCGAGGGCGTGAAGAAGGCCTACTGCCACATCCTGCTGGACGGCCGTGACGTGCCCGCCACCTCCGCTCTGGAATATGTGGAGATGCTGGAAAATGTTCTGGCTGAGCTGAACACCGAGGGCTGCGACTATGCCATCGCCTCCGGCGGCGGCCGTATGCAGGTCACCATGGACCGCTACGAAGCCAACTGGGCCATGGTCGAAAAGGGCTGGCGCACCCACGTTCAGGGCCAGGGCCGCCTGTTCGCTTCCGCTAAGGAGGCCATCGAGACCTACCGGGCCGAGACCGGCTGCATTGACCAGGACCTGCCCGCCTTTGTCGTTGCTCGCAACGGCGAGCCTGTTGCGAAGATCGCAAACGGCGACAGCGTGATCCTGTTCAACTTCCGCGGCGACCGTGCTCAGGAAATTTCCCTGGCCTTCGACCGCAAGGACTTCGACAAGTTCGACCGGGGCGACTACACCGGTGTCAAGTTTGCCGGTATGCTGCAGTATGACGGCGACCTGAATATCCCCGAGAACTACCTGGTCCAGCCCCCCGTTATCACCAACACCCTGACCGAGGTTCTGTGCGCCGCCGGCATCCACGAGTATGCCCTGTCCGAGACCCAGAAGTACGGCCACGTCACCTATTTCTGGAACGGCAACCGCTCCGGCAAGGTGGATGAGAGCCTGGAAGTCTACGAGGAGATCCCCTCCGATGTCATCCCCTTCGAGCAGGCTCCCGCCATGAAGTCCAAGGAGATCACCGAGAAGATGGTGGAGAACATGGCCTCCAAGAAGTTCCAGTTCCTGCGCTGCAACTTCCCCAACGGCGACATGGTTGGCCACACCGGCGTGATGGACGCTGTGGTCTACGCTATGGAGTGTGTTGACAATGGTCTGAAGGCTATCATCGAGGCCGCTGACAAGTACGGCTACACTGTGCTGATCACCGCCGACCATGGCAACGCCGACCAGATGACCGAAACCAAGAAGGGCAAGACCTCCGTCCGTACCGCCCACTCCCTGAACCCCGTCCCCTTCATCATCTACGACAAGGATCACGACTGGAAGATCCTGGAGGGTAGCTACGGCCTGGCAAACGTTGCCCCCACCGTCGTCAAGATGATGGGCCTGACCGCTCCCGAGTGCTGGGAAGCAAGCATGGTGTAAGCGGCTGCTTCGCATCCGTAATTGAAAATTGAAAATGTAAAATTGAAAATTTCATCTATGAAATTCTAATTTTCAACTTTCAATTTTCAACTTTCAACTTTTAATTTATTGGAGGTACTGATCTATGATCCGTCACGAAAATGCAAACGGCAGCGTCAATGTCAGCACCGGCGTTTATACCGACATCGTTGGCACCGCTGCATCTAACTGCTTCGGCGTCAAGGGCATGGCTGCCCGCAGCGTAACCGATGGCCTGTACCATCTGCTGCGCAAAGAGTCCGTGGGCAAGGGCGTCCGCGTCCAGTTCCATGAGGACAATACCATTTCCATCGACCTGCACATCATTGTGGACAACGGCGTGAATCTGACCGCCGTGGGCGCGTCCATCATTTCCGAGGTGCGCTATGTTGTCACCCAGCATACTGGCACCGAAGTCCGTGCCGTAAACGTTTATATCGATTCTATGAGTATCGGTTAAGTAATCGGAGGTATCACAAATTGAGACAGACCATTAACGGAGCCGATCTTCGCAGAATGATCATCAGCGCGGCTGCCGCGATCGAAATCAACAAGCAGGCCCTGAACGACCTGAACGTTTTCCCTGTGCCTGATGGTGACACCGGCACCAATATGTCCATGACCATCAATTCCGCCGCCGCCGACCTGCGCAAGACTGAGGATCCCGATCTGGGCCAGGCCGCTAAGGTGGCTGCCTCCGCCATGCTGCGGGGTGCCCGGGGCAACTCCGGCGTTATCCTGTCCCTGCTGTTCCGGGGTATCTCCCGGAAGCTGAAGGGCGAGACCGAGAGCGACGGCGTGCTGTGGGCCGCTGCCCTGCAAGAGGGCGTGGACGCCGCCTACAAGGCCGTCATGAAGCCCGCCGAGGGCACCATTCTGACCGTGGCCCGCCTGGCTGCCGCCAAGGCCGCTGCCGCCGCTGCGGAGAATAACCACATTGAATTCGTCCACGAAGCCGCCATTGCCGAGGCAAAGGTGGCCTTGGCCAACACCGTCAACCAGAACCCCGTGCTCAAGAAGGCCGGCGTTGTGGACGCAGGCGGCAAAGGCTGGCTGGTAGCTCTGGAGGCTATGCTCTCCTCCCTGCAGGGCAACGATGTCATCGTGCCCGAGGGTGTGGACGCAGGCGAAACGAAGGAAGCCGCCGATTTCAGCGGCTTTGACACCGAGGACATCACCTTCACCTACTGCACTGAGTTCATCATCGACCGGGAGAACGACAAGGATCCCGAGGAGTTCCGTGCCTTCCTCAGCGAGCTGGGCGACAGCCTGGTGCTGGTGGACGATGACGAGATCATCAAGGTCCATGTCCATACCAACGACCCCGGCAAGGCTCTGAGCGAGGCCATCAAGTACGGTTCCTTCGTTACCGTGAAGATCGAGAACATGCGCCTGCAGCACACAGAAAAGGTCATGAGCGAGCAGGAGCTGGCTCCCCAGATCGCCGAGCCGGAAAAGCCCCTGGGCGTGGTTTCCGTCTGCGCGGGCGATGGCCTGGCTGACGTGTTCATGAACCTGGGCGTGGATGCCATCATCTCCGGCGGCCAGACCATGAACCCCAGCACCCAGGACATTCTGGAGGCTGTCAACAAGGTTCCCGCGGAAACCGTCTTCGTGCTGCCCAACAACAAGAACATTATCATGGCGGCCGAGCAGGTAGATGCCCTGACCCCCAAGAATGTGGTGGTCATTCCTTCCAAGACCGTTCCCCAGGGCGTTACCGCCATGCTGGGCTTCAACCCCGAGGGCTCCATCGAGGAGAACACCGAGGCTCTGACCGAGGCTCTGGGTACCGTGGACACCATGCAGATCACCTACGCCGCCCGGAACTCCGATTTCGACGGCTACGATATCCACGAGGGCGATTACCTGGCCCTCTACGGCAGCCAGCTCTTCGGCACCAGCCAGGACATCAAGGTGCTGCTGAAATCCCTGGCTCAGAAGATCCGTGACGACGGTAAGGAGTATGTCACCATTTACTACGGTGCTGACGTGAAGGAAAAGGATGCCCAGAAGGCAGCCGATCTGTTCGCCGACATCTGCCCCAACGCAGACGTGAACCTGCTGAACGGCGGCCAGCCCGTGTACTACTACCTGATCTCCGCAGAATAACAAAACGGTTCGCCCGCTGCCCCAAAGGGCAGCGGGCTGCTTGCATTTTCGCCAAATTATTGCAGGGAAGGTTCTTGAACCTCCCTGCATCCGCGTATGGAAGTTCTATGCTTGGCATAAGCTATCCTGATAAGGGGGGAATACTATGCGGGAATTTCCACGGGGCGGACTGATTGGGAAGGCAGTGCATTTTGGCAGGACTATGGCAGGGCTGCGGGTGCCGTTGTATGCCGCCAATGCCAGCTTCTTCATCGTGCTGGCGGTGTTTCCCGCACTGCTGCTTCTGCTGGGCCTGCTGCGTTACACCCCGCTGGAGGTGGAGCGGCTGGGCGAAATGCTGGCAGGCATCCTGCCGGAGGCCTTTTTAGAGGGTGCCGAGGAGCTGATCCTCATCACATACGACAACACCTCCGCTTCCGCCATCGGATTGTCGGCAGTGACCACCCTCTGGTCTGCCAGCCGGGGTATTTTCGGCCTGATGACAGGCCTCAACGCGATCTACGGTGTATCCGAAAACCGGGGATATTTTTACACCCGGTTCCTCAGCGTCGCTTATACCTTTGCCTTTCTGGTGGTGCTGCTTCTGACCCTGGCACTGCATGTGTTCGGGACAGGTCTGCTGGGGCTGCTGGCAAAGGCGCGCCATCCTTTTCTGCGGTTTCTGCTGGATATCATCGACCTTCGTTTTTTCCTGCTGCTGGTGATCCAGACAGCCATTTTTACGGCCATGTTCATGGCACTGCCCAACAAGCGCAACCGGTTCTGGGACAGCCTGCCGGGAGCCCTGCTGGCCTCCTCCGGGTGGCTGATCTTCTCGGACCTTTACTCGGTCTATGTGGAGCATTTCGCCCATCTGAGCAACATCTACGGCTCCGTATATGCGGTCGCCCTCAGTATGCTGTGGCTCTACTGCTGCATGGCTATCGTCTTTTACGGCGGTGCGCTGAACCGGTATTTGATGGAACGCTGAATTAGAAGTTAGGAATTTTTGTGTGGAGAGTGGCGTTGTGCCCGAGTTAGGAATTAGGAGTTAGGAATGAGGAATTGATTTTGCGCGGTGTTTCCGGAACAATTCCTAATTCCTCACTCCTAATTCCTAATTGCAAAAATTTTGTAAATTCTTGCAGCGTTTACGTCCTGTTCACAGTTATCTTCTACCATAACAGGAAAAAGGAGTGGTGTGATGTTTGGGTATGTGACCGCAAACTGGAAGGAGCTGACGAAAGAGCAGCAGGAGCGTTACGGTGCCATCTACTGCGGCATCTGCCGGGGCATCGGGCAGCAGTCGGGAGAATTGGCCCGGCTGGGGCTCAGCTATGACATGGCCTTCCTGTCCGCGCTCCTTATGAGCCTGTATGAGCCGGAGGAGACCGGGGGGAAGGGAAGATGCCTGCCCCATCCGTTTATCAGCAGGACATGGGTGGACAGCAAATTCATCCGTTACGGTGCGGATATGAATGTGGCCCTGGCCTACTACAACTGCCTGGACGACTGGCAGGACGACGGAAAGCCCTCCGCCCGGATCATGGCAAAGCTGCTGGAGGGCCGCTGCCCCGCCATTGAGGAGCGGTATCCCCGGCAATGCGGGGCCATCCGCAGCTGCATCGCCCGGCTGTCGGAGCTGGAAAAGGCAAACTGCGCCAATCCTGACGAGCCTGCGGGCGTATTCGGCGAGCTGATGGCGGAGCTGCTTACTTACGAGGAAGACCTGTGGGCCCCGACCCTGCGGCAGATGGGCCACGCCCTGGGCCGGTTCATCTATCTGATGGACGCGGCGGTGGACTACCGCCGGGACTTAAAAAAAGGAAAATACAATCCCTACATTGCCATGGGCCTGGGAGAGAACCGGGAGCGGTGGGAGGAATATCTGGTTCTGACCATGGGCCGCTGCGCGGATGCCTTTGAAAAGCTCCCCCTGGTGCAGGACAAGCCGCTGCTGGACAACATCCTCTACAGCGGCGTTTGGACAAATTATCGAAGGAAACGTAAAGAGGAGGATCCGCAATGATCGACGATCCTTATAAGGTGCTGGGGGTAAGCCCCGATGCCTCTGACGATGAAATAAAGCGGGCTTACCGGAAGCTTGCCAAAAAATATCACCCGGACCTGAACCCCGGCGACCAGGAGGCCGCCCGGAAAATGCAGGAGGTCAACGCGGCCTACGAGCAGATCAAGAACCCGGAGAAGGCCCAGCAGGGGCCCACAGGCAGCTATGGCAACCCCTACGGCGGCGGTTACGGCGGTTATGGCTATGACCCCTTTGGCGGCTACAGCCGCAGCTACGGTAGACAGCGGACAGGCAACCAGTACCAGCAAAGTGCTGAAATGTATATTCAGTGGGGCCGCTATCAGGAGGCCCTGAATATTCTGAGTAACAGCACGGACCGCAACGCCCGGTGGTATTACCTGTCGGCCCTGGCCAACGACGGTCTGGGCAACCAGGTGACGGCCCTGGAGCACATCCGCCGGGCCGTCAGTATGGAGCCGGATAACCAGGAATACCTGAACGCGCTGGAGGAGATCGAAAACGGCGGTGCGGCATACCGCCGCCATGCCGGCAATTTCCAGGGCTTCAGCATGGGCGGCAGCCCCTGCACCAACCTGTGCCTGTGCTACCTGCTGAACCTCTTCTGCTGCAACGGACGTTTCTTCTTCTGTTGCTAAAGAGGCACAGCTCGGTTCGGGACTGCGGGAAAAGCTGTAAACCGTTTAATATACAAGGATTTCCCGCTCTTGACATGAGTTGGGTAAGGTGCTACAATGTTTTTGACAATTTGATAACCCAATGCGTGGCATCCCTGGCGTTTGGCTGAGGGTGCTGAACAAGATAACCGGGTGCGAATCCCGGACGGTACCGCCGCTGTATGTGCTGATGGAGCGATCGATAGGCGAAAGCCGGTCACTGGGGAAACCCGGGAAGGCCGATCGCCCCGCGGGAGCAGTCCCCCGCAAGGCATAAGTCAGAAGACCTACGCACTGGATTCTCCCATTCCCGCGCGATTACGGGGATGTGCTTGTCGCAGAAAAACGGCTGCGGCGTCTATTTTGGACGCCGCAGCCTATTTGTTTTCAGGAGGAACAAAACATGAAAAACAAGAAGCTTATCATCGCCGTGGTGGCTCTGGTTGCCGCCGTCGCCATCCTGGCAGGCATCGCTATGGCAAACCGCCCCGAAACCACCACCGGCGCAAAGACCATCACGGTTACTGTAGTCCACCAGGACGGTGCTGAGAAGGTTTTCCAATACGAAACCACCGAGGAATACCTGGGCCCCGTGTTGATTGCGGAGGGCTTGGTGGAGGGCGAGGAAGGCCCCTACGGTCTGACCATCAACGCCGTGGACGGGGAAGCCGCCAGCTGGGATGAGAATCAGAGCTACTGGGCCCTGTTCATTGGCGAGGAATACGCCACCACCGGCGCGGATACCACCCCCGTAAACGACGGCGATGTTTTCAAGCTGGTGTACACCATTGGCTAAGATCAGCGTGCGGGAGCTGGCCCTCTTCGGGGTACTGGGGGCACTGACCTTCGCCGCCAAGTACGTCATGAGCTTCCTGCCCAACATCGAGCCGGTAAGCCTGATGGTCATGCTCTTTGCGGTGGTGTTCGGGCGGAAGTGCCTGTATCCCATCTACCTGTATGTGATGATGGAGATATTATTCTACGGCATCAGCCTGTGGAACATCAACTATCTCTACATTTGGGCGGTGCTGGCCCTGGCGGCGTATCTGCTGCGGAAAATGGAGCACCCCCTGGGCTGGGCCATCCTGTCGGGTACCTACGGACTGCTTTTTGGTGCCCTGTGCGGGATCGTGGATGTATTCATCGGCGGCTTTTCCTACGCCGTCACCAAGTGGATCTCCGGCATTCCCTTCGATATCACCCACTGCGCGGGCAATTTTGTGATCGCCCTGCTGCTGTTCAAGCCCATGCGGCAGCTGATGGAAAGGCTGTACCGAAAAATGCAGATCTGACCAAAGCAGACCCCAACACCGGGGTCTGCTTTTATGTATGGACTGATTCGTTGTTTTACAATTTCTTCCATTGTAGGGGAGGGTCTTGACCCTCCCCTACTGTACATAGACAGACAAACGAGAATTTATCGATTCCAGTGGCCTTGACTTTCCTTCTGAATAACGGTAAACTAAAAGAAAACGAATCAGGAGGTATTCCCATGTCGCCCAAGGTTTATTTCACCGATTTCTGCACCGGCACTTCCGAGACTCTGCCCCAGAAGCTGGCGCGGCTCATTCTGTCCGCGGGCATTGACCAGATCGATTTTCAGGACAAGTTCGTAGCCATCAAGATCCACTTCGGCGAGCTGGGCAACATGGCCCACCTGCGGCCCGGCTATGCCCGTGTGCTGGTGGACATCATCAAGGACCTGGGCGGTAAGCCCTTCCTGACCGATGCCAATACCCTCTACGTCGGCTCCCGGAAGAATGCCCTGGACCACATTGAGACCGCCTATCTCAATGGCTTCAGTCCCTTCTCCACCGGCTGCCATGTGCTGATTGCCGACGGCCTGAAGGGCACCGATGAGGTGGCCGTTCCTGTCAATGGCGGCGAATATGTAAAAGAGGCCCTTATTGGCCGGGCTATCATGGACGCGGACATCGTTATCTCCCTGAACCATTTCAAGGGCCATGAGGAAGCGGGCTTCGGCGGCGCGCTGAAAAATCTGGGCATGGGCTCCGGCTCCCGGGCCGGCAAGAAGGATATGCACGATGCCTGCCGCCCTGTGGTGGATAAGGAAAAGTGCGTAGCCTGCGGTGCCTGCGCCAACATCTGTGCCCACGGCGCGCCCAACCTGACGGAGGAGGGCGTGATGCACATCGACTGGAACAAGTGCTACGGCTGCGGCCGCTGCCTGCATGTGTGCCCCGTGGAGGCGATCGCCGCAGACGACCATGATGCCGCCCTGTACTTAAACTACAAGATCGCGGAATATGCCAAGGCGGTGGTGGACGGTCGTCCCCATTTCCACATCTCCCTGGTGCGGGACGTAAGCCCCTACTGCGACTGCCACGCGGAGAACGACATTCCCATCGTTCCCGATGTGGGCATGTTTGCCTCTTTTGACCCCGTGGCCCTGGATCTGGCCTGTGCCGAGGCCGTGCTGAAGCAGCCCGTCATGCCCGGCAGTGCCCTGGCCAAGGCCAACCGCCCCGATCTGGACAACCTGACCGGTGCCTTCCCCCACACCTCCTGGCGCAGCCAGATCGAACATGCCAAGAAGATTGGCCTGGGCGAGGACTGCTACGAGCTGGTCACCGTCTGATACTTCCCATTCGCCAGCCGCCGAACCCCGGCGGCTGGTTTCTTTTTATAAATTATCGTCTATTGCACTGATGCGGCATAGCCGCAGGCAAAGTACGAAATGATAATTTTCCTTTCTGCTTTCTTGTCAATATCGGGTTCCTATGCTAAAATAGTCAAAAACCACTGGGAGGTATTCTTATGGATCACAGCTATCAGGCAGCGGAATTGTTTTTAAACGGCAGCAACTGCGCCCAGGCCATTGTGGTAGCCTTCTGCGATGTGACGGGGCTGGAGCCGGAATTTGCGGCCCGGATGTCCTCCTCCTTTGGCGGCGGCATGGGACGGATGCGGGAGGTCTGCGGGGCCGTCAGTGGGATGCTGATGGTGGCAGGCCTGCTCTACGGCTACGATGACCCCGGCGAGAAGGATATCAATAAGAAAGAACACTACAGACTGGTGCAGGAGCTGGCCGGGAAATTCCGGGAGGAGATCGGCAGCATCGTCTGCCGGGAAATTTTGAAGAATCCCCCCACCGATCCCAATCCCACCCCCCGGACGGCGGAATTCTACAAGACCCGCCCCTGCGCCAGAATGGTCATGACAGCCGCAAGAGTGCTGGATGCCTATATTGCCGAACACCCCATTCCCTAAGTTAGGAATTAGGAGTTAGGCGTGAGGAATTTGGGTCAGGGTCAATTCCTAACTCCTCATCCCTAACTCACAGTACGGAGGCTTTACCATGAACGACCTGATCTACAATCAGCGGAATATTCCCAAAAACCAATGGCGTTACGGTTTCCGTTCCAGTGCGGCGGTGGGGTGCGGGTGGATCGCCACCCACAATGCGCTGCGTCTCATGGGCTACCGGGTGGATATCCCAGAGCTGATCCGCTATTATGAATTACAGCTGCCCCTGATCCATGGCAATGGGGGCACCTCCATTTTTGGGCCGGCGGTACTGTTTACCCAGTGGAGCTTCCCGGTGACCCCCTGCCTGCGGCGGGAACGGTTCAACCAAGTGGCAAAGGACAGCGATGTGTGTATCCTGTTCTACCGCTGGCGGCAGGGCTGGAAGCTGGGTGCCCATTTCGTGGCCCTGCGGCACACCGACCGGGGCTTCGTGGGCTACAACACCTACCGCAGCTCCACCGGCCCCGACTTCTACGGCGAAAGTCTGGAGGCCTTTCTCGATGAAAAGAAATACTACGGAGCCGTTCTCTTCGGCATCCGGGATAGGAGAAAAACCACATGATCGTCAAACGCGATTGCATCTACCCCCCAAAAGGAACCAACCGCCCCCTGCACATCTGGCTGCCGGATAATTACGCCGAAACCAAGGAACGCTACCCCGTCATGTACTTCTTCGACGGTCATAACCTGTTCTCCGACGAGGACGCCACCTACGGCAAATCCTGGGGGCTGAAGGCCTTCCTGGAGGGCTGGGACAAGGACATCATCGTGGTGGGCATCGAATGCGGCCACGATGGTTATGAGCGGCTCAGCGAATACCTCCCCTACCCCGCCAACAAGACCAGCCACTTCGGCAAATTCACCCCCATGGGCCACGAGACCATGGAGTGGATCGTAAATGAGATCAAGCCCGTCATCGACGCGGAGTACCGCACCATCCCCTTCCGGGAGTGCACCGCCATCGGCGGCTCCAGCATGGGCGGCCTGATGGCTATTTATGCCGCCGTTCACTACAACCGTTGGTTCTCCAAGGCCGCCTGCGTATCCAGTGCCATTGGTTTCTGTATGCGGCCCCTGATGAAGGACATGAAGGAGAATCCCATCAGTGCCGATACCCGGATATTCCTGTCCTGGGGCACCCATGAGGCCTACGGACTGGAAGACCCCTCTCAGCAAGATACTTCCAGCAAGACCTACGGCTGGAACAAAAAGGTGGCCGACTATGCCGCCGCCCAGGGTGCGGCCGTCCAGATGTTCTGCCAGGTAGGCGGCTACCACTGCGAAGCCTCCTGGGAGGCGCAGGTGCCGGAATTTATGGACTTCCTTTGGCTGAATTAGGAGTTAGGAATGAGGAGTTAGGAATTTTCCTGACTCCTCTCTTTTCTTAAACAAATTGTAAAATCCATCCAGGATTGCCAGTCTAGAGGTAATATTTAACAAACCGGACACAGTTTACTTATACACAATTCACAAACTACCTGTAAGATTATCCCATCGAACATGAGGCAACGGCCTCGAAAGTTCGGTTGACAGGCTAATATAAAACACGCCAGATTTTTCTGAAAAGGAGATGTACTTATGAAGAAGCTGCTCAAGGCTATCGGCAAGTCCATCGCTGAATCCTGCGTGGACATTGCTTACACCTTCGGTCTTCAGTAACCGAAGCCACCATATCTGCCCGGAGGCCGGGCTGAGGTCTCAATCGTATGAAAGGAGAACACGCATTTATGAATAAGTTCAAGAGCTATATCCGCGAAGCCGTCCTGCTGGCCGGCCAGTATCTGGATACCCTGATCCAGTAAAAACGCACCCCAAATACAGAAAGGAGATTTGCTGCATGAAAAACCAGACGCAAACCGTCGGCAAGTCTTTTGCCGACATCTGTGAGTGCTACTACAAAACCTTCCGCGTATAAAAAATGTCCCGAAGTCCTCAGGCTTCGGGATTTTCCAATTTTACAAGGGTGGGCTCGTGGCCCATGGCGGGGATAATTTTCTCCATCAGGTCGCTGATTCTGATTCGCAGGGAAGATGTGTTGATGCAGGGATGGCAGCCGAAATACTCCCCTTTCAGCACATCCTCGTCTATCAGCAGCTTCACATGGTTGCCCTGGTCGTTCATCAGGCCCAGCACGCTGACGGAGCCGGGGGTGATGTCCAGATATTTTTCCATATACTCCGGGGCAGCAAAGGACAGCCGGGAGGAACCAATTTTTTTCGACAGCTCGCTGGTCTTGAAATGCTTATCCCCGGGGATCATCAGCAGGTAAAAGGCCGTGCACTGACGGTTGCACAGCAGCAGGTTCTTACAGATCACCGCGTCCAGCACCTCGTCAATGGCCGCGCAGGCCTCCATGGTCATGGCCGCCTCGTGGTCAATGCGCTGGTAGAATACGCCCAAGCCGTCCAGAAAATCATAGACCCGCACCTCCTTTTCCAAACGCCCCACACAGTCCAAAGGCCGTCCGTTTACAAGTTCCATGCAAATTCCCTCTTTCGTTGGTTTCCCCTAGTATACACCCGAAATCTGCATTTCGCAAGGGGGTTGTGTTTTCATGGGAAACTGCTATAATAATTAGAAATGTCCTTTTCCCACGCATTCCTAACTCCTAACTCTGCGAAAGGGGGCAACCTTCATGCCCGCCATATTGAGCGGCAACGCTTTGAAGATCATCGCGGCAATCACTATGTTCATCGACCACATGGGGATGCTGCTTTTCCCGGAAAATATGGCCTTTCGGATCGTTGGACGTCTGGCCTTTCCCATTTACGCCTACATGATTGCCGAGGGCTGCAAGTTTACCCGAAACCGCCTGCGGTATTTCCTGTCCTTATTCCTGCTGGGGGCAGTGTGCCAGATCGTCTACTTGATTGTAGATGGCAGCACCTATTTTTCCATTCTCTTTACCTTTTCCCTGTCTATCCTGATGATTTACGCGCTGGATCATGCCAAAACCGTGAAAACTCCTCTTTCCTTTCTGGTATTCACGGCAGCCGTAACAGGCGTTTGGATGCTGAACCGGCTTTTCACCATCGACTATGGCTTCTGGGGCTGTATGGTGCCGGTTTGGGTCAGCCTGCTCCACCGTACCAAGTGCGATAAGCTCCCCGGGACTGTCGCCATGCTGGGGATCGGACTTCTGCTTCTGGCTATGGATTCCAGCCGGGTGCAGTTCTATTCCTTGCTGGCCCTTCCCCTTCTGATGCTGTACTCCGGCCAGCGGGGCAAATGGCGGATGAAATCTTTTTTCTATATCTTCTACCCCGCCCACTTGGTGCTTTTGCAGGCCATCGCCTGGCTCTGGGCATAAAAAAACGCCCCATACGGAGCGACGTAATAAAAATGTCCCGAACCGAGCGGTACCCAGGAGGAGTAACGATCACCACCGGGCTGGCGCACGCATCAGCCGCGGGCCTTGCCCGCACATGAAATGACCCTTGACTGCTGTATCTTGCCATCGATACATTTTTGTGCAGTCAAGGGTCATTTCATTTCACTCTTGGTATCTAACATCCTTGGTTAACCTCTCTTTCTACAGATTAGACACTGCCTTTTGATCCAATATCCATTCCTTATCATTTTTCGATTTTGTGATTTCCCTTGAGCGGGAAGCTCTTAAATGCGGAATTGTCTTTGGTTCTTTTGGCTATGTCTGATTTTGGCTCCTGGGATGTAAGCTTCTGTTCCGGTCTTTTTCGCTTTCAACTTCTGCTTTTGATTTATGGTTTTGCTTTCCTTAATTCTCTGGCTTACTGTTTTCTGCTTCTGCGCTGATAAACATTTTGTCTGGCTTTTCGTTCTCTGTAAAACTTTTTTGATATTCCTTTTTATAAAGCATTCTTACATCAAGGGTATGCTTTGAAATATCTTTTTCTTTTTACTCGATACTTATATGCCTGATTTTTTAGTTTCTTCAGCTTATGCGACCTGCATGTTTCTTCTTGACCGGTGCTTTTCATCTGTGAGCCTTGAAAGGATCGCCTTTGGATTGGCTTTTCCTTTTGTGACTATAGGATATCACAAGTTTTTCTTTTTTTCAATATGGAATATTGTACAATTTCACAAAATTGTAATTATATAAAATACAGATTTCCGCTTGGAAAAGACATTTCCTGTTGACAGCGGGCATTCCAATTTGCTATGATAAATATGTTGGGCGGCTGTATGGCCGCTCATACCGCGTTTACAGACCCGGACAAAAGAAATGACCCTTGACTGAATTTAGGAGCTTCAGCCAAGGGTCATTTCTGTTCTGTCTTGATATCTAACATCGTTGGTTAACCTCTCTTTCTGCGGATTGTCGACGCGGCTTTCTCAGACGAAATTTGAATTACTTCCGAAACATTCATTTTTGTTGACTTTCAATTTTATTATAAACGGAAGATTTATTTATGGAAAGCTCTGCGTCATCGAAGTTTACCTGTACATCGGTATCACCTCTTTGTGCCTATATCATAACGCCGTTTCTTTTCATTTTCAAGATGGGAAGTTTCATAAAGAAGTTCCCTCACTTTGATGCAAAACACAGAAATACCGGATTTTCCCAAAAAGAATGTTGACAGCGGACGGTTCCCTGTGGTATGCTGAATATGTTGGGGCGGTCGAAAGACCCGCCCGATTTTGCTTTACGGAGAAGATCAAATGGTTAGAGAATTGGTTCACGACCCCTTCCTGCTGGCCCGAAAATCCGTGCCTGCCACGAAGGATGACCTCCCCATCGCCCATGATTTGCTGGATACTTTGGTTGCCCACTGGGATACCTGTGCGGGCATGGCCGCCAATATGATCGGGCAGACCAAACGGATCATTGTATTCAACGACCAGGGTTCGCTGGTGACCATGCTGAATCCCGAAATTCTGAAGGCCGAGGGCGAATATAAGACCGAGGAAGGGTGCCTGTCCCTGCTGGGCGGCCCCCGGAAGACGAAGCGGTTCCAAAAAATCAAGGTGCGCTACGAAAATCTGGATTTCCAGGTGCGCATCAAAACCTTTACCGGCTGGACGGCTCAGATTATCCAGCACGAACTTGACCACTGCAACGGTATTCTGATATGATTATTTTAATTTCCGGGGCCTCCCATACGGGCAAGACCCTTCTGGCACAGCGTCTGCTGGAAAAATACCACTATCCTTATCTTTCCCTGGATCACCTGAAAATGGGACTGATCCGCAGCGGCAACACCTCCCTCACCCCAATGGACGACGACAAAATGACGGACTACCTCTGGCCAATCGCCCGGGGGATGGTAAAGACTGCCATTGAAAACGGCCAGAATCTGATCATCGAGGGCTGCTATATCCCCTTTGACTGGCGGAAGGATTTTGACGAGACCTATCTTCCCCACATCCGTGCCCTCTGGCTCATCATGTCGGAGGACTATATCCGCAGCCACTTTTTCGCCATCCGGGATAACGCCAACGCCATCGAGGCCCGGCTGGACGACAGCGGCTTGAACACCAACGAACTGATCCGGGACAACGCCCGGAATCTGGCGGGGTGCCGTACCCATGGATGCGAATATTTCCTGATGGAGGAGCATTACCCCGCATTGGAGGAGGTAATTTCCCATGACCTATCAGCTGATCCGGTCTGACCGGAAGACCATTTCCCTGCAATTAACGCCCCAAGGGGAGCTGATCGTCCGCTGTCCCCAGCGGATGAAGAAGGCAGAGGTGGACGCTTTTGTACAAAGCAAGGCCGATTGGGTGGCGAAACACCGGGAGCATCTGGCACAGATTCCATCCCGGCCCCGGTTCACACCGGAGGAGGTGAACGCCCTGGCAGAGCGGGCCTTAGCCGTCATCCCGGAGCGGGTGACACACTACGCTAAAATCGTGGGCGTTACCTATGGCCGCATTACCATCCGCAATCAGCACTCCCGCTGGGGCAGCTGCAGCGGTGCGGGAAACCTCAATTTTAACTGCCTGCTGATGCTGACACCTTCAGAGGTCATAGACTATGTGGTGGTCCACGAGCTGTGCCACCGGAAGGAAATGAACCACTCCCCCGCCTTCTGGGCCGAGGTGGAGAAGGTGCTGCCGGATTATAAGGAGCGGAAAAAGTGGCTGAAGGAGAACGGCAGTGCGTTGATCTCCCGCCTATAAACATTCCTGTCATCCCGAGCGAACGAATGTGAGTCGAGGGATCTGCGCACTTCCGATACTGCTAAGCAGATATTCGGTGCGAAGATCCCTCGGCTCGCTTTGCTCTCTCGGGATGACTAGGTTGTACTTGACTTTTTAATTCTCTTGAAGTATGATTATTCATACTAATTACACCAAAGGAGGACACCTCTATGGAATTTCCCAAGGGTAAGTACGCCTGGATCGTAAAAATCGGCGAGAAGGGACAGTTTGTGATCCCCAAGGAGGCCCGGGATCTGTTTGATTTGCAGCCGGGCAGCAGCATCCTTGTGCTGGGAGACGTTGACCGGGGCATTGCCATTCTGCCGAAGGAGATGCAGGCCCAGTATTTTGAGCGGATCTTTGACGAGATTACCGAGGATAAGGAGTAAACCATGAAAAAGATCGTATTTTTCTGCATCCCCGCCCACGGTCATACCAACCCCACATTGGGCGTTGTCCGGGAGCTGGTGGCCCGGGGGCATCAGGTCTGGTACTATTCCTATGAGCTGATGCGGGAGAAAATCGAGGCTACAGGCGCAAATTTTGTCCCCTGTGACCAGTTTGACGCAGAAATGCGCCTGACACCCAAGGAGGCCGCACGGGTGGGCAAGGATCTGGCCCTCTCCACCAAGGTGCTGGTGGACACCACCCTGGCCCTGGACGAAGGGGTCTGCCGCCATATGGAGGAATTGCGGCCCGCTGCATTGTAGCTGATTCCATGGCTGTCTGGGGCAAAGCCGTGGCCCGGAAGCTTGGCATCCCCTTTGTGTCCTCCACCACCACCTTCGCCTTCAACCAGCATTCCGCCAAAATTATGAAACAGAGCTTGGGGCAGATGTTTGGCATGATTTTCTCCATGCCGAAGATTCAGAAGGATATCGACCGTCTGAAAGTCAAAGGCTACCCCATAAACAACATTCTGGACATCCTGCAAAACGACGACAATACCCACACCATCGTCTATACCTCTCCTCAGTTTCAGCCCTGCGGTGAGACCTTTTCCGATAAATATGCCTTTGTAGGCCCCTCCATCCGTCCTGTCACCGCGCCTATGGAAAAGAAGCGGGAGAAGCTGGTATATATTTCCATGGGCACCGTCAACAACAAGATGCTGCCCCTGTACAGGCGGTGTATCGCCGCCCTGAGAGATACCCCCTGGCAGGTGGTTTTGTCCGTAGGAAATCAAGTCAATCCTTCGGATTTCGGGACGCTTCCGAACAATATTGAAATTTATCCCACCGTGGATCAGATCGCGGTACTGGAACAGGCGGATGCCTTTCTTACCCACTGCGGCATGAACAGCGTCAGCGAAGCCCTGTACTTCGGGGTTCCCCTTGTCATGCTGCCCCAGACCGGGGAGCAGGGCGGTGTTGCTGCCCGTGCGGCCCAGTTGGGCGCGGGCATCAAGCTGGACAAAACCAGCCCTCAGGCCATCCAGGCAGCTGTAGAGCGGGTGCTGGCGAACCCCACTTACCGCCAAAACGCCGCCGCCATCGGGGAAGGCTTCCGCTCCTGCACCGGTGCCGCCGGGGCTGCGGACAAGATTTTGGAGGTCTGCGGCGGATAAAGCCCGCCTTCCTTTCTGAAAAATTCTTGAGCTTGCCATTGCCCTAATTACGGGTTATAATTTATTGGAATATACCATAAAGGGGGAAAGGGTATGATCCGTTACGTAACCGCTGCATAAGCAAAGGCTATGCAAGGAATGAAATAAGGCTTTGTATAGCCCTTGCTTTCCGAGAAAGAAATTTTTAGGAGGCAGCTGTGCGCTATATAAAAGCAGAGGATATCCTGCCCCGGGAGGTCATTGCCCTGATCCAGGAGTACGCCGACGGCGTGACCATTTACATCCCCCGCAAGGCGGAAAACCGCCGGGCCTGGGGCCGGGGGACGGCCTATCGAAAGGAACTGGACACGCGGAACGAACATATCCGCGCAGAACAGGCCGCAGGCACCCCCGTGCCTGCCCTGGCAGAAAAATACCACCTTTCCGAGAAAACCATCCGCAGGATCCTGAGAACATAAGAGCCGCGCCGGGAATGCTCCCGGCGCGTTCTATTTGCCCTCGACCACCTCATAAGGAAGCTCCAGTTCCAGAATGTGCTGAAGCATATCCGTCGTCAGGAACTCGATAACCTGCCTTCTGTCCGGCAGGGAGAGCGGCTCCCGCCGCTCCTCGAAATGCCGGCAGGCCTTCGCATATGCTCTGCGGTGCTTCAGACCGGGATAAACACAGTGTCCGCAGTTCACAGCCATACATCGCTGTTCGTCAACGACATAGTGCTGTCGAAAATGTACACACGATTCACAGGTTTGGCATTCCATAATCATCACCTCCCACCCCATTATAGAGTTTATAACTCTATAAGTCAATAGAGTTATAAACTCTATGGTATATTTTATCAAGAGGTGATTACATGAAATACGCAGAAAGAATCCGGGCCTTGCGGGAGGATCATGACAAAACACAGTCAGAAATTGCGGCTCTGCTGAATATCGGACAGCGAACCTATTGTGACTACGAACTGGGCAAAACCAGAATACCAGTGGATAGCTTGATTACCCTGGCAAAGCTGTATAATGTGAGTATGGACTATATTTGTGGTATCAGTGACGTTTGCTGCCCATTTCCGCGCAATACCCAGTAATACACTGGTGCGGGAGCATCCAACCGCTTCCCCGGGGGGAAGGAATTGGGTGCGCCAATACGGTGGCCCATCTTTTTTTCTGAGGAAAAGTGGGGGTAGCTTTCAGACTTCCTTCGTGCTATGATGAAGGAACGAAAGGGGCTGATTTCATGTATGAGATCGTAAAAAACTACCGGAACGACGAGCATCTCCGGCGCAGCTTTAACGCGCTGGCGGAAAAGACCTTTGGCCTGAATTTTGAAAACTGGTATCAGCTGGGCTACTGGGGAGATAACTACAATCCCTATTCCCTGGTTATGGATGGCGAAGTGGTCGCCAACGTGTCCCTGAACCGGACGGACATGGTGATAGGTGGGGAACGAAAGCGCGTTTACCAGCTGGGCACCGTTATGACGGCGGAGGAGCACCGAAACAAGGGCTTCATCCGGGCCATCATGGCAGAAATTGAAAAGGACACCGCCGACGCTGACGGGGTTTATCTCTTCGGCAACGACAATGTGGTGGAATTCTATCCCAAATTTGGCTTTGTGCCTGACCGGGAATTTGTCTGGGAGCGGGATGTGGCTCAGAAGGGCCCCTGCACCATGGCGCGTGTCATGATGGATTCCGCCGAAAACCGGGACCGCTTCGCTGCTGCCATGGCTGAAAGCACCTTCCCCGCTGCCTGCCATATGGTGGACAACCCAGGCCTGATTTTCTTCTATGTGGCCCAGTTCATGCAGGACTGCGTGTATTACAGCGAAGCCCTGGATGCCTGGGCCATTGCGGAAATCGAAGACGGAGAAATGACCCTGCACAATGTATTCTCCACCCGGGATATTTCCCTGGACGAGGTCATTGCTGCCTTCGGCACGGAGGTCAGGCATGTGACCTTGGGTTTCTCCCCTGCCGACACCGCCGGATTTACCTGCCGGGAATGGAAGGAAGAGGACTGCAATTTCTTCACCAAAGGCCCCGCCTTTGCGGGCTTCACCCAGAAGAAACTGAGAATTCCCACACTATCCCACGCATGATCCCCTACAATGCGCAATATGCTGCGTGTCCTCCTTCGGGAGGACACTTGCTTTTTTCGTCAATCCTGCTATAATTATGGCAAACCGTTTGGAGGATTTTCCCATGATTCATCTGCTGCTTGTCATTATTTACGCATCCTTTATCAGTCTTGGCCTGCCGGACGCGCTGCTGGGTTCTGCCTGGCCCACCATGTACTTGGAATTCGGCGTGCCTGTGTCCTACATGGGTGCCATCTCCATGATCATTGCTCTGGGCACCATCGTGTCCAGCCTTATGAGCGACCGGCTCACCTACAAGCTGGGTCCCGGCAAGGTCACCGCCATCAGTGTTGGCATGACCGCCGCCGCTCTTTTCGGCTTCTCCACCTGTGAATCCTTCTGGATGCTGTGCCTGTGGGCCATCCCCTACGGCCTGGGTGCGGGCGGTGTGGACGCCTGTCTGAACAACTATGTGGCCCTCCACTATGCCAGCCGTCACATGAGCTGGCTCCACTGCATGTGGGGCGTGGGCGCGTCCATCGGCCCCTCCATCATGGGCTGGGTGCTCACCGGCGGCGGCCATTGGACGGGAGGCTACCGGACCATCGCCCTGATCCAGATCGTGCTGACCTGCGCACTGATGCTCTCCCTGCCTCTGTGGAAGAAGCGGGCAGGAGCATCGGAGGACGGGACGGAGGCTGCCCCCAAGCCCCTGGGGCAGGTAATGCAGATTCCCGGCGCGAAGGAAGTGCTCGTCACCTTCTTCTGCTACTGCGCTCTGGAGACCACCGCAGGCCTGTGGGCAAGCTCCTACCTGGCCCTCTATAAGGGTGTTCCCGCCGAGACTGCCGCTTCCTTTGCCAGTATGTTCTATATCGGCATCACCATCGGCCGGGCACTGAACGGTTTTCTGACCATGAAATTCAGCGACACCCAGCTGATCCGTATGGGACAGGCCATTATTTTGCTGGGCGTGACTGCTATGCTGCTGCCTTTGGGCGAAGCCGTATCTCTCGCCGGCCTGATTCTGATTGGCCTGGGCTGCGCCCCCATCTATCCCTGCGTCATCCACTCCACCCCGGAACACTTCGGCGCGGAGAACTCCCAGGCCCTCATCGGCGTTCAGATGGCCAGTGCCTATGTGGGCACCTGCCTGATGCCCCCTATCTTCGGTTTGATTGCCAACCACATCACCGTAGCCCTATTTCCCTTGTACCTGCTGGCCATCCTGGCGTTGATGTTAATGATGCACGAACGACTGATCCGCAGGGTCAGCCATTGAGAATGAGGTGACTGTATGCGCAAATTTCAAAGTCCCCGGCTGATGCTGATCCTTTCCATGGCCGTATTCGGCACCTTGGGCCCCTTTGTCCGGTACATTCCCCTGCCCTCCGGGGAGCTGGCCTTGTACCGGGCCATCCTGGCGGCGGCACTGATCGGCGTTTTCCTTCTGGCGACCCGCCAGCGAATCCCCCTCAAGGGCATGGTGAAGGAGCTGCCCCTGCTGCTGTTTTCCGGCGTTGCCATGGGCATCAACTGGATCCTGCTGTTTGAAGCCTACAAATACACTACCGTTTCCGTGGCAACACTGAGTTACTATTTCGCTCCGGTCATCGTCACCGTGGTCTGCCCCTTCCTATTCCGGGAGAAGCTGACGGGTAAGCAGATCCTGTGCTTTCTCATGTCCACCATCGGCCTGGTGCTGATCACCGGCATCGGCGACGTGGGCAGCAGCGGTACGGATCTGATCGGCATCCTTTTCGGTCTGGGCGCGGCGGTGTTCTATGCCACAGTTATTCTGCTGAATAAATTCATCAAAAATGTGGATGGTATCCACCGCACCTTCCTGCAGTTCCTGGCCGCCATCCTGATCCTGATCCCCTATGTGGGTGCCACGGGAGGAAGCAACCTGCATTTGCTGGACTTTTCTGGCTGGTGCGCCCTGTTGGTGGTGGGTCTTGTGCACACGGGCATCACCTACTGTCTGTACTTCTCCTCCCTGAAAGAGCTGCCCGGCCAGAAGGCCGCCATCCTCAGCTATATCGACCCGCTGGTGGCTGTCGTCATTTCTGTGACCGTCCTGGGCGAGACCATGACCCTCCCCCAGCTGATCGGCGGTGTCCTGATCCTCGGATTTACCCTGTGGAATGAGATTTCCCCCAAAGCAAAAACGCAGCCATAAAAATGGCTGCGTTTTTTCACTGTTCTGTGATCTTCATGTTGGGCCAGCGGGCTTCCATCAGGCTATCGCTGTAGTGTTCATCCAGGTAGGCTTCCAGCACACTAGCAGGCTCCGGCTGGGTCTGCCGCTGGGTATAGCGCACCATCGCCCCGGCGGTCAGCAGACCGTTGCAAAGCATCACAAAGACGATGGCCCAGGTCAGAATTTTCCCCGTCAGGGGTGGGATCTTCTCGATGCTCCGATCCATGGGCGGATACAAAACCTTGATCCACACCACCGCCAGAATGCCCCAGAAAATGCAGTACAGCACATTGGTCCGCCCGCCGATGTTCAGGGGCATCCGGCTGTAGTCCCAGAATACGGTGCCGAAAACAAGCTCCGTGAACACGCTGCAAAGGTACTCGTAAACGCCACCCACCAGGAAGCCTGCCAGGAAGACCTTCCGGTCCTCCTTGCCCGCAAGCCGCTGGAGCACAACCGTAAGCACCACCGCACCAAAGCCCCAGACAAAGCTAAAGGCCCCGTACAGCACGCTGGAGCGGCTCATCCAGGCATCTCCCATAACACGGCAGTAGACCATCTCGATCAGCGCGCCCAGGAAGGAGGACACCAGGAACACCCACACCAGCTTATCGAAGCAAATGCCCTGGGCAAACACATATTTCCCCTGCTGCTCCGGTCTCGTCCGCTCCACGCCGGGGTAGGCCTTTTCCAGACGGGCCCAGATTCGCCGGGAGAGCCGGTCGCCAATCTTCTGGGTCTGCTCCTCAAAGACCTCCGCGCCCCGGGCAATGGTGCTGGAATGGAGGGCGTAGCCCACCCCCAGGAAGTCCACCGCCAGAGCGAGCCACAGCAGGACATCCGCCGTAAGCACCAGCCACTCCGGCACCCAGGTCATAAACAGATACAAAAACGGATGGATCACCAGATACAGGCACAGATAGACCAGGGATTCGCCCACATTGATGACGGCCTCCGCCTGCCAGGAAAGGCCCGATCCCTTTCTGTCCCCCAGCTGGCTGCGGCGGCTGATATTCCGGACAAACTGGGCTGCCAGAATGTCCACCATGTTGAGGATCAGCAGCGACGCGATGTACTGCAAAACCGTATGTCCGTCCAGAGGCGGCAGGGCCACCAGCAAGATCACCATGGTGATGCCGCTGGGCACGGAAATGGGCAGATTCAGCAGGCCCCGGTTCACGAAGTGCCCCTCCTTCAGAGCCAGACACACCACCTGAACCGCCCAGCCCAGAAAGGCGTAAATGAAAAAGTAAAGGGAAAGTTCTGCCATCGAGTAATCCTGAAGCATGGGTTCATACCTCCTGTTTTCCCGGCAGTACCGGGGACCTTGTAAACAGAATATCTCCCCAATATAAACGAAAGAAAAACGAATTATATCCAAATTGTGAATCTTTGCATAGAAACGGGCCGGGTGCAAACGCACCCGGCCCTCTTATCCGGTTATTCAATTTCCAAAATGACAGCGGTGAAATTATCCTGCTGGGGCAGCTTTTTCTGCCGGATGCGCCGTTCCATGATCCGGGCGCACTTGGCTGCCGGCCTACGAAGATAGCGGGTCAGCTCTGCCTCCGTCAGGGCCCGGTAGATTCCGTCGCTCATCAGGATGATCCTGTCGCCTCTGCGCAGGGTGATGGGCTCCGGGTTGAAGTCCACATACCGTGGAAAATCTCTGCCGATGTAGCTGGTCAGGGAGCCCTTCCGGGGATTGCTATCCGCTTCCTCGAAGGTGATCTGATCCATAATAGCCATAACCATCAGGTCGTGGGCAAAGTCATGATCCCGATTCAGCTGGATCAGTCCGCCAGCGCGCCACAGATAGATGCGGCTGTCGCCTACAGAGATCCAGGACAGGCCGTTGTTCTGCACCAAACCAGCCACCAGCGTGGAACCGCTCTGGTAATTTAGTCCTGCAGTCAGTGCCGCAGCCTCTCCGATGGCTCGTTTCAGCAGCAGCTGAAGATGGGTGGCAGCAGGAAGCTCCCCGCCGGGGGCGTAGGCATCCATCACGGCGGAAACGATGCCTGTGCTGATCTGGCCGCTGTTGACCAGACCGCCCATGCCGTCCGCAACGATGGCAAGGGTACCGCCCTCGCCGCAGTCGCTGCCGCTGAAGCCAAAGGCATCCTGCTGGCTGTCCCGGGCACCTATGTTGTGGACATGACCGACGGAAACCACACCGCTGGGTACGATGCTCTTCTTTTTAAAAAAACGCATAAGCACTCCTTCCGTAACACCTTCGGTATCCTTAGAAACCGTAGGAGGTGCCGCCGATCAGGTTGCCGGAGGCATCGTAGAACACGATGCTGAGGGATCTGCCCTTCCACTCCGCAAAGGAGAAGGTCAGCGTGCCGCCCTGACCGCTTTGCGTGCAGTTCAGAATGCCGCTGTACACCGCGCCGTTGGGGCAGGTGGCCGTATAGCTGACGGAGGTGGAAGCACCGGGGTCGCTGCCGATCAGCGTGTAGCTGACGTAAACTGCCAGCACGCCATCGCTCTCGCCGCCGGGCGAGACGGACGCACCGACCTGCCACTTCATGGCACCGCATTTGGTGCATACATTGGAGGAATAGCTGTGTCCCGTTGCAGGAGTTGTGACCGTCTGCGCCTGGATGACGGTGCCGCAGACAGAGCAGTGGCTGCCCTCGCTCAGGCCATCAGTGGTACAGCTACCTTCCACCGCAGGGTCCGTGACAACGGTATGGGCCAGCTTATTGATGGAGATCTGCATTTCGATAATCTTGCCGCAGACGGAGCACTTGGTTCCGTCCGTCAGGCCTTCGGCACGGCAGGTAGCCGGGTAACCGGGCACCTCTACCTCTGTATGGCCCAGTGCGGCGATAGTTTCACGGGGAGCCTCCGTATATCCGCAAGTCTCACAGCCCACGGCCTCCGTCATGCCCTCTTCCGTGCAGGTAGGCTCCACGGCAGGCAGAACTTTAATATTATGTCCCAGCGGGGCCAGGGTCTCTTGGGCTTCCAGGACTGTTCCGCAGACGGAGCAGTGGCTGCCTTCCGTCAGACCGTTTTCGGTGCAGGTTGCCGCAACAGCGGCATCCTTTGCCGTAATGTGTCCCAAGGCCGCCAGAGTTTCTGAATTGCCCGCGCCGCAGAAGCATTTCTGCTCCCGCAGGCCGGTCTCGGTACAGGTGGGTGCCTTGGTCACTTCCCATTCGCCATAGCTGTGGGGGTGGGCAAACCAGAATGCAGCCGCGCCAATCAGCAGCACTGCCGCGCAGGCAGCCGCGATAATGGGCCCTTTCCCTTTCTTTTTGACGGGCGCGGCAGGTGCCGCAGGGGTCTCCTGCGGGACGGGTACAGCCGCGGCAGCAGGACCCATAGGAACGATCTCGTCCTCCTGCTCCTCCGCCTTTGCATCTTCCTCAGCCGTCAGAACCGCCGTTGCGGAGGCAGCTAACGGAGCAGCATCCTCCACCACGGGGGCGGGGATTGTATAGCCCACAGCGGCGGGAGCTTCCTCCACCGCAGGCGCAGGCTCCGTATAGCCCACAGTTGCGGGAGCTTCCTCCGCTACAGGTGCGGGAGTTGTATAGCCTACAGCAGCAGGGGCTTCTTCCGCTATAGGTGCGGGAGTTGTATAGCCTACAGCTGCGGCAGCTTCCTCTACCACAGGAGCAGGTTCCGTATTTCCCACAACTGCGGGAGCTTCCTCCGCCACAGGAGCGGGTGTGGTATAGCCCACGAAGGAAGGAGCTTCTTCCACAGGAGCAGGTTCGGTATACCCTACTGGGGCGGGGGCTTTCTCGGCAGGTGTCTCAGATACCAGTGCGGTGGAGACCTGCGATTCAGGAACATCGGTCAGAACCGTTTCCTCAAGTGCGGTTTTCTGCTCCGCTGCGGGGGCAGGTGCCGGAATGGTGTAGTCAATGGGCTCTGTCTTTTCCGGCTGGGTCTGCTGGGTCTTGGCAGCAATGGCCATCTGGGCTCTCAGCAAGGCGGAGGGCCCGATGTATTCCGTTTTCCCCAGCTCCACAGTGTCCGTTGTGGTCACGGGAACCGTATAGGGCATCGGCTCTGCTACCAGGATGGGGGCATCGGTGTACAGGGCATTGAACAGCTCTGCGGTACTTCTCCACCGGTTCTCCGCGTCCAGTTCCAGGCCCTTCATCAGGGCATATTCCTGGGCAGGGCTGATATCCACCCCCAACTGGGAGGGCGGGATCACCCGGTCGCCGCCAATGCGGCGCATGGCTTCCGGGGGAATCTTGCCGGTCAGGCAGTAGTACATGGTGGCGCAGATGGCATAGACATCCGTCCAGGGGCCCTGCTCGTGGCCGGTGTACTGCTCTTTGGGGGCAAAGCCGGGCTTCAGCATGATGGTCATGGTATGGCCCGCGCCGATTTCCCGGGCGCAGCCGAAGTCCATCAGCTTCACCCGGTCATGCTTTTTCAGAAGCATCAGGTTATCAGGGCTGATATCCCGGTGGATCAGTCCGTCGTTGTGCATGGAGTTCATGCCCTTCAGCACCGGGGCCAGCATGTCAAAGAGCTCCTTGGCAGGCAGGCGGCCCCGCTGGGCCATGATATCCTTCAGGGTGGTACCCTCCAGGAATTCCATGACGATGTACGCGGAATTGTTTTCCGCGAAGAAGTCCAGAACGCGGACGATCTCCGGAACATCGTCCAGCTTCGCCAGGGTCTGGGCCTCCTGCAGGAACTGCTCGCGGCCCTTTTCAAAGTGGCCGCCGCTGCCTGCATAGCAGGTCACGTTCAGTGTCGAGGAAGCTTCCCGCCGGACCAGGGTCCGGGGGAAGTATTCCTTAATGGCAACGCGCCGTTTCAGCTTGATATCCAGTCCCAGGTAGGTAATGCCGAAACCGCCCTCACCCAGGGATCGTCCCACATAGTAGCGTCCTGCCAGGAGCTGACCAGCCGGGAAATGATGTGGTTCCGAGATGTAGGCCGCGGGTGTTTTGCCGCACCTCGGACAAGACTGTCCCGAAACCACAGGAGTCATGCAGTATGGACAGTATTTGTATAGCAAGGATTATTTCTCCTTCCGCTCGATCTTGAAGAGCTGCTTCTGGCTGCCCAGGCAGAAGGTATCGCCGTCCTTTAGTACAGCACTCTTGTTGGCGGTCAGCTTGGTGCCGTCGCCCAGGAGGGTGCCGTAGGTGGAGCCCAGATCCATGACCTCAACGCCGTCGGCCACGGGGGTCAGGACGCAGTGGGCACCGCTGACGCCGGCAGTGCCGGACTCGAAGACCAGGTCGTTCTTCTGGGGATCTCTGCCCAGACGCAGGGGGCGGTCAAGGGCAAAGCGGCGGCCTGCGAAGAAGCCTGCCTCGCCCACCAGGCGGTAGCTGACGGAGTAGGCGGGCATGGTCTTGCCAATGACATCGGCAGCGGGCATGGTCTTGGGGAAGTCGTCCGCCTTGGGCTGAGACTTGATTTCTGCCTTGGGAGCGGGTTGGGAAGCAGCGGGCTTCTTCATAGCCAGAACCACGACCACAACGACTGCCACCACCAGCAGGGCAACGACGCCAATGATAACGGGGCTGATGCCGCCGGTGGGCTCCTCCACGGGAGCGGTGGTGGGAGCAGGCTCAGTCACGGGCTCGGTAACAGGCTCAGTCTCAACGGGGGCGGGCTCGGTCTCAACGGGAGCGGGCTCAGTTTCGGTGGATTCGGGCTCCTCGCCGGTGATGATGGTAGGCTCGAAGCCAGCCAGAACACCGGTCTCACGCAGATGCTTGACACGGTCAATGATGTAGTCGATCCGCAGAGCCAGCTCCATCGTCTGGTTATCGGCGGTAACACCCCAGGTGTTCAGGCCGATAACGTAGCCGTCCTCGGTGATCAGAGGGCCGCCGGAGTTGCCGTTGTTGATATCGGCATCAATCTGGATGACCTCGGATTCACCCATATCGGTGAAGACAGTCAGACGGTTGACGGAGCCCTTGGTAACAGTCATGGCATCGAGAGAAGCCAGGACTTCGTCCAAATCAACCTCACCTCTTGCGGTGATGGCATCACTTGCAGCAGGGAAACCCAGGGTGTAGATTGTGTCGCCGGGGGAAACCATGTCTGCGGACATCAGGGGCAGGGCCACACGCTCAGTGACCACACGCTCAGCACGCAGGATGGCATAGTCAGGGTAAACATCGGGCATATAGATGACTTCGCACTTGACGGCGTGATCCATAGCGGTATCCAGGTTGCCGACGGTTGCGCCTTCCAACCACTCGTCATACCAATCGTCATCCAGAACGATGAACACTTCGTCATAGCCTTCCACACAGTGCTTGTTGGTGACAAAGATGGCGGAGGGCTCACCTGCGGTACCGATAGCAAAGCCGCTGCCGGTAGCACCGATGCCAGTGTCATAATCGATAGCAAAGGTACGCACGACGCCATTCATGGCCTCGGTCACAGGGTTCTTCTCTGCTGCCTGCGCGGGAATGCACAGTGCCATGGAGCACAGCAGAACCAGTGCTGTCAGGATGCTGAAAAATTTCTTCATAAACGTAATCCCCTTTTCTGGAATTCTAAAATAAACACAAGCCAGCCTCATCCTTGCTTACCGACTCATATTTTATGTAAATTATAGCTTTTTTTGATTTTTTTGTCAATATAAACAGGGCGTCTTTCCCAAAAAATATGAACAAAATGAAAATGGCCGTGTACAATTGTACTTTTCCGGCGGAATCCCCCTCTGTCCTTTCCAATCAGCCTACTCCAAACACAGCTTGCATCCCGCCGGAAAAGGGGCTATAATATAGCCAAAATGAGAGAGGGTGAACTTATGGCCTATCGGGTTGCGATCGTGGATGACAGCGCGAAGGACGCGGAATTTGTGCAGGATATTCTGAACAGCTGGGCCAAAGAGCGGCAGTTCCGCATTCAGGGGGAAGTATTTGCGTCGGCAGAGAGTTTCCTGTTCCGGTATGCCGAGGACAAGGAATGGGACATTCTGCTCCTGGACATTGAAATGGGTGCTATGGACGGCGTGACCATGGCGAAGAAGGTGCGCCGGGACAACGAAGCGGTACAGATCGTATTCATCACCGGGTATTCCGATTACATTGCCGAGGGCTACGAGGTGGCTGCGCTGCACTATCTGATGAAGCCCGTGAACCGGGAGAAGCTGCTGACCGTCCTTGACCGGGCACTGGAAAAGCGGAAGCAGGAGGAGCGGTGCCTGAACCTGGAGCTGTCCGGGGAGATGGTGCGCATCCCCTTCTATGAGATCCGCTACCTGGATGTCCGGCAGAACTATGTGACCATCCATGCCCGGACGGAATACACCGTCAAACGGAGCCTTGGTGACTTTGAAAAGGAGCTGGACATCCGTTTCTGCCGTGTGGGCCGGGCCATGATATTGAACCTGAAATACATCCAGCGGGTCACCAAAACGGAAGTCAGGCTGTCCGATGGCACAGTGCTGCCCCTGCCCAGAGGAGCTTATGAGCCGCTGAACCGGGCAATCATCCAACATACATAAGGAGGCTCACCATGTCCCTCTTTTCAAAACAGATAGACAAGCGGATCGCTGCCTACCAGCGGGAGCTGATCGAGACCCACTATCAGGAAGTGGAGAATATGTACCGCCAGATTCGCGGCTGGCGGCATGACTACCGCAACCATATCCAGATGATGAAGGTGCTGGCCGCAAACGGCGATATGGACGGCATCAAGGCCTACCTGGACGAGCTGGATACGGATTTAAACACCGTGGATACGGTGGTCAAGACCGGCAATGCCATGGCGGACGCCATTCTGAACAGTAAAATTTCCCTGGCCCGGTCCCGGAATATCACCGTCCAGTGCGATGCCCATATCCCGGTGCAGCTGAAAATGTCCGAGCTGGACCTGTGCTGCATCATCGGCAACCTGTTCGACAATGCCATTGAGGCCAGTTGTCAGCTGCCGGAGGAGCAGCGGATGATCCGGGTATACATGGACATGAAGGGTACCCAGCTGTATATTTCCTTTACCAATTTCACCTCCACGAAGAAGCTGGCAAAGGTGGGGAAGCGTTTCCGGACCACCAAGGGCGACGGCCACGGCTTCGGCCTGGTGCGCATCGATAACATCATCGAGCGTCTGGACGGCTACTTAAGCCGCAACTCTGAGGACGGTGCTTTCACCACGGAAATTCTCATTCCGCAGGTGTAAATTTGCAATTCATCACCCAGATTTGACGATTCGTCCCCGGAATGTGCCGGGGATGAATTTTTGTGATAGGATTGGGCCATGAGGTGATAAACATGAAAGAAACCAAAAAACCAAAATACAATATGTGGCAGAACACCGGGTTTATGATCCGCACTGCCTGGCAGACCCGCAGGAGTGTGCTGTGGATGTGCCTGCTGATCGCGGTGGTCAGCGCGGGGCTGACGGCGGCCCAGATGCTGATCTCCCCGGCCATCCTGAACAAGGTGGAATCCGCCGCGCCCCTGGGGGAGCTGGTGGGCACCATCGCCCTGTTCAGCGGGGTACTGCTGGTGCTGTCCGGCCTGAAAACCTATCTGGATGAAAATTCCGTATGGGGCCGGGTGGCTGTGCGTCTGGTAATTCTGCGGAAGCTGGCCGGTAAAATTGCCGGAACTGCCTACCCCAACACCCTGGACACCGAATTCATCCGCGCCGAAAACCAGAGCCTGGATGCCTGCAGCCGCAACAGTGCCTCTACAGAACAAATCTGGACCACCTGGGCCGATATTCTGACCAATGTGCTGGGATTCCTGGTGTATCTGGGGCTGCTGTCCGGGCTGAACCCGGTGCTGGCCTGCCTGGTCGCCGCCACCACCGCCGTTGGCTTTTTTGTCAACAAGTACATCAACGAATGGGGCTACCGCCACCGGGAGGAGGAGCGGGCCTATCTCACCAAAATGGGCTATGTGAAAGGCGTAGACACAAGACGTTCCGCCGCCAAGGACATCCGCATCTTCGGCCTGCGGCAGTGGCTGGACGATGTGTGGTTCGGCGCGTTGGGACTGTACCGGGCCTTTGTCGAGAGACGGGAAAAGGTCTACCTCTGGACCAGCGTGGTAGACCTGCTGCTGACCCTGCTGCGAAACGGCATCGCCTATGTCTACCTGATCCACCTGACCCTGACGGAGGGCATGAGCGCGTCGGAATTCCTGCTGTACTTCTCCACCGTCAGCGGCTTCACCGCCTGGATCACGGGCATTCTGGAAAAATTCACCCAGCTGCACAAGGAAAGCCTGGAGCTGTCCATGATCCGGGAATTCCTGGACTGGCCGGAGCCCTTCCGATTTGACGAGGGCGAACCCCTGCCCAAGGATATGACCATCGGCTATGAGATCCGGCTGGAAAATGTCTCCTTCCGCTATCCCAAGGCGGAAAAGGACACCCTGACGAACATCGATCTGACCATCCGTCCCGGTGAAAAGCTTGCCATCGTGGGTCTGAACGGCGCGGGCAAGACCACGCTGGTGAAGCTGGTCTGCGGCTTCCTGGATCCCACGGAGGGCCGGGTGCTCTTAAATGGCCAGGACATCCGAACCTATAACCGCCGGGACTATTACGCCCTGTTCTCCGCCGTATTTCAGGATTTCTCCATGCTGGAGGCCAGCGTTGCGGAGAATGTGGCCCAGACGCTGGATGACATTGACGAAGGAAAGGTCTGGGATTGCCTGGACAAGGCCGGCCTGACGGAAAAGGTGCATTCCCTGCCCCATGGTCTGGAAACCAAGCTTGGCCGGGAGGTCTACGAGGACGGCGTGGAGCTGTCCGGCGGACAGACCCAGCGACTGATGCTGGCCCGGGCCCTGTACAAGGACGGCCCCATCCTGACCCTGGATGAGCCTACCGCCGCCCTTGACCCCATTGCGGAAAACGATATCTACCAAAAGTACAGCGAGATGACCAAAGGCAAGACCTCCCTGTTCATCTCCCACCGGCTGGCCTCCACCCGGTTCTGCGACCGCATCCTGTTCCTGGAAGGCGGCATCATCGCGGAGGAGGGCACCCACGAAAGCCTGATGGCCCGGGGCGGCGGCTATGCCAAGCTGTTCGACGTGCAGAGCCAGTATTACAAGGAAGGAGCGGCACACCATGGAGAATGAAAATAAACTGACCTATCGGGAAGCCTGGCAGCGGACGCTGCGGGCCTGGAAGATCTACTGGAAGCTGTGTCCCGGACGGTTCGTATCCGACCTGCTGCGGTGCCTGTTCCAGGCGGTGAGCCCCTATGCCACCATCTGGATCTCCGCCCAGCTGATCAACGAGTTGGCGGGAAACCGGGATCCCCAGCAGCTGATGAAGTGGGTACTGATCCAGCTGGTCGCCGGTGCAGCACTTTCCCTGGTGGGCGGGCTCCTGACCCGCTGGTATCACTTTGAACGCTCCAACGCTGCCCGGCTGGATGACCGGATCTACATGGAAAAGATGCTGCGCATGGACTATGCGGACATTGACCGCCAGCATGTGCATGACCTTTATTCTCAGATACTCCAGAATGAAAACTGGGGCGGCTTCGGCCTTTGGATGTCGCTGGATCACTTCGGCAACCTGATCTACGGTGTAGCGGCGGTGCTGGGCGGCGTAGGTCTGACGGTGAGCCTGTTCCTGAACCGGGTGCCCGGAGGAAGTGCCCTGGCAGTGCTGAACCATCCCCTGTTTGCCGTAGGCATCGTGGCACTGATGCTCCTGATCGCTTTCGCGGGTCCCGCCTGCACCAACCAGTCGCAAAAATACTGGTCGGTGATCGCGGAGGATTCCCGGATGGGCAACCGCTATTTCAGCTTCTTCGGTTTCATGGCACACCAGCGCAAGCGGGCGGTGGATCTGCGGATGTACCGACAGCAGGAGAATATCTGCGACGTTTATATGGCCCGGGACGATCTGACCTCTCCCGATTCCCTGAGAGTTCGGCTCTGCCGGGGCCCCCAGGGCCTGTGGCTGGCAGCGGGCCAGTGCGTCAGCGTGGTGCTGACGGGTGTTGTGTACCTGTTCGTCTGCCTGAAGGCCTGGGGCGGTGCGTTCGGTGTGGGCTCCGTCACCCAGTATGTGGGTGCCATCACCAACCTGTTCCTGGGCATCAGCCGTCTGTTGGAAACCATGGGAAACATCCGCACCAACGCTGGCTTCCTGGAAACCAGCTACGAATTTCTGGATGTGCCCAACAACATGTACCAGGGCAGCCTGACCACCGAAAAGCGGAGCGACCGGCAGTACGAGGTGGAGTTCCGGGATGTTTCCTTTAAGTATCCCGGCAGTGACACCTGGGCATTGCGGCATGTGAACATGAAGTTCCGGGTCGGCAGCCGTCTGGCAGTGGTGGGCATGAACGGCAGCGGCAAGACCACCTTTATCAAGCTGCTGTGCAGGCTCTACGACCCCACCGAGGGCCAGATTTTGCTCAATGGCATCGACATCCGCAAGTACCGCTATGACGATTACATTGGTATTTTCTCCGTCGTCTTCCAGGATTTCCAGCTGTTCGCCATGCCTCTGGGCGAAAATGTGGCAGGCGCGGCAAGCTACGACCGGGAGCGGGCACTGGACTGCCTGAACAAGGCGGGCTTTGCCGAGCGGATGGCTTCCATGCCCCACGGGCTGGACACCATGCTCTACAAGGATCTGGACGAGGAGGGTGTGGAGGTCTCCGGCGGCGAGGCCCAAAAGATCGCCATTGCCCGGGCCCTCTATAAGGACGCGCCCTTCATCATCCTGGATGAACCCACCGCCGCTCTCGACCCCATCGCCGAGGCAGAAATTTACAGCAAGTTTAACGACATCGCCGGTGACAAGACCGCCATCTACATCAGCCACCGCCTGTCCAGCTGCAAGTTCTGCGACGAGATCGCCGTGTTCCACGAAGGATCCGTCATCCAGCAGGGCACCCACACCGACCTCGTAGCGGACGAGAACGGCAAGTACCATGAGCTTTGGTACGCCCAGGCCCAGTATTACACCGAAAAAACCGCATAACGGCCCCCAACCAACAGCCGTACATTCAAATTGTCTCAAATTACGCTACAAAACTCCCGGAACTTCGTGTGTTCCGGGAGTTTTTCAATATACCTTGGGTATCCTGCAGCAAATTCGCGGCAGACCCGGCTGTTGAACGGATCTGCCGCTTCATAGGGAGGAAAATCCGAGAATCGGACATTGCCTTATTCGAAACGCAGGTCAAAACCTTGCGTATTCAAAGCTGCCGCGGGGATCTGTGTGTTCAAACAGGAGCTTCTCTCCGATCCAAAACCGGTAACGCATTTTCGCACAAATACTTTCATGGATCGTTCGTGTCATAGCTCCGCCTGCCGGTGCCCGAAGGGGATGGGCCTGCTGCTCCAGCAGCTCCACCTCCAGCCGGTATTTCCCTTGCGTGATTCGCGCGCCGCAAGCAGACCAGCTCTCAATTTTTACACCCCGGTAGGTCGCCAAGCGGTATTCCCGCCCGCTATAGGCGATCGCGCAGATACAGCCGGTAAAGCGCAGACCTCCCAGCGGAATTGCCGCGACAGACAGCATCAGGCCGCCCTGCGGCAAGAAGCACTGTGTCCAGAGGTAGGCACAGGGAAAAGAACGCCCCCGGTCCGTCTCGATATAGCCCGTGCCGCCATCAAAATCCAGCACGGTTTCATTGAGAACAAGCACTCCATGCAGCGGGTGCGCCATGCTGACCACACCGTGCGCGCATTCCATATTGCCAAGAAAACGGAACGGCCCCATAATGTCCGATCTTAAAGGCAGGAACGCACCTGATTTCAGGTGCCCGTGCAGCGAGATACCATCCCGGTCAATATTCAGAAACAATCCCTCTGCCGAAAAGAGATTGTCAGCAATTTGAATATGGAGCCGGTCTGCCGCCGCATGGAATTCTGTTCCCGGAAATTCCAGCCACCAGCTGCCGCTGTCCGCAATAACCTGAACGGAGGCACTGCGCCGGCCATTTTCGTCGATATGGATTGCGGGAATCAGTGCAAGGGATTTCCCATCCCGCGTCTGGCATTTAAAATACCAGCCCTCAAAATACGGCCCGCGCTTATTCTCCCCGTGGAAATACTTACCCATAAGCTCACCCGAAACAGTATTCCCACATGGAAGGAAATCATTCTCTTATACCAGGGCACCTCTAATACTCATTTTTATTTGAAATCTTTAATTTCAATAAAAAGACACCGCCTATCGGCGTTGTCGATTCCGTCTCATAATGATCTTCATATAAAAAACTTCAATCCTACGGATTAAAGTTTTTATTGAATATCAGTATAATAGGTTGCCACTACTTCTTGATAGAAATGGTATGAGAATCCGTATCAAACAACATCGGCGGTTCCTGGGGAACCGCCGATGGGTCAAATGAAAGGATTAAAATATCTTCCGCCATTCCGGTATGTGAGCAGCAAAGAAATAACCATCAGCACAGCGGAGATTACGATGAACACAATATCCATCCCGCTGAACTTCCGGGCAGAATACCAGCTGCGCTTTTTGCCCTTGCCGAAGCCGCGAAGCTCCATGGCGTTGGATATGGTCTCAATACGCTCCACGGAGGACAGCACCAGGGGAACCAGAATGGTACTGACTGCCTTCAAACGGTCGATCAGGCTGGCTTTCTTGCTCATTTCCGTGCCTCTGGCCTGCTGGGCAAGGCTGATGTCCCGGTATTCCCGCTGAATATCAGGGATGTACCGCAGTGCCAAAGCCACCGCATAGCTGATGCGATAGCTGACGCCGATGCGGTTCAGGGAAGCGGCAAATTCCGAGGGATTGGTGGTACAGATAAACAGCAGGATCACGGGAATGGAAGCCGCGTATTTCAGGATCACATTCAGATGATAGAACAGCTGCTCAGCGGTGACGGTATAGGGGCCTGCGATCTTAAAAAGAATCGTCCGGGTACCGTAAATGGTGGTGCCATGCTCCGGGCTGAAAAGGTAGATCATCACATTGTTCAGCACCATAAAGGCAATGGTCGCCGCCAGCATGAACCAGATGTCGCTGAATTTGATCTTGGACAGCTTAAAGAGCAGCAGTCCCGCAACAGACAGGCCGATCAGCAGGGGCGTATAGAAGGAGGTCATAGCCGCCAGACACCATAAAAGCATACACACCAGCTTCGTTGCACCGGTGAGCTTGTGGATCACGGAGGGGCGGTCGATGTAGTTGAACAGATTGATCATGCCTTGCGCACCTCCCGATCCCGTGCGATAAAGCGGCGGGTGAATTCTTCTGGGCTGTCAATGCCGCAGGCCTGGGACAGATGATAGAGGGAAGTCTCCTTCAAATGGGCCGCTTCCACGATCTGCGGCGTATTCAGCACCTCGGCGGCAGGCTTGTCATCAATGACGGTGCCCGCGTTGAACACGATGGCCCGGGGGGTGTATTCCAGCATCAGGTGCATGTCGTGGGTAATGAGAACCACGGTAACGCCCTGACGGTTCAGTTCGCTAAGGAAGTCCATGATTTCTGTGTAATGCTTCAGATCCTGCCCGGCAGTAGGCTCGTCCAGCAGGATCATCTCGGGGCGAAGCACCAGAATGGAGGCGATGGTAACACGCTTCTTCTGACCGTAGCTGAGGGCGGAAACGGGCCAGTTCCGGAAGGGGTACAGGCCGCAGATTTTCAACGTTTCCTCCACGCGCGATCTGATTTCCTCCTCGGAAACGCCCCGGTTGCGCAGACCCAGGGCCACCTCGTCGAAGATCTGGGTCTTTGAAATCATCTGGTTGGGGTTCTGCATCACATAACCGATGTGGTCGGCCCGCTCCTTGATGGAGAGGGTGTTCAGGTCGGTGCCGTCCAGCTCCAGAACGCCCCGCTGTGCCTTTTCAAAGCCGCAGACCACCTTGGAGAAGGTGGATTTGCCCGCGCCGTTGGTACCCACGATGCTGAGCATTTCGCCTTTGTGGATCAGGGCACTGATATCATGTAAGGCGTGGTGTCCTGTCTCATAGGTAAAGTCCAGGTTTTCCACCCGGAGCAGAACGGGTGTCTGCGCTGCCTTTTTCGGTGCGGGCTGGGTCTCAAACCAGGCCTTTACCTTTTCCTTCTGTGCCTGATCCAGCTTCAATTCAGGCAGGTACGAGGGCCGCATATCGGGGGTCAGCTCCACCCCCGCGTATTTCAGGGCAGTCACATACAGAGGCTCCCGGATGCCGCTTTCTTGCAGCAGGCCGCCGCAGAGGACGCTGTCAGGATCGCCGTCATACAGAATGCGGCCGTCCCCCATGACGACCATACGGTCAACAGGCCGGTACAGCACATCCTCCACCCGGTGCTCAATAATGATGACGGCGCAGCCGGTACGCTTCTGAATTTCGTCGATCAGCACGATGGCCTGCTTGCCGGTAGCCGGGTCCAGGTTCGCCAGAGGTTCGTCAAACAACAGCACATCCAGGTCATTGACCATAACGCCGCCCAGGCTGACACGCTGCTTCTGGCCGCCGGAAATTTCGTGAGGAGCGTGCTTTAGCACCCGTTTGATGTCCACTAACTCCGCGATCCGCTCCACCGCCGCGTGCATTTCCACCGTTGGGATACAGTCGTTTTCCAGAGCGAAGGCGATGTCCTCCGCAACGGTCAGTCCGATAAACTGGCCGTCGGAATCCTGCAGCACCGTACCCACCATTTTGGACAGGCCAAACAAATCCAGCTTTAGCGCATCCTTGCCGCCCACCGTCAGCTTGCCGGTGGCCTTTCCGGGATAGGAGTTGGGCACCAGACCGTTGATGCAGTGGGCCAGGGTGGATTTTCCGCAGCCGGAGGGCCCGGCAATAAGGATCTTCTCTCCCCGGTGGATTTTCAAGTCGATATGATAGAGGGTAGGCTCCGCCTGGGCGGTATACTTGAAACCAAAATCTTCGAAGGAAATGACAACTTCGTTTTCCAATGGAAAGACCTCCTACGAACAAAGGCAGGCACGGGGCCTGCCTTTGTAAAAGTCCATATTTATTCCTTATTCAGACTGCCGGCCTTGGGCTTGCTTGCTGCGTAAGCAACACACAAGATGCTGCCGACGATGGCGGTGGTGACGGAGTTGGAGATGCCTGCAAACAGGCCCTGAGCAAACAGCTTCTCGATGGGCTCATTATAAATCAGGATATCCAGAACAGGGGCAACGACACCCCAGCAGATGACGTGGGCCACGACCTGAGAAATATTGAACTTAATCAGGCCCTTCTTGCCGATCTCACCCTCGTCCAGCTTCAGAGCCTTCAGTGCAATACCCATCAGCAGGCCGAAAACGCCGGAAGCAATGATCCAGCTCCACCAGGGACTGCCCCAGCTCAGGTCGATGAGGGTATGGCCAATGAGACCCACCAGCAGTCCGGCTGTGGGACCGAAAACGGCGGCAACAAATGCCAGAAGCGCATATTGGATAGAAATGTTGGTATTAGGTACGGGGCTGGGGATGATGACGAAGCGGCCCAGAACAAAGAACAGGGCAGCACCGATGCCGATGGCAACGATTGTCTTTACGGAAAACTTTTTCATTGAATTCTACCTCCATAATTTCTTCTATTTTAAGCACAAGGCTAAAACAGTCAGGAAAAGCCCTTGAACGGCTCGATGCGGATTCGCCAGGAATTACCTGTGCCGATGTTGTAGGCCCGGGCGAAGGAACCCTGATTGATGGCCACGGCAACGCAGTCCAGGCTGTTTACATAGGCCAGTGCTTCACCCACATACACCTCCGCAAAACTCTTGGCATACAGAATGATGTTTCGATAAACACAGCGGGTGTCATTTTCAATCGTGATACTGACACGGTCACCGTATTGGACCCCGGTTTCTAAGAACAGGGTACGGGGGATGTTTGTCCACAGGCTGCCGAAGCGGACATCCAGAACATCGATCGTGCCGCAAACCGCATTGCCTTCGATCCTGGGTTCCACAATGGGCAAGCTCACCAGAGAATCCACAGGAAGCTCCGGCCCGACACCCCCGAAGTCAATGATGCCGCTGGCAAGTCTGGCACCGGTAAACGCGTACACATCACGGCCGTGGAAGGTATAGCTTTCACCGGAACGGGGCAGGCGGTTGATATGCTCGTCGATCTCCCTTACGGTCTCAATGCCTTCCAGCCGAATTACATGGGTCAGCGTTCCGTTGTCGGGAGTCACGATATACCGTCCCGATTTGGTTTTCGCAACTACACTTTTTCGGTCGGAGCCCACACCGGGATCGACCACGGAAACGAATACCGTGTTCTGAGGCCAGTAATTGATGGTCTGGATCAGGCGGTAGCTTGCTTCCCAGATATTGTAGGGAGTAATGTCGTGGGTCAGATCATGGATCTTCAGTTCAGGATTCACAGTGTACGCAACACCATACATGGCACTGACCGCGCCATCCACAAGGCCAAAATCTGTTTGAAATACCAAAGGATTCATAGAACTAACCTCCCCAGTATGGTTTATGTTTATTATAGAATATATTGGCAAAAAGTCAATTGGCAATTACTCGGGCCGCACCATGAGAATTTTATTGGTACCTGTTTTTCCTTTAGCGTCAGCATGAAAAGGCACTTCTTTCCGCGAAATGAAATTCCGCCTGTGCAGCGGTTCCATGAACACCTGCACAGGCGGTTTTTCTATTTGGTACTCTGGCAAATACTTTTCTGTGCCGCTATCGTTGCCAGCGTATCTCCCAGCTGCATGAAGATGGCACCCAGCAAACTGATTTCCTCTACCGTCAGATCACAGGCAATCGTATTCGCGATCGCCGTGATGGACGCCGTTAACTCACAGGGACTCATAGCTTTCTCACCTCAAATTTATACTATGCTCCGCTGCCGGATTTTGTTGGAACAGCAGATACGGGTAACCGCAGGATGGCGGAGACTCTTCCCTATACATCCGGGACGGCTTACTCCACCCCGGATGATTTTGATGTGTCCGGGCCAACCTTTCCCGGGAGACGGCTGATATGGACCGACGGGGTATTACGGGTCACGATACACCGTTCTGAAATGCGCTTGTCCAGAATTTTGTATTCCGTCAAGGTCAGGAGTAAGGCTTCCCCGTCGCGGGCAACTTGCAGCTCCCTCCGCTTTTACGGAACGGTCATCAGGACTGCGCTCTGCTGTTTGCTATGCTGTGCATCCATGACACTGATCTCGAACCTGATAGGAGCCAGCAAGAACCCACCGGGCTTTGCCTGTGATTATGTATTTGGGGTCGTTGGCGGTATCCCCAAATCTCTCTGCATTATCGGACGGATATCATAATCAAAATCGAAAGGATAGAAACTATTTACTCCGGATGCGTAATAATTCGCATCCGGAGTGATTCTTTTTCATGCAAGCATATCAAAGTGTATTTGCGTTATAAACAAGGATGACGCGACCATGGGTATGCTCCATCATTTTGGTTCCCTGGGCCTCCAAACGCTTGCTGAAGGGACTGTTGCTGGGAACATCGTTTTCTGTTTTACCGTCCAGCACATTATTGCATGCATGAAGCATATCCAGAGGAATCTCATGCTCCATTGGAGCCTCATGATGTCCCCAATAAATTTTCGTGTTCTCATCGATCATACTCATGAAACGAGCCAAGCCGTCACGGTAAAGCGTAAGTCCCAGCCGTTTCTCTGGGGGCATTTTCACGAGAGCAGTCCGAACGCTGAAGCAGTCGCTGGTCAGTGCATAGTTTTCCGCACGGTTCATAATGGCAACAGAACCGGGGGTATGGCCAGGGATTGCAACCACTTCCAACTGCTTTCCGCCCAGGTCAAAGACATCACCGTCCTTCATGGGCTTATAATATAGTTTTTCCGTGAGTACGATATGCTTCTCACAATATTCCTTCAGCCCTTCACCGTAAAGACCACGACCGCCAAAAACATCGTCCATGCGACGCTGGTATGACAGAGAAACGGGCAGCAGCACCTCATCCTTAGGGTTCATGTAGATTTCATCAAAAAGCGCAGCTGCGCCGGCGTGATCCGGATGACCATGGGCAATAAGGCAGACAATAGGCTTATCCGTGAGCTTCTCCACAAAAGTTCTCAGAGAATCTACAACGCCGAAGCCACAGTCAATTAGGGCCGCTTTTTTCTCGCCGATGACCAAATACATCATCACATAATGATGATTGTCCGGATGATGTTTTTCGGCAATAGCGTACAAACCATCGCCCAGATATTTGGCATAATATACAGATTCCATCATTGTAACCTCTCAATCTGGTTATACCGAAGGGTGCGACAAGCCGCGCCTCTGATCAAAACCGCAAAATATTTCCCTGATATCTCAGCCCTGGATCATTGGCGAAGCTCATACCGATATCAGCAGGAGCGGTCAAAAATCGTACTCACACTTTATCGCTGAATATTCAAAATACTACTTCTGGAAATCTTTAATTTCTAATAAAAGTAGTATTAAACAATATAGATACGCCAGATAAATGAAACCGAGAATACTATCTTCAAATTCTCAAAACTGCAACCAGTTCCTGCAGCATTTCGTCACATTCTGCGATAATCGCCGACAGTTGCTCCTTTGTTGCGCTGTCATAATGGATCCCGCATCGAACACATACCGGTTCCTGCGTCAGCCTGGACATTTCCTCTGCCCAGCGGACGGATACAAAGCTATCCTTATGGTGGAGCCTCTCAATCGTCTCAACATCACCACTTGGTTCTGCCATCGACACCGCGCCAACATGGGTGCAGCAGCCGCCATAGATGCCGATATCCCAACCGGAATCCAGCCTGTTGATTTCCGCCCAAATGGGATAGCCCAAAACCGTTCTTTCCAGTTTCAAGTCATTCCCTCCCAGCGGTGAAACTTCGGCACTTCAATATCAAACTGATCCAACACCTTGCAGACAATGTGATGGGTCATTTCTTCCAGGGACTCCGGCTTCTGGTAATAGCTGAGCATCGGTGGAATGATGACCGCGCCCATTTGGCTCAGTTCGTAGAGATTGCGCAGATGAATGGTTGAAAAGGGCGTTTCCCTTGCCACCAGAACCAGCTTCCGCCGTTCCTTCAATGTCACATCCGCCGCCCGAAGCAGCAGATTATCGGAGTAACCGCTATGAATCCCGGCAACGGTTTTCATGCTGCACGGGATGACGATCATTCCCATGGTCTTGAAGCTGCCGGAGGCGGGACCTGCGCCGATATCATGGATATCATAGACCACATCCGCCAGCTCCGCAATGGGATCGCTGCCGCATTCCTGCCGCAGGGTCAGCTGGCCGCCATTGGTGATCATCACATGCGTCTCAATATCCGTTTCTTTCAGAGCCTTCAGCAGCGCAACCGCCAAAGGCGCACCGCTTGCGCCGCTGATACCGATTACCAGTCGCTGCTTCATGTTTTCACCTCAAAACAGTTCCGGCAGCCAGTGGGCCGGATCCACATCCATAAACTTTGCACGCTTGAACTTTTCTTTGAGATGGAAAGGCACGGTGCAGTCGAAGATTGTCTTGCAGGAAATGCCCCGATCCAGAATGGAGGGTGCATACTCCGGGTTGGAACTGGGGTCAAGGGGATGGCAGCGAACACCGGGAATGGTCACGATATCCCGGTCACCCTGGAAGCGGGTATTCATCGCCCACAGCACATCATCTGTATCAAAGATATCCACATCCTCATCCACCAGAATGACGTGCTTCAGTTCCGGGAATGCGGAGAAGGCAAGCAGGGCAGCCTGACGCTGCTTGCCTTCGTCCGTGGGAACAGTCTTTTTACACTGCAAAATTGCCATGTACTTGCCGCCGCCTGCGGGATGGGAATGGACATTCAGCACCTTTCCGGGCAGGGCCTTTTCCACCATACGGTAGATGCTTGCTTCGGTAGGGATACCAGCCATGGAAACATGCTCGGCAGAGGGGCCGATACAGGTCTGCATAATGGGATGCTCCCGATGGGTCACGGCTTTCACCTTGATCAGCCAGCACTCCTTGGATGCTGCGCCATTGTAGCCGGGGAATTCGGGCATGGCGTAGCCGGTGTGACTGTTCTGGTCTTCCACTACCTTGATGCCGGGCTGGATCTCACCTTCAATGACATACTCCGCATTGGCAATACAGTTTTCGTTGATAGCAACGCACTTGCGCAGCTCCACAGGCTTCCCCCGCAGGGCACCGGCGATGGACAGCTCGTTGAAGCCCAGCGGGGTTGTAGGCGGCTCAAAGCAGGAGGTGACCTCAATCGCCGGATCAACACCAATCGAGATGGAGATTGGCAAAGGCTGTCCCAGTTCGGTCGCCCGCTCGGCCATAGCTCCGATGTGACGGGAGCCGGGCTGCAGGAAAATGGACAGCTCGTCCTTACTCTGAATGCACATCCGATGGATCGT
Source organism: Oscillospiraceae bacterium (assembly GCA_017461445.1). Taxonomy (GTDB): domain Bacteria; phylum Bacillota; class Clostridia; order Oscillospirales; family Oscillospiraceae; genus Faecousia. The sequence continues at coordinate 49,199 of JAFTXW010000030.1, forward strand.
CACATCGGACAGTCCAGTGTCGGGATGGGTAGCATAGCACATACCCAGCGTGATATAGGGGCCAGCATCCACAGGGGTATTGGTGGGTGCGGGAATCAGCTTATGCAGGTCAAAATCCGCATCCGTTGCCAGATGGACAACCTCCTGACAGGGGGCATCCCCTTCCACGACAACAGGATCGATGGGATTCTCGGCACACTTGCACAGCAGCTTGCCCAGATCCTCAGGTCTGCAGTCGAACAAAGCAGCAACACGCTTTCGGCTGCCAACGACACCGATGGCAACACGGGCATCGGCAAAGCCTTTGATGTTGTGGAAGATCATAGCGGGACCGTCTACTTTGGTAGGACGCTGAACAGTTCCGCCCGCACCAACATGCCGGTAAACACCGGACAATTCCGCTTCCGGATCGACCTCAATATGGGTCTCCACCAGCTGCCCAGGCATACTGCGAAGCAGTTCCAGCGCGCTGCGCAGATCATTTACTTGGTTCATATGCTTTCCCTCATCTGTTGGAACTGATCGGTTGCTTACGCTTTTGCCAATTCCTTAGCAAAGATTTTAGAGAACAGGAATCTGTTAACAGGTCCCAGCACCCAAATCTGAACACCAAACGCGAAAATCCAGTTGATGGGCATCTTGGAGATCCATGCTTCCAGCAGCTCCCAAACCGTCCAGTGGAACTGAATCATATTGATGATATTGCTGTAAAAGCACATAATGGGACACATGACCAGCACCGTAAAGCCGGTACGGATGCACTGATAGAGGATTTTGTTATCCGTAGGATATTTCGCTGCCTGCTTTCCTGCGAACTTCTGAACAACGAAGAACTGCAGCAGGAAGGCCACCGGTGCTTTCTGCAGGAACGCAATGCCTACCTGCCGGAACAGATTCACAGAAAATTCACCGTACACTAAGTACTTGTTATAGGTTGCCATGGTTGTTGCCATCAGCAAAACGCCTAATGCTGTAAATACGATTCTTTGGGGAACGGTCTTGGGTGCTACGTTTCCTTTCATTTTTTCTTTCTCCTTTCAGATTAAACGGACAATATGTCATACGATTTTCAATGGGCATCCTCTAAGGAAACAATGATTAAATCGGCAAGAGCGGATGGCAAGAGATTTTGTTCCAAATTATAGTTTGGAAAACACAGGAATGCTGTATGTATTTCAAGTTTTACAAACTGCAAAGTTGGGATAAAAGATCCGCCAGCCGCCGCAGACGATTTGATCAGTGTTTCCCTAATGCTACTTTTAAGAGGTGCCCAATTCTCTATCCTAGGATTGGGGTGCTTTTGTCTTAACCAGCAGCTTCCTCGTCCGCCATTTTCCGCTGAGGAAGTAGACCATACTGATGGTACCCGGTGCAACACGGGCCAGCGCATTGCCAAGGAAGAAGCTGACTGCCCCCAAATCAAATACATGCAGGAACAGCAAACTGAAGCCTACACGGAACACCACGCCGTCCATAATTCCCAGCGCGAAGCTCATGGACGCAAACCCGGAACCGGTGACCATACTTGCAAAAGGCGTCATATAAGCCGCAGAGAAGAAGGTGATCACCAGAACCCGCAGATAAATCACACCATACTCCAAAACATCTGGCTCCGAGGTAAACAGACGGAACAGCTGCTTGGGAAACAGCAGTGCCAGTGCGGAACCGACCGTCGCCACCACCAGCGCACAGCGCATGCTGGTCCAGACCGTTTTCCGTGCCCGCTCCTGGTTTCCCGCGCCCAGGCTCTGACCGATCATGGAAGAGGCCGCAGTTTCCAGGCTGATGGTAAACATGATGACCATTTTCTGCAGCTTGTTGCCAATGCCGTTGGTTGCGGATACGGTAATGCCGTAGGAATTGATGTTGGAGTTGCACCACAGCAGTGTAAACTGGATACAGACCGTCTGAATCAGCTTGGGAATCCCCAGCTTCAGAATCACCTTCAGGCAGTCCCAGCGAATACGGAAATAGGACAGCTTCCATTCAAAACCGAAGTACTCCCTGTTGCGGTACAGAAACAGGAAAGATGCTGCGAACGCGCCGATTTGAGAAATCACCGTTGCAATTGCCGTACCGGCAGCTTCCAGCTTAAATACTGCCACCAGCAGGATATCCAGCACGATATTCACTACCGCCGCCACCATGATGAAGTACATAGGCTGCTTGCTCTCACCCATACCGCGCAGAATGCCGCAGATGGCATTGTACCCGCAAATAAAGGGCAGGCCCAGGGCTGTGATCATCAGGTAGGCTCTTGCCTGGGTATAAGCCTCTTCGGGGCAGTTCAGCCACTGCAGCAGCACATGGTGGAAGCCGATCGCTGCTGCACACATGCAAGCTGACATCAGGAACATCCAGCTAAGCAAGGTTCCGATGGTCTGCTTCAGCGTCTTGCGGTCACCTGCGCCCACCAGCTGAGCTATGTAGATCTGACCGCCGGCACCGAAAGCCGTTGCCATCATGGTACCGATGTCCGCCAGCTCACCGCCAATGGATACGCCTACAGTACCTTCATTGCCCACAAACTGACCGATAACTGCCAGATCCACCATAGAATACACCTGCTGGATCAGGTTCGTCAGCACGATGGGCAACGCAAAATTCAACAGCGTCGGCAATATACTGCCGGAAGTCAGGTCCTTGCCCACCCGGTTTCCTCTTGTCATTCTGGTATCCACCACGTTACCTCCTTCTTACATTCGGACAAATCCGCTTATTTTCACGGAAGCTTTCCCTTGGTAAACTCCGTCACCATACCGGACTCCGTGATGATTACCCGGTTCATGGGTGCCATGCTGACACCACGATAGGCGGTGATAGGGTAGCCGAAGGTGTCATTGGATATTCCCAGTGCCCGGCCCTGGCAGTTCAGGTAGCACTGACCGCAGCTTTGGCAGTTCTCCGGGTAAGCAAGCACGGACTTGTGCGCCTCATAGTCAAAGTAGAACACATCCAGAGGGCAGATGTTCACACAGTTCTCGCAGCCTATGCATTTGTTTAAATCCACTCGCACAACACTCATTCTCTTACCCTCTCTTTCCGCCGAATTTGGGCTTGGGCGGCGTGAAGCCCTTGGCTTCCGGCTCGCCGGGGAAATAGTAATGATATCGCTTGTCATAGGGCATGGCAGTATTGCCTGCCCAAGCTGCCGGAATCGGCACCTGCTCGGTCATCATACCGTTTTCGCCCTTCTTTACCGTGATATAGCACAGGAATTTCTCATCATCCCGGTAAGGGATATCGGAACGGTAGTGGTTGCCCCGGCTCTCCTTCCGGGCAAGGCTGGCCCGGAGCTTCATTTCCGCAGACAGAACCTTGTGCTTCATCTCGATGCACAGCCGCAGATCGTGGCTGGTTTTTGCCGCCAGTTTGGGAATCACATGATCCCGCATATATTCCACCTGGGTCAGCGCGGCACAGAGCGTTGGCTCCGTCTTTGCTACAGTCACCCAATAGGGTGCCATGATGGAATGGAGCACATCCCTTGCCCAGTTGGGATCAAAACCCTGTTCCACCCGCAGGGGGGCCGTGATTTCCTCCGTCTTCTTGGCGATCGTTTCGGCACTGACCGCCGCAGGCGCAGGCGCAGCCGTCTCGGCATACTCGGCAGCTGCCTTGCCTGCATGCATACCGTCAATGGAGCAGAAGCAGGAGGTGAAACCAACACCGCAGGGATAGGCCGCACCGGAGGGAGATGTGGCATGGATACCGTCACCCGCCGTGTACAGTCCCGGAATCCCGGCAGCACCGTCCAGTTCCTCCAGTCCGCAGAACACACCGGAAGTCAAATGGCAGCACATACCCACAGCCGCGCCAGCCAGTGCGCTTGCCGCCACGGGGGTACTCATCTTACCGGAGCGTACTTCCTCCGGATCGGTTTCATAGACCCGAGAGCCGCCGCGGCGGGTATATTGGGCGGTCGCCACATCCTGAATTTCAGAACCATCTGCCGCAGGCACACCATAAACCGCCTTCTTGACACGGCCCAGCACCATCACATTGCCCTTTGCCGCGCCGTAGCCGGAGGCATTCTCCATCGCCACATCACCGCCGCAGAGCCATATATTTTCCAGATACTGCCAGTGATTATCAAAAAATACATTGCCTGGTGCGGTTGCGGGAGTCTGGTGGAAATCCTCGAACTCCTTACCGGCAATGGGCAGGCCCAGATTGTATGCGATGTACTCGCCATCGAAGGTATCGCCGCCGGTGGGATAGCCGGTGGGCTTATAGCTGCCGCCGCCGGTTGCCAAAATGACTGCCTTGCCGCTGACCGCGATGACCTGTCCACTGGGGACATGGAAGCCCATCACACCGTTGACCGCTCCCTGCTCCAGCAGTACATCCGTAACCATGGTGTGCTCCAGGAAAGGAATTTCATAGCGGTTCAGAACCTCGATCCACTTCTTATGCCGGTCAAAACGGTCAAATGTCTCCCGATATCCGACAAAGTCTTCCCGTTCATAGTAATCCCCTGCCTCGGCCGCCTTGGGATATTGGGCAAGGATCCCCCACTCAGTCAAGCGATGGTATACATCCTTGGACTCCCGGATCCACTGCTCATACCAGTTGAGATTGCTTAAATAGTCGCCGCCCTCCTGAATGGCTTTCCGGTAGGCCTCCGCCACATCTCCCCGCTCCGGGTCGAACCAGCGGAAGCTGGAGGGCCAGGGAGACAAACCGGAATAACCGGGACGGCCTTTATCGATCACCAGAACCGATTGACCTGCTTCCTTTGCCGTTACTGCCGCATTCAGTCCCGCGAAGCCGCAGCCAACAACAATTACATCTGCCTGATAGGCACTCTCGTAAGGACATGCCACCTTCAAAGGCCGGGGCAGTTCCATGGTTCTGGGCATTTTCGTCGTTGTCATATCGTATCACACTCCTTAAAAGAGCTCACTATATCGTGCGTGGGTAGAGACAGCCTGAGAAATGTCAGCCGTCTTTTCCGGGGCACCGATGATTACCGCACCCTCCAGCCGTTCGCCGAAGAACCAGTATTTTTCCGCCCGGTTTCGCACGCCGTCAACTGTTTCCACCATTTTATAGGGCACATCCGGTTTCTTACCGGGGTCTCCCATGGCAAAGAGTGCCGTTCCGAAGCCCTCCAAACTCAGCCCCAGCAGCTGATTGGCATAGGTCACTGTCTCACCGGCGGCATTGGCTCCCGCCACCCGGCCCTGATTGGAGGCCTCCTGCCACAGCTGGAAGTTGACTCCTTCAAACTGGCAGCAGTCACCACAGGCATATACATCTCCCGCGCTGGTTTCCATCCGCTGATTGACCACAATGGAGCGATCCACCGTGATACCGGCTTCTTTGGCGACCTGTACATTGCCCCGGTTGCCGCAGGATACAACGACAAAGTCCGCCGGGAACACTCTTCCGTCTGCCAAGCGGACACCGCTCACCTGTCCCTCACCTTCAATGGCTGCAATGGACACGCCCTCATAACAGGCAACACCCAGCCTTTCCATACTTGCCTTCAAACGGGCGGCGGAATCGGCGTCCACCTGCCGTCCGATGATCTGAGGTGTCGCCTCCAAAACCGTGGTCTGAACACCGGAGCGCATCAGCTCGCTGGCTGCTTCCAGGCCCAGTACACCGCCGCCGATGACCACCGCCTTCTTTGCGGTTTTCAGGCAGCTTTGCAGCTTCTGGCTGTCCCAAAGGTGACGGATGGTAAGCACACCGGGCTTATCATACCCCGCAAAGGGAGGAAGGAAGCACTCCGCGCCGGTGGCATAAATCAGCTTGTCATAGGAATAGGTCCCACCATCGCTTGCTGTAACCGTTTTTGATTCCGTATTCAGTGTCAGCGCACGAACTCCCAACTTCAGATCGATCTTCCGTTCATCATACCACTGCCGGGCGTGAATCTGAATGGAATCGGGATCTTTGGCAACCGTCTCCAAATCCTTCGTCAGCATAGGACGGTTAATAGGCAGATAGTTTTCTGCCGACAGCATTGTAATATTGCCCGTGTCATCCCGGCTTCGGATCGCTTCCGCCGCCGTGACTGCCGCAATGCCGCCGCCCAGAATCAGATAGCTTCTGTTGGTATCATTTTTATAAGTCACTGCCTCTTCATCGGCAGGAACACACTGATCCAGCCCCACACCGCACACCGGACAGGTTCCCAGAGATGCGTCAAAATACTCGCCGCAGACCAGGCACTTCACCAGCTTGGGCTTGTGAGGATTGGGAATCTTCTGAACCATGCAACCAAATCCGAAGCCGTATTCATAAGCGTTTTTCAGTTCCTGCGTTCCCGGTTTTCCCTGCACCAGATAATCCTGCCCATTCAGGTCGCAGCCCAGCTGTGCCAGCCGCTGCCGCAGCTTGTCTGCTGCCCCAGAAATGGAATTCGTGGAAGTAAATACTGCGGCCAGCTTTCCCATGCAGTCGCGGCTACGCAGGCTGGTTACAACGTCCCAAATCGCCTTGGCAGCATCGCCGTCAATCTCAGAAGTACCAAAGAGATACGCATCCATTTTCGGAAGGTCTTTCAGCACATCATCCCGGTTGATCGCACTCAGGTTAAAGGCACTTACCTCCACATTGCCGGATTCCTTCAAACCGGATGCAATGGACTCCGCCAATTCCGCAACATAATTTCCGGGTGCGTATATCACGCCAACCGTCAAGGCATCCGTTTTTTCCTTCTGCTCTGCCTCATATAACGCCAGCAGCTGTTCCAACTCCGCATCCATTACAGGACCAAGAGCCGGGCAGATCCGCTGCACGTTATTCTCCCGTACAAGGACAGCTGCCTGCTTCATCGTCTTCTCGCGATTGGCGGCAGAAATATCGGCAAGATAATGCTCCACGCCTTTCCAGTAAACCGCTTTATTATCAAGTGCACTGACCAGGGAGGCACCGGCTGCGCAAACCGCGCCAAAGGCATCCGCTGTAAACAGCGTTCCGCTCTGGGTGTCCAAGACATAGAGCGACGGTGTTGCGAACTTGTCCTGAAGCACCCGGAAAACCAGCTTCTTTGTGCCCAGCGTCAGGGTACGGTTGGTTCGGATCTCGATCTTACGGAAGTCTTCCAGAAAGCCAGACATCTTATAAAGACTGTTTGTTCCGGAGACAATCACAGCCTCAGGGTATCTGTGCAGCACGGCTTTCGCCGCTTCCCTATCGTCGTCTGTTCCGAAGAAAAACGCCCACTTGAGATTTTCCCCCGCAAGCTTCTGTACTTCCGTCATGCAGCTGTTCATAAATTTGTGGGGCATTGCTCCAAGCAGGAGATAACCTTCCTCCGTATCCATCAAATAAGCATTGTAGCTTCTTCCGGATTCGGTAAAGCTGGCACTGCCAAAGACGCGAAGGTTTTCTTCACTTTCCTGAATGCACCAAAGACGGGAATAAATCTGTTTACAAACCATGGACTCCCTCTTTTCTTTTTGGGAGATGGTCTTTGACCATCTCCCACTCGCTTATGAACGTTAGGATTCTCTGACCTGCTTCAAAAAATCCGTCAAGTAATCGCACAGACGCTCGGCACTGCCAGCTACCACGCCGGAATTCATCGCCTGGAATGTGATCTTTTCATACATATCCTTTTCGCCCATGTATTTGCCCATACCCTTGCCGGCACGGTTGCCCATCTGAGAGAAGGTCATAACAGCCGTAAAGGGGAAGGCAGACTGCTGCTTGATCTGCATTTCGGTTTTGGCGCAGATTTCCGCAAGCACGCCCACCAGGGCAATGTCCTTGCCGATTGCCAGCAGCGCAGGCTCCATGGTGTTGGTAGAACCGTTGCCGCTTAAATCGAAGGAGCGGGTAGGCGCGATCTCATGGAGCTTCACCCGGGGACGTCCTTCAAAATCTACACTGCCGGAGACAGCCTTGATTTCGGCCACATCCTGACAGGCAATCTTCTCCGCACACTGGACAACTACGCTGCCCAGCCGCTCGCCCAGCAGCTCCACCAGCACAAATCCGGTTTCATGCAAATCCACCGACCACATTTTTCCGCCTGCACCCAATACATTGCGCTTGGCCTGGAAGGAAGGACAGCCGTCGCCGCCCGCACCTGTGCAGTACAGCGCAATGCAGTCTTCAAACTGGCTTTCCACAAACGCCGCGCTGGCACCGGCAAGATCTGCCGTCACATAGCGGCTGCCGTCCACGCCTCTGGACTGATCCATGATGCTGGACTGAGAATTGTAGTTAAACAGGATCGCAATAGGCTTGCCATCCAGTGTTTCAAAACGAACCACCGCAACCGCCTTATCGCTGAGACCGTCCTCGCCGCTGCCGAGCCACCAGCCGTTTTCCGTCAGGATGTTCCGGTTGGTATTGCAGGTTGCGCAAACGGCATAATCCGCACCTACCCGGGCAGGGCGCACGTTATTTACCGCCTGACGGCACGCCTCACGCATTGCCTGCTCCACAGCACCGAAGAAAATGCCGTTGTAACGCTCTGCGTCAGGGCCCTTCTTCATGGGAGGCTCCGGATGGGGCGTTTCCAGCACATGCAGGCAATGGAAGAACACATGGTCTTCCACAACGCCGGTTTCCTGATGAATGGCTTTCAAAACCTGCGCAGTGCCCGTCTCAAAAATATTGTTCAGTTCCAGATGGGCAAAGGCATACCATTCTTCGCCAGACTTCATCAGCACGATTCTGGCATGGGGATTATCGTGGATCTTGTTATAGCCTTCTGCGGTGGGGAACATTTCCTCCGGGAACAGGATCTCGCCTTTACCGGCACCCACATACAGATTATGTTCAGACATGAGACGACTCCTCCTTTATTAGGACTCCAAATCAACGGATCTTCTTTTCATCATAGCAGATGCATACGCCCTCGGCTTCATAAGCAAGAGCCACAGCACCGCCGCGCACCTTCTGGGGCACGCCAACAGCACCGTCCAAGAGCTGCGCAGCGCAGCGGATCTCCCGTTCCAGAATTTCCGGTTCCAGTACATTGGGTCGATGGCCGCTGTACAGCTTGGAAGGCTCCAGTGCCTTCATGCGCAGCAGGGAACGGTGCAGGTCTTCGATGGTTCCGGAGTTCCACTCGTACACAGAAACCCGCTCGCCCATGACATTGTCTCCCACGAACAGAGAGCCGGTCAGCTTATCAAAAATGCAGATACTGCCATGGGTATGGCCAGGGGTATACAGCACCTCTACCACACGGCCGCCCAGATCAATCTGTGCGCCATCTTCCACGGGAACAGGCGCAGGGCCGGTGGGCTGCAGCTCGGGGCGTTTGCCGTGTTCCTCCATGGGGCGACCGCCCTTGGGGCCTTCGCCGGGATGACCACCAGGGCCACCGGGACCGCCAGGCTTGGGACCGGAGTCCTTTTGGCGGTATTCCAGCGTCGCCATCTTCTCGTAAACGTCAAATTCCGCAGGACACATCAGCGCAGGGGCAAACTCCGCATTGCCGCCGCAATGATCCGGATGACCATGGGTGTTGATGAGAACGATGGGCAGCTTGGTCACTTTTTCGATCTCCTTTTTCAGGGAGCCAATGCCCATGCCGCTGTCGATCAGCAGGGCCTTCTCCTGACCCAGGATCAGATACTGCTGGAAGCCCACAGGGGGTGTCGCAAAATTATAAATACCGCTGCCCAGATCCTTGCAGGTAATTTCCTTCTGCATTGGGGGACGGGGGGGACGCTTTTCATCCATAATAGAATCTCCTTTCACGCACTCACCAAATTTGGTAACGTTCTTCCTCTGTCACAAGCGTTTCGTTTTCGATTTCCTGATATTGCATGTTGTGTTCTTTCAGATACATCAGTGCCAGGGGTATCGCTGAGGCCACCAGTGCCAATAGTCCGGGAATCTCCTCTCCCCAGAAGGGCCTTGCCCAGACGCACAGATAAATAACCTTCATAACAGCTGTCAGCAGAATTCCCACGGTAGTCAGCCGTGTAAACAGTTCGACCTTCTTTTTTCCGGACTGATACTGCCACCGTGTCATCTTCCGCGGAGCTGTAACATAAGCACACACAGACATCCACATAAGCAGCACCAGCATCGCAGTCAGCATTCCGGGTGCTGCCACAATACTGGCAATGTTGCTGGGAACCCGCTGCACCATCGCCACCAGGAACAGAACCGTACTGAGCAAAACACCCAGCACATAAGCTGCCTTTGTCAGTACCCACTGCTTAGTATCCAACTGATGCTGCAGCCAGGGGGCGGTATAGCGTCGCTCAATGTGGATGGAACCGTTCTTCCTGACCGTACGGATTTCCGTATAGCCCTGAAAATACTTGTGGTAGTAATTGCTGTGCCGGAACCCTGTCTCCAGATCTCCAAGCTCTGTTCGGGGATCCTGACCAAAGGTCATCATTTTCTCCAGAAATTTCTTTGTGCGGTCACTCAATTGCATGCGATTGGCCCCTTTCATGTCCGTATCAGCATTTGATCGATTTGAGGAAGTCCACAACATCCTCCAGCATTTTTTCAGCAGAGCCTGCAGCGAATTCGGAGTTTCTCGCCTGGAATGTGAATTTGCGGTATAGTGCTTCCTCTGCCATATATTTTTGTCCATCCGTCGGCAGCCGCTTTGCGCCGCCGCTCAGGCTGGAAAGAAGGATCGTATTCTTAAAAGGCGATTGGGTCTTGATCTTCAGGGCCGTTTCAACACCGATACCGCCCACAGCCACAATCGCCGTATCGTCCAAAACCATGACTTCCACAGCTCTGGTCCGATCCTGATCCGGAACGTACTGCCACTGCAGAACAGGTCCCGCATCCGGACGGGGCAGGCCCCGCATTTTCTGACCCTTGAACCAGAAGGTGCGGTTCTCCAGATGGATCGGATGGGACAGTGCCTTGCAGCATGCCCGTTCTGCCGCCAGCAGAACCTGCTCGCCCAGCCGTTCGCCTTCCAGCTCCAGCAGAATCCATCCTTTTTCTTTTATATCTACACTGCGGTAGCCGCCATTTCTGCCGCGTACCGTGCGGACAGCTCTGTACGCCGGTCCCTGGTCCGTGGAGATGCCGGGCAGGAACAGTGCAACTACCTCGTTATTATATTCTTCTTCAATAAAGCGGGAGGCCATGCCTGCCAGATCCGCAGTCACATGCCGTCCCCCATCGGACATTACTGATTTATCCATAACCGCAAGTTCGCAGTTGTAATTGTATAGAATCGCAATGGGCTTTGCGTTTTTATTGTCAATTCTGATTACCGGAACCGAGTGGTCAGCCGTCCACTCTTCTCCGCTGCCCAGCCACCAGCCAGCCTTCGTCTCGATGATCCGGTTGACATTTGCCCGGCAGGTACCGGAGTCGAATCCCACGGCAGCATCCTCTACCCTGCTTGCCGCCTGGGAAGCTGCTGCCTCTGCCGAATTTAGAATGTTCTTGCGCATCCGGAATGCAACCGCATTTTCCTCAGGAGAATTATGCTCCCGCACAAAAAAATGCGGTGTAGAGACCGTGTGTGTCGCGGAGATCCAAATCCGATCCTCCGGGATTCCCGTCAGTCCGGCAACAGCCGTCCTTACTTCACTTTCCAATTCCCGATCCAGCAGAACCACTTCCAGGGAAAGGAAAATCATCCGCAGTCCGCATTCCAAAATCACGGCGCGGGCGCAGGGAACATCATGGATACCAGTCCAAATATCCGGACCATCCCGAAACGGAAACAAATCTGCGGGATAGGAAATTTCACTTTTTCCCGCACCGGCACGAAATTTGATCTGTTCTTCCATATCTGCCACCTCTTCCGAAAGTCTCTTTACAGTTATTTCAGCCATATGCCATTCTACCAGTGGCAGCGAAATGCTGCCACTGGCCGAACGAACAATCCATTATTTGTTTGCTGTTATACTGATTCTCAATTACAAACTTTAATTCGACAGAATTAAAGTTTTTGATATGAGACGGGATTTTGCTATTTTCTTTCCGAAAACAGCAAAACCGGCAATGCCGTCAGGCAGTGCCCTTTTTATTAGAAATGAAAGATTTCTAATAATAAAGTAGTATTAGATCAGCGCACCTTGCGCATGTCGTAGGTAATGCTGACACCGGCATACTCCATTGTGCGCAGATACTGATCCCGCTCACCTGCAGGGCCGCCGACGGTGCCGCGGTCAGTGGGACGGGGCTTTTTGCGGTCGTAAATGACGGGGCCGCCCTCCGCTTTGGGACCCTTGTCTTTGGGCTTACGCCGCTCGAAGGGCTTACCCTCAGCACCGGACAGGATCTGCTTGCAGGCTTCCAGATATCTGTCCACATAGTCAGCCTCGATCATAGCATCGGAACCACCGCACAGATGGTCAAATTCGCCTCTGTGCTGCATCAGCCGCTCCAGCTGGTCCGCAAAATTCTGAACGGTACCGCTCAGATCCTTGCCGTGATTGCTCAGCTCATCGCCAACATACAGGATGCGGGCCTTTCTGTCCAGATAAACCAGACTGCTGATGGCATGATCCGGCATTGCAAAAACTTCCAGATCCCGGTTGCCCAGATGAAGAACATCGCCGTCCTTGATCACTTCCACATGATAGTCTCTGGGGAACGTGATGCCCTCAAAGCTCTTGAAGGGAATCGTTGCCAGATCTACGCCTTCGCGTGCCATGTAAACGGTATCAAAGTACCAGTTGTTTGCAGTGTGATCGAAATGGTGATGGGTATTGGCAATCTTATTGACAGGCTTATCGGTCAGGGTCTGCATATACTGCTGCAGATTGCCAGCACCGGCACCGGAATCAATGACCAAACCTTCTTCGTCGCCGACTACCAGGTAGGAGAAATCACCGTCGCTGAGCACACACCAGGTGTTGGGAGCGATCTGCGTTGCTTCATAGTAGGGTTCGTCCATGGGGCGGAGAGAACCGTCCTTGTTCCGCAGAAGCACATCATGCAAAGGAGAAAAGTCAATTAATTTCATTCTGGTAGAATCTCCATTTTTAATGAGGGTCCTCTAAAAACCCTCCGGTTTTTAGAGGACCTAAGGTTGCTATGCGTCAGAGATTACTCAGCACGAGTGACAGTGCCGTCCTCGTTGACGATCCAGGTGCCGGAGCCGTCGCCAGCGAATTCAGGTGCTGCGCTGGGATCATCCAGAGCACTGGTGGTAACGGTGCCATCACCATTGTCAGTCCAGGAAGCACCGTTGAGAGCCTCGTTCTCGCCCTCCTGCAGGCCGTACTGGCCATTGCCCTTGAGCATCAGATACCAGCCGGTGTCGCCGATGGCGTACTTGCCGGGCTTAATGCCGCCCTCGTCCTCGCCGCTGGATTCGCCGGCATTAACAGGCTCGAAGGTGTCTTCACCGGTGATGACCCAGGTGCAGATGCCGTTGGGTGCGAAGAATTCGGACTTGTTGGAATCAGCATCGGACCAGGGGCCGGTGGTGATGGTGCCGTCGCCGTTGTCGGTAACCTCGTCGATACCGTGGGTCACGGTCTCGCCGCTCAGGCCGTTGCTCTCGTCCAGGGAGTAGACATCGCCGATGATGGTCAGAACCCATCTGACTTCGAAGTCGCCACGATCCTCAATGTAGGTGTACTGATGGAACTCGGGAACAGCAATCTCCTCAGTAGAAGCCTCAGTAGGAGCCTCAGTGGGAGCTTCGGTTTCCTTGGCTGCGTTGCCGCCGCAGGCGACAAGTGCGAATACCATAGTCAGGGCCAGGAGCAGTGCAAACAGTTTCTTCATTTTAATTTCCTTCCTTTTTTTAATATTTTCTCAAAACTACAGCAATCAGATCTTCTGAATGTTGCAGCAGGAGACAAAGTGATTCGGAGCGACCTCTGTAAGCGTCTGGGGCTGAGAGCAAGCTTCCGTTGCGTAGGGACAACGGGGCGCAAACCGGCAGCCGGGCTTCGGGTTAATTGCGGAAGTAATTTCGCCCTTCAGCTGAACACGCTGCATGGGCTTGCTGATATCAATGGAGGGAATGGCGGACAGCAGAGCCTTGGTATAGGGGTGCAAAGGCTGCTTGAACAGCTCCTTAGCGGGAGCAGTTTCCACCAGCTGACCCAAGTACATAACGCTGATGTCATCAGCAATGTGCCGGACAACCGACAGGTCATGGGTCACGAACATATACGCCAGGCCGAAATCCTGCTGCAGATCCATCAGCAGGTTCAAAACCTGTGCCTGGATAGAAACGTCCAGCGCGGAAACAGGCTCGTCGCACATGATGAAATCCGGCTGTAGTGCGATGGCGCGGGCAATACCCACACGCTGACGGCGGCCGCCGTCCAGTTCATGGGGGTAGGCAAGACGCAGACGCTTTTCAATGCCTACCAGGTCCATCAATTCCCTCGCCTTCTCCTCGACCTCTTTCCGGTTGTAGCGGCGGGATTCCATCAAAGGCTCCCGGATGGTCTGTTCAACGGTCATACGGGGGTTCAGGCTGGAATAGGGATCCTGGAAGATGATGCTCATTCGCTCGCGAACCTCACGCAGCTTGCGGCCGCTTACATTGGTAATATCCTCACCATTCAGGCGGATAACACCATCGGTAGGATCCTGCAGGCGGATAATGGTACGACCCAGAGTGGACTTGCCGCAGCCGGACTCGCCGACGACACCCATCGTGCGGCCCTTTTCGATCTTCATCGTGATATCATCCACCGCATGGTTGGTGCCGGAGGCAACATTAAAATACTTTTTCAGGTGTTCAACCTCAATCAGTGCCATTTAGTTCGCCTCCTTTGCAAATTTGATGCAGCGTACGAAATGATCCTTGCTGACCTCCACATTCGGCATAACGCCGTGGTGGCAAGCCTTGGTTGCCTGAGAGCAGCGGTCCGCGAAGGGGCAGCCGTGCCGGTCCAGCGTAGGATCCAGGGGCATGCCGCGGATAGGCGTCAACCGCTTGGAATCATCATCCATCTTCGGCAGGGAGCCAAAGAGGCCCAGCGTATAAGGATGGGAGGGATTCAGGAACAGATCCTCCTTGCTGCCGCTTTCCATAATTTCACCGGCGTAGATGACCGCCACCTTGTCACAGGTCTGTGCCACGACGCCAAGGTCATGGGTGATCAGAATCATGGAGCTGTTCAGCTTCACCTTCAGTTCGTTGATCATTTCCAGAACCTGGGCCTGGATGGTAACGTCCAGGGCAGTGGTAGGCTCGTCCGCCAGCAGCAGTTCCGGGTTACATGCCAGTGCCATGGCGATGACCACGCGCTGCTTCATGCCGCCGGAGAACTGATGGGGGAACTCCACGGAACGCACTCTGGGAATGCCGACCATTTCCAGCATCTGGAAGGTGTGCTCCAGGGCTTCCTGCTTTGTGAAGTTATTATGCAGCTGAACGACCTCCATGATCTGGTCGCCAACCGTCATAAGAGGGTTCAGTGCCGTCATGGGATCCTGGAAGATCATAGCGATTTTTGCGCCGCGGATCTTCAGCATATCCTTTTCGGGAGCCTTCAGCAGATCTACGCCGTCCAGGATGATCTCACCCTGACGAATCTTGGCGGGGGGATCGGGCAAGATTTTCAGGATCGCCTTTGCAATGGTGGTCTTTCCTGCGCCGGTCTCACCGACCAGGCCCAGGGTTTCGCCCTTTTTCAGGGACAGAGAAATGCCATTGACCGCATGGACTATCTCGCCGTCGGCGGTGTACTCGACCACCAGATCCTTGACCTCAAGGAAGTTTGTATTTTCGCTCATCTTTTCTTCCTCCTCAGTTCTTCAGCTTGGGATCGAGGGCATCCCGGAGACCGTCACCGATCATGTTGGTGGCAAGAACCGTGATCAAAATTGCCAGACCGGGGAACAGCACTTCGTGGGGATGCTGCAACATGAAGTTCTTGGCACCGGACAGCATGGCACCCCATTCCGCATCGGGAGGCTGAATGCCCAGGCCGACAAAGGACAGGCTGGAGGCACCGGTGATGGAGTTGCCGATCATCATGGTAGTACCAACAATGCTGGGGGAAATGATGTTGGGCACCATGTGCTTGAAAATAATTTTTACTTTAGAGCAGTTCATTGCCTTGGCTGCTTCCAGATACTCCATCTCGCGTTCCTTCAGTGCCATGGCACGGCTGCCGCGGATGCTGTTGGGGATGCCGCCGACCGTCATAGCCAGGATGGTATTGAAGAAGCCGGGACCCATAACCGTGGAGATCAGTATCGCCATCAGCATACCGGGAATGGAGCTCATAACATCACACAAACGCATGACGATCATATCTACCGACTTACCGGCATAACCGACGATACTGCCAAAGAACAAGCCAATTAACAAACCAAAAATCGCACAAATAAAGCCCAGCAACAGGGAGCTGCGACCGCCCCACAGCAGACGGGACAGAATATCACGGCCCAAGTTGTCAGCACCGAACAGATGCTTGGCACTGGGTGCCGCGTTCAGCGCGGAGGTATCCATATAGTTGGGGTCATAGGGTGCAAGAAGCGGAGCAAAAATCACCAGAAGGAAAATGATTGCCAGCATAATGCAGCCAACCAGGGAGACCCGGTTTTTAATCATACGCTTCCAAATCTGAACGATCTGGCTTTCTCTCTTCAGTTTTCTATGCTCCTTGTGGTTTCCATGCCGACCGTGTTCCCGGTCTTTATGGCCACCATGGTGTTTTTTCTTTTCACTTACTTCATGTTCAGTTCTCATATTCGGCACCTCCCGCTCACTTTTTCTTGGCGGCATAGGCCACATACTGTGCCTTGATCCGGGGATCCAGATAAGCGTAAATCAGGTCAACTCCCAGGTTTACGATTGCAGCAAAGGCTGCAAGCATCAGCACGCAGGCGCGAACTACCGGATAGTCACGACCACTGACGGCGGACATCATGTAGGTACCAACTCCGGGGAAAGCGAACACAGTCTCGATAACAATAGAGGAGGTGATGATCGCAGTAAAGGAGTTGCCCAGAGCATTGATCACGGGGATCATTGCGTTGGGGATCATGTGCTTCCAGACCACATCCCGCTCATGGACGCCCTTAGCCCGGGCCGTTGTGACGAAGTCAGCGCGGCTGGTTTCCAGAACCGCCGAACGCGCCTGCCGGGCGTTCATGGCAATACTGCCAAGGGTGTTCGCAATAACGGGCATGATCCAGTGCTTCCATGTGCCGATACCGGAAACCGGCAGCCAGTGAAGCATGACCGCAAACAGCAGCATCATTTCCAGAGCCAGCCAGAACTGGGGCACGGAAACAAAGACCATGGAGATGACCAGCAGACCCTGATCTTGGAAGCCGTTGCGGTGCAGGGCGGCGTTGACACCCAGAGGGATACCGATAAGGGAGCTTAGCGCAATAGAGATAATACCCAGCTTCAGTGTCCGGGGCAGGCGCAGTGCCAGTTCATCCAGGACAGCGGTCTTATACACATAAGAGGAGCCAAAGTCAAATTTGACGAAGGCGTTGTACAGGAAATTTCCAAGCTGAACGATAAATGGGTCGTTCAAGCCCAACTGTTCTCGCAGGCGTGCGATATCTTCCTGGGTGCCGACACCGGACAGCATCATCTCGGCGGGATCGCCAGGGACGAACCACATGATTGAGAAAATCAGGACCGCGGCGCAAATCAGAACGAGAACAAGCCATAACAAACGTTTAGCAATATATCGCCACATATTTTTTCCTTTCGACTTAACAGATTTTTCAATAGGGCAGTACGGTTCACCGGGGTGGAGAAACGTGCTGCCGCACCGATTCCTCTGCCATTTTGTTATACGGAACCCCTATGCCCGGCGGAGCCGGGCAAGAGGTTTATTCAGTGGTGGCCAGATACCATCAAGCGTTGGGGTCTGCATACTCGCAGGCACCGGGCAGGATGATCAGGTGGCTGTTGCGATACATATAGGTCATTTCTTCGGGATAAATGATGCTCTTGGTGGTATTGTACAGGTTGGTGGCATAGGCATTTTCGTACAGGATCTCCAGCCAGCGGGTAAGGTTCTCGTCGGTGTGGCCTTCCTGAGAGTTGACCAGCGTCAGCAGATCGTTCCACTCTTTATTGTAAACGAAGTTGGTGGTGTGGTCGCCTTCAACGGTGTTGCCCCAGCTGAATGCGTGGAGCCACTTAACGCAGATGTAGCTGTTGCCGCCCCACTTGTTGTACTCCAGATCCCAAGCGGTAGGATCCTTCTCCTTGGTGGTGGAACCGGCATGGTCGGTAGCATCCAGCTCTGCATTGATGCCGTAGTTCGCCAGCATGGTGACCAGGATGGTGCAGAAGTCGGTCATATCATTCTGGCACAGCAGCCGGAGCGTCTCACCCTGGTAGCCGGCAGCTGCCAAATACTCGTCAACGATGGCCTTGCGCTCCTCAGGAGTGCCCTTGAAGGAGTTGTAGTTCTCCATTTCGTTCCAAGCATCGTTGTGGTCACCGGTGGTGTTATTGGAGTAGGTGTAGGCGGGCTCATCGGTGCCGCCCAGAGCCGCGACCAGTTCGTCGGTGCTGATGGCATAGAAGATAGCCTTACGCATATTCACGTCGCCGCAGATGCTGTCGGGGTGGCAGTTTGCCCACAGGTTCATGATCAGGCCGGCGGGATAGGTAAAGACATTGTACTTGTCGCCATAGGCACCGCCATCCAGGAAGTCTACGGTGTACTGGGACTCGATGTCGTCGGACAGGTCGATTTCGCCGGTCTGGAAGTTCAGGATACGGGTGGTGGAGTCATTGATAAACTTGTAGTCAATGGTACGGACATTGGCCTTCTGCGCCTGATTAATGTACTCCTCATTGGTCTGCCAGTAATTCTCATTACGCTCCAGGATCAGCTCGCTGCCGGGAACATAAGCTTTCATCTTGTAAGGACCGGTACCGATCATCTCAACCATCAGCTTGGACTTGCTGTTGTTAAAGGTATCCTCATCGACGATGAAGCACAGGGTGAAGATCTGCTCGAACTCACCCAGACCAGTCAGCTCACGGGTGAAGGTGAAG
Organism: Oscillospiraceae bacterium; assembly: GCA_017461445.1. Lineage (GTDB taxonomy): Bacteria > Bacillota > Clostridia > Oscillospirales > Oscillospiraceae > Faecousia. Next base: position 68,064 of record JAFTXW010000030.1, read on the forward strand.
TTGATTGTGGTCTCGTCCACGACCTCAACGCTCTGGAGGACTTCCCAGCCGGAGGTGACAGCATTCGCCAGCTGATACTCATAGCTGAACTTGACATCATCAGCGGTCACATGATTGCCCTTGTGGTCATAGATGTAGTCCCAGATGTACACGGTGTAGAGAGTGGTGCCTTCTTCATGGTCGTAACCCATGATGCCGGCGGGGTTGTTGCCGCCTCTGGTAGCATCTGCCAGGACGGGGTAAGTAACGTTATCAATGCCCTGCTCGAACAGGTCCTCATATACTTCGTAGTTACCGGGGGTATTGTTGGAGGTACCCCAAGGGGACAGGGAGGTAGCACCGGTGAAAGCTACGGTAATCTTATCACGAATGTAGCCGGTTTCTTTTGCATTCGAGATGTTCTCATCGTTCTGGCCCACCAGGGCGTCATTGCTGAGGGTTGAGTCCATTCCATTCCCGCCGCCGCAGCCAGCAAAAACGGAAGTCAGCGTTATCAGCGCGAGCAATAACGCCAACAACTTTTTGGTTTTGTTCTTCATTTTGTTCCTTCCTTTCTTTGTATAGGGGTTTACGAGCCCATCAAAATACCACCGTTCACATCGATGACCGCTCCGGTGATAAAAGATGCTTCTTCACTGGCAAGGAAATTGACTGCGCCGGCAATATCCGAAGGTACACCCAAACGCTTCAGGGGCGTTGCGGCGACCATTTCCGCACGCTCCTCGTCGCTCAGGGTATCCTCTGCCGGAACGTCCTGCTCGATGTGGCCAATCGCCACACAGTTGACCGTGATGCCCTTCGGACCCAGTTCCCTTGCCAATTCATGGGTCAGAGCAATAACACCGCCGCGGGCTGCTGCGAAAGAGGGATTGTCGAAGTAGCCGCCGCTTCTGCCGTCGCAGGTCGTCAGGTTGATGACTCTGGGTGCCTCGCTCTTGAGCAGATAGGGCATTGCCAGCTTGGTATTAAAGAAGGCCGCTTCCACAACTTCCATTGAATGATGCCAGAATGCCTTATCCGTTTCCTCAAAGTTCTTCCGGGTGTGACCGCCGGAGCCGTTGACAACAACATCGATGCTGCCAAAGCGTTCATAAATCCACCGCAGCACATCCTCCTGTGTGGACTCCTCGGTGTACAGGTGCGGAGCACTTTCCATGTTCTTCTTGAGCTGTGCTTGGGGATTTTGGGCAAAGCCGAGCACCTGCTCCTTATACTTTGGATCCAACTTTGCGATCGCTTCCTGCGCTCTGGAGTGGCAGCTGCTCATCAGCACCACGTTCATGCCCCGCTGCAGTGCCATCCGCACGATCGCCAGACCGTTATTGCCGGCACCGCCGGTGATAATCATGGTTCTTCTCTTTACATCAGGCATAAATCAACCTCCCATTTTTTTCATTGCTTGAATACTTTTTTAAGCCGCATTCGTGGAGCATGAAAACGCTTTTCTCTTTGCGCATCAGCTCTTTTCGTTTTTCTTTGTTGAAAATGCACATAACCAAGAATTCTCTCTTGTGCATTTTAGCTAATTTCTTTTTATTTTTATGCACTTTCGCTATTTTGCAGTCATTTTTTACGGTCCATATTAGGCAATTTATTTGTAACATATTTGTGAACAGTAGTCAATTCCAGTTAGGATGGATTGTTTCTCTGTTAGAAAAAATCGATCTCAAGTGAATTTTGATATTGCTCAAAATTCGTTATTTCTCCTTAAAAACGGTTTAGATTTTTGTGCTCCCTTGACAATTTCTCTAAACTGTGCTATTTTTCATATGGACAATCAGGAAAAAATCCAATTTCGACACTGCAGGGAGACGCTTATGTATACAGATTACTTAAGAGAATTTGTTGATTTATACCAAACCTGCAATTATCAGGAAACCGCCGAAAACATGAACATCTCCACCTCCTCCCTTTCCAAGCACATCACCAGGCTGGAAGAGGAATGCGGTGTTCCGCTGTTTGACCGGACAACACGCAGTGTTGTGCCCAATGAATATGGAATAATCTTTTTGGAATACGCCAAGCAGATCATTGAATTGGAGGAACGGGGACTCGCATCGCTCAAGGCACAGCTTCAGAAAAAATCCGGCATTCTGACCATCGGATATATGCCCGTTATGACAGAATATGACCTTTGGGACGTACTGCTGGAATTTATGCAGCGATATCCGGAGATTGAAGTCAAGACCATCGTCGGGAATCGCTGCACCGATATGTTTGAATCCAAGCATTGCGACTTTGTCTTCTTCGATGATTTCAGCCAAAGTGATATGAATCTGAATCATCTGCTCTGCAAAGAGGATCACCTTGTTGTTCTGCTGCCGCTGGATCATCCATTGGCAAAGGAAAAGAAAATCACCGTAAAGCAGCTGCGGGGCGAACGGTTTATTATGCACGGTGTCTCTCAAACCGCATTGTGCAGAGATTCTCTGACCGTATGCAAGCTATGCCAGGATGCAGGCTTTACGCCGGATATTTTCCTGACCTCCTCTCATATCTCGACCATTATGAAGCTGGTGCGCAAAGGTGTCGGCGTTGCGGTTTTAAACCGCTTCCAGTGTCCCGAACCCCTTTCTACCAGAGTCGCCATTATCGATCTGGAGCCTGCCTCTCCCTTCTACATCTACTGTCTTTCCAGAAAGGATATCAAAACTTCTCCAACGCAAAAGCTGTTTCTCAACTTCATTCGGGAGTACGCAACCCATTGGCCTGTACATGAATACAGCACCCTTGCCAACTCTCCGAATACCCCTTGGTAGCTATGTTCATGCAAAAACAGCCTTCTGCGGCATAATCGCGGAAGGCTGTTTCTTTCCATTCGGGAAACAAATACTACAAATCCGAATTGATTTTTCTTGTAATCGATGGTAAACTTGCACTAACAGCATAAATCATTCTAATCCGAAATTTACCCCACTCCCAACGCTCTCATTCTGCCGAAAACCGGGGGACACTTTTATGACAGACTCTGTAAAGGAATCCTTTTCTCTCAAAAAAGGGCGCATGTTCACGATCTTTGTGGTCATTGTGCTCTTTGCCATCGGCACATACCAGACGCTCAGTGGTTCAAAGGGTGTTGTTACCGCGCAGGTCGATGCTGAGCACCTGGGTGTTTGCGGAACTTACGGTGACGCCGTTTTTGTAAAGCTTACCGATATCAAGGACATTCTGCTTACGGATTCTTTTGACTTTGGCACCAGCATAGCGGATGCGTCCACCGGAAATACCGTTTCCGGTCTGTATTCCTGCACCGCTTACGGGCAGTATACCGTTCATGCCTATACGGATGTTTCATCCTTTATCGTTGTCAGCCATTCCGACGGTATTCTTGTTTTCAACTGTGCGACCGATTCTCTGACCGAGAACATTTACGATCAGCTGCTGCAGACTGTTGGCTGATACAATTAACTTTTTCAAAAAACTTCATTCTCTTTTCCCCCTTTTTGTGTATCCCAGCTGCTTGCAGTTTGGGATACACTTATGTCTTTCTCAAAAAACGATGGAGCCATCCTTTCTGATGGCTCCATCATTTTTTGACTTTTTCATACTGATACTATTTTCAATTTGAAATCATTGAATATCAGTATGATTCAAAAAGATCAGGTAGTGTCAAGAGTTATGCGCAAAATTGTTTTCAGTGTCTGGTAGAAATCTATTACATGGGGGCGCCAATGCGCCCCTTGGTTACTTTTTAGCGGTCAGGGCGCAAAGGGTCAAGGGCGGCGTTAGCTGCTCGTCTTGCC
>JAFTXW010000031.1 GCA_017461445.1 Oscillospiraceae bacterium
ACTACCGGTTCTACCAAGAAGGACATTCGTGTTGAGATCTGCTCCAAGTGCCACCCTTTCTATACCGGCAAGCAGAAGCTGGTTGACACCGGTGGACGTGTTGATCGCTTCAACAAGCGTTTTGGCCTGAAGTAAGACCTTAAAATCCGCACTACGGAAACGTGGTGCGGGTTTTTTTATTTGTTTACGGAAATTTGTTGAAGGAAACAGACATAATATGATATAATGTAAGTTGAAAATTGAAAATGGAAGGTTGAAAGTTGCGGTATCCGCTTCGCGGATGATTTTAAACAATTTCCGAAGGGAGTACCTTAATTTTCCACTTTCAATTTTCAACTTTCAACTCCCAAACACGGAGGTTTTATGGAAGCGAATTTTGAAAATGCTGTGCAGGAGCGGGCGGTGCTGGTGGGCCTGAACGCGGACTGCTTTAAAAAAGATCAGACGGCCACCGACGAGACCATCGAGGAGTTGGAGGCTCTGCTGGAAACGGCAGGCGGCTTCTGCACCGGTAAGGTGCTGCAGAACCGCCATACCCCTGATTCCCATTCCTTCATCGGCGAGGGCAAGGCTCTGGAAGTGAAAATGCTGGTGGAGGCCACCGGGTCTACCATGGTAATTTTTGACAACGAGCTGTCCCCCGGCAATATCCGGGCATTGGAGGAGATCATCGGCGTGACGGTTCTGGACCGCAGCGCGCTGATTTTGGACATTTTCGCCCAGCGGGCCAAGACCAAGGAAGGCCGTTTGCAGGTCGAATTGGCCCAGTATAAATATCTGCTGCCCCGGCTCTCCGGCATGGGTGCCAGCCTTTCCCGTCAGGGCGGCGGCATCGGCACCCGGGGCCCCGGTGAGACCAAGCTGGAATCCGACCGCCGTCACATCCGGGAGCGGATCAACCGGCTGGAAAATGAGCTGGAACAGGTGCGGAAGGTTCGCTCCGTCCAGCGGCAGAGCCGGATGAAGAATTCCGTGCCCGTAGTCGCCATTGTGGGCTATACCAACGCGGGTAAATCCACCCTCTTAAACCAGCTGACCGGCGCGGGCATTCCCGCCAACAACCGGCTGTTTGATACCCTGGATACCACCTCCCGGCAGCTGACGGTTTCCGACAACCTGGATGTGATCCTGTCCGATACCGTTGGTTTTATCGCAAAGCTGCCCCACCATCTGGTGAATGCCTTCCATGCTACGCTGGAAGAACTGGAATATGCCGACCTGCTGCTTCATGTGATCGATGCCTCCGATCCCAACCGTGAGGAGCATATTGAGGTTGTAAACAGGCTGATCGCCAAGCTGGCAAAGCCCGATACTCCGGTGCTGCAGTGCTACAACAAGGCCGATCTGGTGTATCCCGAGGATATCCCCCATGGGGAGAACGTGGTTGCTATTTCTGCCAAGCGGGGGATGAACATGGATGGACTGCTGAAGGCCATCGAAAATGCACTGGGCCATGCCCGGCATCATGTTATTGTATGCCTGCCCTATTCCATGGGCGGCATGGTGGAGACCCTGCACAACAATGCCCAGGTGAAAAATGTGGAATACACCGGGGAAGGCATTGAAGTGGAAACGATTTTGGACGACATCCTCTACGGGCGGCTCCGGGAGTATGTTGTGAAGGAGTGCTGAACCTTGGACGAATACCTGGTGCCCACCCAGTTCGGTGAGGACGAGTTTTATGAGAAGAAGTCCCATTTCATCGGTAGGGCCTGGCCTGTGGAGACCGAGGAAGAGGCATTGGCGAAAATTCAGGAAATGAAGAAGCAGCACTATGACGCCACCCACAACTGCTGGGCCTATATCATCAAGGACGGCCCGGTGCGGTTTTCCGACGACGGCGAGCCCGGCGGTACCGCCGGGATGCCCATGCTGCAGGTTTTGCAGCGGGAAGGCCTTTACAACATCGTCTGTGTGGTGACCCGGTACTTTGGCGGCATTCTGCTGGGGGCCGGGGGCCTTGTCCGGGCCTATACCAAGGGGGCCAAGATCGCCGTGGACGCGGCGGGAAAGTCCATGAAGCGGGTGTGGACGGTGCTGTATGTGCCCTGTCCCTACCCATTCTATGAGCGGGTGAAGCTGGAGGTTGCCGCCTTCGGCGGCATCATCCGCACCTGCGACTTCGGGGCCGAGGTGGAGCTGGAGCTGCTATTCCCAGAAAACCAGGCCCAGCCCTTTTTGGATCGGCTTACCGACATGACCTCCGGCACTGTGGAGGGGATGGAAACCGGACAGGAATACCGGGCGTTTCCAATTGAAAATTGAAAATGGAAAATTGAAAATTTTGCAATTTGAAAATGTGCGGTTCTCTGCCTGGACACGGCCTCAAATTGCAGCTTCTTCATTCAATTTATATTGGAAATGCGACAAAAAACAATTTTAACCCTCTGCATCGAATCATACATACCCGGTTGAAAGGATAATTTTCAACTTTCAACTTTCAATTTTCAATTTAACCAAGGGGTGGGTAATATGACAGTACGGGAAGAATTGGAACGTTTGGAGCACCGCAGGCTGAATCCGCTTGCGGCCTTTGCGGACAAATCTGCCGGGCGGCCCCGGTATGAGGAACCACGGGAGGAGGATGTGCGTACCTGCTATCAGCGGGACATTGACCGCATCGTTCACAGCAAGTCCTTCCGCCGCCTGATGCACAAAACCCAGGTGTTTTTGCAGCCCGAGGGCGACCATTACCGCACCCGCATGACCCACACGCTGGAGGTTGCCCGGATCGCCAGTACCATCACCCGGGCCCTGGGGCTGAACGAAGACCTGGCCGAGGCCATCGCCATGGGCCATGATCTGGGCCATACCCCCTTCGGTCACGCGGGGGAAGCGGCTCTCACGGAATGCTGGGGAAAGCCCTTCCGGCACAATGAGCAGAGCCTCCGGGTGGTGGATTATTTGGAGAAGGACGGCCAGGGCCTGAACCTGACCCATGAGGTACGACTGGGAATTCTGGGGCACACGGGAGAATACCATCCCGAGACGCTGGAAGGCCAGATCGTCCGCCGCTCCGACCAGATCGCCTATGTGAACCACGATATCGACGATGCCATCCGGGCGGGTATTCTGACCAATGACGATATCCCAGAGGCTATTTCCAACGTGCTTGGCTGCACCCACTCCGTCCGCATCAATACCCTGGTCACCGATGCCATCCGTACCTCCACGGAGGCGGGTACCTTCTGCCTGTCGCCCAATGTGGAGAAGGCGTTAAAGGATTTGCGCTCCTTTATGTTCGAGCGGGTCTACCGCAATCCCGTTGCCAAGGGGGAGGAGAGCAAGGCCCGGGCTATGCTACAGCGGCTGTTTGAGTACTATATCAGGCATCCCGAAGCCCTGCCGGAGGATTTCCAGCCCCAGCTGAGCTTTGACGGCATGGAGCGTACGGTGTGCGACTATATCGCGGGCATGACGGATAATTATGCCGTTGATAAATATACCGAGATTTTCATTCCCACGGGCTGGAATGTCCGGGGATGATGTGATATAATAACCTATTATTACATATCGGGAGGAAGCCCTATGAAAAAAGAGACCCTGATGAAGATCCTTCTGGTTTTGCTGCCCATTCTGGCAGTGGGATTGGCGACGACTACGGACAGCGTGACGGTATATGATCCCGCGGCGGGTACGACGGAATACTATTCCTATTTTGAACTGCTTCCCGTGGGCAGCTTCCAGATGATCACCCCTCTGGCTGCCATCCTCAGTGCCGCCAGCGGCTTGCTGGCAGGGGCCTATGCGGCAGCAAAAAAGGAAGGCCTGCTGAAAGGCATCGTGGGTGTCTCCTTCTGCTCTGCGACTCTGGCGGCACTGCCCATCATGCTTTCCGCAGATGTGAAAATCCTGCCCAATGTGGGCTTACCCATCTTTATGGTGATCCAGCTGTTCCTGGCTTACTATATGCTGAAAAAGCCCAAGACGGAGGAAGCACGGAGAATCAACAAGCTCCAAAGCAGAAAATAACTTTCAACTTTCCACTTTCAATTTTCAACTACCTTAAGGAAGGAGGGGTACCATGGCTTTCCCACCCGCATTTCTGGACGAACTGACCGCCCGGAATCCAATTGAAGATGTGGTTGGGCAGTATGTGACGCTGCGGCGTTCCGGCTCCAATCTGTTCGGCCTGTGTCCCTTCCACGGGGAAAAGACCGCGTCTTTTTCTGTTGCCCCTGACAAGGGCATCTATTACTGCTTCGGATGCCACAAGGGCGGCAGTGTTATCAATTTCCAGATGGAGATCGAGGGGCTCAGTTATCCCGATGCCGTCCGTGCTTTGGCGAAGCGGGTGGGAATGGAGGTTCCCGAGGACGAGCAGTATCAGAGCCGCTACCGTCAGCAGGAGCGGCTGTGGGCCCTCCACAAGGAGGCGGCCCGGTATTTCCACAGCTGCCTGTATGCCCCCGTGGGGGCGGAAGCTCTGAAATACGCCCAGGGCCGGGGAATGCCCAAATCCACCCTGACAAAATTCGGCATCGGCTACGCTCCCGACAGCTGGTCGGGACTGGTGGATGCCATGCGGAAAAAGGGATATACGGACGAAGAATTGAAGGATTCAGGTCTAGTGACCGTGTCGAAAAAGAACGGAAACCTCTTTGACCGTTTCCGGGACCGGCTAATGTTCCCTATCATCGATGTTCGGGGCAACGTCATTGGCTTTGGCGGACGTATTATGAACAACAACGACAAATCCGCCGCCAAGTATCTGAATTCTCCGGAAACCCTGATTTTTAACAAGCGGAAGAACCTCTTTGCGCTGAATCTGGCGAAAAAAACCAAGCTGGGGTATCTGATTTTGGTAGAGGGCTACATGGATGCCATCGCGCTGCACCAGTACGGCTTCGACTGTGCTGTGGCCTCCCTGGGTACTGCCCTGACGGAGGACGGGGCGGCACTGCTGTCCCGGTACACCGACCAGGTGGTGTTGATCTACGACGGTGACACTGCCGGACAGAACGCCACAAAGCGGGCAATCCCCATCCTGGAAAAGGCAGGCTTGCAGGTGAAGGTTTTGCAGATGCGGGATGCCAAGGACCCGGATGAATTTTTGAAGAAATTTGGCGCGGATCGCTTTAAACTGCTGCTGGAGGAATCCTCCAACCGGGTGGAATACCAGCTCAATGCTATTTTGAAGAAATACGACCTGCGGGACGATGACCAGCGGGTGAAATATTTGCAGGAATCCGCGGAGCTGGTCAGCACCCTGGGCAGCGCGGTGCAGCGGGAGGTCTACGGAAACCGGGTGGCGGAAGCCGCAAAAATCAGCCCGGAGGCCATGAAAATGGAGATTGACAGGGCCTTCAAGCGGCGTATTGGCCGGGAAAAGAAGAAGCAGGAGAAGATTGACCTGGCTCCCGCCCAGAAGCTCCAGCCGAAAAGCCGCACCATCCGCTATGATAACATGAAATCCGCCATGGCGGAGGAGATGCTGTTGGCTCTGATCCTGCGGGAGCCTGCGCTGCTGGATCAGACGGCTGTCCTGTCTGCCGGACATTTTTCCGTGCCCCTGCTGGGCCGGGCCTATGAGCAGCTGATGAAGCGGCATTTGGAGGGCCTGGATGTGTCCCTGGCGGGATTGGAGGACTTTACCTCCGAGGAAATGTCCCACATTGCGGGCATTTTGCAGCGAAATGAGGGGCCGGTATCCGACCAGGCATTGAAGGATTGCGTGAATACCATTCTGCGGGAGCATCAGACGGCCAGTGTGCAGACGGAAGAGGATATTCGGGAATATCAAAAACGTCTCCGGGAAAGAAAAGGAATCAGAGGATGACAGAGCTTTTGGAAAAGCAGACCGCCGTGCCCATCAGCACCGGCGAGGAGGATGTACGCCAATTCCTCAGCGAGCTGCGGGAGTACCCCCGGCTGACGGCGGAGGAAGAGCGTCAGCTTGCCCGCCGATGTGCGGAAGGGGACGAGGAAGCCATTCGGCAGATGGTAAGTGCCAATCTGCGGCTGGTGGTGTCCGTGGCCCGGGAGTATGCCGGACGGGGCGTTGCGCTGCTGGATCTGATCCAGGAGGGCAGCATCGGCCTGATCGTGGCGGCCCGGAAGTTTGACTATACCCTGGATTACCGCTTTTCTACATATGCCACCAAATGGATCCGCCAGGGTGTGACCCGGTGCCTCGTCAATCACGGGGGCCTTATTCGGGTGCCGCTGCACACGGCGGAGCGGATGCGCAAGCTCGAAGCCGCAAAGGCGGTTTTAAAGCAGGAAAACGGCGGAGAGCCTACCGCGGAGGAGATCGCCCAGCGGACAGGCTTCCCCTTGGAAAAGGTCCGGGAACTGATGCGGCTGACACCGGAGGTTTGCTCCCTGGATGTCCGGGTTGGCGACGAGGAGGAAAACAGCCTGGGTGCCCTCCTGGAGGATGTCCACGCGCCCCAGCCCCAGGAGGAGCTGATCCGCCGGGAGCTGGAACACACCATGACGGCCCTGCTCAGCACCCTGAACCCCCGGCAGCAGCAGGTACTGCGGCTCCATTTCGGTATGGAGGACGGGATCTGTTATTCGCTGGAGGAGATCGGAAAGCAGATGGGTGTTTCCAAGGAGCGTGCCCGCCAGATCGAGCGGCAGGCCATGGAAAAGCTGCAGAAGCTGGGTGCCAGCATGGGATTGGAGGATTTTTTGGAATGAATAGTTTGGATTTTTCCTTTGAAATAAGCCCCTGGGAGGCATTCCTCAGAACGAAGCAGTCCGGGGATACCGTCTCCGCCGCTGACCTTCTGACCATGCTGGAAGGGGAAGAGGAGCAGTTCGTGGAGGACGCGCTGAACGATTTGGAGATCGGCTGCATGGTGCTGGATATTTCCGACCTGCCCAAGGCGGGCGGCACCGGGGAAGCAGCCCGCCGCCTGCGGCAGGAGATGCAGCTGGTGAAGAAAGGCCTGAACCCCGGAGAATTGGAGGAGGGTGACCCCCTGCGGCTGTACCTGGAAGAGGTGGCCGCCATGCCCGCCTTCGGGGATGAAATGCTTCTGGCGGAAAAGGCCGCGAAGGGCGGCGAAGCCGCTATGGAGGCCCTGACCAATCTGGGCCTCAGCCGGGTCATCGGGCTGGCCGGAGAGCATGTGGGCTACGGAGTTCTGCTGCTGGATCTGATCCAGGAGGGCAGCCTGGGCCTGTGGCAGGCAATCCGCTGCTATCATGGGGGCGATTACGCTGCCCACCGGGACCGCTGGATCCGGTTCTATATGGCGAAGGCCGTGACCTTGCAGGCAAGAGCCAACGGTGTGGGCCAGAAGCTGCGCGCCGCCCTGGAAGACTACCGTACCGTGGACGAGCGGCTGCTCAGTGACCTGGGAAGAAATCCCACCATCGAGGAGATTGCCCTGGAGCTGCACATGACCCCTGACGAAGCGGCATCCATCAAAAAAATGCTGGACAATGCCCGCCTACTGGCCCAGGCCAAGAAGGTTCCGGAGCCGGAGGAGGAACAGGAGGAAGAGGAACAGCCTGTGGAAAACACCGCCCTGTTCCAGATGCGCCAGCGTATTTCCGATTTGCTGTCCGGTCTCAACGAAGAAGATGCCAAACTGCTGACTCTCCGCTTCGGCCTGGAGGGAGGCCTGCCTCTCAGCCCGGAGGATGCGGGCCGGAAGCTGGGCCTGACCCCCGATGAAGTGGTGGCAAGAGAAACCGCCGCGCTGGCAAAGCTGCGGGGCACCAAATAAAAGAAAGAGGAAGTATTATGGCAAAGAAAATTTCCATCGCCATTGACGGCCCCGCCGGGGCCGGTAAGTCCACCATTGCCCGCCGGTTGGCAAAGGAACTGGGCTATTACTATGTGGATACCGGGGCCATTTACCGCACTGTGGCCTATTTCTTCGACCTGTGGGGCGTTGCGCCCAAGGATATTGACGGTATTACCCGCTACATCGACGAGCTGACCATCGGCATCGAGTACGATGAAGACGGTGTTCAGCACATGATCATGAACGGCATGGATGTAACGGATGATATCCGCACGCCTGACATTTCCCAGAAGGCCAGCCTGGTCTCTGCCCATGCGGTGGTTCGGGATATGCTGCTGGATATGCAGCGGGATGTGGCGAAGGAGCACGATGTAATCATGGACGGCCGGGATATCGGCACCGTGGTGCTGCCCAAGGCAACGGTCAAGATCTTCCTGACCGCCTCTCCCGAGGTGCGGGCAAGACGCCGCTGCGACGAGCTGCTGGCGAAGGGGCAGAAGGCAAAGTACGAGCAGGTTCTGGCGGATATCCAGAAGCGGGACTATCAGGATACCCACCGGGAGGTGGCTCCCCTGAAGATGTGCCGGGATTCCGTCAAGGTGGATACCTCCGATATGGACATCGAGCAGGTGATCGCCCACATTAAGGACATCATCGAAAAGAAGGTGTCCAAATGAGCGTCCGTATCGCCAAATCTGCCGGCTTCTGCTTCGGCGTCAGCCGGGCGGTGGAGCTGGTGGAGCAGACAGCCGCTGCGGGGAAGAAGGTGGCGACCCTTGGCCCCATCATCCACAACCGGCATGTGGTGGACAAGTTTGAAGCCATGGGTGTCCGGGTCATTGAGACCCCGGAGGAGGCCCTGCCCGGGGAGACCGTCATCATACGCTCCCACGGTGTCAGCCGGGCGGTTTACGAGCGGCTGGAAAAGCAGGGGGTGGAGATCATTGATGCTACCTGTCCCTTTGTCAAGCGCATCCATGGCATCGTCAGCCGGGCCGAAGAGGAGGGCCGCCTGCCCGTGATCATCGGTACGCCTACCCACCCGGAGGTGGAGGGGATCGCCGGCTGGTGCGGCGACTGCCGGGTTTTCGCGGGGCCCGAAGAGCTGGAAAAATGGGCCAAATCTCAAGAAAATCTTAAAGATTTGGCAATTTGCATGGTTTCTCAGACAACTTCCACGGAATCTTTGTGGAAAATGTGCGGAAATTTTGCAAAAAAACAGTTTACTAACTTGAAAATTTTTGATACAATATGTAGAGCAACTGAGTATAGGCAAAGCGAGGCCGCTGAATTGAGCGGAGTCTGTCAGGCAATGGTCGTTGTAGGAGATCCCAAAAGTTCCAACACAGGCCGGTTAGCTATGATTTGCCGAGAGCACTGCGATAAGGTTTTTCTGGTGGATAACGCCGCCGAACTTAACCCAACCGATTTTCGCGGTGTCACTGATGTTGGAATCACTGCCGGTGCGTCGACTCCGGCGTGGATTATAAAGGAGGTCAACAAGACTATGAGCGAAATTACCAATGTTGAGGCTGTAATGGAGGAGAACTTCGCTGAGCTTCTCGAGCAGTCCATCAAGACTTTAAATACAGGAGACAAGGTTATCGGCACCGTTACCGGTATCGGCAACACCGAAGTCCAGGTCGATCTGGGCACCAAGCACGCCGGCTACATCCCTTACGACGAAGTCAGCACCGATCCTTCTGTGAAGCCTGAGGACATCCTGAAGGTTGGCGACGAGATCGAGGTCTTCGTGGTTCGTGTCAACGATCAGGAAGGCACCGTGCAGCTGTCCAAGAAGAAGCTGGATGGCCTGAAGGTGTGGGACGACATGGCCGCATGGGCTGAGGAGAAGACCACCATCGAGGGCACCATCACCGAGGAGAACAAGGGCGGCCTGGTCTGCACCGTTAAGGGCATCCGTGTGTTCATCCCCGCTTCCCAGTCCGGCATCGCCAAGGGCGGCGACATGGCTGGTATGGTCGGCAAGACTGTCAAGCTGAAGATCACTGAGGTCAACCGCGCACGCCGCCGCGTTATCGGCTCCATCCGCGCTGTTGCTTCCGAGGAGCGCAAGGCCAACCAGGAGAAGATCTGGGCTGAGATCGAGAACGGCAAGAAGTACCACGGCACCGTTAAGTCCCTGACTTCCTACGGCGCATTCGTGGATATCGGCGGCGTTGACGGCATGGTCCACGTTTCCGAGCTGAGCTGGAACCGCATCAAGACTCCCGCTGATGTTGTGAAGGTGGGCGACGAGATCGATGTTTACGTCATCTCCTTTGACCCCGAGAAGCATAAGATCTCCCTGGGCTACAAGACCGCTGAGATGAACCCCTGGAACCAGTTCATGACCAACTACTCTGTCGGCGATGTTGTCGATGCCAAGGTCGTGAAGCTGATGACCTTCGGTGCCTTCGCAGAGATCCTGCCCGGCGTTGACGGCCTGATCCACATCTCCCAGATCGCTGACCGCCGCATCGGCAAGCCCGAGGATGTTTTGTCCGAGGGTCAGGATGTTCAGGTCAAGATCACCGATGTTGATGCTGAGAACAAGCGCATCTCCCTGTCCATCCGCGCCCTGCTGGAGCAGGCCGCTGAGGAAGAGGCTGAGTAATTTCTGAAACCGATACCGGGGCCGCGCATGCTGCCCCGGTATTTTTTACGAAGGAGTATTACAATGAAAGCGATCGTTACCGTTGTGGGCAAGGACCGGGTGGGCATTATCGCCAATGTCTGCACCGCCCTGGCCAACTATAATGTCAATGTTCTGGATATCAGCCAGACCGTTATGCAGGGCTATTTCACCATGATGATGGCCACGGAGGTATCCCAGTGCAATGTGCCTCTGGCAATCCTGGCCAGCGAGATGGAGAAAATCGGCAAGGACATGGGCCTTTCCATCCGCGTCCAGCGGGAGGATATCTTCGAGGCCATGCACCGTATCTGAGGTAGTACCATGCTGAATCAAAAGGACATCCTGCAGACCCAGGATATGATCGACAAGCGGCATTTGGACATCCGTACCATCACCATGGGTATCAGCCTGCTGGATTGCTGTGACCCGGATCTTAAGACCTGCTGCGAGAAAATTTACAATAAGATCACCCGCTGCGCCAAGGATTTGGTAAAGGTGGGCGAGGAGATCGAGAAGGAATTCGGTATTCCCATCGTCAATAAGCGTATTTCCGTCACCCCCATTGCCATCGTGGCCGGCTCCTGCGAGACGGACTCCTATGTGGAGATCGCCAAGACCCTGGATGCCGCCGCCAAGACCTGCGGTGTCAACTTCATCGGCGGCTTCTCTGCCCTGGTGCAGAAGGGTGCCACCACCGGCGATTGGAAGCTGATGCGCTCCATCCCCGAAGCGATGCGGGAAACGGAACGGGTTTGCGCCAGCGTCAATGTGGGCTCCACCAAGGCAGGAATTAACATGGATGCCGTGGCTGAAATGGGCCGTATTATCAAGAAAACTGCCGAAGTTACCGCCGATAACGACGGTTTGGGATGCGCCAAGGTGGTTGTTTTTGCCAACGCTGTGGAGGATAACCCCTTTATGGCGGGCGCGTTCCATGGCGTAGGCGAGCCGGAGTGTGTTTTGAACGTGGGCGTTTCCGGCCCCGGTGTTGTGTACCACGCCTTGCAGGGCGTCAAGGGCGAGCCCTTCGATGTGGTGGCCGAGACCATCAAGAAGACTGCCTTCCGCATCACTCGCATGGGCCAGCTGGTGGGCATGGAGGCCTCCAAGCGGCTGGGGATTCCCTTCGGCATCGTGGATCTGAGCCTGGCTCCTACCCCTGCTGTGGGCGACAGTGTGGCCCGTATTCTGGAGGAAATGGGCCTGGAGGTCTGTGGTACCCACGGCACCACCGCAGCTCTGGCTATGCTGAACGACGCGGTGAAGAAGGGCGGCGTTATGGCATCCAACCATGTGGGCGGCCTGTCCGGCGCATTTATCCCTGTGTCCGAGGACGAGGGCATGATCGCTGCCGCGGAGGGCGGTACCCTGTGTCTGGATAAGCTGGAGGCCATGACCTGCGTCTGTTCCGTAGGTCTGGACATGATCGCCGTCCCCGGCGATACCTCCGCAGCTACCATCTCCGCCATCATTGCTGACGAAGCGGCTATTGGTATGGTCAACTCCAAGACTACCGCCGTCCGTATCATTCCTGCCCCGAACAAGGTGGTGGGCGACCGGGTGGAAATGGGCGGATTGCTGGGCAGTGCCCCTGTCATGCCCGTCCACGATAAGTCCAGCGAGGACTTCATCGCCAGAGGCGGCCGCATCCCCGCTCCCTTGCAGAGTTTGAAGAACTGACAGCAAAAGCACCGGACGGTCTCGTCCGGTGCTTTGAACATTATTTTGCTTTTTTCTTTTCCAGCAGAAATTGAATCCATCCAATTACAATGCAGATATCCCCAAGAATATAGCAGATGGTGCTGAAAGGTCTGCCGGGGTTACCCGTTTCCCAATACTCGATCAGGGCTGCCAGGTTTAGCAGCAGAACGCAAACGGTGCTGAAAATCAGGGCAATTTTACTGGGATTCTGTTTCATGGGAGACTCCTTTCCTTATTTGGCGGAGAGGTCCACGCTTCTCCGAATCATGGACAGTGCAGGTACCTGTTTGGGAAGCTGCATGGTGAACTTCATCTGGGGCGTTCGGGGCTCCTCCAGAGGATTTCCTTCCAGGTCAGTCATGCTCTCGGCAACGATGGGGAAGGGGCGCAGGTCGGGGCCTACGACCTCCAGAGCGTCGCCCTCGCGGAACTTGTTGTTCAGGGAGCAGAGGGCGAGGCCGTTTTCGTCGCAGGATTCCACCTTTGCGCAAATTTGCCATTCCCGAATATAGCGGGAATTTTCAGTATATTGGCCGGGATAGCCATAGTAGAAGCCGGTAGAATAGATGCGGTGGGAAACGTGATCCACTTCGTCCCGCCAGACCGGATCAATGGGGCGGCCTGCCATGATATCGTCAATACAGTGCCGGTAGGCTCCCGTGACGATGGCGGCATAGTAGGCGGATTTTGCCCGGCCCTCGATCTTGATGCAGTCGATGCCCGCGTCCATCAGATCCTTCAGGTGGTCGATGGTGCACATATCCCGGGAATTTAAGATGTAGGTGCCCTTTTCGTCCTCGTAGACGGGGAAGTATTCTCCGGGACGCTTTTCCTCCATCAGGGCGTACTGGTAGCGGCAGGGCTGGGCGCAGGCCCCCCGATTGGAGTCCCGACCCGTCATGTAGTTGCTCAGCAGACACCGTCCAGAATAGCTGACGCACATAGCACCGTGACCAAAGGTCTCGATCTCCAGTCGGGGGTCTACCTTTTGGCGGATGGTTTTGATTTCTTCCAAGGAGCATTCCCGGGCCAAAACCACCCGCTTCGCACCCAGGTCAAACCAGGCCTGGGCGCATTCGTAGTTGGCGATGGACTGCTGGGTGGAGATGTGCCGCTCGCAGCGGGGGGCGTATTTGCCTGCCAGGGTGAAAGCACCCAGGTCGGCTACGATCAGGGCATCCACGCCTGCGTCGTCCAGCTGTTCCAGATACTGGGGCAGCTGGGCAATCTCGTCGTTGCGGGGCATGGTGTTGACGGTGACGTGGCATTTGACCCCATGGTCATGGGCGAATTTCACCGCCTGCGGCAGCTCCTCCGGGGTAAAATTCCCCGCGAAGGAGCGCATACCGAAGCTGGTGCCTGCCAGATACACTGCGTCCGCACCGTACAGGACGGACATTTTCAGCCGCTCCATATCCCCGGCGGGGCTTAACAGTTCCAATTTTCTCATTTCTTTACTCCAAAGACGCAATAAAGGCGTTGTGTTCATCCAGCGTAGTGGAGAACTTGTGGCTGCCGGTGGCAGGATCCAGGACGTAAAAATAGTAGTCGGTATCCGCGGGCTGCAGGGCGGCCTTGATGCTGGCAAGACCAGGGTTGGCGATGGGGCCGGGAGTCATACCGGTGTTGGTGTAGGTGTTGTAGGGGCTGTCCACCCGCAGATCCTCGGCGGTCAGCTCTGTTTTACCACCCAGGGCATAGATAATGGTGGCGTCGATGTTCAGGTAGGCAGGTGTGGTGCCCCAGCTGAACAGACGGTTGTAGATGACGGAGGCGATGGAGGGGCTTTCCTCGTTGCTGGAGGTCTCCTTCTCAATCATGGAGGCCACATTGACCACATCCCGGACGGTGAACTGGTTTGCGGCGATGAATTCCTCACTCTTGCCGTCGGCACGCATCATGGCGGTCAGCTCCGCGTTCAGCGTGTCGATCTGGCCCCGCATCTCCTCAGAGAAGCGGACATTGAAGTTATCCAGGAAACGCTGCAGGGTGACCCGGGGGTCCTCGTTTTTAAAGAACTTGTAGGTATCGGGGAACAGGAAGCCTTCCAGGCAGTTCTCACTGCCCCGCTCCACATCTTCCAGGAACCAATAGTCGTTCAGCTCGCCGTTGGCGGCCCATTCGGCCAGATCCTTGGCGGTACCGACCTTGTTCTCCTCCAGAAGGGCGAAGATCTGGGCGCAGGTGTAACCCTCGGGGATCATGACCTCCACTTCCTCGTAGATGGTACCCCGGGACATCATGGAAACCAGGGCGTGATAGTCGTACAGGGTGTTCAGATCCCAGACACCGGGCTTGATCTCGCCCTCGTCAACGGCCAGACTGGCGTACAGCTTGAACAGGCCGGGGTAGCGGATCAGGCCGCCCTTGTGGAGCTTTTCGGTGATGTCCTCAATGGTGTCGGACTGGTAGATCGTAACGGTAACGACCCGGTCCTGGCGGCCGAAGGCCAGCACATCGGAGGCACAGGCCCAGAGCATCCGGCCCAGGGTCACGCCTACGGTCAGGATGATGGCCAGCCAGATGGCGGTGACGGCAATGCTGGGCAGGCCGAACAGGAATTCGCCCCGCTTGCGCTTGGGACGACCCTTCCGGGTGGGACGGTCATGGGCGGGGATATCCGCCTTTTGGGCAGGCGTATTGAACATTTCCTGGAACTCCTCACCGTTATCCCGGTATTCCTGGTCAACGGCGGGGGGAGGGGGCAGCTCCTCCAGAAGCTCCGGCTCCGCTTTGTCGGTTTCCAGGACAGGCATTTCAGAAAGGGTCACGGTGTTCTGATTATCGTCCAGGGGTTCCAGAACGGGAGCGGCTTCGGCCTGGGCTTCCAGCTTCTGTGCCACTGCGTTTTGGATTTCCTGCAAGGTGGCAGCGTCCACCATGGTCTCGTCGGAAACGGGCAGGGGAATCTCCTCTGCTGCAGGCTCCTGGGGAGCGGCTTCCGCTTCGGCCACTTCTTCGATGGGAGCGGCATCCTCTGCCGGGGGTTCTTCCGCGGGTGCTTCTTCCACAGGAAGTTCTTCGGCGGGAATCTCCAAAGCTGGAATTTCTTCCGCAGGAACCTCCTGGGCGGGAATCTCCTCAGCCAGGGGTTCTTCCGTTACCTCCGGAGCCGGCTCCGGGGCGGGTTCAGCCGGGACAGGAGGAAGGTCGGTCAGTTCCTGGGGAACCAGACCGTTCTCCTCCTGCTCGGGAAATTGATTGTTTTCCATATTGGTTTCCTCCTGTCAGCGGATGACGATCTGCTTTGCGATCCGGTCCGCTTCGTCCTTGCCCTTCAGGGCTTCGATCAGTGCCAGGCCGAAGGGAATGGCGCAGCCGGCAGAGGTGCCGGTGATCAGCTTTCCATCCCGCACCGCGGCGGCGTTCTCCATCATGTTCGCACTGCCCATCTGTCCCTCACAGCCGGGGAAGCAGGTGGCGTTTCTCCCGTCTGTGATGCCAAGGTCTGCCAGCACTGTGGGTCCTGCGCAGATGGCGGCAACGAATTTGCCATTGTCCCAGGCATAGCGCAGGGCGTGCAGGGCTTCTTTGCTTGCCCGGGCAGAGGCTACACCGCCAAGACCGCCGGGGAGAATGATCATCTCCATAGCGTCCAGTTCCATTTCCTCCGGCAGAATATCAGCCACAATGCCGATGTTATGGCTGCCGTAAACGGTCTTGCCCGTTACGCCAACGGTAGCGACCTCTACGCCTGCCCGGCGCAGAAGGTCCAGGGGAGCGATGGCTTCGGTTTCTTCAAAGCCCGTACCAAGTAACATGTAAACCATATATTAGTCCTCCAGGCATGCCGCCACATGGCGGTAGATTTCTTCGTGAATATCTTCAATGGAACGCATTTCGCCGTCCTTTACGCACTGGATCACCGTCCAGCCATAGTATTCGGCGGCAGTTTTTCCTGTCCGGCGGCAGGTGGCAAGGTATTCCATATCCTGCTCGTGGATGTCGGCGTGGGTGTTCGTATCCTGCTCCCGGCGGCGCATCATCTTTTCCGTGAAGTCCGTGGGGACATCCAGATAGATGGTCAGGTCGGGGCGGGGAAGGCCCAGCTTGTCGTATTCAAAGTCGTAGAGCCAGTGCAGGAAAGCCTGCTGCTTCTCCCCGGTCTCCTTGCTGGCCTGATGCACTGCGTTGGAGGTGGTGTAGCGGTCGGAGACCACCAGACCGCCCTGCTCATACCACTGCCCCCACACCTTTTTGTAGGAGGCGTAGCGGTCCACAGCGTAGAAGGCAGATGCGGCGTAGGCGTTCACGTCGGTGGGCTTGCTGCCAAATTCGCCACCCAAGTACATGCGGATCAGCGCGGAGCTGGGCTCGGCGTACTGGGGAAATACCAGCTTCTGAAATGTATGGTTTTCGTTTTCCAGCCGCTGTGTCAGCAGCCGGAACTGGGTGGACTTGCCGGAGCCGTCCGTACCCTCAATTACGATAAGTTTACCCATTTGTGTCCTCCTCTATAGTATGGACATATTATCATAACCTACAATATATCATAAATGGGCCGGTTTGTCCACCATGGGAAGGCAGGGGATTTCTTAATTTTCTGCAAACTTCCATCAGAAAATTTGTTGAAAAAGGGATAGAAAGATGCTACAATATCATGACGAATTATGTACAGATAAAGGAATTATGAAATATGGACATTACGTTTGAAAGTCTCGGCCTCAGCGAGGCTATGCTGAAGGCCTTGGAGAAGAAGGGCTACGGTTATCCCACCACCATCCAGGCGGAGGCCATTCCCCATTTTATGCAGTGGAAGGACGTCATTGCCAAGGCCCCCACCGGCACCGGCAAGACCTTTGCCTTTGGCATTCCCATGATCGAGCATATCGACCCGGAAAATGCGTCTGTTCAGGGCCTGATCCTGGCCCCTACCCGGGAGCTGGCCATCCAGATCGGTGACGAGCTGCGGGGTCTGCTGACTTATTTCCAGGGCATCCGTGTGGCGGTGCTCTATGGCGGCGCGGGCATCGGCGGACAGATCAAGCAGCTGGAGCGGAAGCCCCAAATCGTGGTGGCGACCCCCGGACGGCTCATGGATCACTATAACCGCAAGACCATCCGCCTGGACAAGATCCAGACCGTTGTCCTGGACGAGGCGGACCGGATGCTGGACATGGGCTTCTTCAAGGACGTGACCCGGATCATTGAGAAGGTGAAAAACCGGAAGAATCTGGGCCTGTTTTCTGCCACCATTTCTCAGGAGGTCATGACCGTTTCCTGGATGTACCAGCGGGACGAGGTGGAGATCACTGTGGAGCCCAAGCAGGAGGACCGCCCCGATATCGACCAGTACAGCCTGAACTGCACCCCCCTGGAAAAGGCGGAGACCACCCTGCGGCTGATCCGCAGCCAGGGCTATGAGCGGGTGATGATCTTCTGCAATACCAAGCATATGTGCCAGCGGCTCACCGACGAGTTTCAGCGGGCGGGCCTGGACTGCGACTGCATCCACGGCGATATCCGCCAGAGCCAGCGGGAAAAGACCATGCAGCGGTACCGGGACGGTAAGCTTGCCATCCTGGTGGCTACGGACGTGGCTTCCCGTGGTATCGACGTAGACGATGTGGACTGCGTCATCAATTACGATATTCCTGAGGAAAACGAATACTATGTCCACCGCATCGGCCGTACCGGCCGTGCCAAGCGGAAGGGTGTGGCTTGGAGCATGGTCAGCAACTTCCCGGAAAAGGCCAAGCTGGACGAAATCTGCAAATTCTGCAATTTTGCCATCCGGCCCATGGTTCTGGGTGCCGACGGCAGTCTGACGGAGGAAGTGGTCAAGACCCCCGCGCCTCCCAAGAGGAGATTCCGTTGAATCCCCGGGAAAAGGGCTTCCTGCTGCTGACGAGCCACCTGGGAGACCCGGAGCGAAAGCCTTTGACCACTGCCCAGCTGCGCACCCTGACAGACCGGGTGCGTAATGCGGATATCCCCGATGGTGACCGGAAGCTTCACGCCGGAGACCTGGTATCTCTGGGCTACAGCCGGGAAATGGCCCGGCGGATCGTAGAACTGCTGGAAGAGGAGGATGTGCTGGAACACTACCTCCAGCGGGGAGCCCGATTGGGCTGCGTGCCCATCACCCGGGTCAACCCGGAATATCCCTTGATCCTGCGGCAGCGGCTGGGGCTGGACAGCCCCGGATGCCTGTGGGTCAAGGGAGATTTGGCACTTCTGAACACTCCCGCTATCGCGCTGGTGGGAAGCCGGGAATTGCGGGAGGAGAACCGGGATTTTGCCGCCGAGGTGGGCCGTCAGGCGGCAATACAGGGCCTGACGCTGGTTTCCGGCAATGCCCGGGGTTCGGACCGCACGGCCCAGAATGCCTGTCTGGCATCGGGCGGACGGGTCATCAGTGTGGTTGCCGATGAATTGGCAAAGCAGCCCCTGCGGGAAAACGTGCTGTATGTCAGCGAGGAGGACTTCGACGAGCCCTTTTCCGCCATCCGTGCCCTCAGCCGCAACCGAGTGATCCACGCTCTGGGGCGGATGGTGTTCGTTGCTCAGTCCGATCTGGGGAAGGGCGGCACCTGGGACGGGACGGTGAAAAACCTCCGCTTCGGCTGGAGCCCTGTAGCCTGCTGCCGGGATGGAAGCGAAGCAAGTTTCCAATTGGAGCAGATGGGTGCGTATCTGATCGAACAGGAGGATATCCGGGACTTCGGCTCCCTCCTGCAGAAAGAAACCACATTGTTTGACCGGTGATGCAAATCACCGGTCTTTTTTGCGAAACCTACGTAATCCATTTACATTTTCTTTTATACATGCTATAATTTTTAGGAAATCGGCAGGAATTTGCCAATAAAACTGTTTCGGAAAGAGGAGATCCCATGAACAAGAAGATACTTGTGAGAGTTGTGGCCGCAATCCTGGCCCTGCTCCTGGTAGTGACGGCCTTTGTCCTCCCCGCCTTGGCCGCGGAGGAAGCGGAAAGCCTGTCCGCCATCTATTCCAGCGAAGCCTTCGAGGCGGAGTACACCTATGACGGTGACGACTTGGGTGCTACCTGGACGGCGGAAAACACCACCTTCCGCCTGTGGGCACCTACAGCGGACAGCGTGAAGGTGAACCTGTACACCTCTGGCACCGCCGGGACCGATGATCTCATCGAGCAGCTGGAAATGACTGCCGATGTCAGCGGCACTTGGGTGGCAGAAAAGGAAGGAGACCTGAACGGTGTTTACTATACCTATCTGGTGAATGTAGACGGTGCGGAAAATGAAGCCTGCGACCCCTACGCCCGTACCACCGGTGTCAACGGTCAGCGGGCCATGGTCATTGACCTGGATTCCACCGACCCCGAGGGCTGGGAAAATGATGTTGACCCCCACTATGACGATGCCATCACTGATGCCATCATCTATGAGCTGCACGTTCGGGATTTAAGCAGCGATTCCAGCTCCGGTATCCAGAACGTTGGAAAGTTCCTGGGCCTGACGGAAACCGGCACCACCAACAGCCAGGGTGTTCCTACCGGCCTGGATCATATCAAGAACCTGGGTGTCACCCACATCCACCTGCTGCCCTCCTATGACTATGCTTCCGTGGACGAGACTGACCCTGACGCGGCCTTCAACTGGGGCTATGATCCCGTGAACTATAATGTCCCCGAGGGTTCCTATTCCACCGATCCCTATAACGGCGAGGTTCGTGTGGCGGAAATGAAGCAGATGATCAAGACCCTCCATGACAACGGCATCAGTGTCATTCTGGACGTGGTCTATAACCATGTGTTTGACGCGGAGAGCTTCTGCTTCAACCAAATCGTCCCCGGCTATTTCAGCCGTATTACCGGCAGCGGCGTCTACTCCAACGGCTCTATGTGCGGCAATGACACCGCCTCCGAGCGGAGCATGGTGCGCAAGTACATCGTGGATTCCGTCAAATATTGGGCGGATGAATACCACATGGACGGCTTCCGTTTTGACCTGGCGGGCCTGATCGACACCCAGACCATCAACGAGGTTATCGAGGAAGTTCACAAGACCCATCCCAACGTGATCTTCTACGGCGAGGGCTGGACCATGGGCACCTATCCCACCAAGGAGAATGTGACCATGACCACCCAGGCTAATTCCCAGGAGGTTCCCGAATTCGCCTTCTTCTCCGACACCGTCCGGGATTCCCTCCGTGGCTCCAACTCCAACGCCAGCAAGACCGGCTATGTGGCAGGCGCGGGCGGCTACAGCTCCGCTGTGCGGGATGCCTTCCTGGGCAAGGCCACCTGGTGCAAGAGCCCTGCTCAGACCGTCAACTATGCCTCCTGCCACGATGGTTATACCCTCTTTGACCGCATTACTCTCTCCACCCCCGATGCTTCGGAAGCGGACCGCATCCGCATGAACAATCTGGCTGCCGCCATCTATATGACCTCCCAGGGTGTTCCCTTTATCCACGCGGGCGAGGAAATGCTCCGTTCCAAGCCTTTAGAGGAGGGCGGTTTTGAGCACAACAGCTACAAGAGCTCTGATGCTCTCAACAGCCTCAAATGGGACGACCTGAACAGCGAGACCTATCAGGATGTTTACAGCTACTACAAGGGCCTTATCGCCTTCCGCAAGGCCCATCCCGCGCTGCGGATGACCAGTGCCGAGGAGGTGGCCGAGAAGATCACCACCATCGGCGGTGTGGACTTCAACGTGGTGGCCCTGCACATTGCGGCCGGTGCCAACGGCGAGGAAAATGAGATCGTTGCCATCTTCAATCCCCGGGCCGAGGCCACCGTGGTGACCCTGCCTGAGGGTGAATGGACCATCTGTGTCAACGGCGAGAACGCAGGCACTGAGGCTCTGGGCACCGCCCAGGGAGAGGTCAGCGTGGATGCCATCAGTGCCATGATGCTGGTGAAGGCTCGAGAGGTAGTGGAACCCGAGACTACCGCCTCTGCCGCTGAGCCTGTGGAGTCGTCTTCCGGTATGGGTGCCGCGATGCTGCCTATGGCCGTAGCCGTGATCCTCTGCGTGGGTTTGGCTTTGATCGCTCTGAATAACAGAAAAAAGAAGTAAAAAGGCATGAAAAACCGCTGTCCATATGGACAGCGGTCTTTTTTGCGGAAATAACACAGGAAAATGTTGCATGAGCTAAGGAAATTTGGTATGATAAGCTTGTAAATATCTGCGAGGAGGTTCCTTTATGAAAAGAGTATTGGCGTGGATCCTGAGCTTTGTGATGCTGGCCGGCCTACTGCCCGTGGTGCAGGTGCGGGCGGTGGAGGTCGTGCCACTGGAGACGGTTCCCGTTTCCTATATCAATCCGCTGTACGCGGATGTGATGGACGAATCCCAGCTTCCCCAGCCCGGTGTGATGCCGCTGGCAGAGGTGGAGTATCTGGAAACCACCGAAGAGGCTGGCACGGTCCTGCGGGAGGGCATAAAAGCCCGGCAGGAGACCATTGTGATCGGACTGAAGACAGAAGCGTATACGGACGAGCTGCTTAACCAGATCGTCGCCGAGTGCCATAAGCATACGGGCGACCCGGAAGAGGGCGACTATATTTACTGGCAGTACAGCGGCGTTGGCGGAAATGCGTCCGGCTATGAGGAGGGCGGCTATCAATATCTGACGCTGACCCTTACGCCCAGATACTATACCACAGCCGCCCAGGAGGATCAGCTGGATACAGAGATTGCAAATCTGCTGGCTTCTTTGAACCTGTCCGGCAAGGATGACTACGGCAAGCTGAAGGCCATCTACGACTGGATGTGCGTGAACATTACTTATGACAACGAGCATCTGAATGACAGCAGCTATACCCGTATGCGCACCGCGTACGGCGCGCTGATGGACCGCACTGCAATCTGCCAGGGCTATGTGGCACTGCTGTACCGGCTGCTGCTGGAGGTGGGCATCGACAACCGCGTTGTGGCGGGTCTCGGTGATGGTGGTGCCCACGGCTGGAACATCGTGGAGCTGAACGGCCTCTATTACAATGTGGACTCCACCTGGGATGCGACTTATACCCAGGCGGGGGTGGACTATGCCTATTTCCTGAAGACAGACAAAGCTTTCTCCGAAGATCATGTCCGTTATGAGGAGTATACGACCGAGGAATTCTACGCGGCATATCCCATGGCGGAGAGCGATTATGTGCCCGGTGAAACGCAGACACCTGAGGAACCCCATACGCACAGCTACACCGCGGCGGTCATCGACCCCACCTGTACGGAAAAGGGGTATACTGTCTATACCTGCTCCTGCGGTGACAGCTATACCGATAACGAGACCGAATCTATAGGCCACAGCTGGAATGACGGCGAGGTCACCAGAGAACCAACTGTGGATACTGAGGGCGAAAAGACCTTCACCTGCACCCTCTGCAGTGAGACTATGACCGAAGCGGTGCCCAAGCTGGACGATCATGTCCACAGCTATGAATGGCAGTATGACGAGTACGAGCACTGGCGGGAATGTGAATGCGGCGAGGTGACCGACAAGGGCTACCATGATGCCGCACTGATGGCCTGCGGCCAGACAGCCCCCTGCGACGGCTGCGGCGTGGAGATCGTCTGGGATCGGGAGCACGAGGACGACGATGGCGACGATATCTGCGATGCCTGCGGCTGGGGCATGGAGGCAGTGGCCGGTGGCATACTGGAGGACTGCTGCTGGGTCGTCGAGAATGGCTGGCTGATGGTCTATGGTACCGAAGAAATGCCCAGCCTTGGTTCCGCTGAGGAGTATCCCTGGTATGCCTACCGGGATCTGGTGGAGGTCGTATATGTGCTTGGTATCGGCGTGGGTGACCATGCCTTCCAGGGCTACGATAAGCTGTACGGTGTCCTCGTCAGCACCGACGCGGACACGGGCCGGTCGGTTTCCGTCCTGGGCAGTGAGGCCTTCGCAGACAATGACGCTCTGGAATACATCATTTTCAAGGACGAGGCACCTGAAATCGCGGAGGATGCCTTCCGGGGTGTTACCGCCGAGGTGGAATACGACGGTACCTGGGGCGAAAATCTGCTGCAAGACTACGGCGGAACGCTGACCTGGGCCGTTACTGGGGACGAACCCCATACGCACAGCTATGCGGAAACTGTGACCGACCCCACTTGTACGGAAAAGGGGTATACCACCTATACTTGCTCCTGCGGCGACAGCTATACCGATAACGAAACCGATCCTCTGGGCCACAGCTGGAATGACGGCGAGATCACCAAAGAACCCACTGTAGATGCCGAGGGCGAAAAGACCTTTACCTGCATCATCTGCGAGGCTACCATGACCGAAGCCATCCCCAAGCTGGATGATCACGTCCACAGCTACGAATGGCAGCACGATGAATACCAGCATTGGCAGGTCTGCGAATGCGGCGAAACCACGGAAAAGGAAAACCACGATGCGGCGGACATGGCCTGCGGCCAGACCACCCTGTGCGAAAGCTGCGGTGTGGAGATCGTCTGGGACCGGGAGCATGAGGATGCCGACGGCGATAACTTCTGCGATGTCTGCAATTGGCGCATGGATATCATTGCGGGCGGCAGCGGTGACGGCTGGTTCTGGGGTCTGGGAAGCGGCGTGCTGCAGTTCTCCGGCTCCGGCGAGATGCCTGCCTATGACAGTGCGGAGGAATATCCCTGGTATCGCTATCAGGATCAGGTAGAAATGGTTGCCGTCTACGGCGTGGACATCGGCGACCATGCCTTCCAGGGTTATCCCAATCTGATGTACGCGTATGCTGGAACGGATGAGGACACTGGTGCGTCTGTGTCTTCCATCGGCGCGGAGGCCTTCGGAGACTGCGCGGCCTTGGAGGAAGTAGTCTTCAGTGCCGAGGCTCCTGAGATCGCAGAGGATGCCTTTACGGCTGTCACCGCACAGGTGACCTACAACGGCACCTGGGACAGCTCCCTTTGCAAGGATTATGGCGGCAGCCTGACCTGGGTCACTGAGGGCGGCGAGGAGGAGCACACGCACAGCTACACCGAAACCGTTACCGATCCTACCTGTACAGAACAGGGCTACACCACCTACACCTGCTCCTGCGGTGACAGCTATACGGATGACTTCACCGACCCGCTGGGACACACGGAGGTCATTGATGAGGCTGTGGAAGCTACCTGTACCGAAACCGGCCTGACCGAGGGCAAGCACTGCTCCGTTTGTGAAATCGTCCTGGTGGAGCAGGAGATCGTGCCGAAGAAGGATCACCAGTGGGAAGAGGGAAGATGTACAGTCTGTGGGGAAGAGGAGGATCCTACCCCGGACAATGCGGAAATTTACCGTCTGGCGGGTGCCAACCGGTTTGAGACGGCCTTCCTGGTGGCGGATCAGATGAAAGTGAACCTGGGCGTTGAGAAATTCGATGCCATCATCGTGGCAAGCGGTACCAACTTTGCGGATGCCCTGGGTGGCAGTTATCTGTCTGCCGTCAAGAATGCACCCATCCTGCTGAGCTATAAGGGTGCCTACAATGAGATGGCGAAGAATTACATCATCGCCAACTTAAAGCCCGGCGGCACGGTGTACATCCTGGGCGGCCCCTCTGCGGTGCCTGCATCCATGGAGACCGGTCTTGGCGGCTTTACCATCAAGCGTCTGGCGGGCGAAGACCGCTTCGGCACTAACCTGGCCATCCTGCAGGAGGCGGGCGTTGGTGACAAGGATATCCTGGTCTGCACCGGTCTGAGCTTTGCGGACAGCCTTTCCGCCTCCGCTTCTGAGCTGCCCATCTTGCTGGTATGGAAGAACCTGACCGAGGGTCAGAAGGGCTTCCTGAATAAGCTGAACGGCAATAAGCTGTACATCATCGGCGGCGAGACAGCGGTCAGCTCTAATATGGAAAAGCAGGTTTCCGCTTACGGCGAAACCCGGCGGATCGGCGGCAAGAACCGCTTTGAAACCTCCGTCCTGATCGCCGAGGAGTTCTTCGACAGCCCTGATTCCGCTGTCCTGGCCTACGCCTGGAATTACCCCGACGGCCTCTGCGGCGGTGGCCTGGCGGCTGTGCTGGATGCCCCGCTGATCCTGACCATGAACAAGTTCGAGGCAAAGGCAGAGGAATACATCCAGTCCCAGGGCATCAGCAATGGCTACGTCCTGGGCACCGGGGAACTGATTTCCGATGAAACTGTCCAAAACATCATTGGCCCGGATGTTGTGCTGAAATAAGAAATAGTATGAAAAAACCGCTGTCCATATGGACAGCGGTTTTTCGTTGGAATTGGAAAGAAGAGAGGTAGAAAAGAGGATCTATGGTGAAGAAAGGGGAGCGGTTTCGGCCTTCCACTTGCCTTTCATGTCTATAGATTACCTTTCGATTATGACTTAGAAATAACGAAATTACAAACGAATCTGGAAGAAATTCGGAACATTTTGTTACATACAGTCTTCTATGGCGTTTTCTATGACCTGCCGCAGGTCGGGGCTGACGAAGGTGTATACCTGCTGGGTCTGGAAGATGCGGTAAAAGAACCGGTCATTGCCGATGTACACCAGGTCAAATTCCTCGCCGGAATCGAAGGCGATGTGGAGGGTATATTCCGCATCCTCCACATCGGGCTGGGGCTCGTCGGTGGGTACCAAAACCATGGAACCGAGAGATTCCAAAATGGTGATGGGATGCTTGCCGGTGATTTCCGTGTACGTCCAGTTTGGGTGCCATACGCCCATGCTGCCCTGGGGAAAGTCGTCCGCTGGTTCGGTCTCTGCTTCACCGGAGGGGATAGGGCCCAGCCAGTCGGCGTATTTTTCGTAGACCACATCGGGCCAGCGGTCAAGGCCGAAGAGTGCCAGCAGATCAGGAAGGCCGTTATAGGTTCCCACATCTGTGTAGCCGGGGCCGTAGTCATAAAAGCAGTTGTCGATGATGACCAGATCGCTGTCCAGCATCAGGTCGGACATAGTCTGTTCTCCGCCAACGGCTGTCAATTCCATTGTGATGCCTGAATTATAGGTCTTGGGTTCATATCCCAGCCCCTCGGCGGCAGTCAGCAGGGCTTCCAGCTGGGCAAGGGTCTCCCCATCGGTGATAGCGGCCAGGCTTACACCATCCATTTTCAGCTCAGCTTTGCGCAGTTCTGGGATGGTGGGATGGTCGGCATAATAGAACAGGTTGGAATAGGCCACATAATGCTCAATTAGATCACCGGATATGGAACTTGCCGCGCTGCGCCAAATCTCCTCCCAGGATGCCTCCGGGTCGTTGGTCAGGATGTACCGCTCGCAGGCATCGTAATCCACGGAACCGTCGGTGACCTCCTCATAGAAGCGGCGCAGATACTTGTATTCTCCGTCGGGGATCACGGAGGATTCCTTGAAGTCCAGGGTGTAGATGCTTCCGTTGTAGTACAGGTCAAAGATCTCCGTTTCGTAAGCCGTCTCCCGGCGTTCGGAACTGTATTTGCAGACCCGCACGAAAGCGGGCTGGCCCCGCTTGGCATCCGACAGAAATAAGTCCCAGACTTCCTGATTCTCGTGAACACAGTCGTCGTGGATCACGAGACATCCGTCAATGCCTGCCTGCTCAGCATTGTAGTTGTTGGGAAGCTCCTCCAGCGGCGTCATGGCAACATCCGTGCCACTTTGGATGGTTCTGGTAAAGACCGCACCGTCGTACAGATTGGAGAACCAGGTCATCTCCGGGGAGGCCTCCGCGTCAAAGGCCAGGGTGTTTTCGTCCACAATGTCGAAAACATAGGTGAACATGCCGTCTTCGGTAGGCAGAAGCAGGCGGTTATTTTCGATGACATAGTCTCCGTGACCGATATAGCTGCTGAGAGGGGAGAAGGTGAGCCAGAAGGTACCGTCCTCCTGCAGGGTGACAGCTGCGGAGGAGAGGAGATCCTCCCCATTCTGGAACGCAAAGGTGGCAGGGGTGGGGATGATCGCGGCGGTCATTTCCAGCAGGAGATACGCGCCGGGGTTGTGCTTTTGAATGGTTTCCAGATCCTTTTCTGAAAGCAGAGCTTCCGTTCCCAAGCGGAAGGCATCGAACCAGTCCTGTCCGCCGCCCTTAAAGTTGCAGCTTTCGCTCCACTGTTCCATGATCTGCTGGCACAGAGTAGACATGATGTGGCCCCGCATATCGGTCTGACCGCCCTCCAGGAACTGGGAGAAGCAGTAATAGAGGGTACCCTCGCCGAAGCTCAACAGCTTTTCGTATTCCTCGGGGCTTTCGTCCAACCACATCTGGGGATTCTTGGCGGTGGCATCATAGGGGAGGATCTCGCGCAGAAGATATTCCACCGTGGTGTAGGTGGTGCCGTGCTCGGCGACATAGGCCTGCGCCTTCTGGAAATTTTCCTCCTCCAGCTGTACGCTGTAGCCGTCGGAATCTGCCCAGACAGCATCTGCCGCTTCGCCGGGGAACTTTGCTTTGATATCGTCGGTGTAGTAGCTGCCGTCCCGGGGCTCCCAGTATTCTTTGAGGGTGTAGGCCCCATCGGTGTCTACCTTGAAGGTGATAGCGGTGGGAACATAGGTGCCGCCGTAGGCTTCCGGTTCACCGCTGTCGGTGCGGTAGCTTTCATGCATTACCAGCAGATACACCGTTTCCTCCGTCACCCGGCTTTCAATCCAGAAGAAGGGAAGCGTGGTTTTCTGCTCGTTGGCGAGAACCACATGGCTTTCCACATGGATCAGCCCGTCCTCTGGATTGGTATCGAAGTGTGCGAGAATGGCAGCGGAGATGGCTTCCTCCAGAGAATCAGAGGCGGTCTCCGGGGCGGCGAGCTTTTTCTGGTAGCTGACCTTGTTCAGGCTAACCTGAATGTTCATTCTGCCTACCAAGTTTCTGCATACATCTACATCCACATACAGGGAAAACTGCTCACCGGGGCCTTCTCCCCGCAGAGAGACCGCATCCCAAATGACAGTCCAGTTAACCACGGGCTTGATGACGGAAACAGCATTGCCGTAGACATTTCCATCTTTTTTCCGATGCACGGATAGAACGCTTCCGTTGTCACCGATATCAAAAGAGGACTGGAACGTAAAGTACAGTTTGTCGTCACCTTCGTTGGCGGCCTGCACCCGCTTGAGCCAGATACAAGTGCTGCTGTCCTGATAGGCGATGACTTCGCCTTGCGCGAAATCCTGTCCTTCCTCGGTGTAGCAGGCATCGGTCAGGACGGAGCTGCGGATGCTCAGGGATATTTCCGCGTCCTGCTGATCGGTGACGGTATAGCCGTTTTCCATGTGAATGTCCTGAATGTCGGAGGCGGAATAATCCCCGCTGTAATGCTGGATAAAGGGCAGTGGATCATTGGTAGTGAGATCGATATACTCGTTGGTGGAATTGGTACACAGGCGGATATACCAGGGGGCTTCGTCGGGAACGCCGCCCACCCGCAGATGGAACACATCGTCGATCTCATAGCGCAGGATATACAGCCCGGAACCAATTTCTTCGCTGGCGTAGCCCTCGAAATCCTCCCAGCCAAGGTTTTCGCCTTTCTCCGCAAGCTCCACGACCTTTTCCAGGCTCAGCACTTCCTTGGTTGGCTCCATGCCCTCGTCAGATACGGGGATGTCCTCGGAGAAGCTGTTCTCGTAAATGTCCAGGAATCTGGTCACAAAGCGGGCCTGTTCCTGCTGCTCCTCTGTGCCCCCGGTGACCTGCCAGCCGAACTTTTTGTAGAGGTTGGTGGTGGCCTGGGTCAGGGGCGGCAGGTCTTCCTGCTCCCGGACGAAGCGGATGCCCTCGGCATACAGCATCTTGAAGGTCTGGAAAGCCTGATGTGGATCCTTGTATACCGCCCGGCCATATTGATCCGCGCCGATGGCGAAATCGGGGCTGATGGATTCATAGTAGGCGGTGTCCACACTCCCCAGGATGTTGCCCGTACCGGGGACATACTCCTGCACCCAGGGGTTCACCACGGAGGAATTGACCGGGTTCGTCAGGAAGCACACGGCCACCACGATGCAGGCGATGACGGCAATGAGCACGATCCAGAAGGCGGGCTTCTTGTAATTCAGCACGTTTTTCACCCGCTCTTTCACGCCCACCTCCCCAAAAGCCAGGGGACAGGCGGCGATCATGCCCCGCTTGACGCTGCATTTGAGCAATGCTTCCGAGTAGTCCGCCCGCTGGTCAGTGCCAAGGGTCTTGATTACCTTTTCATCGCAGGCCAGCTCGATGTCCCGGCACAGCAGGATATAGGCCAGCCACAGGATGGGGTTGAACCAGTGGAAGGTCAGCAGCAGAAAGCCCAAGGGCTTCCACCAGTGGTCTTTGCGGCGGATGTGGGCCTGCTCATGGGCGATGACATGGGCCATGTCCTGCTTCCCCATGGAGAAGGGAAGATAGATCCGGGGGCGGAAAATACCCAGCACGAAGGGGGAGGGGATCTGCTCGCTCTGCCAGATATTGTCCCGCAGCCGCACGGCGGTGGATACCCGCCTGCGCAGCCTCCAGTAGCTGATAAGGGTGTAGAGCACCATCAGCGCGATGCCGGCCCACCAGAGGAAGGACAGATACATGGTATCCCACTGGATGCGCTCCACCGTCTGAGGCAGCTCCACCGAGACAGGCTCGGAGAAGGCAGGATTGGTGATGATATCGAGCCTTGCGGGTTCCGAATGCCGCACCGGGCCGTAGGTGAGAATTTCTGTTGGAAGGGTTTCCGTGCTGGGGATCAGGCTGAACACGCTCTCAATGGAGAAGGGAAGCAGCAGCCGCAGAGCCACCAGTCCCCACAGGGCAACATGTGTCCACTTGGGTGCCTTCTTCAAAAGAAAGCGGAGAATCAGTACCGCGAGAACTACCCAGCTGGCGGTGATGCTGGCGTTGAGGATGCCGGAAAATTCCAGACAGCTTTCGAGAAAATTCGCGAACCATGCGGGCATATCACTCACCCTTTCTGTAGCGGTCGATCATGGCCTGCACCGCATCGATCTCCTCCCGGGAGATATTTTTGTGCTTGGTGAAAGCGGCCACAAAGGCGGGCAGCGACCCTTCAAAGGTCTTTTCCACAAATTCGTCCAGCTCCGCCGCCTGAATTTCCTCCTTGGAGACCAGGGAGGTGACGATGGTGTTTTCATTTTTCAGCACGCCCCGCTCCGACAGCCGCTTGATGACGGTGTAGGTGGTGGTGGATTTCCAGCCCAGCTGCTCCTGGCACAGGCGCACCAGCTCCTTGCTCTTGATGGGCTCATGCTCCCAGAGGATCAGACAGAAGCGGTATTCGCTTTCATATACCTTCGGTGTTTCCATAGGGGATACCTCCTTTTGCTCTAATCTGTTAGAGTGCATCTTTAGTCTAACCGATTAGAGTGAAAATGTCAATAGAATAATTTGACGGATATGCAAAAAGATGGTAAACTTTTAGAAGAAAGACCAAAGGAGTTCGCCCATGAAAAAAGTCCTTTCCTGCCTGCTGTGCCTTTGCCTGGTGCTGAGCCTGTGTCCCCGGGCATCGGCAAATGAGGCTGCCCCGGATCTGTCCGGCTATATTTCCAACCGGGCCAGCCGCCGCTATGTGGAGGCCATGCTGAGCTATCATCTGTGGGAGAACAAGTCCGTGCAGAAGGCTCTGAAGCAGGGCTTTTCTGCCGTGTTCCTCTTTGAGGGCTGCTCCGACAATATGGACGACCCGGAGCTTTCGGATTTGAGCTACTACCGGGTGTCGGCAGTCTGCATCGTTCTGCGGCTGGACGAAACGGGGGAGCCTGTGATCGCCTATTTCAATGACAATTGCAGCACCCTGCCGGACCGTCCGCTGGAATACGGAAAATGGTACATTGAAGGCGTGGGAGACGTGGGCCCCGCGACCATCTGCGACGGCACCTATGAGCTGTACTCCGTCTATCATATGGGAGCCTATGAAGCCCTGCACATCCGCACCTCCATGATGGACGAGACGCTGGAAGCGGTCTACATGACCCCGGAGGGCTATGTGACCAGCCGGGCCAACGAGGTGAACATCCATACCCGCACGGGAAATCACACCATTGAGAAGGCCATGTGGTCTGCCGGGTGTATGCTGGTGGGGGACGGGGATTTTTCTGATTTTACGGAGCTGCTGGAATCCACCTATTATGCCGTCCATGAGAATTTCTTTACGGGCTTGAGGGTGGGCACCCTGACCATCGACCGGCAGTGCCTGCAAGAGGAGCTGCTGGAGCTGTACGGGGATCAGGGAGCGGTGGAGACCCTGCTGACCGTTTCCCGCTGCGCCCACCCGGATACCTATCTGAAACGGTGTACCGAAGCGGCTTCCATGGAGCCGAAGACCCTCCGGGCTGCTCGGGAGACGACCCTGATGACCCTGCCCTGCAGCCATGCCAACGACGCCCGGGCTATCCCCGTACTTACCCTGCAGGAGGGGGAACGGGTGGAGGTCTCCGGCACCATCGTCAACACCGGGGGAGACCTGTGGTACCGGGTGGAGCTGCTGGACGGCACCTGCTATGTCCGCGCGGAGGATATGGAGGAGGTTCCCAAAACCTGGTGGGAACGGGTTTTAGAGTTTTTCGGGGGATAATTTTAAACGCCGCCCAACAGGGCGGCGTTTGCTGTTTTTATTCGCTGTCACGGTGTTCCCAGCTGAGAACGGCATCCTTTAAGCCTTCCAGATCCAGAACGCCGTAGGCGAAGCCTTTTTTGACCAGCTCCTCGGGGAGGTATTCGTCGTATTTGTCGAACAGGGGCAGTTCCTTGGGGTAGACCAGCTCCATCGGGTCGATGGGCTTGCGGATCTCCTCGGATACGACCCGGAAGAAGGTCTCCGCGTCGGTCTTCATGGTGAACTGCATGTAATAGGGCCGGGCGGAATCGAAGTTTTTCAGCCCCAGCCGGTCGGCGCATTTGATCTTCAGGAACCGCTCCATGGCGAGGAAGGTATACGTTCCCACCCAGGGGAGCAGGCACCACATATTCCCGCCCAGGTTGATCAGCGGCTTTTCTCCCGCGCCGGAGTGGGAGGCTGTGTACCGGGCCTGTTCCAGCCGGGCTACGGCATTTTTCATCAGGTAGGGATACTGCCTGTCCTCCCGGAGCACCTGCCGCATACGGCACAGGATCTTGGTGTGAAGATCGCCGGGGCACTGGCCGAAGTAGGCGGGGATACTGCCCTTCACCTGCTCGCAGTATACCAAGTGCCGCTTGTGATCCACGTCCAGTACCTGCCAGACATGGCCCGCGATGGCCAGTTTTTCCCCCACGGGGGGCGGCAGCACCACGGTGCCCAGCTCCTGGGCCTCGCTGCGGACGGTGTATTCCTCGTTTTCCTGGAACACACCGTAAAATTTGAAGGAGTTGACCACCCGCTCTCCCGCCAGTCCTACGATCAGCCCGCCCTGCTCCGTCTGCTGGATGTGGTCGGTCTGGATCAGGTGCCGCAGGAGCACCTTGTAATCCTCCTGGCTGATGCGGTGGAAATAATGCAGCCGCAGCACCCGGTCTGCCAAAGCCCGGGGAGAAAGCTCCCCGCAGGAGGAGAGGGTGGACATGGTCTGGTGGTATAGCAGGCTGTAGGGGAGCCGATCCAGCCGGGGCGGCTCGCACCACCGTTCTTCCAGATACAGCTGCACCAGGGCGATGCCCTGCAGCAGCTTCCAGGGGATGGTGGAGGGCAGCATGGCCCGGGCCTCGGGCTCGTCCTCCCGCATGACGAACCACATTTCCGGGGGACTTTCCCGCCGCCCGGTGCGGCCCATCCGCTGCAAAAAAGAGGAAACCGTCCAGGGGGCATCGATCTGGAAGGCCCGCTCCAGACGGCCGATGTCGATGCCCAGCTCCAGGGTGGCAGTGGTGACGGTGGTCATGTATTGGGAATCGTCCTTCATGATCCCTTCGGCGGTCTCCCGGTAGGAGGCAGAAAGGTTGCCGTGGTGAATGAGGAAGCGGTCCCGCTCGTGATTGTATTCGCAGTATTGGCGCAAAGTTGTGGTGACAGTCTCACATTCCTCCCGGGAATTTACGAACACCAGGCACTTTTTGCCCCGGGTGTG
This sequence comes from Oscillospiraceae bacterium, assembly GCA_017461445.1. Classification (GTDB taxonomy): domain Bacteria; phylum Bacillota; class Clostridia; order Oscillospirales; family Oscillospiraceae; genus Faecousia. The sequence continues at coordinate 32,938 of JAFTXW010000031.1, forward strand.
CTCGAAAATGTAGCCGATGCCGGGATCGGCGTTTTTTGGCGCATCGTCGGTCTTTTCTTCCAGAACGGGAAGGGCTTCAATATCTGTCCGGTCTTCAGCTGCCTGGACATCCTTCACATAGAAATGCTCCATGCTCAGCCGCCATTTACTTCCTTTGGCTTCAATTTTGGGAATGATGGTCTTCCGCCCGGTACCGAGGGACAGGAACTGGCCCGTACCCTCCGGGTCACCGATGGTGGCGGAAAGGCCGATGCGCCGGGGGTTTACCCCCGCCAGACGGCTCAGCCGCTCAATCAGGCATAATGTCTGCCCACCCCGGTCACCCCGGAGCAGGGAATGGACTTCGTCAATGACCACAAACCGCAGGTCGCCGAAAAGCTTCGGAATGGCGGAGTGCTTATGCAGAAGCATAGCTTCCAGAGATTCCGGGGTGATCTGCAAAATGCCGGAGGGGTGCTTCATCAGCTTGCTTTTGTGGCTCTGTGCCACATCCCCGTGCCAGTGCCATACGGGAATATCCGCCTCGGCGCACAGATCGTTGAGCCGCGTAAATTGGTCATTGATCAGGGCTTTCAGGGGGCCAATGTAGATACAGCCCACGGAAGCCGGGGGATCCTCGGAGAACAGGGTGATGATGGGGAAGAAGGCCGCTTCTGTTTTGCCGGAGGCGGTGGAGGCGGTCAGCAGCACGTTTTCGTCGGTGTTAAAAATGGCATCCGCCGCGGCCACCTGGATGGCCCGAAGATTCTCCCAGCGGTTTCGGTAGATATAATCCTGTACAAAGGGTGCGTAGCGGTCAAATGCGCTCATAGCCTACCTCTTATAAGTCAAATTCCGCAAACTGGGCATCGGTAGCCTCTTCGATCACCGCGTTTTGGGCATAGGTGAACTGGTCGGAGCCCAGAAGCGTCCTGACCTTCACCCTGGGATTCTGGTACACGATGTCCAGAACCTCAATGAAGTCACGGATCACCTCCCGGGGGGTGATGTGGGTATCCGCACCGATGCGGCCAAATTCGATCTCAATGAAATCCACCATATCCTGCTGGGTGACGATCTGTTTGTACTCATATAGTCCCGCGTGGATGTCAGCCAGCTTTTCAATCAGAATCAGCATTTCCTCGTTGGTCAGGGGCTGAAGCCGGATGACAGGAGAGAGAAGGTCTTTATGCTCCCCGGAGAAGTGGCCTTCTGCCAGCCGGGAGCGGAGGGCTTCATAGCTGTAAACGCCCCGGCGGGGATCCTCCATGCACTGGGGTGTACCGCACAGGATGAAACCCAGGTGCTGGGCCTTGCCCTGCATGGCATCATTGTACATGGTCAGAATTTTTTCGTAGTTATACTGCCGGGTGATGGCGTTGGGAATCTTATAGATGTTCACCAGCTCGTCAATCAGGATCAGCATACCGGAATAGCCCGCCTGCTTCAGGAAGGCAGCGAAAATTTTCAGATACTCATACCAGTCGTCGTCCGTAATGACGATATTGGCACCCAGCTCCTGCCGGGCTTCGGTCTTGGTGGCATATTCACCACGGAACCATTTGAGCACTTTGGCCTTCGTCTCGTCATCGCCGGAGATATGTGCCTTATAGTAGAGGGTCAAAAGCCTGGCAAAGTCAAAGCCGTGCACCATTTCATTGAGGGAATAGATCACAGCAGAAATTTTCTTCTCCACCAGCGGAGCAAGGCCGGGATCGGTAATGCCGAGACCGGAGGCGGTCATGACCTCCTGCTGTATATTGCTGATCCACCGGTCCAGGATCAGGGACAGGGCACCGCCCTCGGGCTTGGTCTTGGTGGACATGTTGCGGATCAGTTCCTTATAGGTGGCCAGTCCCTGGCCCCGGGTGCCCTGGAGCCGCCGCTCCGGGGAAAGGTCGGCATCCACCACGACAAAATTCTTCGCCATCACATAATTGCGGATGGTCTGCAGCAGGAAGCTCTTGCCGCTGCCGTATTTGCCCACGATGAAGCGGAAGGACGCACCGCCGTCGGCAATGATCTCCACATCGTGCAGGAGCGCGTCAATTTCCGCTTTCCGTCCCACGGTAGTGTACTGCAGTCCCACCCGGGGCACAACGCCGCCTTTCAGGGAATTGATCAGGGTCTGGGCGATTCTTCTTGGAATTTTCATGGGTGTACCATCTCTTTCAAATCATCGATATAGTCCTCCACCAGCTCCGGGGTGTCGTCCAGAACCGAGTCCAGGAACATATCATACAGTTTATCATTGATGCTGTCCGATAAAACGGACAGCATGTAGCCTTCCGTGTGTACCCAGCTGTAATCTCTGCCGTAAAGCAAACATTGGAGCAGACGGTATTCCGCCGGGGCCAGGGGAGTATCCCCGCCGGTGTCAGCGGGTGGCTCCGGGAGGACGGGCGGGGTCTCTTCCGGCGTTTCCTCTTCCAGCTCTTCGTCCACAGTCAGCTTCTCCCGGGTGATAGCCGCGTCCTGCCGGATCTTTTCCAGTTGGGAATAGTCAATGGTGATCTTCTTTGCTTCGGCGGCTTTTTTCTTCGCTTCGGCGGCCCTTTTCTCCGTCAGGAGGGCCTGTGTCTCATCCCGGATGATCTTAACGATCCACTTTGTATCCATTTCCCATTTGATGGGGTGGCCATAGCGGAATTCTTCCCGCATGATGGCATCGATGGTTTTCAGCAAATCTCCCAGCTTTTGACTGGAACGCTGGGGAACATGCCGCCGAACCGTCCAGAGACCGTTTTTGCAGCGGTAGACGCACCGCTCATCCAGGGCATATTCGCAGTTTCGCTTTTTCAGCGGATCGCAGAAGACGGCGGTTTCGAACAGCCGTACCTGGAATTCGGCGGGCTTTCCGAAATACTGCTCCACCATGGTCTTTTTGCAGCGGGCGGCGTAGTGGTCAGAGATGCGCCGAAAGACGCTTACGATGACCCGGTCCATATCCTCCCGGTGCTGGGAATAGAATTTTGACCGCTCCAGCCACTTCGGGGATAGCTGTTTTATGGCGTAAATGATCTTGGCTGGCTCCTGGTTCTGGATATGGTCCAGAACGGTGATGCTGCGGTCATAGACTACCTGGGGCATATCAGCCAGCAGGTTCGCATCCAGGCCATAGTATACCACAAAATCCTTCAGCCAGCTTTCCAGATAAATGAGGATGCGCGGGTCAATTTTACCATAATCATCCCGGAACTGCGTCAGCTTTTGATAGCCTTCTGCGGCATCCGAAACACCTGCCAGGTTGATCAGCTCGTAGATATAGAGAAAGGCGAAGGACAGGGAAGCTTTCTGCAGCTGGCCCCGGCGGAGCTTGGTACGCCAGGAGAAGTAGCCGCGAAGCTCCTGATCCGTAAAGGACTGGTAGGTGGGATAATAGCGCACAAGCTCTCCCGGCAGGGGATAATCGTCCTCATAGCTTGCAAGGAGCTTTGCCTGCTTTAGAAAAATGGATTCCCGGGCCTGCCAGTACCGCTCTGGACTGTTTTCCAGGGAGCGGGCGGCACGGAGCAGGGAGGGGGTCTTCTCCGCCGGACGTGCGGCCTGGGGACGGATGGCTTCGTCCTTGAACACATTGCCATAGAACCACTCGGCGGCTTTTTTCATTCTGTTGGTATCCACGTTCCTCTGCTCCTCTCGTTCATTTGTTTGCTATTATCATACACTATTCCGGGTGGACAGTCAAGCATATCGGCCATAAAAAAGCACTCAGCGGGAAACCGCTGAGTGCTTATGTATAGTGAGAATTAGATGTTCAGCAGATCGCTGTAGACCTTCAGCGCACCGTCGGTGTTGTGGGCCAGAACCTTCTTGGCCAGAACCTTGCCCAGCTGGACGCCTTCCTGGTCAAAGCTGTTCAGATTCCATGCAAAGCCCTGGAACATGACCTTGTTCTCAAAATGGGCCAGCAGGGCACCCAGAGCCTTGGGGGTCAGCTTTTCGCCGATGATGATGCTGGAGGGACGGCCGCCGGCGAAACGCTTGTTAGCGTCTTCGTCTTCCTTGCCGCAGGCGAAGGCCACGATCTGAGCGGCCACGTTGGCACACAGCTTCTGCTGGCTGGTGCTGCCCTGGATGACCACATCGGAGCCCATCTGGCTGTTCTTGAAGCCCACGAACTGCAGGGGAACGATGTCAGTGCCCTGGTGGAGCAGCTGATAGAAGGAGTGCTGACCATTGGTGCCGGGCTCGCCGAAAATCACGGGGCCGGTGGCGTAGTTCACGGGCTCACCGAAGCGGTTGACGGACTTGCCGTTGGATTCCATATCCAGCTGCTGCAGGTGGGCGGGGAAGCGGCTCAGAGCCTGGGAGTAGGGCAGAACAGCGGTGTTCTGATAGCCCAGAACATTGCGCTCGTAAACGCCGATCAGGGCATCCAGCATGGCAGGGTTCTGCAGCAGATCCTCATTCTTAGACAGGGCATCAGCCTCGGCTGCGCCGTCCAGGAACTGGGCAAAGACCTCGGGGCCAAAGGCCAGGGACAGCACCGCGCCGCCTACGCCGGAGGTGGAGGAGTAACGGCCGCCGATGTAGTCGTCCATGAAGAAGGCTGCCAGATAGTCGGAGCTCTTGGCCAGGGGGGAGGTCTCGCTGGTAACGGCAATCATGTGCTTGGAGGCATCCAGACCTGCCTTTGCCAGAGCGTCCTTCACGAAGGATTCGTTGGTCAGAGTTTCCAGGGTAGTACCGGACTTGGAGACCAGAACGAAAATGGAGTGCTCCACATCGATCTTGCTCAGAACCCCGGCGGCATCGTCGGGGTCAACGTTGCTGATAAATTCGGCCTTCATCTTCAGTGTACCGTTGACCTTGGCCCAGTTCTCCAGAGCCAGATACATGGCCCGGGGGCCCAGGTCGGAGCCGCCGATGCCGATCTGCACGACAGTGGTGAACTTCTCGCCTGCGGCGTTGGTGATCTCACCGGAGTGGACCTTGTTGGCCAGCTCAGCGATCTTCTTCTGCTCGCCAACGTAGAAATCCCGCTTGTCAACGCCGTCAGCCACAACGGCCTCGCCCAGCTGGCCGCGGCACATATGGTGCAGAACGCGCCGCTTCTCGCCTGTGTTGATGACCTCGCCGTTGTACAGGGCGGCGAACTTTTCGGTCAGCTGTGCTTCCTCGGCGAACTTTGCCAGGACAGCCAGAATGCCGTCGTCAACGGGTCTTGCGCCGTAGTTGAAAGCAAGGCCTTCGCCCATGGGAACGCTGTACTTCTTCACGCGCTCCGCGCCGTTCTCGCCGGACATGGCGGCGGCCAAATCCACGCGCTCAGCAGCCAGAAGCTCCTGATAAGCAGCCAGAGTGTCCAAGTTTTTCCAAGTAATCATGTGGAAATCCTCCTCATAAATGTGTGATTTTCAAAGGAATGCTAGACTAATGAAAATTATACTACTATTTTGACATAATTTCAAGCATATCTGAAGAACAGTTGCGTTATTTTTCACAAACATTTTTCGTATTTCCTTCTATTTAATGCGGCAGAAGCAGAAAAACGGCAAATTTTCCTTAAAAACCTGCCGCAAAAGTATGAAACGTAGAAAAAGGCGTGAAGCGCGGATCAGCACGCTGTATTGCTCGTGAATAGCAGGAAACGTTCCAGCTCTGCCGTATAGGCAAGCATTTCATGGGTATTCTTCTGGCGAATGGCTTTCCTGGACCGCCTGATGACCTTGTCAAAAATCCGGATCAGCCTGCGGTAGAAAATCCTTGTGCATGCCGCTTTTTCGCCGAAAAAGGATTGTCTTTCTGCGATCATCCTATTTTGGGTATAAAAAGGCACCCAGTAATATCTATCACCGGATAGCGCATTGGCATTGATTTCTACGAAGGGTAATTTATACTGATTCTTAATTAAAACCTTAAATTCGCAAGAATTGAAGGTTTTGATATGAGAATCATATGTGACGGGATTTTGCTATTTTCTTTCCGAAAATAGCAAAATCGGCAAAGTAGTATTAGGACAAATTGCATCAAACAAGGACAGAAGAAAAAGCCCTGAAATCGAGTGATTCCAGGGCTTTTGACAAGTTTCTGTATCGAAAAAATTCGAAATCAATGCTTGCTGAACTGGGGAGCGCGACGTGCGGCCTTCAGACCGTACTCGGCCGGAATTGAAGGGAATTTCCGTTGCAGCGCAACAACTTTTCACATTTTGGATAGGCGATGACCGCTCGATTAACACATAAAATCAGGTGTTTTTTAGCGTAAAATCTGACTTTCATCGCTCATTTCGTCCATCAAAACTGGTTGATAAATGAGCGATGACTTGTAGCGGCATCCTGTAAGATAGAATCATGTATTCTCGATTAGTTATCCAGCTCATCACAGAGCAACAGATCATCTCTGGACTCTGCTAATGCTTTAAGTTCGTCAGTAAAGCCGGATGCACTGAACAGTACATACCAGATTTTCCGGTTGTCCCGCTCCCATGCTACGGAATCAGACTTTGCTTCCAAATCCCGGAGGACACTTACACCAACAGGTTCCGCCCAGTATTTACATTCGCCCAAAATCAGATTCTTACCCTCCGGATCGAGGGCAGCAATATCGATCTCATCTTTGGAATCCCAATACCGGCCTAGCTTTGTAAAATTAAAAGGCCATGCATCGTCTGCGTTCAATTCCCACATCCGTTCCTTGCATACATCCTCATACACAAAAGCAATGTGATTTCTTACAAGGCTTTTCTTGATTTTGTTCATGACAATGCGGCTGTGTCCGCTTTCGATGAAGCTCATATTGGGGTAGACAAAAGCAAACCAGAACCGCAGATAATTGTCCTTGATCTTGTACAGACCTTTTTTGCTCTTTTCCGGGTTCTCCTCCGTAATGGGAACCTCCCGTTCCAGAATGTCAAGATCAATCAGCGTTTTCAGATACTTGGTCAGACTGGTGGATTTGATCTCCAGAATAGAGGAAATGGCAGACAGCTTACTATTGCCAGCGGCGATTGCCTTGATGATGGAGAAGTAGCTGCCAACTTCGCTGACTTCCTGCTGCAGCAGGAAGTGGGGCTCATCGTACAGATAGCCGGACCGGTTCAGTACGCACTTCTGAATAGCACTATAAATATCCTTGCTCTCGGAGAACAGTTCAATGTACTTCGGGACACCACCGGTAACGGAATACATTTCAATCAGTTCTTTCCGGCTTTTATTGGGGAAGAATTCATGGTAATATCCAAAGGGGATTTGCTTCAACCGGATCTGTGCTGTCCGTCTGCCGTAGAGGGGACTGCCATAGGCCAGCGTCTGGGATTCCATCATGGAGATCAAAGAACCACAGAGAATGACCATTACAGACTTGTCTTTCAAAATTTCCTCCCAAATCCTCTGGAAGATGGAGGGGAAGGCAGGATTAGCCTTGCCTAAATACTGAAATTCGTCCAGCACGATCACGGGCTTGCTCTCAAAGTGAGTGTCCATGATGGACTTAAACAGCACGTCCCAGTTTTTAATGTCAGCGCTCCGCAGTAAGTCACTATCGATAAATTCTGCAACCTTTTCCTTAAAGGCGTTCCGGTTCTGTGCTTCTGCTTCCTCGCTTGCAAGGAAGAACAGGGCCTTTTTATCCTTGATGAACTCAGAGATCAGCGTAGTTTTACCAACTCTCCGCCGACCATACAGAACAACCAATGCGCTGCCGTCCCGCTCATATTCATTTTGCAGGGTTTCCATCTCCAATTCCCGGTCAACAAATTGCTTCATAAAAGCACCTCACTTTCTTTAGAATTATTATACTTCAAATTATTATAATTTCAAGTATAACTTGCGGAATTATGGGAGATGAAAAGTTATCGTTCTTGGGACTTGCTTTTCCGATGGGTAATGGGGATACCCAGCTTTATGCAGAGGTAATCGTTGTAGTCCTTTCCGCAGGGTGGGGGCTGTACAGAAACCTCATATTTATCAGACAGTATTTCAACCAATGCCTTTGCCATGTATCCGCCAGCTTTATCATTATCCAGGCGCAGGGTGATCCATTTGATATTGGGGTACTCCGATAGATACCGTTTCAAGGTAAGGGGCAGAGAACTTTCCTGCAGATTTTCTTTTGGCTTGTAGACGCCTGCCAGAGATACAAGGTGATCCCGCTGCCAGTTGCCGCCGTTCTGTTTCACCAGAGTGGCAAAGGAAAGAAGGTCGATAGCACTTTCAAACAGGTGCAGACTATCACTGTTCTGCGCCGGGATGCTGAAAGAAAACCGTTTATCACTTCCGTTGGCTTCACCGATGAAGTCTGTGCCGATACCCCGGAGGGTAGCATACCGGGGCTTGTTGTATCGATCCAGACCCACGAATACCACATTGTGATAGGGCAGACTTTCATAGATCCTGCCAGCCTGGAAACAGTAGTCAATCAGCTCCGAATCAATGCCACGGCTGCGAAGATAGTTATAGGCATGGGTGGCGCAGCGGCTCACCTTGGGCAGTAACAGCACCTTGGGTTTCTTCTCTTTTTCTATCCGGGAAGTTGTGGGAGGGGTATATGCGGCAACTCCGCTGATTCGTTCCACCGCTTCCACAAAGGGAACATCCTTTACCTTTACAAGATAATCCAAGGCATTATAGCCGCCAAAGCCACGGGAGAACCAGTACCATTTACCGTTGGAAATTTTAAGGGAATCATGCTCCCGTGTGCAGTAGTGATTGCCGCCGATATGCACCAGTTCGTCCGGCTCAAAGGTACGCAGATAGGTCAGTAAATCCATCTGCCTTGCCCGTTCTATGGTTTCGGGTGGAATGAATGGCATATTGCCGCCTACCTTTCTGATCTCTGTGCTGCGGCAAATTCAGCTCGCAGCACTTCACAAGAACGAGCTTCAACTGCGTTCCAAATTTTTTCTTGCTGTCTGCCATGCTCCCAGCTTGCGTATTTGTTGTAGACGTCTGCCAATGGAGTGGAGGATTTCAGCAGAGCCTTAGCCCGTGCATTATTCAGATCGTTGTTCTCCATCGCCATCAGAATGTTCTCACGGCAGATGTACTCGCTTGCATGATCCAGAATCTGGGCAGGCGGTAAGGTAAGCAGATAAGCCTTGTATTGTTCCTGCTCTGCGTACATCTTCTGATATAACTGGGTATTCAGCATTACGTTGGTCATTTCATCAACTCCTTAAATAGAAAAAGCCGACTGATTCCCGCATTGAAAATCAGTCGGCTATGTACATGAATTATTTATTTTGGAACGTTATAATACTCCATTGTATTTTTATCTCGAGTCAAATCTCTTCTGTGGCATACTGTTATTTGCTTAAATAGAATCATCTGTGCATCATTAGGAATCGCATTGTAATATGTTGATGGATCGTTGTTATCAACTTTCGATGTATCGTAGATCTGCACATATACATTCTCTGTTCTGTCTTTTAGTATAGCATAAGCACACGTTCGAGACATTGGGAATACTTTACAAAATGACATCTGAGCAACCAAAACGCTTAATTCTTTGCCAGCATTGACACGTTTATCGAAATCACGTTCTTGCTGCTTTAAGTTTTCTCTAACAAATGCACGCTGTACGGTGGGATAGATATGAACAGAGTATTTATGTTTATCTTCTTGTACGAGTGTAAGCTGGATATTTCCATCATTAACTTTCTTCCCATCATTCCATGCAAGTAATGTGTTGAAGAAATCTGTTCCTACGCTTTTGTCAGAAAATCTGAACCCAAGAAAGATATTAGTATCATCCGTTGCGACATACATACTTGTCCACTTGCTGCCATCCCAGTTTTGGGGTAACGGCTGTACTAGCATTACTGTTCGTGTAAAAATAATCTGTTCAAAAACTTGTTCAATCAAAAAAAGTACAATGGAAAATGCAAGCGAATAGTACCATACTGGAAATGCAATAAGTGAAGATGCAATGCCAATCACTGTTATTGTCCGCAAAATCCATTTTACAGCATTTTCGTACGTCTCTCCAATTTTGATATGTGGAACCTTATCTTGTATCACAATATCAAATTTGGAGCGCCAATAGTGGACTTTTACTTGAATTCTTCTGAAAAATCTTCGTATTATATTCATCATCCTCTACCTCTAAATCAAGTTTTAATATATCTTGCGGCTCTGGAAGAACCAATCTTCCGAATTGTGCCAGTTTTGACCATGGCACCCAGCACAGCTTCCACGGTGGTGGGGCTGACATCGGGAAGTATTTTGCAAATGTCGGCTTTAGAAAGTGGAGTCAGGCTGTTAAGGACTGTTGCTTCCACACGAGCCTTCTTTGTGATCTTCTTTCCGTGGACAACCGCAAACCGCTTGTCCAGTTCCTTGTAGCACATATACAGCATGGATAAGAAGTTCTCCATGAACGGGAAGTAGTCGTTTTCGTTAGTTGCCCATCCTGTGGAGGACTGTTGCAGAGCATCATAATAGTATACTTTATAGTTGCTGATCTGCTCCTCAAAGGAAACATATTTACCAGCGTCATAACCATTCTTGTATAGAAGAAGCAGCGACAGTAACCGGGACATTCTGCCATTACCATCCCGGAAAGGATGGATGCAAAGGAAGTCCAGAATAACACAGGGAATCAGTAGAAGCTGATTGATATTGGCGTCGTTGCGTGCTTCCATATATGCCAGTTCTAATTGCTCCATAGCTGCCTGAGTTTCGGTTGCAGGAGTGGGCCGGAAACGGATTCGACGGTTGCCCTGAGAATCTTCCTCCAGAATATAGTTATCTGTGAACTTATATTTGCCACCGTATTCATAACCGGTCATAGACATCATAATGTCATGCAGGCGGAGAATATCCGACTGGCGGAAATCAATATATTCATGGCCCATGTGGATCTCATTCAGTGCATCTCTGTAACCGGCGATCTCCATTTCGTTATGGTTAAGTGGCGCACTATTCTGATTCACAATTTCAGCGATACGGGCATCGCTGGTAACAATACCTTCAATGGCATTGGAACTTTTAACAGACTGAATCTTTGCAATGGCTTCTAATTCTGTAAAAACCTTGATGTGTTCCTCTTTCCGA
>JAFTXW010000043.1 GCA_017461445.1 Oscillospiraceae bacterium
ATGTACCGCTTTACGATGACGTCGCAGAACTTTTCGTCCAGCTCCACCGTGTAACAAATACGGTCAGTCTGCTCACAGGCGATCAGCGTGGAACCGGAGCCGCCGAAGGGGTCCAGCACCACGCTGTTGGTCATGGAGGAATTCATGATGGGATACGCCAGCAGAGGGATAGGCTTCATGGTAGGATGATCGCCGTTCTTCTTAGGCTTGTCGAATTCCCAGATGGTGGATTCCTTTCTGCCGGTGTACCACTGGTGCTTGCCCTTCTTCTTCCAGCCGTACAGCACAGGCTCGTGCTGCCACTGGTAGGGAGAGCGGCCCAGCACCAGGGACTGCTTCTTCCAGATACAGCACCCGGACAAATAAAAACCCGCATCGGCGAAAGCCCTGCGGAAGTTCAGCCCCTCGGTATCTGCATGGAACACATAGATGGAGGCATCACTTGCCATCGCAGATTCTGCGTTCTGGAATGCAGCCAGAAGGAAATTATAAAAGGCCTCGTCAGCCATGTTGTCATTCTTGATCTTGCCAGCGGAGCCCTCATAGTTGACGTTGTAGGGCGGGTCGGTGATGACCAGGTTGGCTTTGGTCTTACCCATCAGTAGGTCGAAGGTATCTGCCTTGGTGCTGTCGCCGCAGATGAGGCGATGACGACCAAGGGTCCAGATGTCACCTGGCTTGGTGATGGTTGGCTGCTTCAGCTCGGCTTCGACATCAAAGCCGTCATCCTGGACACCGTCCTTCAGACTGTCTTTGAACAGGTCATCGATTTCTGCGGGGTCAAAGCCGGTCAGAGATACATCGAAGTCCGCACCCTGCAGGTCAGTGATCAGGAGAGCCAGCTTATCCTTATCCCACTCGCCGGAGATTTTGTTCAGGGCGATGTTGAGCGCCTTTTCCTTTTCCTCCGGCAGCTCTACCACAACACAGTCAACCTCGCTCATGCCCATGTCCATCAGCACCTTCAGGCGCTGGTGACCGCCGACCACACGTCCGGTGAGCCGGTTCCAGATGACAGGTTCGACATAGCCGAACTGCTCAATGGAGCGCTTCAGTTTTTCGTATTCCGCGTCGCCGGGCTTCAGATCCTTACGGGGGTTATAGTCAGCAGGCAGAAGGTCGGCTGTGTGCTTCTTCTCAAAAATCATACCAGACCCCACTCAGCGAATTTCTCGAAGCCGCCCAGGGAGCGGATGAAGTCTCTCGCTGTTTCCACGATATCCTCGTAGGGAACTCCATTGATATGGGTGTCACCGATGGCGCAGCTCAGCTCCACGATGCGTCCGGTGCGCTGGGCTTCCAGCCATGCAAAGATGTTGACGCTGACATCGGCCTTGGACAGGTCTTTGCCATGCAGACCGCCACCAGTGACAGAGTCCGCCATGTCGCTGCCCAGCTTGCGGTTGGTAGCACCAGTATCAACATCAGTGCCGCCAGACCAGTCACCCAGAGGGTTGATGGTGGCATCGGGATACACCTCCTGCAAAGCAGAGGTGGCCACGTTGCTCTGGCAGATGATGAGGTCGCCGCCGTCCATGATGTACTTGCCGTCATAGGGGTGCTTCTCATAGAGGCTTCGGGCGATGTCAGAAAGAGTGCTCTGCTCCACGGTGACAGGAACACCTTTGAAGATGCCGTTGTCGCCGCAGCGGAATCCGTCCTCCTGGTTACGAGCCAGATGGGCATCCTGGGGAACGACCACAAGGTCGACATCCAGAGGGCCAGCGATGCGGTGGACGGCATCGATCACTTTCTGCTTATTCAAAATGGCGGAGGTCTCCACGATGGCATGGCATACACCATGACCGATCAGCACCTCGACCGCCACCTTGGGGTCAATCTGGGTTTCGTAGGCCAGATCCACGATAGCACCCGCGATCCGGTCAGCGACCTTATCGGGGTGGGAAGGGTTTACTTTTTCAAACATAAATATGTCCTCCTATGTCAGGCGTAAATTGTTTGGTTGGTGACATCTGTTGCATACAAAGCACCGGAGCTGTTTATAGCGATTCTGTATTTTTTACCGCCCTCACCGTCGAGCATAAAGCTGGTCTTGTTATGCTTCAGCCAGCCTGTTTCTTTGCTCCACATCATGATGCAGTTGCCATTGGTCATAACCAGGTTGTGAAACATTCCGTCCCAGAAATCCAAGTCTATCATCAAGACCTTAAACCGCTTGCTGCCATAATTGGCGAACACATTACCGCCACGCATCAAGTGATAGTACGCCTTTTCCAGCTCGTCATCGACAACGCCTGTGTAGCGGAAGTCACTGGGAAAGACATAACTCTGAGGCAAAAATGAAAACGGTATCCGATTGCGGATCTTCCCAACCTGCCTGATGCAGATACGGTGTTCTGTGGATTCCTCTGCCGATGCGATTTGCGTCATGAGCTGGATACCCATGATGCTCAGGCAGGCAATGCAAAAAGGCTCTCCGGTATCGGGGTATTCTTCTTCGAGAATATGTGCGTTGCCCATATAGGAAACAACAATGTAGTCCTCGCTGATCTGACCAGCAATGCACTGATATACATCGCTGTCCCAAGTGACCTCGTAGGTCTTTCCTGCTTCAAGATTAAACTGAAAGTTCTGCTGTGCTGTCGTTCCAGAGAAAGGCTGAACAGCTTCTTCCAGGATTACTTCACTGCCGTCAATGCAGTTCGCCATCCATTCAGCGTCAAGATACTTGTTATCCAGCTTGTGTACTACTTCCTCCTCATCAGGGAGAGCAGAAAGAGAATAGACACAGCCAACCGGAACACCATCTTCAGCGTAATACAGGAAATAGACACCTTTTTCGATGTGCAGGCCATAGATATCAAAGTCTGCGTAAGCGGATACGATGAACTCTCCGACCAACAGGGCGGGATACCCTTCGGATGCTCCGTCTTGGATCATGCTTTCGGTGATGATAATTGTCGCATCTTCATCGGGTGCAGAAAAAGTACGGAGAACAACGGTAGAGCCAATCAGGTCAACTTCCGTCAGGACCTGGTCTGTTATTTTTACGAAGGTGTAGCCATTGGCGATGGAAAGATAGGTTCGACCCTCCAAATTACCATCAAAGGTGCGGTCGACCTTTTCTATGGCTGACCAGTGGGTGCGGTTGAGGATATAGTTGTCACTGCCGGGCTGTGCCAGCCAGTCCGGGGTCCTTTCTAACAGCCTTGCCCATACGGGTAGGTCAGGGTTGGAGTTGGGGTCGAGATTGGGGTCGGTTGCATCACGGATGACACCTACTTTCGCCCAGAAAGTGGGAATGCCGATATTGTTTTCCGCATCAGTGCCGTAGACACCGACATAGAAATTGATGCCGGATCGAGATAACACCTCTGCTGGGATGACGATGTCGGTGCCGTTGTCCAAGATATCCTTGGTAACTGCACCACGGAACACGACGGTTTTATTCAGCGTATTCCACCGCTCATCCGTATACTCGATCTGCACTCTGCCGCCCACAAGCCCCATGGGGATTTCTTTGCTCCATATAACGGTAGCGTTGGTGCCGCTGATCTCAATTTTAGCTATGACCATCAGCGACCACCGTTCCTTGCCCGGAGCAGCCGCTCCATAACATCATCCTGGGGATTGGGGCCGCTGTAGTCAACAGAGCAGTTCTCCTTCACGATCTGGTAAATTGCAAACCAGGTGGAATTGACCTGCTTCATGTAATCACGGCTCATAGCCACATAGGGCGAAGCGATCGCATTGCCGGTCGTGGGATGCTTGGCGAGGAAGCCATACTCGGAAATACACTCCTCACACTGAATCCAGCGGGATACCGACATTGCATACTGCTCGATCAGCTGGGGGCTGACCAGCTTGTCGCAGCCTCTGGCTTGCAGCCATGCGTATGTGTTCGCATAGATCTCCGGGGCGGCCAGACCCTTGCCGTTTTTCTGGGTGGCCTTCATGTACTCCTTCACGGGAGGTACATCAGCACCCACGAACTCGGCAGGTTCGGACATGACCCGAGCAGAATTTGCGGTGCCGTCTTGAATTTTGTCTACCAATGCTTTACGGGGCCGACCTTGTCCGGGTCTGGGGCCGCCGCGCATTGTGCCGTCTTTCGCCATTGTTTACACCTCCTCTAAGGATGGGGGTTAATACCCCGTTTGTTTTTGAATTTTCCAACACGTGACCCCGGCACCGTTACCCAGGTGAAGGACCCGGAGATTTGACCCCCGTAGGGCATCATGTCTCCATCAGATGCTTGTATTGTTCAAACTTGATGCGCCAGTAGTTGTTCTCCTGTACCTTTTGGGGCCAATCAATCGTATATGTTTCTGACTGTTGCTGTTTGAGTGCATTGCAGATTCTATGAGTTAGCTGGCAGTTGGACATTGCGTGTTTGCCTCCAAGAGAGACTGGTTCAATGTGGTCGATGGTACCATCCCAGTTGTTGTCAATGCCCTTGATTGGATGCACCGGAAGACCACATATCTGACAGATACCTTTGTCCCTCTCGTACACCGCTTCATAGGTAACATTTTCCACATAATTCTCAGTAAGCAATTTCTCTCTGCGTTTCTTCGCTTCACGCACATACTGTTTGTGGCGTTCGGTTGCGTGTTGCTGCCGCTTTTTATATCGCTCGGCACAGTATTGACAGCAAAAAACAGAGTGCTTATCACCACACTCTGTCGTAAATTCAGTACCGCATTCCTTGCAGGTGTAGGTGCGAGGGACGTAGGTTTCAGCCCATTGTTCTCGCATTCTTTTTAGCTGCCCGTTGTAGCTACACTCACTATTGCAGTAGATTTTGTGGGGGATGGTTGTTTCAAACTCTTCTCCACACCAGGCGCAGACACGTTTGTAGATCGTGGCCGCAGGCTTTTCCTTCTTGGGGCGTGCAGCAGATTGACATTCACGACTGCAATACTTCATTCTGAAAGCATTCGGTTTCCAGAACAATTGGCCACAGTGGTGGCAAGGATAGTATTTCCGCTGTGTTCGCTGGGATTTCACCCTGGCGCATTCTGGGGAACAACACTGCTGCTCCTTGTCCTTTGGAAGATATTCTTTCCCGCAAATAACGCAGATGCGCTCACTTTTCATATAGTGTACCTCTCTGGTGCCAGCGATCACCACGTTCCGCATGGAGCTTTGCGTGACAGGTCTTGCACAGAGAAATCAGGTTTTCTCTGGCATGGGTTCCACCCTCAGAGAGCGGGATCTTGTGGTGTACCTCTTCGGTGTCCACCAGCCTGCCTTCCTTCAGACACAGCTCACACAGTGGATGCTGCTGAACGTAGCTGTCACGGATGCGCTTCCAGGCACGGCCATACCTGCGACGGGTGTCGGGGTCACGGTCATACTTCTCATAGCGCTTTGCTTCCTGCTTGGCGTGTTCCTCACAGAACCTGCCGTCAGTCAGCTTGGGGCAGCCGGGATAGGAACAGGGGCGTTTCGGTTTCCTCGGCATCGGTTCACCTCCTGTGCAGCAGCTGGTGCAGCTTGTACTTGATGATGTACCAGGCTTGTTCCAGGTAGCCGACCTTACGATAGCCCATGTGCATCACCTCCGTTTGGGCATGAAAAAAGCCCTCGCGGGATTTCTCCCACGAAGGCTCTCCGTATCGTTTTTTGCTATTGTAATGATACTACATTACCGAAGTGCAAAATAGTGCGTTTTAGTGCGCTCACAAATATTTCTCAGGAATTTTTATTTCTTCCAGAGCTGCGTCATGCAGTTCATAGGTTCGGCGCATCTTGTAGCCCAGGTCAACGGCGATCTCCGGCCAGGACTTATTGCTGATGTACCGTTTCTCCAGAATCAGCTGGTAGTCGATGTTCTCCACGGCTTTGATGGTGGAAACGATGTCTGCCTTCAGCTCCACCAGTGCTTCCATGTCAGCGGCGATGATTTCCTGCAGGTCTACGATCTTGGAAACCGCATCCTCCAAACGGGAACCACCGCCATTGGGGTTCCGGGGCATCCCTGTCATGTGGGCAGTGCATTTGGTAGCCAGGTCGTTCAAAGCAGCGATCTGCTCCTGCTTACTGCGGATGCGCTCATCAAGTCGGTATGCCTGGTTCATATACTCTCTGGCTGTCATGCTGCCACCTCCTGACGCACCATGCGGCGTACACCGTTCATGAGAAGCTCACCGTCCAGGTTGGTCAGCATCCCGTACCAGCCGGAACGGAAGAAACGCTCCAAGCTGGAAACCTCATCTGCGTATTCTCTTCTGTCGGGGTGGCGGTAGTGGTATTTGAGGGCGGTCTTATAATCTTGTACAGCCACCTCAACGATGGCGTTGGCTAATGCCTGATAAGGGTCCATGTTCGTACCTCCGATAAGTTAGTCCCTCGGATTGGCACGGATTGTCATAGGTTGTCTCAGATTTTCAAGTCCGCTTTCACGGCATCGATCAGTGCCGTCTGGGTATGCTCCTTCTGGGAGAGGGCTTTCATGATGCGGTTGTCAATGGTGCCCTTTGTGATGATGTGCTGCACCACCACGGTACTGGAGGTCTGACCCTGCCGCCACAGACGGGCTACCGTCTGCTGGTACAGTTCCAGACTCCAGGTGACTCCAAACCAGATGATGGTGGAGCCGCCGGACTGGAGGTTCAGGCCGTGTCCGGCAGAGGCCGGGTGGATCAAGCCTACGGGGATCTCGCCACGGTTCCATCTGGCGATGCTGTCCGAGTCATCCATCCGGGAGAATGGGATGTGCAGCTTCTTCAACCGCTCGGCGATGCGGAGGTAGTCATGCTTGAACCAGTACGCCACCAGGACAGGCTTGCCGTTGGCGGCTTCGATCAAGTCCTCCAGGGCATCCAGCTTGCGGTCGTGGATCTGGATAACAGCACCGCTGTCATCGTAGATGGCACCGTTCGCCATCTGGCTCAGTTTGTTGGAAAGAGACGCGGCGTTGGCTGCGGTGATCTCACCGTCTGCCAGAGTCAGCACCAGATCACGCTTCAGTTCTTCGTAGTGCGCCAGCTCATCCTGGGACAGCTGCACGGTGTATTCGCTGCTCACCAGCTCAGGCATCTGAATGTGGTCGGTGGACTTCATGGAAATGGTGATGTCCGAGATCTTCCGGTAGATAGCCTCCTCCGCAAAGGGCAGCGGCTTGTAGCTGTAGACCACCTGACCGTTTCGCTTGTCCGGTACAAAGTAGTCGGTGCGGAACTTGGTGATGAACCGTCCAAGGCGCTCACCCCTGTCCATGATGCGGAACTGCGCCCACAGGTCCATCAAGCCGTTGGGGGTTGGTGTGCCGGTGAGGCCAACGATGCGGCTGACCTTGGGGCGGATCTTCAACAGGGATCGGAAGCGCTTGGTGTTGTGGTTCTTGAAGGAGGACAGCTCGTCGATGACGATCATGTCCACATCCAGGTTGATGCCGCTCTCCTCGATCAGCCACTGGACATTCTCGCGGTTGATGATGTACACGTCGGCAGGCCGCAGCAGAGCCGCACGGCGCTGTGCCTCTGTGCCTACCGCCACGGAGCAGATGAGGCTCTGGAGGTGATCCCACTTATCTGCTTCAGCAGTCCATGTATCCCGTGCCACACGCAGCGGGGCGATGACCAGTACCCGGTACACCTCGAAGCTGTCGAACAGCAAGTTCTTGATTGCCGTCAAGGTGATGCTGGTCTTGCCAAGACCCATGTCCAGGAATACTGTGGCGATGGGGTGTGTTTCGATATAGTCGATGGCGTACGCCTGATAGTCATGCGGCGCATATTTCATCCAGTATTCCTCCTATCTGCTTTTCGTCATCCAGTACATATACCTGAAAGCCCAGGCGGCGAAGGAGCGCGTGCCTTGCCAGCTGGAGAGGGCGGGGCTTCTTGCCGGGTGCCTTTACTTCCACAAAAGCGATACGACCTTCCGGCAACAGTACGATTCTGTCGGGGACCCCGTCAAATCCCGGAGACACCCACTTCGGACAGATGCCGCCGCGCTTTTTTACCATCAGGGATAATTTTTGTTCGATTTGTCGTTCTCTCATAATGCCTCTTTTCATGGGGGTGACGGTCGTTGAGGGTCATTTCATAAACTTGTCTATAGAGCGTTTTTTCTGAAAAATTCGCCCTAAAGGGGACTTTATGTAAAGACCGTCATTGACCGTCACCCCTTGTGTTTATTCCAGGAAATCAGACTTCAGACGAATGCCCAAAATCATCATCCCGGTCTTGGTTTTCTTCTTCTCGAAGCCCGCGATCTCAAGCCCGGTGTAGAAATCCGTGGTACTGCGTGCGTACTCGCCGTTGCGCATACAGTAGGCACGGTACTCCTGGTAGAACTCGCCGGACTTCTGCCG
The DNA here is from genome assembly GCA_017461445.1 of Oscillospiraceae bacterium. Lineage (GTDB taxonomy): Bacteria > Bacillota > Clostridia > Oscillospirales > Oscillospiraceae > Faecousia. The sequence continues at coordinate 8,285 of JAFTXW010000043.1, forward strand.
ATAGGTGGGGTCGACCTCGCAGCAGTCCTCGACGAAGATGGACAGCCAGTCGTTGTTGTCGCGATAGCGATTGACGGCATCCACAACCACCTGGGGTACATTCAGCTTGAAGCCGTTCTCGATGACCTTTTTCGCACCCTCGATAATCCAAGACAGAATCGCACCTCCGGCATTTTCCACCAGGTAGTCTGCGTAGTTCTTGATGTCGGATTTACCACGGATCTTGGCATTGAAAGGAATGACGATCAGACGACGCCAGGTACCGTCGTCGTTAGCACCGACCTTGGGCAGGTGGTTGGTGTACAGCACCAGGGTATGGGTGGGAACGAACTTGAAGGGGTCCTTGTACTTTTTCTCTGCGGAAACCTCGTCGGTAGAACACAGCTGCTTGACGATGGAGGTGTTCAGACGCATACCTTCCTCCAGCTCCGCAGCAATGACCAGGCGCTTGCCCTTCAGTTCGGCCATTTCCGGCTTCACATTACGCTTACAGCCAACAGTCAGAGCATCAGCGGACATGGCACCACTGTAGCTGCCCAGGACTCTTGCGATGGCGTTCCAGAAGGTAGACTTACCGTTGCTGCCTTCACCGTAGGCGATGATGAGGGCTTCCTGGTACACCTTACCGATGGCGGCGAGTCCCACCGTCTGCTGCACATACTCCACCAACTCCTGGTCGCCGCAGAAGAAGTTGTCCACCGCCTTCAGCCACAGGTCCATATTGTCAGTGGAAGGTGCGACTGCGGTCATCTTCGTAATGCGGTCTTCTGCACAGTGATCGTGGGCACCTGCCATACCAAGGCGGAGGTCGTAGGTGGCGGCGGGTGTATTCAGGAGAAACTCGTGGGTATCGAAGTCCCGGATATTTCGCAGGAGCATGGGCTTCGATGCCTGCAAGGCGGAGGTCACGTACTTCATGTCCCTGCGCTTCATGACAAAGGACTTGTAAGCCAAGGCGGCACAGTATTCCGCAAAGGCCTTCTCGCTGTTGGCATCGATGGCTTTCTCCAGAGCCTTACCGCCGGAGGCAATGAGGTCCTTATCCACTCCGGCTGCCAACAGAGCGTCCCGTGTTTTCTCCACGGCAGCCTTTGCCTCTGCCAGCTGGCGGTCCAGGAACTCCTCACAGGCACCCACGGCCATCTGCTTGGACTCAGACCAGTGTGTGCCGTCATAGCGCATAAAGTCTGTGGAGTCGGTGTACACCAGTTCGCCGTCGAATTCACGGGCAAGAACTCTGGCCTGGCCGATATCGGAGTAGTCCGCAGGACGCAGGCTGTAGTCACGGTTGTATTCCTCCGGGTCGATATAGCCTTCCTGCTTCTGGACTCTGGTGTAAAACTTCTGGGCGCTATGCCAGATGGTCATCAGCTCATGCTGCTCCAGCGGAGGTACACACTTTTCCGCTTCTTCCAGGAAGCATTCAAATGCGGTTTCGTTATCGCCGTACTTCTTGATGACACGACCGGCGAAGCGGGACATGGTGGCATTACGGCTGCCCTCGGAAATGACCTGGGTACCACCGTGGGTGCCCTCGGGGAGGTCAGCATCGAAGTCATCGCTGGCGAGGAACTCCGTCAGCGTCATCTCACCGGGGAACACCTCTACCTGGGGCGTGGCGGTACCGAAGAAGAAGCGGGCTGCATCCAGGGCGTTGGAGTCGAAGTACGGGAAAATGACATTGACCAGTCTTTTGAGACTGCTGTATTCGTCTGCGTCTGTGAGCGGGTCGATGGCAAAGAAGGCGTGGAATTTGGGACGGGCAGCTTTGCCGTTCTTCACCTTCATGTGGTTTCTGCTATAGTGGACGGCGAAGGACACACCGGGGAATGCGGCGGCAATGTCTGCGGGGGTCTTCCACTCCTGGGGGATCTCCGAGTGGTCATTATCACATTCCACGGACAGGCAGTCGCTGCCGAGGAAATTATCGTTATTGCGGTAGCTGCCCTCGTAATCCGCGCAGACATAGTCGCGGCTG
>JAFTXW010000044.1 GCA_017461445.1 Oscillospiraceae bacterium
CGGCCTCCACGCCGGACAGCTCAAGAGCTACATTCAGCTTTGCCTGGCACTGAGCCAGATGGCAAAGGAAGTCCGCTCCGCCAGCCCCAAGCCCCAGCAGACCGAGAACCCCAAGTACGCAATGCGCACCTGGCTCCTCCGCCTGGGCTTCATCGGCGACGAGTTCAAGACAGCCAGAGAACTTCTCACCAAGCGCCTGGACGGCGACGCAGCCTTCAGAAGCGGTCGAGCCGCTTGAAGGGCATAGCCACAGGCCCCCTTGCCCGCTTCGGCGGGCTTAAGGTGGTAGAAGCACCTTTGCTTACAATCGACAGGAGGATATGAACACATGGAAAAACGATACTATGTTGCCTACGGCAGCAACCTGAATGTCCGACAGATGCTGATGCGCTGCCCGGATGCGAGGATGATTGGCACCGCCACCATCCCCAACTACAGACTCATGTTCAAAGGGAGCAAGACCGGGTCTTACCTGACCATTGAACCCGAGAACGGCATGGGGGTTCCGGTGGGCGTGTGGGCCGTCAGCGCCGCCGACGAGCGGGCTTTGGATCGTTACGAGGGTTACCCCAACTTCTACTACAAAAAGGAACTGGAGCTGCCCATCACGGGAATTCGCTCCGGCAAGGTTCGCAACCGGAAGGTGTTTGTCTACATCATGCACGAGGATCGCCCCCTGGGTACTCCCACCAACTTCTACATGAGAACCTGCATGGAGGGCTACTACAATTTCGGATTCGATTATGAGTATCTGCTGCAGGCCTACGAATACAGTAAGGAGGGTGTACGGGTATGAAAGAGCAAGTACGGCACCAGGCAATCTGCCCCAAATGCGGTACGGTCTACCATGACCGCCCTGCCATTTCCAGAGAGGACAACGCCACCCTTATCTGCCCCGACTGTGGGACCCGAGAAGCTCTGATGACTCTGGGCATCGACCCGGAGGAGCAGGAGCAGATCATCCAGGCGATCCACCGCTGCAGGACGGGGGTGTGAGTATGTACCGCAAGTTCATTCAGGATCTATACGACGGGAACATTGCCCCTTGTGAGCATCCGGTTTCAAAAGACTCCGAGCGCCACAGGATGACTGGGCAGGCTGCTGAGAAAGCCGAGACGCTTCGCAGTGGCCTTACACCAGAGCAGCAGAAACTGCTGGACGAGCTTCTGTCTGACCGTGGGTATCTGGATGCCCTCATTGAGCAGGACGGTTTCGCCATGGGCTTCCGGCTGGGTGGCCAGTTGATGCTGGCGATTCTGACGGACGATTCGGACAGTACATAGTACACATTCTGCCCGGTTTTCTTTCCGAATCATTGTGTAGTTTATGGCTCAGATATAACTTGCTATTTGGGGCAAGTAGAGCGAATATGTGTACACCGAAAGGAAAACACACATTTTGGAGGACAACACAATGAAGATTTCCGCTAAGACCGCAGCAAAGGCAGATGCCTACAGACTCCAGCGCATTACCACCCCCGAGCATCTGGAAATGAAGATGATGCACAACGGCGGCGTGATGGTCAGCTTCAATGACCGCACCTTCATCGCGGGTTACTACTACAACCCCAATGGGTGCTGCTACTACGGAGCGATTTACCGCTTCACTACCGCTGACCACAGCATCGAAGGCGAGTGCAAGCTGGTAACCATTTCCGAAGAGACCTTCATCGACAACGGTCATGCAATCGCCTGGTGCATGGCACAGAAATAAACCTACCCATACCTTTGGGACGGAGCCGAGAGGCTCTGTTCCTCGTATACCCAAAGTCGCACCGATCCCGGTGGCGGCTATTTTTTATGCCCTTTTCGAGGAGGTGACCGTATATCAGAAAACTGAAAAAGTACAAGCCAACCCGATTCATGGCGAAGGGCTCCTACTACGACAAGGACGCTGCGGATTATGCGGTCAGCTTTATCGAAGCCCTCTGCCACACCAAAGGCACCTGGGCCAGAAAGCCCTTTGAACTGATCGACTGGCAGGAGCAGATCATCCGTGATGTGTTTGGCACTCTGAAGCCTAACGGCTACCGCCAGTTCAATACCGCATACATCGAGATCCCCAAGAAACAGGGCAAGTCCGAACTGGCTGCCGCTGTTGCCTTGCTTCTGACCTGCGGTGACGGTGAAGAACGCGCAGAGGTTTACGGCTGCGCCGCCGACCGCCAGCAGGCCTCCATCGTTTTCAATGTAGCGGCTGACATGGTGCGTATGTGTCCGGCTCTGAGTAAACGCGTGAAGATACTGGATTCCCAGAAGCGGCTGATCTACCAGCCAACGGGCAGTATCTATCAGGTGCTTTCCGCTGACGTCGGCAACAAGCATGGTTTCAATACCCACGGCGTTGTTTTCGACGAGCTGCACACCCAGCCCAACCGGAAGCTCTTTGATGTTATGACCAAGGGCTCCGGTGATGCCCGTATGCAACCCCTTTACTTTCTGATCACCACAGCTGGCAACGACACCAAGTCTATCTGCTATGAGGTACACCAGAAGGCAAAGGACATCATCGAGGGAAGAAAGATCGACCACACCTTCTATCCCGTTATTTACGGTGCAGATGACGGTGACGATTGGACAGACCCCAAGACCTGGAAGAAAGCCAATCCCTCCCTGGGTATCACCGTCGCCATTGAAAAGGTCAGAGATGCCTGCGAGTCCGCCAAGCAGAACCCAGGCGAGGAGAATGCGTTCCGGCAGCTCCGCTTGAACCAGTGGGTCAAACAGGCTGTCCGCTGGATGCCCATGGAGAAATGGGATCGCTGTGCATTTGCCGCTTCCGAAGACGAGCTGGAAGGGCGCGTCTGCTACGGCGGACTGGACTTGTCCTCCACAACGGATATCACAGCATTTGTGCTGGTGTTCCCACCGGAGGATGAGGACGACAAGTATGTGATACTGCCGTACTTCTGGATTCCCGAGGACAACATGGAACTGCGTGTCCGCCGAGACCATGTGCCTTACGATATCTGGGAACGCCAGGGACACCTTCTGACCACTGAGGGCAACGTTGTCCATTACGGCTATATCGAAAAGTTCATCGAGCGACTGGGCGAACGGTTCAATATCCGGGAGATCGCCTTTGACCGCTGGGGTGCTGTACAGATGGTGCAGAACCTGGAAGGCATGGGCTTTACCGTGGTTCCTTTCGGTCAGGGCTTTAAGGATATGTCGCCGCCCACCAAGGAGCTGATGAAGCTGGTGCTGGAGGAAAAGATCGCCCACGGCGGTCATCCGGTACTGCGGTGGATGATGGACAACATCTTCATCCGCTCCGACCCGGCTGGCAACATCAAGCCGGACAAAGAAAAATCCACAGAGAAAATCGACGGTGCCGTGGCAACCATCATGGCTCTTGACCGTGCGATCCGCTGTGGCAACGATACCAGTGCTTCGGTCTATGATGACCGGGGCATTTTGTTTATCTAAAGGAGGAACCCATGGGTTTACTAACAAGTATTTTCCGTTCCAGAGACAAGCCCCAAAACCGCACTGTTGGCAGCAGCTACAGCTTTTTCCTGGGCAACAGCACTTCCGGCAAGCCGGTGACAGAACGCTCCGCCATGCAGATGACGGCAGTGTATTCCTGTGTCCGTATCCTCGCAGAGGCCGTTGCCGGTCTGCCTGTCCACCTTTACCGATACACCGAGGATGGTGGCAAGGAGAAGGCGCTGGATCATCCGCTGTACCGTCTGCTCCATGACGAGCCGAACCCGGAAATGAGTTCTTTCGTATTCCGTGAGACCCTCATGACCCATCTGCTCCTTTGGGGCAATGCCTATGCCCAGGTCATCCGCAACGGCAAGGGCGAGGTGGTTGCGCTGTATCCGCTGATGCCCAACAAGATGACCGTGGACAGGGATGAACACGGCCAGCTGTACTACACCTACCGCCGATCTAAGGAGGAAGCCCCCACCATGGAGGGTTCCTCGGTAATTCTGAAACCCTCCGATGTGCTGCACATTCCCGGTCTGGGCTTTGATGGTCTGGTGGGCTACAGCCCCATCGCAATGGCGAAAAACTCCATCGGTATGGCCATCGCCTGCGAGGAGTACGGCGCGAAGTTCTTCGCCAACGGTGCTACACCCGGTGGCATCCTGGAACACCCCGGCACGGTCAAAGACCCTCAGAGGGTGCGTGACAGCTGGAACTCGGCCTTCGGCGGCAGCTCCAATGCCAATAAGGTAGCGGTGCTGGAAGAGGGCATGAAATACACGCCCATCTCCATTTCCCCGGAACAGGCCCAGTTTCTGGAAACCAGAAAATTCCAAATCAACGAAATCGCTCGAATTTTCCGAGTGCCGCCCCACATGGTCGGCGACCTGGAAAAGTCGAGCTTTTCCAATATTGAGCAGCAGTCCCTTGAGTTTGTCAAATACACCCTCGACCCCTGGGTGGTGC
>JAFTXW010000045.1 GCA_017461445.1 Oscillospiraceae bacterium
ACGATGTGTTCCACGGTGGTCACGGGCAGGATAACCTTGGTCACATCTTCGTCAAGGCCTGTCAGGTCGATCTCCACCACGCCGGTTTCTACATGGTCGCCCACAACATGGTCGATCTCTTCAAAGTCCATTTCCTCCAGCTTGACGGTATCTTCTTCAACAATCGTCACATCCGCATGAACGGTGTTTTCATCACCACGGACGGGGACGGTGACAGTATCACCTCCGGGGCCGGGCTGTTCGCCGCCGCTCTTTCCGCAAATCACATAGTAGTGGCTGCCGTCTGTTGTGAAGGAAATCCGGCTGCCGGATACTTCGCTGGTCAGCTTGCTGTCCGCACCGGAGGTGGTGACGGAGCTGACCTGCAATTCACTGCCGGAAACGGTGATGCTTACCATGGTACCGCTGGCATTGATGCGGTTTCCTTCCGCATCCAGGAAGTGAATATCATAAGCCGCCACGGCATCTCCGCTAACGCAGCTGTCCACCCATGTTAAGGCATCGCCCTCCATGGGAACCACCACCAGTGTCACGGCACTCTCCGGGGCACTGGTGACGGAGATACCACCGGCGGTGGCTTTGCCGTCAATCACCTCGGCCCGGTACGCTCCTTCATAGGTGATGTTGTATTTCGCCACCACATCGCTTCCGTCGGTGATCTCGGCGGCAAAAGCAGGGATGGACAGAGAACATAGTATCAAGAATGTCAGCGCAAAGCTTAATAACCGTTTCATAGGCGTTCTCCTTATTGGAAGGTGGTATTCAGGCTGGCAGCACCGGCAGAGTAGTAGGTATCCGGTTCATAGGCCATGATTTTAAGCGTAATGGGTGTTCCTGATTTGGGGATGGTAGTAAGCGCGACCGTCTGGACGTATTCGCCGGGGCGAACAAGTCCGGTTTCTCCGAGAATATTGCCCCCCACATCCAGTATGCGAACCTTCAGCCATACTTCGTTGCTTTCCGGGTTGGTCAGATAAATGTCACCGTCGGCGGTAGGTTTTCCGCAGAGGGACACTTTGTAGACCTGACAGTCCAGTTCATTGTAGCCCAGTCCATCGGGTACAGTGGGTGTTCCCACCACAGCAGCGCTGTCAAAAGGCGGCGGGGTAAATTCTCCCATCTTAGTCTGAACCTCCTGCCGTGTCAATGCAAAAACCATCACGGCAAGAGACACAGCGCACAGCACAGCCGCCAGAGGTAATATGTAATTTTTCTTTTGTTTCTTCAAAGCGGTCATGCTCCTTTCGTTTCCTCTTATCAGTAAGCACAAATCGCTTTATGCTTACTGATAAAAGGTCAAGGCGGGACGGGTTGCCCCGCCTTGACGGAAAGTAGATTTAGCCTTCTGCGGCTTCGTTAATGGTGATCGTCACCTTACCGATTTTGACATTGGACAGCACCTTGGTAGGCTTTCCGTTCAGCTCCAGAGTAAAGGTGTAGCTCTCGCCAATAGCCAGTTCCTTGGATGCAGGATCGAAAGAGCCTGTGATGGATTCGTAACCCTCGTAAGATGCGTATGCAGCCTGTGCGGTGAAAGTGGTCTCGCCGGTATTTTCCACCACGATGTTATTTGCACCGGCTTCGCAAGTCCAACCATTTTCTTCGGTTGCGCCTTCGGCAACGGTATCATCGTAGGTGAACTCCATGCTGCCCCAAGTGATCGCAACAGAAGTAACGAGC
>JAFTXW010000046.1 GCA_017461445.1 Oscillospiraceae bacterium
GCGCATTGCATTCTTATTGATCTTGCTAACCATTTCGGCACACCTCCATTACTTCTTGCCACCGGTCTTACCAACCTTACGGCGGATGACCTCAGTGGTATACTTGATGCCCTTGCCCTTGTAAGGCTCGGGGGGACGCTTACCGCGAACTTCGGCAGCGAACTGGCCGACGACCTGCTTGTCGATGCCGCGGATGATGATCTTGTTGGGAGCAGGGACCTCGATGGTGATACCGGGGATCTCGTCCACGATGACCTCGTGGGAGAAGCCCAGACGCATGACCAGCTGGTTACCCTTCTTTTCAGCACGGTAGCCAACGCCGTTGACTTCCAGCTCCTTGGCATAGCCCTTCTCGACACCCTCGACCATGTTGTTCAGCAGGGTACGGGTCAGACCGTGCAGGGACTTGTGCAGGTGCTCTTCATCGGGACGCTCAACAGTCAGAACATTGCCCTCGACCTTCAGGATCATGTCGGGATGGAAGGTGTAGCTCAGGGTGCCCTTGGGGCCCTTCACGGTAACGGCATTGCCCTCGGCGATGTCAACCGTGACGTTTGCCGGGATAATGACCGGCTTCTTACCAATTCTAGACATTTCGTGAACCTCCTTACCAGACAAAAGCCAGGACTTCGCCGCCGATGTGCAGCTCGCGAGCCTTCTTGTCGGTCATGACGCCCTTGGAAGTGGAGACGATGGCAATACCCAGACCCTTCAGGACCTTGGGCAGCTCGTCAGCGCCGGCATAAACTCTCAGACCGGGCTTGGAGACGCGGCGCAGACCGGAAATGACCTGCTGCTTCTTAGCCAGATACTTCAGAGTGATGTGAATGGTGCCCTGGTTGCCGTTGTCCACCAGAGAGTAGGACTTGATGTAGCCCTCCTCCAGCAGGATCTGAGCAATGGCCTTCTTCAGGTTGGAAGCGGGGACATCCACAGTTTCGTGCTTTGCAGAGTTTGCGTTACGGATACGTGTCAGCATATCTGCTACGGGATCGGTGATTTGCATGTTAATTATCCTCCTTTTAGAAGTTACGGGCTTTACCCGTTGAGATCCGGGGGTATCCGGGGAATGCGCTTCACGAATGAAGCCATCTTCCCAGGACTCTCCGAATCTTTGTTACACTTTAATCTGACCTAACCTTGATTACCAGCTGGCCTTACGGACACCGGGGATCTGGCCCTTGTAGGCCAGCTCACGGAAGCAGATACGGCAAACGCCGTAATCGCGCAGGTAAGCATGGGGTCTGCCGCAGATCTTGCAGCGGTTGTAGCGGCGGCTGGAGAACTTGGCCTCAGCCTGCTGCTTCAGGATCATAGACTTCTTTGCCATTTACTGAATCCTCCTAAATCAAGCGTGGAAAGGCGCGCCCAGCTGGGTCAGCAGCTCTTTGGCTTCCTCATCGGTGGTAGCGGTGGTGCAGATGCAGATATCCATACCACGGATCTTGTCCACCTTGTCGTACTCGATCTCAGGGAAGATCAGCTGCTCCTTCAGACCGAAGGCGTAGTTGCCGCGGCCGTCGAAGGAGTTGGGGTTGATGCCGCGGAAGTCGCGGACACGAGGCAGGGCCACGCTGAACAGGCGGTCCAGGAACTCGTACATCTTGTCGCCGCGCAGGGTAACCTTCACGCCGACGGATTCGCCCTCACGGAGCTTGAAGTTCGCAACGGACTTGCGGGCCTTGCACACAACAGCCTTCTGACCGGTGATGGTGCCCAGATCCTTGACGATAGCCTCGATCTCCTTGGCGTTGTTCTTGCTCTCACCGCAGCGGACATTGACGATGACCTTGTCCAGCTTGGGGATCTGCATGACGCTCTTGTAGCCGAACTTCTTGTTCAGAGAAGGAGCGATCTCAGCAACATATCTTTCTTTCATTCTTGCAGCCATGATTCAAACTCTCCTTCCTTAGATTTCGGCGCCGCACTTGCGGCAGACACGGGTCTTGTTGCCGTTCTCGGTCTTGTAACCGACGCGGACACCCTTGCCGCACTTCTCGCAGAACAGAGCCACCTTGCAGGTGCGGATGGGGGTCTCCTTCTTCACGATGCCACCGGTCTCGCCCTGACGGCGGGGCTTGGTGTGGCAGGTAGCGACGTTGACCTTCTCCACGATGACCTTGTTCTCGCTGGGCATGGCCACCAGGACCTTGCCCTTAACGCCCTTGTCCTTGCCGGACAGGACGATAACGGTATCATTCTTCTTAATGTTCATTCCTTGGTCCTCCAATTAGATGACTTCGGGAGCCAGAGACAGGATCTTCATGTAGTCCTTCTCACGCAGCTCACGAGCAACCGGTCCAAAGATACGGGTACCGCGGGGGTTGCGGTCTTCCTTGATGATAACAGCGGCGTTCTCATCGAAGCGAACGTAGCTGCCGTCCTCACGGCGAACGCCGCGCTTGGTGCGGACGATAACAGCCTTGACCACATCGCCCTTCTTGACGGTGCCGCCGGGGGCAGCCTTGCGGACGGAAGCAACGATGACGTCGCCGATGTTGCCGTACTTACGCTTGGAGCCGCCCAGGACGCGGATGCAGTGGATCTCCTTGGCGCCGGTGTTGTCGGCAACCTTCAGATAGCTTTCTTCCTGAATCATTCGTTTCCGACCTCCTTACTTCGCCTTTTCGATAATTCTGACCAGTCTCCAACGCTTGTCCTTGGACAGGGGACGGGTCTCCATGACCTCAACGGTATCGCCGATGCCACACTCGTTGTTCTCGTCGTGTGCCTTCAGCTTGTAGGTCCGCTTCATGGTCTTCTTGTACAGAGGATGGCGGACGCTATCCTCAATTGCAACCACAATGGTCTTGTCCATCTTGTCGGAGACGACCTGACCGATTCTGGTTTTACGGAATGCTCTATTCTCAGTCATTTACGTATCCTCCTCAGACGTTGGTCTTCTCGCGAATAATGGTCTTGACGCGGGCGATGTCCTTCTTGACGGCTGCCAGCTGCATGGGGTTGTCCAGCTGGTTGGTAGCATGCTGCATCCGCAGCATGAACAGATCCTTCTTCAGCTCGTCCAGCTTCTTGGTCAGCTCTTCAACGGACAGGTTCTTCAGTTCCTTTGCCTTCATCATTATTCACCACCAATCTCGGTTTCGACTTCCTTGGTGATGATTCTGGTCTTGATGGGCAGCTTGTGCTGTGCCAGACGCAGAGCCTCGCGGGCAACCTCTTCGGAAACGCCGCCGATCTCAAACATCACCTTCTGATTCTTAACGACTGCGACCCAGCCTTCAGGTGCGCCCTTACCGGAACCCATACGGGTGCCCAGGCCCTTCTTGGAGTAAGGCTTGTCGGGGAAGATCTTGATCCAGACCTTACCGCCACGCTTGGTGTAACGGGTCATGGCGATACGGGCTGCTTCGATCTGATTGCCAGTGATCCAGCCGGGCTCCAGGGCCTGGATGCCGAACTCACCGTAGGCAACCTTGTTACCGCGGGAGGCGGTGCCGGTCATACGGCCACGCTGAACCTTGCGGTATTTTGCTCTCTTAGGCATCAGCATTAGCGGTTACCTCCTTCGCGGTTGTAGTTTCTTCTCTCACCGCCCTGACGACGGTCACCCTGGCGGCGGTCGCCCTGACGGCGGTCGCGACGCTCACGACGCTCACGGGGAGCGGGCTCGGGAGCGGCAGCGCGCAGAGTGGTATTCAGGACCTCGCCCTTGTAGATCCAGACCTTAACACCGATGCGGCCGTAGGTGGTGGCAGCCTCAGCGAAGCCGTACTCGATATCAGCACGGATGGTCTGCAGGGGGATGGTACCCTCGTGGTAGCTCTCGGAGCGGGCGATTTCAGCACCGCCCAGACGGCCGGCGCAGGTGACCTTGATGCCCTTGGCACCCAGGCGAGTGGCCTGCTGCATGGCCTTCTTCATGGCACGGCGGAAGGAGATACGCTTCTCCAGCTGCTGTGCAATGTTCTCAGCGACCAGCTGAGCGTTCAGGTCGGGGCTGCGAACCTCAACGATGTTCAGGTTGACGCTCTTGCCCAGACGGGTCTCCATGTCCTTGCGCAGGTTCTCGATTTCGGCACCAGCCTTACCGATGACCACGCCGGGACGGGAGCAGTTGATGTTGATCTTGACCTTACCGTTGGAACGCTCGATCTCGATCTTAGCGACGCCTGCGGCGTACAGCTTGTTCTTCAGATACTTACGGATGTTGTAGTCTTCGACGACCAGGTCACCGACCTTGTCCTCGCGGGCGTACCAGCGGGAATCCCAATCCTTGATAACGCCTACCCGCAGTCCATGGGGATTAACTTTCTGACCCATAGCTACCTCCTGATTAAGCCTTCTCGCTCACACCGATGGTGATGTGAGTGGTTCTCTTGTTGATCCGAACGAAACCACGGCGGGATGCGATGCGGCCACGCTTCAGGATGGGGCCGGGGTTAGCGATCACAGTGGAAACGTACAGGTTGTCAGCGTTCATGCCGTTGTTGTGCTCGGCGTTGGCGACAGCACTCTTCAGCAGCTTGGCCATGGGCTCACAGGCTGCCTTGGAGGTCTGGCTCATCAGAGCAGCGGCGGTCTTAACGTCCTTGCCGCGGATCATGTCGCAAACCAGCTTGACCTTACGAGGAGACATACGGACGAATTTAACATGTGCAAAAACTTCCATTTTTCTTCCTCCTTACTTGCTGTTAGCGGTCTTGCTGCCGGAGTGGCCCCGGAAGGTCCGGGTGGGAACGAACTCGCCCAGCTTGTGGCCGACCATATCCTCGGTGATATAGACGGGAACATGCTTGCGGCCGTCGTGGACAGCGATGGTGTGACCGACGAAGGAGGGGAAGATGGTGGAAGATCTGGACCAGGTCTTCAGAACCTTCTTGTCACCGGCCTTGTTCAGCTCCTCAACGCGCTTGTACAGCTCAGGAGCTACGAAAGGGCCCTTCTTGATACTTCTGCTCATTTCATTTCCTCCTTACTTGCTGTTTCTGCGCTTGACGATGAACTTATTGGTGGGGTTCTTCGTCTTGCGAGTCTTGTAACCCAGTGCGGGCTTGCCCCAGGGAGTGACAGGGCCGGAACGGCCGATGGGAGCGCGGCCCTCACCACCACCGTGGGGGTGGTCGCAGGGGTTCATAACGGAACCACGAACGGTGGGACGGATGCCCATGTGACGCTTACGGCCAGCCTTACCGATGTGGACGTTCTCGTGATCCAGGTTGCCGACCTGGCCGATGCAGGCGGTGCAGTTGGTACGGATGTAGCGAACTTCACCGGAGGGCAGACGGACCTGAGCCAGCTCGCCTTCCTTAGCCATCAGCTGAGCAGCGGTGCCAGCAGAGCGAACCAGCTGTGCGCCGTGGCCGGGCTGCAGCTCGACATTGTGGATAACGGTACCAACGGGGATGTTGGCGATGGGCAGGCAGTTGCCGGGCTTGATGTCGGCAGTTGCGGAAGCGACGACCTGGTCGCCGGCCTTCAGGCCGTAGGGAGCCAGGATGTAGCTCAGGGTGCCATCTTCGTACTTGATCAGTGCGATATAAGCGGAGCGGTTGGGATCGTACTCGATGCGCTCGACAGTAGCGGGCATCTCGGTCTTCAGACGCTTGAAGTCGATGATACGATACTTACGCTTGTTGCCGCCGCCGTGATGACGGACGGTGATGTGACCATAGCTGTTGCGACCAGCATGCTTCTTCAGGGTCTCAACCAGGCTACGCTCAGGTTTTGCC
>JAFTXW010000032.1 GCA_017461445.1 Oscillospiraceae bacterium
CAAGACGAGCGGCTAACGCCGCCCTTGACCCTTTGCGCCCTGACCGCTAAAAAGTAACCAAGGGGCGCATTGGCGCCCCCATGTAATAGATTTCTACCAGACACTGAAAACAATTTTGCGCATAACTCTTGACACTACCCCCTACGCGAGAGTCTGCATGGGAATCAAGGATTAAAATAGTCGAAAAAGCTGCAAATCTGCACCAATCTTGTCATCCCGAGCAAGCGAAGCGTGTCGAGGGATCTTCGCACTATCGTTGCTGCAAACTTCAATCGGTGCGAAGTGTTGTGATACCGATTCGGACAGATTTATCGATATTTTCGCGATGCGAAATCCATATATTTCCCTCCGGGAAATTCGATATATCCCCTTCGGGGATTCGATATGCCGCCACTCCTATGGGGAGCGGCGGCGATTTTATGTGCGGGGGCGGAGTTCCCAGAAGGCGACTGCGCTGGCGGCGGCTACGTTCAGGGAGTCTACGCCGTGGTACATGGGGATCTTGACGGTGAAGTCGCACCCGTTGATGGTTTCGTCCCGGAGGCCCTCCCCTTCGGTGCCCAGGACGACGGCCAAGCGTTCCACCTGGCGGAGCTTGGGATCGTCCACGCAGAGGGTATCCTCCTTCAGGGCCATGGCAGCGGTTTGGAAGCCCATTTCCTTTAAATCCGACAGCCAGTTCTGGCCCAGGTAGGTCCAGGGGACCTGGAAGACGGTGCCCATGCTGACACGGGCGGAGCGGCGGTAGAGGGGGTTGGAGCAGGCGGGGGTCAGCAGCACCGCGTCCATACCCAGGGCCGCAGCGGAGCGGAAGATGGCTCCCAGGTTGGTGGGGTTCATCACGTCCTCCAAAACCGCCACCCGGCGGGCATCCTTACAGACCGCCTCCAGGGTGGGGAGCGGCGGGCGGCGCATGGCGCAGAGCATCCCCCGGGTCAGCTGGTAGCCGGTCAGGTTGGTCAGGACATGGAAGGGGGCGGTATAGACGGGGATATCGCCGCAGCGTTCGATGACGGACTGGGATTCGCCCCGGATGTGGCTGGTCTCCACCAGGATGGAGACGGGGACGCAGCCGGCATCCAGGGCACGGTCGATGACCTTGGGGCTTTCGGCGATGAAAAGGCCCTCCCGCAGGTTATGGCGGTTCAAAAGCTGGGCCTCGGTCAGGCGGGCGTAAACGTCCAGCTCCGGGGCGGAAAAGTCGGTGATGGGGATGATGTTCATAGTTGGCTCCTTCGTCGCAAGTTAGGAGTTAGGAATTAGGAGTGAGGAGTGGAAGAACGAAAACTCCTAACTCCTGATTCCTAATTTCAAACGTTTTCTACATTATACCCTGCCGCGGATTCTGTGTCAATGTTGGAAAAGGGCTTGAAATGGGGTTGGTTTCGGAATATAATATTGGTATTCTTTTCTTTTGGGAGAAACGCTTATGGAACGAAACAACCCCAAGGGCTGGCTGTATTTGCTGCCGGCGATGCTGTTTCTGGGGGTATTCATGGTCTACCCCCTGATCGATGTATTTATCTACTCGCTGGAGGAGGGGTACAACTCCGCTTCCCAGACCTATTTCGGCGTGGGGCTTTACAACTATGCCTATGTGCTTCACGATCCCTATTTTTTGCAGGCATTGAAGAACACCTTCATTCTGGTGGTCATTACGGTGCCGCTGTCTACCGGGATCGCGCTGCTGATCAGCGTGGGCTTAAGCTCCATCCGGAAGCTGCGGGAGCTGTACCAGACCATTTATTTTCTGCCATATGTGACCAACACATTGGCGGTGGGTCTGGTGTTTATGATCCTCTTTAAGCAGACCCCCTACACCGACGGCTTTGCCAACCTGATCCTCAGCTGGTTCGGGGCGGGGCCCATTGATTTTATCGGCGGGCCTTACTGGGCGAAGATGTTTGTGCTGTGCTTCTACACCATCTGGGTGGTCATGCCCTTTAAGATTTTGATCCTCACCAGTGCGCTGGCTTCCGTGGATCAGACCTACTACAACGCGGCCCGGGTGGACGGCACCTCCCGGCTGCGGACCTTTACCAAAATCACCCTGCCCATGATCTCCCCTACCCTGTTCTACCTCATTATCAC
The DNA here is from genome assembly GCA_017461445.1 of Oscillospiraceae bacterium. Lineage (GTDB taxonomy): Bacteria > Bacillota > Clostridia > Oscillospirales > Oscillospiraceae > Faecousia. The sequence continues at coordinate 2,092 of JAFTXW010000032.1, forward strand.
GGGCTTTATCGGCGCATTTAAGGCCTACTCCGACGCGGTGGCGTTGTTCGGCACCGATCTGAACGCGGCGGAGATGAACACCATCGTGGGCTATGTGTACGACATGCTCTACGGCAGCTCCGGCGGGTATCCTTCCTATGCGTCCGCCGCGGCAATATTGCTGTTTGCCATTGTGCTGACCATCACCTGCATTAACCTGTTGGTCAGTAAAAAGCACGTTCACTATTGAGAGGTATTTCATGGACTACGAAAAAATCGAAAAAGGCGCGCGGCTCCGCACGCGCGCGGTGAATATTGTGGTGTACACGCTGCTGACCTTCTGGGCCATTATGGTGCTGTTTCCTTTTTATTGGATGGTGCTGACCTCCATTAAGAGCTATGGTGCCTACAACTCCGAGTGGATCCCTCAGCTGTACACGCTGGCTCCCACTTTGCAGAACTATGCGGATGCCTTTACTGCGGTGCCCCTGGGCGGGTATTTTGTGAATACCATCCTCTTTACCCTGGCTACCACGGCCATTATGCTGGTGGTGACCATTCTGGCGGCCTTTGGCTTTGCCCGGCTGCAGTTTAAAGGGAGAGATCTGGCCTTTACCCTGTTCCTGTCGCTGATGATGATCCCCAACGAGCTGGTGGTCATTACAAACTATGTGACCATCACCAATCTGGATATGCGCAACACCTTTATGGGCCTGATTTTGCCTTCGGTGACCTCTGTGTTCTACATCTACCTGCTGAAGGAAAACTTCGCGCAGATCCCCGACGAGCTGTACTATGCCGCAAAGGTGGATGGGACTTCGGATATGAAGTACCTTTTGAAGGTGATGATCCCCATCTGCAAGCCTACCATCATTACCATCACCATTTTGAAGGTCATTGAGTGCTGGAATTCCTATGTATGGCCCCGGCTGATCACCGACGATCAGGCCTACTTCCTGGTGTCCAACGGCATTCAGGAAATTCGGGAGAACGGCTTCGGACGGGAGAACATCCCCGCCATGATGGCGGCGGTGGTGGTCATTTCCGTGCCGCTGATCGTGCTGTTTTTGATCTTCCGGAAGAAGATCATGGCGGGTGTGGCCCAGGGAGGTACCAAGGGATGAAAAAAGTCATTTCTGTTTTGCTGCTTCTTTCTCTTGCGCTGGGGCTTTGGGGCTGTCACGGCAATGTGGAGCAGAAGGTGTTTGAAATTCCTGCGGAATTCGATACCTCCCGGGATTATGAGATCACCTTCTGGGCGAAAAATGACACCAATATGACCCAGGTGGAAATTTACAAGGCGGCCATTGAGGGCTTTCAGGAGCTGTATCCCAACATCACCGTGAATCTGCGGCTGTATACGGATTACAGCAAAATATACAACGATGTCATTACGAATATCGCCACGGATACCACGCCCAATGTGTGTATTACCTATCCCGATCACATTGCAACGTATCTGACGGGTGCGGACACGGTGGTGCCGCTGGATGATCTGTTCGCTGACCCCAGGTACGGTCTGGGGGGCAGCGAGGTGCGGTTCGACGGGCCCAGCCAGAGTGAGATCATTCCGCAGTTTTTGGAGGAATGCGCCTTTAACGGGTATTACTACGCCATTCCCTATATGCGCTCCACCGAGGCCTGCTATGTGAACAAGACCTATGTGGAGAAGCTGGGCTTTGAACTGCCGGAAGTTCTCACCTGGGAGTTTATCTGGGAGGTTTCCGAAGCGGCTACGGCTCAGGACGCGGAGGGCAACTATCTGGTCAACGGTCAGAAGGTGATGCTGCCCTTTATCTACAAGTCCACCGACAATATGATGATCCAGATGCTGGCGCAGCTGGGGGCAGGGTACTCCACCCACGCCGGTGAAATTGAAATTTTTAATGACACCACCAAGGAGGTGCTGCTGGAGATTGGATCTCACGTGGAGACGGGGGCCTTCAACACCTTCAAGCTGGCGGGCTATCCGGCCAATTTCCTGAACGCGGGACAGTGCATCTTCGCGGTGGATTCCACGGCGGGTGCCACCTGGATGGGTTCCGACGCGCCGCTGATCGATATCGCGGAGGACAAGCTGGTGGATTTTGAGACAGTGGTCATGACCATTCCCCAGTTTGACACGGAGAATCCCAAAATGATCTCCCAGGGGCCTTCCATGTGTGTGTTTAATAAGGAGGACCCGCAGGAGGTGCTGGCAAGCTGGTTGTTTGCCCAGTATATGCTGACCAACGAGGTGCAGATCGCCTACTCCCAGACGGAGGGCTACGCGCCGGTGACCTCCAAGGCGCAGCAGAGTCCCGAATATCAGGAGTATCTGAGCCGGGCGGGCGAGGACAATGACCTGTACTACGATATCAAGATCGATGCTACCAAACTGCTGCTGAACAATACGGAAAATACCTTTGTGACACCGGTGTTTAACGGTTCCGCGTCGCTGAGAAATGCCGCGGGGCAGATGATTGAGGAGGTCAACAAGTCCGTGCGGCGGAAGCAGGAGGTCAGCGACGAATACATCGAAGAGCTGTACGCGGAGATGACATCGCTGTACCGGCTGGATCAGATCGTCGGTGCGGACGGCAGCGGAAAAATCACCATGGGGGCACTGCCTGCGGAATCTGTGGTGCTGCTGAGCGCGCTGGCTGTGTGCTGGGTGGGCATCCTTGTGTACGTGGTTTGTGATTCCGTTAAAAAGAAAAAGCCTCAGGGAAAATAAAATGGTAATTATCACAAAATTCACCATATTGCATTGATTTCTTAAAAAATCACGCTATAATTATGTCTATGCGTTTCGCATACTACATCTCATAAAGGAGACATGAAAATGAAGAAGTTCATCGCACTGCTGCTGGCTCTGACCATGGTTCTGGCCTTCGCCGGCTGCGCTTCCACCCAGGAGCCCACTGAGGGCACCACCGAAGCTCCCACCACCACCGCTACCGAGGCTCCCACCGAGGCCGCTACCGAGGCTCCCACTGAGGCTGAGGTCACCGTCATGACCCACGAAGAGTACGTTGCTGCTGAGCTGGACAGCGAGGTCGTCATCGAGACCTATGTCCAGGGCCATCAGTCCTGGTGGGACAACAAGATCACCGTCTACTGCCAGAGCCCCGACGGCGCATACTTCCTGTACGAGCTGGCTTGCTCCGAGGAAGACGCTGCCAAGCTGGTCCCCGGCACCAAGATCCGCGTCACCGGCTATAAGGGCGAGTGGGCAGGCGAGGTCGAGGTCATGGACGGCACCTTCGAGTTTGTCGAAGACGGCGACACCTTCGTTGCTGAGGCTCTGGATGTTACCGAGCTGCTGGGCACCGAGGAGCTGATCAACCATCAGAACGAGTTCGTGTCCTTCACCGGCCTGACTGTTGAGGCTGTGGAGTACAAGAACGGCGAGCCCGGCGACGACGTTTATCTGACCCTGGGCTACAACGGTGCTTCCTACAGCTTCTGCGTGGAGATCTACCTGACCGGTGCTGAGACCGATGTCTACACCACCGTGGGTGAGCTGGAAGTTGGCGACGTTGTCAACGTCGAGGGCTACCTGTACTGGTACGAGGGCGTCAACCCCCATATCACCGCTATCACCGTTGCTGAGTAATTGCTGAGCACATAAGGCGCATCCGAAAGGGTGCGCCTTATTTTTGTAATCGGAAATATTTTGGGAAGTTGCACGATGGCGTGCAACTTTTTTTGATTTTGGGGTACGGGTGAAAGGAGGGTATTGAAAGATGAGCGGAGAAAAGAGGCAGACGCTGCGGGGGCGGATCCGGACGGGTACGGTGACGCGGCAGGATGTGGTCCGGCAGCTGGCGCGGATCGCCTTCGGCAAGGCCAACGACTGCGTGAAGCTGGCCATGGAGGAGGACCCCTGCGTGGATACGCTGGATCTGAACCTGATCAGCGAGGTGAAGCGGACAGACCGGGGCAAGGTGGCGGTGAAGCTGATCGACCGGCTTCAGGCACTGGAAGCTCTGGCACGTCTGGCGGAAAATCCTGATCTGGACGCAGTGGAATTCCTGCGGACGCTGCAGGAGGGAGAGCCATGACAGGGGCTGGCTTTTCCCCAAAGCAAAGGGCTGTGCTGACCTGGTGGATGCCCGGGAATCCCAACGCCGGGTATGAGGCCATCCTCTGCGACGGGGCAGTGCGGTCGGGGAAGACCCTGGCCATGGGGCTGGGCTTTTTCCTGTGGGCCATGAGCAGCTTCTCGGGAAGGAAATTCGGCATCTGCGGAAAGACTGTAGGGGCTCTGCGGCGCAATGTCCTGTCGGAGGTGCTGCCCAGGCTGGAGGCACTGGGGGCGGTCTGGAAGGAAAAGCGTTCCGAGAATCTGGTGACGGTGCGGCTGCTGGGGCGGGAGAACCGATTCTACATCTTCGGCGGGCGGGACGAAAGCTCCGCAAGCCTGATCCAAGGCATTACCTTTGCGGGGGTACTGCTGGACGAGGCGGCGTTGATGCCCAGGAGCTTTGTGGAGCAGGCCTGCGCAAGATGCTCTGTGGCTGGGAGCCGGCTGTGGTTCAACTGCAACCCGGCGGGGCCGGGACACTGGCTGTACAGGGAATGGGTGCTGAAAGCGGAGGTGCGGAACTGCCTGCGCCTGCACTTTACCATGGAGGACAATCCCTCCCTGACACCGGAAATCCGGGAGCGGTATGAGCGGCTGTATTCCGGGGTGTTCTACCAAAGGTATGTGCTGGGGCAGTGGGTACAGGCGGAGGGACGGGTGTACGATTTCTTTACAGAGGAAATGGTGGGAAAGCCGCCGGAGGGCTGTGAGAAATGGTACATCTCCTGCGATTACGGAACGGTGAATCCCACGTCCATGGGGCTTTGGGGACGGCATCAGGGCGTGTGGTACCGGGTGAAGGAGTTTTACTTTGATTCCCGGAAGGAAATGCGGCAGATGACGGACGAGGAGTATGCGGCTGAGTTGGCAAGGTTGGCGGGAGGACGGGAGATCACAGCGGTGATCGTTGACCCGTCGGCGGCCAGCTTTATCGAAGTGCTGCGGCGGAAGGGCTGGCGGGTGCGGAAGGCGGAGAATGATGTGCTCAGCGGCATTCGGCTGACTTCGGACTGCCTGAAAAGCGGCAGGATCGTCATTTGTGAGGGGTGCGGGGACTGCCTGCGGGAGATGGAGGAATACTGCTGGGATGTCGGTTCCGGGCGGGATCGGGTCAGGAAGGAGCATGACCACGCGATGGATGATATGCGCTATTTTGCGGCGACAGTGCTAAAGGAGCGGGCAGGCGGGGTCGTGGCGTGTGCGGTGGAGCGTCGGGGTAGTTAGGAATTAGGCGTGAGGAGTTAGGAATGTTTTCTCACTCCTAATTCCTAACTCCTAATTATGGAAAGGAGACGGTTATGAGACGGAAGCAGAAAAAACAGGGTGTGGGGGCGGTTTGTCAGCTGCGGAACGGAAGCGTGCATCCCTTTGGCGGTTTGCGGGGATTTGTGCCTTTGGGCGGCGGGGAGGAACGGGTGTACCGGGAGATGCGGGAGGCCATTCCGGTGCTGGACGCTGCCGTGGGCAAGATGGTGCGGCTGTGCGGCGGGTTTACGGTGAAATGCCGGGATAAGGAAGCGCAGCTGCGGCTGGAACGGTTTCTGGATACGGTGCCCTGCGGGCGGGGGCAGGTGGGCATGGACAGCTTTCTTTCCGGCTATCTGGACAGCCTGCTGACCTACGGACGGGCCATCGGGGAAATGGTGGTAGCCGGGGGGCGGCTCCGGGCGGTCTGCTGGGGGGATGTGACGGAGCTGGAAGTGCAGGAGGGAGAGAATGTCCTGGATATGGTCATCTGGGGCAGAGATGAAAAGGGGCTGATGCGGCCCCTCCCCTACCAGCATCTGCTGCTGTTTACCGTGATGAATCCCGAGCCGGGGCATCCTTACGGCGTCAGTATGTTCCGGGGGATGCCGTTTCTGGCGGACATTCTGATGAAAATTTACCACACCATCGGATCCAACTGGGAGCGGGCGGGAAATGTCCGCTATAGCGTCATCTGCAAGGGCAGTGACGAACTGGATGGGGCCGCCGCCCAGGAGCGGGGAAAGCAGGTAGCTGCGGAGTGGAGCCGGGCCATGGAGGACTGCAAGAACGGAACGGTGCGGGATTTTGTGGCAGTTGGCGACGTGGAGATCAAGGTCATCGGCGGGGAGGCTCCCATTCTGGATTCCGAGGTGCCTGTACGGCAGATCCTGGAGCAGCTGGTGGCGAAAACCGGGCTGCCGCCCTTCCTTTTAGGGCTGAACTGGAGCACCACTGAGCGGATGAGCACTCAGCAGGCGGATATTCTGACCAGTGAACTGTGGGCACTGCGGCGGACGGTGGAACCGGCGGTGAGGAAGGTGTGCCGGATGTTCCTGGCGTTGGAGGGGCTGGATGATACGTTCGAGGTCGTTTGGGACGATATCAGCCTGCAGGATATACAGCAGGAGGCACAGGCGGAGCTGTATAAGGCACAGGCGGAGAAGTATCGGGCAGAGGCCCAGTTGAAAATTGAAAGTTGAAAATTTAGGGGGTATTTTCGTGCAGGTTAGGAAGGCTGTGGAGGCTGTCTGCGGTGGGGTGCCAACTGCGGCGCAGCTGGAGAGCATCAATGCTTTGGCGAAGGCGCGGCTGACGGCGGAGCAGGTGTATGTGTTTTCCCTGCGGCTGTGTGACGATCAGGTGGACCGGGATGGGGAGCGGTTTGATACCGGGGCCCTGCCGGGACTGGCGAAGCTGTTCCTCGGCAAGACAGGCATCGTGGATCATCAGTGGAGCAGCGAAAAGCAGGTGGCCCGGATCTTTGAAACACAGGTGGTGAAGGAGGAGGGTTTCAGCTACATCAAGGCCTGGGCGTACATCCGCCGGGGCGGGGTCAACGAGGAGATCATCGCGGACATTGAGGCGGGAATCAAGAAGGAGGTTTCCGTGGGCTGCGCCATGGGCAGGAGCGTCTGCTCCATCTGCGGCAGTGAATACGGCTGCTGCGGGCATCAGAAGGGCGAGCACTACGACGGGCAGGTTTGCTGCGCCATTTTGAAGGAGCCGATGGATGCCTATGAATTTTCCTTCGTGGCGGTGCCTGCCCAGCGGGAGGCCGGGGTGCTGAAGGCTATGGGGGGCAATCGCAAGTGCCTGAAGGAGCTGGCGGAGGAATTCGGCGTGCAGACGGAGTACCGGGCACTTTACAAGGAGGCCCAGTTGGGGCGGCAATACCGGAAGGAGCTGGAAAACGATCTGGTGCGGCTGTGCCTGACATTGGAGCTGGGTGTTGAGGAGCCGGTTCTGCGGGGCATCGTCAAGACGGCTGCGGCGGAGGATCTGCTGAAGATGCGCAGCAGCCTGGAAGGCCGGGTGGCGGAGATGATGCCCGTTACCACACAGCTGGGCAGTAAGTTTGACGCAAGGGAAGGGCTGGAAAGCGGATTTCTTATCTAATTGAAAATGTAAAATTGAAAATTTAGGACGAAAACATAATTTTCAACTTTCAATTTTCAATTTTCCATTATATTAAACTTAGGAGGATTTAAAAATGGGTTACGACAATCTGAGACTGGAAAAGGGTATGTACCGGCAGGAGGGGATGAGCTTTACCCAGGTGCTGGAATCTTTGGATCCCAGCGAGAATTACCGGGGCACCGCGCTGGAGGGCACCGATGCTTTTCAGCGTCAGCTGAAGCGGTTCGGCATCCGGGCCAAGGGCGCGGGTTCTTCTTCCGTGGAGAAGTTCTTCCGCACCACCGATTCCGCGGTTCTGTTCCCTGAGTACATCGCCCGTACCGTGCGGCAGGGTATGGAGGAAAATGACATTCTGCCTGCCATCACTGCCACCACCACGGTGATCGATTCCATGGACTACCGCTCCATCTATTCCAATCCCACCGATGCGGACAAGGCCCTGCAGGATGTGGAGGAGGGCGGCACCATCCCCGAGACCGAGGTGAAGACCAAGAGCAATCTGATTTCCCTGACCAAGCGGGGCCGGATGCTGGTGGCTTCCTATGAGGCCATCCGTTTCCAGAAGCTGGATCTGTTTTCCGTTATGCTGCGGCAGATCGGCGCGCATATTCAGAAGCAGCAGCTGGCGGATGCCGTCAAGGTGCTGATGGAGGGTGACGGCAACGACAACGCGGCGGTGCAGTACACCGTCGGCACCTCTCCCCTCTCCGGCACCAAGGGTACGCTGACCTACGATCAGCTGGTGGAATTCTGGGGCCAGTTTGATCCCTACACCATGAACACCATTCTGTGCTCCACCGCCACCATGACCCAGATGCTGAAGATCCCCGAGCTGCAGAATCCCATGACCGGCCTGAATTTCCAGGGTACCGGCAAGCTGACCACTCCCCTGGGTGCGCAGCTGCACCGGACTTCTGCCGTGGCCGACGGTGTGATCATCGGTCTGGACAACCGCTACGCCCTGGAGCTGGTACGGGCCGGGGATGTGCTGGTGGAGTATGACAAGCTGATCGACCGGCAGCTGGAGCGTGCCGCCATCACCTCCATCTCCGGCTTCGGCAAGATCTGCGACGGCGCAGCCTGCGTCCTGAACGTATGACCGTAGCGGATCAGGTGTTTGCCCAGGCCGCGGCACTGGCGGGGGAGCTGGAAGGGCGGCAGGGGGATCTTTTGAAGCTCCTGTGCAGCGCGGCGGCTTCTTCCCTGGCGGCACGGCTGAAAGAGGGCATCACGGTGGAGGACTGCCGGGAGGATTTTACCACCGCAGCAAGCCTGTATGCCCTGGCGGCGATGAACGAGGCGGAGAATGGGGCCGAGGAATTCAAGGCTGGAGACCTGACGGTAAAGCGGGGCGGCAGCGATGCCGCTTCCCGCTGCCTGCAAAAGCAGGCGGAGCTGCTGATGGGGCCATATCTCAAGGACCGCTTCGCCTTCCTGGGGGTATGATATGCGGAAGATGGTGGAAAAGGTCATGGCGCAGTATGGCACCGACATGACCGTAACCAGCAGGGAGGAAACAAAAACCGTCCGGGGGTTCTTCCGGGCGGTAAACTCCACCAGCTGGCAGAGTATTGAAAGCGTGGCGACCCCCCTGGGAGAGGTCACCCGGGGGCAGTATGCCTATCTGGGCCCGGCGGATACCGCCGTCAGTGAGGGAGATACCCTGACGGTGGGAGAGAGGGAGTATCTGTTCCGCCGGGTGGAGCCTTACTGGTACCAGGGGGAAGCGGTGTACCTTTGGGGATTATGCGTTGAGAAGGGTGTGAACGATACATGGGGATCTCTATCCTAGAACTGGTATTGCAGCGGCTGAAGGAAGAGCGGTTTACGGCGGATGTGGCGTACCCCGGCCAGAAATATCCCCGAATCACGGAAACGGTGGCCACGGTGCACATTGAGAAGGTGAACCGGGCTGACCTGACAGTGACGGTAGAGGTGAACATCCTCTCCCCTGCCGCCCTGGGCGGCACCGCCTGCGAAATCGAGGCACTGCGGGCTACGGAGGCTCTGCGGTGGAGCGGAGCGGTGTGCGTCCAGAATGGGTGCAGCTACGACGGCGTTTCTCAGGTATATGTGGTGTCCATTCTGGCGACCTTCACCTGCGTCACCGAGGACGATGACCTGGTGCTGGGGCCGGGGTTTCAGGTGTACATCAACGACGCCTTGCAGCGGTTCAGCATCGGCTTTACCGCCCAAGAAAAGCTGGACCGGGAGGCCCTGTACGCCATGGGCCAGACGGCTCCTGTGGGCATCAGCCTGGGAAGCGGGCTGTGGGAGGTCACTCTCGAGGAGCTGATCCCCATCGGCTCCCCGGAGAATGTGGAGCCCAACGGTGCCTTTGAAATAAGGGTGGTGACGGATGTGCTGACGGAATGCTACTACCACTGCCGCTGGACCTCCGTGCGGCGGGAGCTGACAAGTCAGGGGCTGCGGAAGATCCGGACCGGCATTGCCATGGAACGGGAGGTGCTTTAAATGGACAAGCTGGTTTACAAGACCTTTGTATTTCCCAACAATCCCCACACCTATCAGGAGGCTTGCAGCCGGGAGGGCGTTTATGAGAAGAACGATGCCGGGGAGGATGTGTTCCAGGGGCTTACGGCCCTGAAACGGGTCATCAGCGGCTCCGGGATGTTCTTTGGGGAGACGGCCTTTGAGGATTTTCGGACGCTGGCAAAGCTGATGGAGGAGACCACGGCGGGAAATTTGCAGCATCCGCAATGGGGTATCCGCTACTGCTATTTCACGGGGCTGGAGCTTACCCAGGAACCGAGAGAGAACTGCGTTTCCTACCGGTTTGAATTTCAGCAGGCGGACAGCAACGGGATCATGCCCAAATAAGAAACAGGTGCAGTCTCAGCAAAAGTTGAGACTGCACCTGAATTTTTATACCTGGAATAGGGGTTTGATCTTCTGGCGGTAGATGCGCAGGAAGAAGAAGACGGTGAGACTGCCGCTGACCACCTCCGCGATGGGGTAGGACAGCCAGACATAGTCTACGTTGCCGGAAAGGCTCAGCAGCCAGGCAACAGGCAGCAGTACCAGCAGCTGGCGGCACAGGGAGGTGATGGTGGAATACATGCCGTTGCCCAGGGCCTGGAAGCTGGCACCCAGGGCGATACACACCGCCGCCACCGGAAAGCTCCAGCTGATGATCCGAAGGCACACCCTTCCCATTTCCAGGAAGCTGGGGCTGGGATTGAACAGGCCCAGCAGGAAATCCGGAGAAAACTGGAACACCAGCAGGCCCGTGACCATCAGCACAAGGGCGGAAGCTACCGCCAGCTTCAGGGTTTTTGTAATTCGCTCAGGCTTCCGGGCACCATAATTGAAGGCGATGATGGAAATGGTGGCATTGTTCAGGCCGAACAGGGGCATGAAGAAAAAGCTCTGGAGCTTGAAGTAGATGCCGAAGACGCTGGTGGCGGTCTCGGTAAAGCCCTGGAGGATCTGGTTCATACCGAAATTCATAATGGAACCGATGCCGTTCATAACGATGGAAGGGATGCCCACGGTCAGGATGGTGCGGACGGTGGGGCCATCCAGCTTGGCGTACCGTCTACCGAACTGGACCTCGGGATTAAACTTTTCATTGAGATACAGTCCCAGGAAGCCGGCGATCCACTGGCCGGCCACCGTTGCGATGGCTGCTCCTGCCACACCCATGGCGGGGATACCGAACCAGCCGTGGATGAAGATGGGGTCCAGGATGATGTTGATGATGGCACCGGCACCCTGGACGACCATGGAGTGCATAGTACGGCCGGTGGCCTGCAGCAGCCGCTCGCTGAGAATCTGCACGAAGGAGCCCAGACAGAAGATGCAGCAGATGCTGGCATAGGCAATGCCGCCTTCCACGGTCTCGGCGTTCTGGGACTGAAGCTCAAAATAGGGCCGGGTACCGAAAATGCCGAACAGCATAAACAGGGCCGCGGCAATGAACATCAGCACCATACCGTTTCCGGCGGTGCGGTTGGCCGCCTCCTGATTCTTTTCGCCCAGGCTCTTGCTCAGCAGGGAATTGATACCCACGCCGATACCCACGGCGAAGCCGGTCTGCAGATTCTGCACCGGGAAGGCCAGGGACAGGGCAGTGACGGCACTTTCGGAGATTTGGGAAACATAGATGCTGTCCACCACATTGTAAAGGGCCTGGACCAGCATGGAAATGATGATGGGCAGGGCCATGTTGGCAAGAAGCTTACCAACCGGCATGACGCCCATTTTGTTCTCTTGTAAGGGTTTTTTGCTCATATTTTTCTCCTCGATTCTTAACATACCCGGCTAGTATAGCACAGCGGAACATAGAATGCAATCCCCGGAATGGTGGGGCGCAGAAAAACACCGCCGTGATTTCTCACAGCGGTGCTCGCATTGGGGAATTACATGTACTGCTTCATGGCGTCGGATGCCTCGGCGGGATCCTCGGAGATGGAGACGGTGATCTCCATGCTGTTGTCGGCGGCAAACTTGGCACACCAGGCGACAAACTCCTCGCCGGCAGCCTTGTCGCTGCCGATGGTCTTGTACAGGTTGTCGATAAACACATGGGTGATATCGAAGTTACCAGCGTGCAGACCGCTCAGGAAGCCCTTCAGCATCTCGGGAGTGCTGATGCAATACTCCTTGGAGTCCACCAGGCGAACCTTATAGGTAACGTCGTAAGTCAGCTTCTTGCCGTACTCGATGCAGACAACATCGCCGTGGGCCTCTGCCACAGCAGCGTGGATGGCGTCGATCAGCTTCTTGGTCTTGCCGGAGCCCTTCAGGCCCATAATCACATGAATCATCGGAATTTCCTCCTTTGCTATACCAGGTTTCTGGCTTATGGACATTCTACCAGCTATCGGCCGATTTTGCAACTACTAATTTGTGAATTCCACAAAAGTTTTTTCTCCGGCTTTCCGCCGGAAATGAGGCGTTAGAAGTGAGGAATTATCCTGCGAGCTTCCTTTTCCTAACTTCTAATTCCTAATTCCTAACTTATTTCCGGTTTTCCAAGGAGCTGGAACATATTGCGCTTATAGAACTCCACGCCGGGCTGGTTGAAGGGGTTGACACCCAGGACGTAGGCGGAGAGGGCGCAGCTCAGCTCCAGGAAGTAAAACAGCTCGCCCACCTTCCGGTCGTCAAGCTGACCGCAGTCCATGGTGATGACGGGAACGCCGCCGTCCACATGGGCCTCCACGGTGCCCTGGAAGGCCATCTCGTCCACGAAGTCCATGGTCTTGCCTTCCAGATAGTTCAGGCCGTCCAGGTTCTGGACATCGCCCAGGATAGTCATCTGCTTTTCCGGCGGGTCGAAGCGGAGCATGGTCTCAAAGAGGTTCCGCTGGCCCTGCTGGATCAGCTGGCCCAGGGAATGGAGGTCGGCGGTCAGCTCTGCGGGGACGGGGAAAATGCCCTTGCCGTCCTTGCCCTCGGACTCGCCGAACAGCTGCTGCCACCAGCCGCCGAACATTTTGAAGCCCGGCTCGAAGGACGCGAAGACCTCGATGGCCTTGCCGCTGCGGTACATCAAATTCCGAACGGCGGCGTAGAGCCAGGCGGGATTTTCGAAGGAGCGCAGGTCGTAGGCTTCCTTACCGTCCACGGCACCGTTCAGCACCGCCAGGATATCGATGCCCGCCACAGCCATGGGCAGCAGCCCCACGGGGGTCAGGACGGAGAAGCGGCCGCCGGTGCTGGGGGGAATGACGAAGGATTCCCAGCCCTGCTGCTGCGCCATCTGCCGCAGGGCACCGCTGACAGGGTCAGTAATGGCATAGATGCGGCGGTTGGCTTCGTCGGTGCCGTATTTCCGTTCCAGCAGCCAGCGCAGGCCCCGGAAGGCAATGGCAGGCTCGGTGGTGGTGCCGGACTTGGAGATAACGATGAGGGAGAAGTCCTTCCCTTCCAGCAGGCCCAGAAGCTCATTGTAATGGCGGGTGCTGAGGCCGTTGCCCGCGAAGAAGATCTGGGGGTCTCCCCTGCCCTTTCCCATATTGCGGTTGGGGCCCTGGAGCAGCTCGATGGCGGCACGGGGGCCCAGGTAAGAGCCGCCGATGCCGATGACCACGCAGACATCGGAATCGGAACGGATCTTCTCCGCCACATTTTGCACACGGGTGATCTCTTGGGTAGGCTCCCGGAGGGGCAGGTTCAGCCATCCCCGAAAATCCGCACCGGCTCCGGTGCCGTCGGTCAGGGCGGCGTGGGCATCGAAAACCTCTTTCTCAATAGCCAGCAGGTCCCGCAGGGACAGCTCTCCCCAAATATTCGATATATCGACTTGAATCATACAAACGACCTTTCCTGTTATTTCTTTCTCTCTATAGAATACCGAAAAATCGGAAGAAAGGCAAGTCAGAATTTCTTCAGAATGGCTTCCGCGCCGCGGCGGAGAAGGGTGTTGGTGTTTTCGCCCAGGGCCTGGTGGAGAAGATCGAATTCCGTCAGGCTTCCGTGGGGAACGGCCCAGGCTCCCGCGTCAGTGCCGGGGGCGATAAAGCCACCCAAGTTTCCAAAAGCGCGGACATTTTCCAGGGCACTGTCCAGAATTTGCTGAACAGCTTCCTCGTTGAAGCGGCCCCGGCCCCGGAGGTTGCCGATGGTGGAGAGGGTGGGCACCCAGACGGTGCCGTTTTCTGCCATGGCGGCAAGGGAGGCTTCGTCCTGGTAGGCTCCGTGTTCGACGGAATCCACCCCCGCTGCCGCGGCGGCTTCCACCGTCCGGGCACCGTTGGCATGGGCCATGACGGTAAAGCCCTCCTCGTGGGCAATGTGGATCAGCTCCCGGATATCCGCCGCCGGGAAGTCCTCCTCCGTCAGAACCCCGAAACGGTCGAAGTCCATCAGGCCGGAGATCATAATTTTGATAAAATCCGCGCCCTTTTGGCGGTGCGCCCGCACCAAAGCGGCGTATTCCCGGAGATTTCCGTAGTTTTCCCCAATAAAGCCGCCGTAATGGCCCTTTTTACACAGGGGGGCCAGGGGGGTGCGGTAGGTGATACCGTATTCCGGGGCCAGCTGACGGGCCATGGCTCCCGCGCCCCAGCGGTCGCCGCCGTCCCGGAGATAGCCAAAGCCCCGCTCCTGATAGGTTTGCAGCTGCGCCCGGATCCAGGGGATATCAGGAGACTGGGAATGGCGGCGGATGGCTCCCCGCCAGTCGGCACCGTCCAGGATCATGTGCATATGACAATCGCAAAGCATAACGTTTCCTTCCTGCGTGAAAAGGCGGACACCACCCGGGTGTCCGCCTTTTATGTACGGTTTACGCGCCGAAGGCGTCCAGGGCCAGCTTGAAGGCACCGTAGGCACCTGCGTCGTTGCCCAGGGAGGCCAGGGCAAACTTGGCACCGGAGGCGGCATGGAAGACGTACTTTTGGAAGGCCTTCTCCACGCCCTCCAGGAGCACGGCACCTGCCTTGCTGACGCCACCGCCCAGAACCACTACCTCGGGGTCCACCACGGAGCAGAGGCTGCCCAGGAACTCGCCCATGTAATCGTAATACTGGTCGAGAATTTCCAGTGCCACTGCGTCGCCCGCCTTGCCTGCGTCGAAGATGTCCTTGGCGGTAACGGTGTTCAGACCACGCAGGGTGGAGGGAGCGTCGTCCTTTGCCACGCGGCGTTTTGCCAGGGTGGAAATGCCGGTGGCGGAGCAATACTGCTCCACGCAGCCGTGCTTGCCGCAGTTGCAGGCGACGGGCTCGTTCTTGTCCAGAACCATGTGGCCGATCTCCGCGCCGGAGCCGTGGGAGCCGTGCATCAGGCGGCCATCCACCACGATGCCGCCGCCGACGCCGGTACCCAGGGTGACGAAGACCATGTTTTCACAGCCCTGTCCGCCGCCCTTCCAGAATTCGCCCAGAGCGGCAACATTGGCATCGTTGCCAGCCTTTACAGGGAAGCCGGTGAGCGCGGTCAGCTCCTCGGCAATGTTGAACACGCCCCAGCCCAGGTTGATGCACTTGTTCACCACGCCCTTGCCGCTGACGGGGCCGGGAACACCGATGCCCAGACCCAGAACGGCGGTGTCGGCAATGTTGTTGGCATCCATAAACTGCCGGATGGATGCGGCGATATCAGGCAAAATCTGCTTGCCGCCGTTTGCGGTGACGGTGGGGATCTCCCAATTCTGCAGCATGGTGCCTTCCTGATCGAAGTATGCGATCTTGACGGTGGTGCCGCCAAGGTCAATGCCAAAGCCGTATTTCATGCTTTCGTACCTCCAAATTATGTGATGGTATCATTATACATCTTCTGCCGAAAAAAGCCAGAGGAAAATGAAAAAAGTTTTATAAGGTCGCCCCAGCTTTTGCCGACAAATTTTAAAATTGTCACTAGGAAAAACAAAACAAATGTGCTATCATATAAGATGAGGTGATGTGCTATGGAAAATCAGAAGGAACAGCAACTGCCTGAGCAGGAACAGGAGCACTATGCGCCCCGGCCTGCGTGGCAGGTCTGGGGCGCGCGGATCGGGCTGGTGATCTTTATCCTCATCGTTATCGCGCAGCTTTTGCAGATCGCCGGAGGGGGCCTGTAATGCGCATTCTGGGGATCGACCCGGGCTACGGCATCACCGGCTTCGGACTGATCGATGCCCAGCGCAGCCAGTTTTGCCTTCTGAACTGCGGTGCCATCACCACGCCGCCAAACACGGATTTTTCCTGGCGTTTGGAGGTCATTTACAACGACATGACAGAGCTTCTGCGGGTGGCCCAGCCGGATGCGGTGGCCATCGAGGAACTGTTCTTCGGACACAACGTCACCACGGGCATCAACGTGGCCCAGAGCCGGGGCGTGATCCTGCTCGCCATCCGGCAGGCGGGCCTGCCCATCTTTGAATATAAGCCCATGCAGGTCAAGCAGGCAGTGGTTGGCTACGGCAACGCCACCAAGCATCAGGTGCAGGACATGACCAAACGGCTGCTGCATTTGCAGGCTATGCCCAAGCCAGACGACGCGGCGGACGCCATTGCCATCGCGCTGTGCCACGCAAGATCGCACACCAGCCTGCTGGCGCAGGCAAATGCGAAGTTGAAAGTTGAAAATTGAAAGTTGAAAATTTTCCAGTCTATCTGCTTAAGAGATGGAGGAGATAAATGGATACTAAGCAAATTCACGTTAACGACTATGCGAATTTATTGTTATCGAACAGGCAGTTTCAGCACAGTGAATACCGCAAATTTATTGATAACTGCTATACGCTCCACAATCTCGAAGGGATTATTGCGCCGGATATCCTGAATGCTCTTATTCGAAAAGCCAAATGGAATCGAAAAATTTGCAGCATACTTACGGATATTCTGTGGTACGCCGATAGAACCAGTATTTCGGACGATAACTTTCGCTTGCTTCTGCAATTTCCCCCAAAAGCAAGAAATACCTTTTTGATGGTTATTGGGCATATGGAATTGGCCTTTTACCAGATGCAGATCATCAACCGCGTTGCGGGATCCTTTGAAGCATTTGCATGGTTGTTTGATCGCATTTGTGAAAATACTTTCTTTACCGAGGAAGATATGCTGCAAATCCTTAGAGATGCCTCCAACATTACATGCTTCGGCATTCAAGCATGTATTGATTTATGTCGTGAGAAGCACGGCAACTCGTCAAAGCTATCCATAGCCGAAGCGTGGGTCAAGAAAATGAATGCAAACCAAAAATAAATCCTTTTGGAGGTTATCCAAATGATCTATTACGTTTCCGGGCCTGTGGCGGTTTTGGAGCCGGGGCTGGCGGTGATCGACTGCGGCGGTGTTGGCTATGGGTGCCGTATCACCGCTTATACTGCCGGACAGCTAAAATTGAATCAGAACGCACGGCTTTATGTGACCGAATCCATCCGGGAGGACGCTTACGACCTGTACGGATTTATCAGTAAGGAAGAACAGCGGTGCTATGAGCTGCTGACCTCCGTCAACGGTGTGGGCCCCAAGGCGGCTATGGCGATTTTGTCCTCCGGCGGGCCTCAGAATTTTACCCTGGCCGTTATGACCGGGGACGAGAAAATGCTCACCGCCGCCCAGGGCATCGGCAAGAAGATCGCCCAGCGGATCATCCTGGAGCTGAAGGACAAGATCGGCGGAGGCGGCATGGAGCTGGACTTCTCCACAGGCACGGCAGCCGCGGCCCCCGTGCAGACGGGGAACAACGCCGCCCTGGCCCACGCGGCATTGCAGGAGCTGGGCTATTCCCCCGCCGAGATCAACGCCGCATTGAAGGGCGTAGACCCCAAGGCAAGCACCGAGGAGATGGTGCGGTACGCACTTAGAGCCATGGTTATGAAGAGTTGAAAGTTGAAAATGGAAAGTTGAAAGTTAAGGTATCGCTTCGCGATGATTATAAATCCCCGAAGGGGATACCGCAGCTTTCCACTTTCAACTATCAACTTTCAACTAACTGTCGGAGGAAGGATTATGAGTTTAGAGTTCTCTCAAGAATTGGATACCCCCATCATCTCCCCCACCTTCGCGCCTCAGGACGCGGGGGAGATCGGGCTGCGGCCGAAGCTGCTCAGTGATTACACCGGCCAGGAGAAAGCAAAGGGGAATCTGTCGATTTATATTGAAGCCGCCCGGCGGCGGAATGAGCCGCTGGATCATACGCTGCTCTACGGCCCTCCGGGTCTGGGCAAGACCACGCTGGCGGGCGTAATTGCCAACGAAATGGGCGTAAACATCCGGGTCACCTCCGGCCCGGCCATTGAAAAGCCCGGCGACCTGGCGGCGCTGCTGACCAACCTGAATCCCGGTGATATTCTGTTTATCGATGAAATTCACCGTCTGAACCGGGTGGTTGAGGAGATTTTGTATCCTGCCATGGAGGACTTTGCCATCGACATCATCGTGGGCAAGGGCCCCAGTGCCAATTCCATTCGGCTGGATCTTCCCAAGTTTACGCTGGTGGGTGCGACCACCCGGGCCGGACAGCTGTCCGCGCCCCTTCGTGACCGCTTCGGCGTGAACCTGCGGCTGGAGCTGTATACCCCTGAGGAGCTGGCACGGATCGTCACCCGCTCCGCTACCATTCTGGGGATGCCCATTGCCCCCGAGGGTGCTATGGAGATCGCCTCCCGGAGCCGGGGCACCCCCCGAATCGCCAACCGGTTCCTGCGCCGGGTACGGGATTTTGCCGAGGTCATGGGCGACGGCACCATCACCAAGGAGGCGGCTGACCTGGCTCTGCGGCGATTGGAGGTAGACCACCTGGGTCTGGACAACATCGACCGGCGGATGCTCACCGCCATCATCCAGAACTACTCCGGCGGCCCTGTGGGACTGGAAACACTGGCGGCTACCATTGGAGAAGAAGCGGTGACGCTGGAGGATGTGTACGAGCCTTATCTCATGCAGCTGGGATTTTTGACCCGGACACCCCGGGGACGGTGCGTGACCGCGCTGGCTTATGACCATCTGCATATCGCCTATGAGGGGCAGGCGCAGTTTAGTATTTGAAATAAAAAAGATACGCTGTTCCCCCTCGACTCGCGGTGCTCGCTCGGGATGACATCACTATTTGTATTTGTGGGCGCGCACAGGTGTTTGCTGTATCGGAACATTGCCTAAAATCCGAAAAATCAGAACAAAAAGTTTCATAAAGGATTGACAAATCACCCCTATTTGTGTATAATCCGACTTGTGGCAGAGTTTGCCACGACATTAACCGACCCTGCGTTCCGACTATTTCCTGGTGGGCTTTCACGGGGCAACAAAAACCGAAGAGAGGTATTTCCAATGTACGAAGATAAGACTTTAGTGTGCAAAGAGTGCGGCAACGAGTTCGTGTTCACCGCCGGTGAGCAGGAGTTCTACGCAGAGCGCGGCTTCCAGAACGAGCCCCAGCGCTGCAAGGC
>JAFTXW010000047.1 GCA_017461445.1 Oscillospiraceae bacterium
CCGCGCCCTGTCTGGTGTCCATCTTCCACAGCTTCTCGCCCTTGACAATCCGCATACTCATATCCATAGCCAACGATCTTCCTGTTGCCAGCAGCTCGGTGCTGAGAATGACCAGTCCCTTTGGCACGAGATCCTGAACGACGAATTTTTCCTCCGGGAATTCCATCATCGCCAGATCCAGCCCGGAAAGCATTTTATATTCATTATTCCTCATAAAAATATATCCCTCACTTAGATACCAACTTCTCTATCTCTACAGTCACTTTTGGTTTATTTACATTTGGAGCAGCATTTCCTCCGCCTGCTCCTGACGGGGTGTGTCAGCCATTTTCTGCGCACCCCGATACACTTCCATTTCGTACAGCACACTGCCATCTCTTTTCATAGGATCAAGAACCGTTATCTTCGAGCCCTCAAAGATGTACTGGGATGCTCTTTCAATCCCGGAGCGAAATCCCCGGCCATCATTACAGACAGAGTACCAATGGTCCGGCAGATCCTTAACTTTGGTAAAGTAGGCGTTGCCCTGCACCTTCGTCACAACACGGCGCAGACCCACCAGACCGGGATGTTTGCTGTGATAGGATACCTCCAACTCCATTCCGGGTTGGATGCACCGCTTCAGTTCCGCGAGGCTGCTGATCTGCAGCGGGGTGTTGGATTGCTTCATATCTTCCATTCACATCTCCATTTTCATACCAAACAGTTCCCGCTGTGACCAGTCAAAGGAAAAGGATACATCCTCCACATGACTGCACTGTTCACTGAGAAAGTTCGGATTTTCTTCCATCTGCAGCATGATCCGGGGTAGGTCATCCCAGGAGGCGGGCTCCGGCTCCCCAACACCACAGCGGTAGGCAGATGCCTGAACCTCCACCCGCACATCCTCCGGCTGATCCATGAGCAGGTTCGCTACCCGCACATACTTTTCCAGATCCTCCAGTTCTCTGGGGATTCCGCCGGTCAGGAACTTCAGCTCCACACCTCCGGCCTTGATCCCCACAGCAGAGAAAAGAAGCGACACGGTCACATACCTCCCATCTGAACAGTCTGAGCCTGCCCGGATAGGTTCATCTCCTGCACCTGTTTATCAAAGCAGGTTAGGTATCCCTGATAATCTCCGGGAACAGGGTTGCACCGCAGACAGTAACGGTAGTTATCCGTTTCCACCACAAACCCATAGTTCTGTGACCACCCACCGGGGATGGCACCGCCATGGCTGCGGCAGTATTCCCGCATCCCATTCAGATCCTTCAGCACACTTTCCCGGAGCGTATCCACGACCGCAGTTAGTTCATCCTTGAACACCTGAGAGTTCCATTCCTCCGGGCCACGGGCATGCCATGTATGCCAGAACTCCCGACCACTTCTGCCGAAGTCCATTCGGACATGCCCGATACAGCCAAGTGCCGCATCTTCCTCCGGCTTCATAGCAAAAAAGAGACCCGCTTCCTCATGGGAAGCGGGCCGTACATTCAGATTAGCGGAATCTGCCATGTCCATAGACCTTGGC
>JAFTXW010000002.1 GCA_017461445.1 Oscillospiraceae bacterium
TGAGTTTCAACCTTGCGGTCGTACTCCCCAGGTGGAATACTTATTGTGTTAACTGCGGCACGGAAGGGGTCAGTCCTCCCACACCTAGTATTCATCGTTTACAGCGTTGACTACCAGGGTATCTAATCCTGTTTGCTCCCCACGCTTTCGCGCCTCAGCGTCAGTTGTCGTCCAGCAAGCCGCCTTCGCCACTGGTGTTCCTCCTAATATCTACGCATTTCACCGCTACACTAGGAATTCCGCTTGCCTCTCCGATACTCAAGGGCTACAGTTTCAAATGCAGTTCCGGGGTTGAGCCCCGGGATTTCACATCTGACTTGCAGCTCCGCCTACACGCCCTTTACACCCAGTAAATCCGGACAACGCTTGCAACCTACGTATTACCGCGGCTGCTGGCACGTAGTTAGCCGTTGCTTTTTCTGCAGGTACCGTCACGTTCTTCGTCCCTGCTAAAAGAAGTTTACAACCCGAAGGCCTTCTTCCTTCACGCGGCGTTGCTGGGTCAGGGTTTCCCCCATTGCCCAATATTCCCCACTGCTGCCTCCAGTAGGAGTCTGGGCCGTATCTCAGTCCCAATGTGGCCGTTCATCCTCTCAGACCGGCTACTGATCGTCGCCATGGTGGGCCGTTACCCCGCCATCTAGCTAATCAGACGCGAGACCATCTTTCAGCACATAAAGCTTTGACTTCTTAAGGATGCCCTCAAGAAGTATCATGCGGTATTAGCAGTCGTTTCCAACTGTTGTCCCCCACTGAAAGGCAGGTTTCTCACGCGTTACTCACCCGTTCGCCACTAAGTTAAAACCGAAATCTTAACTCCGTTCGACTTGCATGTGTTAGGCACGCCGCCAGCGTTCGTCCTGAGCCAGGATCAAACTCTCAAAAAATTGTATCTAAACGACCTTTCGGCCGCTCAAATCATATCTTTTGAATAATTTGCTCTTAGCAATTTATTACTCAAGAATTTTCGTTGGCTGTTAATTCGATTTCTCGAAACTTAAACAAATCCATTAATTTGTCCAAGGTGTTTTAGTTTGTCTTTACGTTATTCAATTTACAAGGTACAGACATCGTTCGTTTCGAGGTTTTTCGCTCGCCGCGAACTTTTATATATTAGCACATCTTTAATTGTTTGTCAAGAACTTTTTTCGAGTTTTTTCAAACTTTTTTGATGGCCGTTGTGCTCCAGGCTTTCGCCGTTCATCACACAACTTTTTAAGTTTATCACATCTCGTTCGATTTGTCAAGAACTTTTTTCGAGCTTTTCAAATCTTTTTCGATGTGTTCGTTGCTTGCCTTGCTGCACACAACTTGTTTAGTATACCTCAGGAATTTCCATTTGTCAAGAACTTTTTTCCAATTTCTGCAAATTTCTTTTCGTTTCGGCATATTTAATGCCGCCCTCGCGGACAGCTTGGATATATTAGCACACCAAGCGGGATTTGTCAAGCACTTTTTCACAAAATTCGACTTTTCTTTTTGGTGAATTTTACTGAAAGACATTAGTCTCTGCTGGAAAGATTGCTGCTGATATCCGCCAGAGCACCCCCGGCAGCAAAGATACTGCCCTCCTTCACTGCCAGATCCCCGAGGCTGACCATACCGCAAAGCCGCCCGTTTTCCAGCACCGGCAGGCGGCGGATCTGTTCCCGTCCCATCAGCCCTGCCGCATCAGCGGTGTCCATATCCGGCCGGGCAGCAACGATGTGGGTGGTCATTACGTCCCGCACCGCCGTGGATGCCGGAGAACGCCCTGCCGCCAAACACCGGGTCACGATATCCCGGTCCGTCACCAGGCCGCAGACCCGCCCGTCCCCACCGCAGACCGGCAGGATACCGATATTATAGTGGGCCAGCGTCCTGGCCGCCACCGCCACGCTTTCCTCCGGCCGGATGCGGATCACCGGGTTCGTCATTACGTCACGCAGTTTCATAGTCATTCCTCCCTGCCCCGATTATTGCCGCTTGCAGGTGGAAATATACGCCCAGATGTGGTAAAATTAGGAACAAGGAGTTAGGAGTGAGGAATTTCCTTCCCAATACAATTTCTAATTCGTGCGTAAGATTTCCATATCAAAACGGTATTATATTAATGAAGGAGGGATGCGCAATGGAGGACAGCAAGATCATTGGGCTGTTATTTGAGCGGGCAGAGAATGCCATTTCCGCTTTGGCGGAGAAATTTGGGCGGCGGCTGAGAAGTCTGGCCCTGAACATCCTGGGTTCCATCCGGGATGCGGAGGAAACGGTCAACGATACATATCTTGCCGTCTGGAACGCGATCCCGCCCAAGCAGCCTGACCCGCTGGCGGGCTTCGTCTATCAGACCGGGCGGAACCAGGCCCTGAAACGGCTGCGCAGCAACACCGCCCAGAAGCGGAACGGCACCTACGACCTTTCTCTGGACGAGCTGGCAGGCTGCATCCCCGGCCCGGCTCTGGAGGAAACGGTGGAGGCCCGGGAGCTGGGGCAGGTCATCGACCGCTTTCTGGAGGGACAAGCAAGGGAGAACCGGATGATCTTCCTGCGGCGGTACTGGTTTGGCGATTCGGTGCGGGATATTGCCAGGGCCTTTGGCATGAAGGAAAACGCCGTCAGTGTGCGGCTCAGCCGCATCCGGGGACAATTAAAGGACTATTTAATAAAGGAGGGCTACCACGATGCGTGAGAAATTAGCGGATGCTCTGGGGTACATTCGGGACAGCTTCATTGCCGAAGCGGCTCAGGGCAGGAAAAAACGCCGTCCCCTGTGGGTCGGCGCGGTGGCAGCGGTGCTGGCCGTTGTGATCCTAATGAACTGGGGCGGGCTGCCTATGGCGGTGCAGGCTACGGTGGTGGCAGAGGCTTCAGCATCCCGGGTTCTGGAATTCAAAAGGTCCAACCAGTTTGCCAGCGATGACGAATGGTGGGAATACTACGAGCTGCGCCTGTCCCAGTCCGAGGACCGGGAAGCCGCCGTGGACGAGGTGCTGGCAGGCTCTGACTTTTTCTCCGATGCCACAAACATTTTCCTCTGCGGCAGCGGCAGCGAAAACCGGGTCTGGTCGCCCGTCAACGGCTACATCGGCCTTGCTATGCTGGCGGAGACCGCCGGGGGCAGCTCCCGGCAGCAGATTCTGGACGCGCTGGGGGCGGACAGCATCGAGACACTGCACACCCAGGTCTGTGCCGTCTGGGAATCCTGCTACGATGATGGCAACAACCCTTGCACCCTTGCCAACTCCCTGTGGCTGGACGAAGGGCTGGAATACGACCAGCAGATCATGGACAATCTGGCCTACTACCACTATGCCTCGGTCTACCAGGGGAACCTGGGCAGCAGCAGGACGGACAGAGCCATGCAGGCCTGGCTGAATAACAACACTGCCGGGATGCTGAACGATTCCGTCAACAAAGTCACCCTGCCCGACGACACGGTGCTGGCCCTGGCCTCCACCATTTATTTCCAGGCCAAATGGGTGGACGAATTTAATCCCCTGAACAACACACAGGATAGCTTCCACGCGCCCGATGGGGACATCACCTGCACCTTTATGAATAAGGAGAAGATCCAGGGCTATTACTACTGGGGCGACAGCTTTGGGGCCGTGAAGCTGAATCTGAAGGGCAACGGCTGTGTCTGGCTGTTCCTGCCCGACGAGGGCAAGGCTGTGGACGACGTTCTGGCCGAGGAGCAGTATATGGATATGATCACCGGGAATTACGGCGACCCGGAAAGCTACAGCAAATACATGATGATCAACCTGACCATGCCCAAATTTGACGTTGGCTCCTCCGGCGATCTGAAGGAGGGGCTGCAGGAGCTGGGCATTACCGATGTATTTGACATTGGGCGGGCGGATTTTACCCAGGCTGTTCAGAGTAAAACCAACGTTCCCGTCCACATCACCAGCGTCAACCAGGCGGTGCGGGTGCAGGTGGATGAGCAGGGCGTGAAGGCCGCCGCCTATATTGAAATTCCCGGTGCCGGTGCAGCCGCACCCCCGGAGGAGATCATCGATTTTGTGCTGGACCGTCCCTTCCTGTTCGTCATTGCGGATTATTCCGGTATCCCCCTGTTTGCGGGAGTGGTGAATGAGCCGTAGAATACCATCCAGCGCGGTGTGCGAAGCATGCCTTGTGCTGAGCGCCCAAGGCACAGCTCGCACACCGCGCCAGTACAAACAGCCCCGAAGCGTACGCTTCGGGGCTGTTGCTATACATTATATATAATAGTATATCTTATTCCTTCACCAGCAGCTCGGCGATCTGGATGGCGTTGGTGGCTGCGCCCTTGCGGACCTGGTCGCCACAGCACCACAGGCAGATGCCGTTATCATCGGTCAGGTCGGGACGGATACGGCCAACGAAGACGATATCCTGGTTCGAAGTCTCCAGAGGCATGGGATACTGCTTATTCTTCAGGTCGTCAACCAGCTTGACGCCGGGGGCATCGGCCAGAACCTCCCGAACCTCAGCCACGGTGACGGGCTTGTCGAAGTGGCAGGAGACGGAAATGGAGTGGCTGCGGACAACGGGGACACGTACGCAGGTGCAGGAGACCTTCAGCTCGGGCAGGTGCATGATCTTGCGGCCCTCGTTCTGCATCTTCATTTCCTCGCTGGTGTAGCCCTCGAACTGCTCGCCGCCGATCTGGGGGATCAGGTTGTAGGCGATCTGGTGGGAGAACACCTTGGGCTCGTAGGTCTTACCCTCCCGGAGGGCCTCCACCTCGTTCATCAGCTCGATGGGGCCGCCTGCGCCGGCACCGGAAACGGCCTGGTAAGTAGAAGCGGTCATGGTCTTGATGGGGGACAGCTTATTCAGGGCGTTGACGGCGGTGATGGTGATGATGGTGGAGCAGTTGGGGTTGGAGATGATGCCCTTGTGGTTCTTCACGTCCTCGGGGTTGACCTCGGGCACGATCAGGGGCACGTTGGGATCCAGACGGAAGGCGGAGGAGTTGTCAACAAAGACAGCACCGGCCTTGACGATGGCGGGAGCGAACTTCTCGGCGATGTCATTCTCGGCTGCGCCCAGGACGATGTCCACGCCCTCGAAGGCGGTGTCACAGGCTTCCTGGATGGTCACATCCTCGCCCTTAAACTTCAGGGTCTTGCCTGCGCTCCGGGCAGATGCCAGGGGAATCAGCTTGCCGACGGGGAAGTCGCGCTCCTGCAGAATTTTGATCATTTCCTGTCCCACGGCACCGGTGGCACCCAGGACGGCTACGGTATAGGTTTTCATGGTAATTACCTCCACATTAAAAAATGTAGGGGAGGGCGGTGCGTCACGCAGCGAATCAAAATATCTATGATTGCCGGTGGCAATCATACCTTAATTCACATTGACCCTCCCGGTGATTTTGTGAAGCAAAATCACATCGCCGTAAGGCGATAACATATTTATTTTCCTTCGGAAAATCCAAAAATCCTTTTGGATTTTTGGCGGGAGGGTCAAGACCCTCCCCTACAAGGTGAATTGTTACTTGGTAACGAAGCTGTTGTACAGCACCTTGATGGCGGCTTCGAAGTCCTTATTGTCCACGCCGAAGATGATGTTCAATTCGTCGGGGCCCTGGTTGATCATGCGGATGTTGATGCCGCTTTCGCCCAGTGCGGCGAAGATCTTACCGGAAATACCGGGACGGAAGGCCATCTTCCGGCCAACGGCGGCGACCACGGCAATGTTGTGGTGGACTTCAAGGGTGTCGGGCTCCGCCTCCTGCTTGATCTCGGCCATGATGGTGTAGAGCTCCTTCTCAATGGCCCGGGTGGGCAGGACGACGGAAACGTTGTCGATGCCGTTGGGAACATAGTCCACAGAAATCTTATGCCGCACCAGCACCTTCAAGACCTTGTACAGCACGCCAACCTGGTTGCTCATGCCCCGCTTGGACAGGGAGATGATGGAGAAATCCTTCTTGCCGGTGATGCCGGTGATGAAGCGGTCGGGGTCATGATCGCCCTCAAAATTCTCCTTGATCATGGTGCCGGGGGCCTGGGGATCGTTGGTATTGCGGATGTTGACAGGGATGTTCTTCTCGCGGACGGGGAAGATGGAATCCTCATGGAGCACCTGGGCACCGGAGTAGCTCAGCTCCCGAAGCTCGTCGTAGGTGACCTCGGGAATGGCCTGAGGATCGTCCACGATCCGGGGATCGGCCATGAGAATGCCGGAAACGTCGGTCCAGTTCTCATAAACGTCCGCATCCAGCGCGGCGGCGGCCAGGGAGCCGGTGATATCGCTGCCGCCACGGGAGAAGGTGTGGATGGTGCCGTCGGGCATGGCTCCGTAGAAGCCGGGGATCACCGCACCTGCACCGGGGGTCACACGGCCCCGCAGCGCATTGTAGGATTCCTCCTGATTCACGGTGCCGTCCATGTTGAACTTCACCCAGTCGGCAGCATCGATAAACTGGAAGCCCAGGTAGGCCGCCATCAGCTTGGCGGAGAAATACTCGCCCCGGCTGACCAGCTCCTCACGGGAAACCTCCTTGGCATCGATACGCTTTTTCAGGGCCTTCAGCTCGGGCTCCAGGTTCAGATCCAGATCCAAGTCGCTCTGGATGTCCAGATACCGGGACATGATCATCTTGAAGATACGGCTGCAGTCAACGCCGTACTTGACATGGGAATAACACAGATACAGCAGGTCGGTCAGCTTGTGGTCGCCGCTGTAACGCTTGCCTGCGGCGGAAACAATGACGACCTTCCGGTCAGGGTCGGCCAGCAGAATCTCCCGAATCTTGCGGTACTGGCCCGCATCGGCCATGGAGCTGCCGCCAAATTTTACTACTTTCATTTTCTGTTCCTCTTTCCAATTTCCTGACGGTGCGCGTAGGGGCGACCCATAATACATTATGGTGCGATTGCCCCCGGCAATCGATTTATCTCGATTCCCTGCGGGTGCACCACGGTCGACCGGGCATCGGTCGGATGCCATTGCCCGTCAGGGCAATCATTTGGGCATTTTCCGCCTGTCGGCGGTGCGATGCGTTCCGCATCGCCGGGCGACCGCGAGGGTCGCCCCTACGCGATACGTTTCAGAATTTAGGCGCGAATGGCGGCAACAAATGCCTCGGAGTTTTCCTTCAGCCAGGCGTGCATATCGGTGACGGAAACATCCTTCACGATAACGGCATTGCCCCAGCTTTCAGCGGTCTCACCCTGCCAATTGCCCCGGACATACCAGGTCAGCTTTTCGGAGTTGTCGGCAGCAACCTTCTCGCCGTAGGGAGCGTAGAAGCCCTTGCCCTCCAGCACATCCACCAGGTCCTGCACCACGTTGTATGCGGTGGGATACCGGCCCGCGCCCTGGCCGTAGAAGCTCATACGCTCGGAGGTATCGCCGATGAAGGTGATCAGGTTGTAGTTCATGGGAACGGCGGCCTCGGGCTCGCCCTCCTTCACCAGGGTGGGCTGGACATAGACGCTGCAGCCATTTTCCGTCCGCTTGCCGGTGGAAATCAGCTTGCACACCAGCCCGTGGGCCTTGAAGTTCTCCACGTCCTGGGCCTGGATGTTGCGGATGCCCGCCACGGGGACGGTGCTCTTGTCAACGGTCACGCCGAAGGCAATGTTGGAGGACAGGATCACCTTGTGCCAGGTGTCGATGCCGTCCACGTCGGTGGAGGGGTTGGCCTCGGCGTAGCCCAGCTTCTGGGCCTGCTTCAGCACATCATCGTAATTCAGGCCCATACGGGTCATGTTGTCCAGAATGTAGTTGCAGGTGCCGTTCATGATGCCGCCCACCTGGCTGATGGTCTGGACACGGCGGGAACGCTCCAGCTCAGAGAGCCAGCCGATGCCGCCGCCGACAGCAGCGGTGGAGCGGAACTTGACCCCCTTGCTCTGTGCCAAGGGCAGCAGCTCATCATAGAAGGTACACACCAACGCCTTGTTGGAAGTGACCACATTCTTCCCGGCCTCGATGGCGGCCCGGACGAACTCGTATGCGGGATGCAGGCCGCCCATGGCCTCCACCACCGTATCAATGGAATCATCATTCAGAATTTCCTTGAAATCCTTCACTGCCTCCGCATCGGGGAGGGAAATATCTTCAAGGCACAGCACCTTGGTGACCTGCATATCATCCCGGGCGCAGGTGATCTCATAGACACCTCTGCCGACGACGCCGAAGCCCAAAAGTCCGATCTTCATGCAAAACATCCTCCTGCACGTTTTTGTGTCATAGTATAAAAACAGTTGTATTCATAGCGAAAACACTTGCTTTTTTACGAAAAACAGTATATCATATAGCTACTCAAATTTCAACTGCACCAAAAAGCCAATCATTTTCCCAGATTTGGCGACTTTTTGTGCAATTGGTAAAGAAAAGCTTGTTTTTCAGGAGGACACTATGTTATATCATTCTACCCGCAGCCAGGATTTCCGGGCCGACAGTGCCCAGGCAGTGTTGGAAGGTCTCGCCCCCGATGGAGGCCTGTATATGCCCGAAAGTCTGCCCGCCTTTGACTGGAAAAAGTGCCTGAAGGGCGATTCCCTGTCCATGGCCACCGATATTCTCTCCGCACTGCTGCCCGATATCCCCGATATGCCCCGGCTGGTGAAGAACGCCTATACCGGGAAATTTGAAACCGAGGATCTGACTCCCACCGTTCCCGTGGGCGGTTTCCATGTGCTGGAGCTGTTCCGGGGCCCCACCTCCGCCTTTAAGGATGTGGCCCTTTCCATGCTGCCCCAGCTGCTGACCGCCGCTAAGTCCGCCAAGGGGATGCAGGAGGATATTCTGATCCTCACCGCCACCTCCGGCGACACCGGAAAGGCCGCGCTGGAAGGCTTCCACGATGTGCCCGGCGTGCGTATCTGCGTATTCTACCCCTACGGCGGCGTATCCCAGGTGCAGCGGGCCCAAATGGTGACCCAAGAGGGCAATAATGTTGCCGTCTGCGCCATCCACGGCAATTTCGACGATGCCCAGACCGGCGTGAAGAATGTTTTCGCCGCCTGCCGGGATAAGGAGCTGCCCTTCAAGCTGTCCAGTGCCAACTCCATCAACATTGGCCGTCTGGCTCCTCAGATCATGTACTATTTCCGCTCCTACCGGGATCTGCTGGACGCGGGCAAAATTACGCTGGGTGACGAAGTGAACTTCTCCGTTCCCACCGGAAACTTCGGCGATATTCTGGCGGGCTATCTGGCAAAGCAGCTGGGTCTGCCCGTGGGTAAGCTGATCTGCGCTTCCAACGCCAACAACGTGCTGACGGACTTCATCCGCACCGGCACCTATGACCAGAAGCGTCCCCTGCTGAAAACCACCTCCCCCTCCATGGACATTCTGGTGTCCTCCAATCTGGAACGGCTGCTGTACCTGCTGTCCGGCGACACGGAACTGGTTGCCAAGCTGATGAAGCAGCTGAATACCGAGGGTTCCTACACTGTCCCCGCTGATCTGCTGGATACCATTCAGCGGGAATTCTGGGCCGCTTACTGTGACGATGCCCGGGCAGCAGAGATCATGGGCCGTGTCTACAAGGATATGGGCTACCTCTGCGATCCCCACACCGCCTCCGGCTGGGCCGCGGCGGAGGATTATGTAGCCGAAACCGGCGACAGCCGCCCCATGGTGGTGCTGTCCACCGCATCCCCCTACAAGTTCCCTGTGGCCGTCCTCACCGCTATCGGCGGCGACACCAGCGGCAGTGAATTTGAGCAGATGGAGCGCCTGTCCCAGATCACCGGCGTGCCCGTCCCCAAGAATCTGGCAGGCCTTCAGGGCAAGGAAGAAAAGCACACCGGCGTGATCGCGAAGGAGACCATGCTGGATTACGTCCTGGGACTGTAACGCTACATACATCACCGTAGGGGAGGGTGTTGACCCTCCCGCCCAAAATCCGCCAGGATTTTGGGATTTCCCGAAGGGAAATAAAATATTTATCGCCTGCGGCGATGTGATTTTGCCTGCGAGCAAAATCACCGGGAGGGTCAAGACCCTCCCCTACTGTTTATAATGGAGAAACAACATGAACAAAGTAACCATCCGCGTGCCGGCTACTACGGCAAACCTGGGGCCGGGCTTTGACGCTTTCGGCTGTGCCCTGGGGCTTTACACCGACGTGACCTTCGAGGAAACGGAGGAGGGGCTGGAAATCACCGGCTGTCCCGAGGAATTCACCGGGCCGGACAATCTGGTTTACACCTCCTACTGTGCCGTCCTCAGCACCATGAGTGAGGAGATCCGGGGTGTGAAAATTCACATCGATTCCCAGATCCCTATCTGCCGGGGCCTTGGCTCCTCCGCCGCGCTGCTGGTGGCAGGTGCCATGGGTGCCAATGTGCTGCGGGGCAACAAGCTGTCCACCCAGGGCCTGCTGAATATCACCAACGCCATGGAGGGTCACCCGGACAACCTGGCCCCCGCCTTCTATGGCGGCCTGACTGCCTCCATGGTGGACGGCGGCCTGCCCGTCACCGTCAATTTTCCCCTGCATCCCGACTGGCAATTTCTGGCCCTGATCCCGGATTTTGACCTGCCCACAACGCTTGCAAGAAGTGTTCTGCCGGAGCAGATCAACCGGGCGGATGCCATCTACAACATCGCCCACGGCGCGCTGGTCTTAAAAGCCCTGGAATTGGGTGACGAAAAGCTGCTGCGCACCGCCATGCAGGACCGGCTCCACCAGAACTACCGAAAAAAGCTGATCCCGGACTTTGAGAAGATCGAAGCCCTGGTGCGCACCACCGGGGCAGGCTTCTGCCTCAGCGGCGCGGGCCCCACCCTTCTGTGCATCACCCGCCACCCCAAGCTGGAGGAGACGCTCTCCAAAAAGCTGGACAGCATCACCGAAAAGAATTGGCAGATGCTGCCGCTGCATGTGGAATTCCAGGGGGCGCACGTCATTTATCAGGAATAATTAAAAAGCCTGTCATCCCGACGATGACAGGCTTTTGCTTTTATTCTTTCTTTTCAGCGTTCAGCGCGTCCACCACGATATCGGCGTAGGGGTTGGCGATGACGGTTTTATAGGTATGGTAGATGACCATTCCGGGCTTGCCGTTGGGAATTTTCTTCACCTGCTTCACGGGGGTCACATCCACGGGGATGTTCTGGCCGCCGGAGGTTTCGGAATAGTAAGCCGCCAGCTGGGCTGCCTGGGTGATGGTGTCGTCGGGGGGCGTGGTGCCGCCGCAGGAGATGATGACGTGGGAGCCGTGAACCTTGGAGGCATGGCACCAGATGTCGTCCTTCCGCGCCAGCTTAAAGGTCAGCTCGTCGTTCTGCCGGTTGTTGCGGCCCACATAGATGGGGTAGCCGTCGGTACTCTCAAAGCGCATGGGGGCCAGCTTCGCCTGCTTGACTTTCCGCTTCCCGGCCTCGGCCCGGAGATAACCGCCCTCCTGCAGCTCCCGGCGGATTTCTTCCAGCTCAGCCTCGGTCTGGGCCCGGTTCAGCTCATCGAGAACGCTTTTAAGATAATGCAGCTCGTTTTCACCCAGCTCGATCTGCCGTGTCAGCTCTTTTTCGGCGTTCTTCATGCGGGCGTAATCCTTGTAGAATTTTGCCGCGTTCTGCTGGGGGGACAGGATGGGAGAGATGGGAATGTCAATGACCTTCATTTCCTCATCGTAAAAGTCCTCGCACTGGATCACGGTCTGGCCCTTGACGATGCGGTGGATGTTGGCGGTGACGATATCGCCCAACTGGCGCAGCCGCTCCCGGTCGTAGGTGGCTTCCAGCTCCTTTTCCTGGATCGCCAGTTTTTTCGTCAGGCGGGTGCAGAGGTTCTGCACTGTCTTGCGCACCGCCTGGCTTTTCTGGCGCATGGCATCTTTGCGGTCCCGGACGGCGTAATACATATCCAGCAGTCCGCCGAAGCTCTCCGCCTGCTGACAGCCGCCGTACTGCCGGATGGGACAGAAGGCGAACTGCTTGGGGGTGCCGTCAGCCTGGGCGTAGTAATAGGGGGCGGGATGGTGCAGATGCTCCCGGAAGAACAGGGTCAGCTTTTCCGCAGTGCTGTCCACATCCAGGGGATCGATACGGGCATCGGTGCTGCCCGCGGCAAACAGTGCCGCCTCCCGGCATACCAGAGGAGACAGGCCGCCGATGGTATCCATCAGCCGGTCGGACAGGACATCCGCCCCCGGCTGGCGCAGTAGGTTGACATAATCTTCAAAATCCATAGGATCCTGCTTTGCCACCGGTTCCGGCTCCACATAGTTCAGGCCCGGCAGGGCGGCACGCTTCGCGCTTTCGTCCAGGCCGATGCGCCGCAGGCAGTCCAGGATGCGCCCGTCAGGGCCCAGCAGGTACAGATTGCAGGTGCGACCCATCAGCTCCGCCACCAACCGCTTCTGAACAGGATAGCCCATCTCGTCGGTGCAATCAAAGGTGAAGGTGGCCGCCCGCTCCATGGGGGGCTGGGAAATATCCGCCAGCTTCGCGCCCATCAGGTGCTTGCGCAGCAGCATACAGAACATGGGCGGCTCCGCCGGATTCTCCGGGGAGGCGGTTGTGAGATGAAGCCGGGGCGCGGTGGGGTTGGCGGCGAACAGCAGCTTTTCCCGTCCCTCCCGGCATTTCAGGTGCAGGATCAGGGTATCCCGGCTGGGCTGGTGGATCTTGTCGATCCGCGCTCCGATACAGCGGTTACGGACTTCGTCCAGTACCGCCGATAAAAACATAGCATCAAAGGCCATAGTTCCTCCAAATTGAAAATTGATAATTGAAAATTGAAAATTCTTGCCTTAATTTTCAATTTTACATTTTCAATTTTCCATTACATTTTTGAACAGTTCATTCAATCTATCCGTCCTGCCTGCCAGGTACAGGGCACCGAACAGGGCTTCCAGGCCGGTGGCTTTGGCGTATTCGGCGGGGGTGCAGGATTTGGGGACGGCGTGGACGTGGGAATTTTTGCCCCGGCGGTAGTAGCTCAGCTCCTCCTCGGTGAGCAGGGGCAGGAGCTTGTCCACGAATTTTGCCTGGGAGGTGGCCTTCACCATCTGGATGGTGTCACTGTGGAGCTTCCCCACATTCTTCCCACCCTGGGCGCACAGGTAGCCCCGGCAGAGAATTTCAAAGACGCAGTCCCCCATGTGGGCCAGGCCTAAGTTGGAGATGGCGTCGATCTCCTGCTTGCTCAAATTCATTTTAAAATAGTTTTCCATATCTTTCCTCCCCGGTTCACCAGGAATTGGGCGCACAGCCCGGTAAAGAGACCCGTCACAATACTGATGGCGATCATGATCGGCAGATAGACGGCAAGCCCCGGCGTGCCCGTAAGCAGAATCGCCATAGCCATCTGCCCCACGGAATGGGCGATGGCACCGACGCTGCCCGCTACCCAAAGCTGGTTTTCGTTCAAGACTTTTCTCAGCAGGATGGTCACGCCGATGGCAGCGGCACCTCCCGCGGCGGAATAGAAAATGGTACTGAAATTCCCCGCGAACACCGCGCCCAGGAAGATGCGGACAAACAGCACCGCCGCCCCCTCCTTCGCCCCGATGGCAAAAACGGTAAACACCGTTACGATATTGGCAAGGCCCAGCTTCACGCCTGGCAGGGGCACCACAGGGGGAATCTGGGCTTCCACCATGAAAATGGTCAGCGCGATGGCACTGAGCAGTGCCAGGGTGGTCATTTTTCTCACCTTCACGGCAGCACGGTCCTTTCTTTTTTCTTAAAGATATAGTATACCAATTTTTTACCCGGTTGTAAAGCATCCGCATCGAAGGAAGATTTGCCGAAAAGGTTTCCAGTCCGTCTTTTTGTATCGATATTAATTTATTTTCTACAAAGAAACTGTTCAAAATGCCAAAACAAGGTGGACAAATGCACAAAAATGCGTTATTATAGGTAGTGGAATAATGCGGTTTTTTCCGCAAACTTTGAAAGAGGTGAAGTAAAATGGCGTTTTCTTTTTTCGGCGGGGTCCATCCCAAAGAAAATAAGGCGTATGCCTGTGACAAGGCCACCCAGGAATTCCCCGCACCGGACCTGGTCGTGATCCCCATGTCCCAGCATATCGGCGCCCCCTGCAAGCCCCTCGTCAAGAAGGGCGACCTGGTTACTGTCGGTCAGAAGATCGGTGACAGCCAGGGTCTGTGTGTTCCTGTTCATGCTTCTGTCTCCGGCAAGGTCAAGGCCGTTGAGGCAAAGGCCCACACCAGCGGCACCAATGTCATGAGCGTGGTCATCGAGAATGACCATCTGGACACTCTGTGCGAGGATATCAAGCCCCGCACCCAGGCGGAAGTGGATGCCCTGTCCAACGATGAGCTCATCAACATCATCCGGGAAGGCGGCATCGTCGGTATGGGCGGCGCGACCTTCCCCACCCATGTGAAGCTCTCCGGCGGCATCGGCAAGGTGGACACCGTCATCGTCAATGCCGGCGAGTGCGAGCCCTACATCACATCCGACGACCGGCTGTGCCGGGAGCACCCCGCCGAGCTGATCTCCGGTCTGAAGATCATCATGAAGATCTTCGGACTGAAGGAAGGCCACATCGGCATCGAGGACAACAAGCCCGAGGCTGTCAAGGCTCTGAAGGCCAACCTGGCCGCCTCCGACGGCATCACCGTGGACGTGCTGCCCGCCAAGTACCCCCAGGGTGCTGAAAAGCAGCTGATCTACGCCGTTACCGGCCGGGAAGTCCCCTCCGGCGGTCTGCCTGCCGCTGTTGGCTGCGCCGTATTCAACGCCGCAACCTGCAAGGCCATCCACGATGTGGTCTACGAAGGTATGCCCCTGATCAAGCGTATCGTCACCGTCTCCGGCGATATCCTGATGGAGCCCAAGAACCTGCTTGTCCCCATCGGCACCAGCTTCAATGAGCTGATCGAGGCCTGCGGCCACTCCGAGAATCCCTATAAGGTTCTCTCCGGCGGCCCCATGATGGGTGCCGCCCAGTATGACCTGAGCGTTCCCACCATCAAGGGCGTCAATGCCATCACCGTGCTGGGCGAGAAGAACAAGTACAATGTGGAGGATTCCCGCTGCCTGCGCTGCGGCAAGTGCATCGACGCCTGCCCCATGAAGCTGATGCCCGTGCTGATGTATAAGGCCCTGCAGTCCAACGATATTGAGGAAATGAAGGCTACCCACCTGATGGACTGCATCGAGTGCGGCAGCTGCGCATACACCTGCCCCGCCAGCGTTCCTCTGGTCCTGGGCTTCCGTGCCGGCAAGCATGTCCTGCGTGACGCCGCTGCCAAGGCCAAGAAATAAGGAGGTGGAGATCAAATGGCACAGATGAAATACTTTTATGAGCTGACGATTTCCAGCTCTCCCCACGTACATTCCCCCGTTACCACCCAGACCATCATGCGGGACGTGCTGATCGCCCTCTGCCCCGCGCTGGTTGGCTCCGTCTACTTCTTCGGCTTCCGTGCCCTGACCGTCACCCTGGTCTCTATGGCTGCCTGTATGTTCTTCGAGTGGGGCTGGTGCAAGCTGATGAAGCAGAACTGCAAGATCTACGACCTGTCCGCTGCCGTCACCGGTATGCTGCTGGCCTTTGTCTGCCCCGTCACCATCCCCTACTGGACCATCATCCTGGGCGACCTGTTTGCCATCATCATCGTCAAGATGCTCTTTGGCGGCCTGGGCCGCAACATCGTCAACCCCGCCCTGGCAGGCCGTGCCTTCATGTTCAGCTGGCCCGTGCTGATGAGCACCTGGGTCAAGGTTGGCTTTGAGAATGCTGCCGCTCCCCTCTTCCCCGTTGATGTGGTCACCGCCGCTACCCCCCTGGCCAATATGCACCAGGGCCTGATGCCCGAGGATTCCATCCTGGATATCTTCCTGGGCAACGTGGGCGGCTGTATCGGCGAGACCTCCGCGCTCCTGCTGCTGGTGGGCTTTGCTTACCTGCTGTGGCGCAAGGTCATCACTGTTCGGATCCCCGCTGCTTATATCGCCACCGTAGCCGTCCTGACCTTCCTGTTCCCCATGGGCAATCCCCGTATCAGCTGGATGCTGGCACAGGTCTTTGGCGGCGGTCTGATGCTGGGTGCCATCTTCATGGCTACCGACTATGTTACCTCCCCCATCACCAAGCTGGGCCAGATCATCTACGGCATCGGCTGTGGTGTCCTGACCGTTCTGATCCGCTACTTCGGCGGCTACAACGAGGGCGTTTCCTATGCCATCCTGTGCATGAATGCCTGTGTTGTCCTGCTGGATAGAATTGGCCGTCCTACCAAGTTCGGCGCACCCAAGAAGGAGGCGGCGAAATAATGAAGACTGAATCTACTCCCATGTATGTTCTGCGGCTGGCTCTGACCCTGCTGATCATCACCTCCGTGGTGGCAGCTCTGCTGGCCGGTGTCAACTCCATCACCAAGCCCGCAATTGATAAGCTGAACGCCGAAAAGACCCAGGAAGCCATCGCGGCTGTCCTGCCCGGCGGCTACGACACCGAGATCACCGACTACGCTGACGCCACCGGCCTGGTCTCCAAGGTCTACGCCGGTGCCAACGGCTACGCCTTCGAAGTCACTCCCGGCGGCTTCGACAACACCATCACCATGATGGTGGGCATTGACCATGATGGCAACGTTCTGGGCATCTCCATCGTCTCCCACACCGAGACCGCAGGCCTGGGTGCTGTGGCAGCCGCTTCCACCTCCGCAGGTGAAGCCTTCCGCAGCCAGTTCGCAGGCAAGAGCGGCTCTGTGGCTGTCTCCAAGGACGGCGGCGAGATCGATGCCATCACCGGCGCAACCATCACTTCCCGCGCAGTCTGCACCGGCGTAAACGCCGCGCTGGCCTGCGCCGCAGGCTTAGGTTAAGGAGGTACCCCATGAATTTCAAAAAGCAATTTAACGAGGGCCTGCTGACCAAGAACCCCGTTACCGTTCAGCTGCTGGGTATGTGCTCCACGCTGGCCATTACCACCAGCCTGTTCAACGGCATCGGCATGGGCCTGTCCGTTACCATCATCCTGATCTGCTCCAACATGCTGATCTCCGCCCTGCGGAAGGTCATCCCCAACCAGATCCGTATTGCCGCTTACATTACCATCATCGCCGGCTTCGTTACCGTGGTCGACCTGGTGCTGCAGGCATTTATCCCCGCCCTGTCGGAAAACCTGGGCGTGTTCATCCCTCTGATCGTCGTTAACTGTATCGTCCTGGGCCGTGCCGAAGCATTCGCTTCCAAGAACGGCGTCCTTGCTTCCGCTGTTGACGGTCTGTGCCAGGGCATCGGCTACACCGTGGCACTGGTCATCATGTGCGTCATCCGGGAACTGCTGGGCTCCGGCACCTTCGGCGGCGGTCTGCTGAACGGCGGCGAAGGCATCCGCATCATTCCCGCCCAGTTCCCTGCCATGCAGATGGTCATGCCCGTGGGCGGCTTCCTGGTCCTGGGCTTTGTCATCGCAGGCTCCCAGTGGCTGATGCAGCACCTGGAAAAGAAGAATAAGAAGAAGGAGGCTGCTAAGTAATGGTTACAGAGATCTTAGGTATTATTATTGCCGCCCTCCTGAGCCAGAACTTCATTCTGGTCAAGTTCTACGGCATCTGCCCCTTCATGGGCGTTTCCAAGAAGATCGACACCGCTCTGGGCATGGGCATGGCCGTTACCTTCGTTATGGCCCTGGCCTCCGCTGCCTGCTGGGCTGTCAACTGGCTGCTGGTGAAGCTGAACATCACCTATATGCAGACCGTGGCTTTCATTCTGGTCATTGCCACCCTGGTTCAGGTGGTGGAAATGTTCCTGAAGAAATCCATCCCCGCCCTGTATAAGGCTCTGGGCGTGTTCCTGCCCCTGATCACCACCAACTGCGCCGTTCTGGGCGTGGTTCTGGTGAACGTGCAAAACAACTACAACTTCCTGCTGAGCGTCCTGAACGGTGCCGCAGGCGGCCTGGGCTTCACCCTGGCCATCGTTCTGTTCGCCTCCGTCCGGGAGCGCGTCAACAAGGCTGATTGTCCCGAGTGCTTCAAGGGCTTCCCCATCGCGCTGATCGCCGCCGGTCTGCTGGCTCTGGCCTTCATGGGCTTCTCCGGCCTGAGCATTTCTTAAGGAGGGCGTAGAGTATGGAAATTCTGATGCAAGTTCTGATTGCTGTTGCAGTCCTGGGTGGTCTGGGCCTGGCCTTTGGTCTGGTGCTGGCTGCCGCCTCCAAGATCTTCTATGTGGAGACTGACCCCCGCCTGGATCAGCTGAACGAGTGCCTGCCCGGCGCGAACTGCGGCGGCTGCGGCTATGCCGGCTGCGGCGGCTACGCGGAGGCGGTTCTGAATGGCGAAGCTCCGGTGGGTAAGTGCGCCTCCGGCGGCAATGAGTGCGCCCAGGCTATGGCTGCCATCATGGGCATCAAGGCCGAGGCCGTTACCCGCAAGGTGGCCCTGGTCCGGTGCTCCGGTGAAAAGACCTACGACAAGGACGGCAACCAGATCAAGGGTGCCAAGGTCAAGGCCAACTACGAAGGCTTCCGTGACTGTCTGGCCGCCTCCAAGGTCGGCGGCTCCGGCCCCCTGTCCTGTAAGTTTGGCTGCCTGGGCTACGGCACCTGCACCAAGGCCTGTAAGTACGGTGCCATCAAGGTGGTCAACGGTGTTGCCAAGGTGGACGAGGATCTGTGCGTCGGCTGTATGGCCTGTGCTGCCGTCTGCCCCCGCCAGCTGATCGTGCCTGTTGAGCCCAACCGGAACGTGGTCATCGCCTGTAACTCCATGGCGAAGGGTGCCGTCACCACCCGTTCCTGCACCGTCGGCTGTATCGGCTGCGGCCTGTGTAAGAAGATCTGCCCCAACGATGCCATCACCGTTGAAAAGGGCCTGGCCCGGATCGATTACACCAAGTGCGACAACTGCGGCCTGTGCGCCACCGTTTGTCCCAAGCAGCTGATCAAGGACTCCAAGGTAGAGACCCTGAGCGATCCCGCTATCAAACAGCCCACCAACAGCCCCGAAGTGAAGGTATAACCCCCACAAATACGAATCCCCTCCCGGTTTTGGGAGGGGATTTTCCTGTTATTCTGTGAGAGCTGCTTCGAT
Organism: Oscillospiraceae bacterium; assembly: GCA_017461445.1. Taxonomy (GTDB): domain Bacteria; phylum Bacillota; class Clostridia; order Oscillospirales; family Oscillospiraceae; genus Faecousia. The sequence goes on from JAFTXW010000002.1 coordinate 18,954, forward strand.
TTCCTTTGCGATGGGGCAGTTGGGCTGGTAGACGCAATTGCCGTAGCAGCAATCCACTTCGGCAAGTTCACCGTCCTCCAGGATAACTTCCACCATGCGGCTGGCATCCAGCTGGCGGCAGTAACCTGAGATAAATTTTTCGATCTCCATCCTTATCCCTCCACCACGCAGAAGCCTCTGGGTGCCAGTGTCAGGCAGTCGGGAGTAATGGTCTGAATGTTCTGGCCAAAGACCACTTTGCCTGCGGGAATGTCCCAGGGATCGCCGCTGCGGTTTACATAAATCTTATATTCCACACCGTTCAGGGAACGGGTAAAGCCCAGGTGCTTGTCCCCGGCTTCGAAGAACCGGATGTCGCCCAGCCGCAGGGCCTCGCAGTCCCTGCGCAGGCGGCCCAGCCGCCGGAAATAGGCCACCAGCTCCCAGTCCTCCCGGCCCCAGGGGTAGGTGCGGCGGTTAAAGGGATCCTTGTAGCCCTCCATCAGGGCCTCGTCGCCGTAGTACAGGCTGGGGCTGCCGGGGAGGGTGTACTGCAGGAAGGAGGCCATCATCAGCCGGTCACGGGCCACCTCCAGGTTATTCCGGGACAGGCGGCGTTTCGCCTTCTCCTCCCGGGTGCCATCAAAATCGTCCACGAGGGCGGTAAGGATCCGGGGGGTGTCGTGGGTACCCAGAAGGTTCATATTGCATTTCCACACCTGGGGCGGATAGTTCTCCACAATGGACATGACCGTGTCCCGGAAGCCCCGGCCGCTGTCCCAGCCACGCATGAAGTTGATAATAGCAGTGCGGAAGGGGTAATTCATGACGCTGTCCAACTCCGCATTGGTGAAGTAGCTGCGCCGGGAGCCATAGGCCATCTTGTTGGAGGCATCCTCCCACACCTCGCCCAGCACCAGGGCATCAGGATTCAGCTCCTTCACCCGGTCGTAAAGCAGCTTCAGAAATCCGTCGGGCAGTTCGTCGGCTACGTCCAACCGGAAACCGTCGGCTCCCAGCTTCAGCCAGTGAGCGATCACGCTGTCCTCCCCGGAAATGATATATTCAATAAACGCCGGATCCATCTTGTTGACGGTGGGGAGGGTATCGAAATTCCACCAGGAATGGTAGTTGTTGGGCCACTGGTAGAAGGTGTACCAGGATGCGTAGGGAGATTGCTGGGACTGGTACGCGCCCACGTCGGAGAACGCACCCTCCCGGTTGAAATAGCGGCTGTTGGAGCCGGTGTGGGAGTACACGCCGTCCAGGATCACCTTGATGCCATATTCATGTGCCGTCTCGCACAGCTTTACAAAATCCGCCTCGGTGCCCAGCATGGGGTCGGGGGTCTTGTAGTCGCCGGTGTCATAGCGGTGGTTAGAAAAGCTCTTGGAGATGGGGTTCAGATATAGGATGGTGGTGCCCAGGCTGGCAATATAGTCCATCTTCTCGGCGATGCCCTTAAAATTTCCCCCGTAGAAGTCGTTATTCAGCACTACACCCTCGGGGGTGGGCTTCCAGTCCACATCCTCATACCAGTTTTTGTGGACGGTATAGGGCTCCAGCTTGCCGGTCAGGTCGCATTGGCCGCTTTTATAGAAGCGGTCAGGGAATACCTGATAGATAATGGCTCCCTTGGCCCAGTCGGGAGTGTTGAAATCGGCGGGAACGCAGCTGACCTGCCACAGGTCGCCGGCCTCCATATTGGTATCGTCACCCTCCTTAAACAGGCGGAAGCTGCCTTCATGGTTGGTGATGCGGAAATAGTAAAAGTAAAGTCCCGTGTAGGGGATGGAAAAGGTGCCCTGGAAATGGTCGTAGGGGCCTTTGGTCTCCAAAAAGTCCAGCACCGCGGTTTGGGCATGGGAGCCGTTTTCGTATTGCAGCTCGCAGGTGACCCGGTTGGCCCGGACGGTGGAGGGGATATGAATGGTCAGGGTGCAGGCCTCATTGGGTGTCAGGGTGCCGAAGGGCATTTTAAACTGGGGAAGCTTGCTGTCGTAGAGGATTCTCATGGTCGTCTGGTAGTCTCCTTGATTAATTTTCAGTAAAGGGGCTTGCCAACGATCATTATATACTATTTTCCAGAAAAATGGAAGGGGGATTTCGTATGATAAATTATTGGGCAGCACAAAAAATCCCGCCTGATTTCTCAGGCGGGATCTTCAATTAACCTATAAAACCATGTAACGAATCAAGCGGTACCCAATGGACTGACGACCTCAGACCAAGTTCGTAACACATTGGGTGTCGGCCTTGCCGACCTTACCAGGAGAGCATCTGGTTGAACAGATCCATGTACCGGCCAGCGGGAACATCCCAGCTGAAGTCGGTCTCCATCTCCCGCTTCTGCAGGGCGCGGAAGCCCTCGCGGTTGTTGTTGTACAGGTTCAGGGCGCGCTTCAAGGAAGCCATGAAGTCGTCGGCGTTGTAGCTCTGGAAGGTGAAGCCCAGGCCGCCTTCGCCGTTCTCGTCAGCGGGAGGAACGGTGTCTTTCAGGCCGCCGGTGGCGTGAACAACGGGCACGGTGCCGTAGCGCATGGCGTTCATCTGGCTCAGACCGCAGGGCTCAGACTTGGAGGGCATCAGATAGATGTCGCCGCCGGCGTAGATGCGGGCTGCCAGACCCAGATTGAAGGTGATCTTCGCGGCCACCTGCTCGGGGAACTGGTTGGCCAGATCCCGGAAGAAGGTCTCGTACTGGGCTTCGCCGGTGCCCAGGATCAGCAGCTGGGCGTCCTCCTCCCACATCAGGCGGCGGGCAATATAGCACAGCAGATCCAGGCCCTTATGACCGGCCAGGCGGGTAACCATGACCATCAGAGGCACATCGGGCTTCACGGGCAGGCCAACCTCTTCCTGCAGGGCGGCCTTCACAGCGGCCTTGCCTTCCACGAAGGTCTCGGCGTTGTAGTGGGCGGGCAGAGCCTTGTCGGTCTCGGGGTTGAAGGTGTTGGTGTCGATGCCGTTGGTGATACCGGTCAGCTTCCAGGAATTGTTGGACAGGATGCCGTCCAGGCCGTGGGCATAGTAGGGATACATCAGCTCCCGTGCGTAGGTCTCGGAGACGGTGGTGACCAGGTCAGCAGTCTCGATGGCACCCTTCATCACGTTGACGGAGTTGTTCATATCCAGGGTACCCCGGTACTCCCAGGGCAGACCCAGCACATCATCGAAGAAGCCGGCGTTGGCCCAGCCCTGGTACTCGATGTTGTGGATGGTGTACATGCAGCGGGTGTTGGGGAACACACCGTGGTACAGGGACTTCAGGTACACGGGGATGGGGCCGCACTGCCAGTCGTTGCACTGGATCACATCGGGGATATAGCCGATGGCAGCCATGGCATCCAGGCAGCCACGGGAGAAGTAAGCAAACCGCTCGCCGTCATCCATATCGCCATAAATGGCACCGGTACGGCCGCCGAAGTAATACTCGTTATCCAGGAAGTAGACCTGCACGCCGTCGGTCCGGTTTGTCAGCTTCATAACGGCGCAGTACTGCTGCCGCCAGCCCAGCTGGACACGGAATTCGGCCACCTTCTCGGTGGGGTATGCGGCGTTGGACTTGATCTTATTGTAGTAGGGCAGGAACAGGGCCACCTCGTTGCCCTCGATGCGGGCCAGCGCGGCAGGCAGAGCCTCCATTACGTCGCCCAGGCCGCCGGACTTGGCGTAGGGTGCGCCCTCAGAGGCGCAGACGGCGATTCTCATACGGTTTCACCCCGCTTGACGATGATGGGGTTCTTCTTGGTGCCGATGAGCTTTGCGCCGGGAGTAACGGTGACGTTCTTGTCCAGGATGGCATACTTCAGCTCAGCACCCTCGCCGATGACAGCGTCGTTCATGATAACGCAGTTCTCGACCTCAGCACCCTTGCCGACGGTGACCTGACGGAACAGAACGGACTCCTCGACCTCGCCTTCCAGGATGCAGCCGTCAGCAATGACACAGTTCTCAACCTCGCAGCCCTCACCGTAGTAGGTGGGAACGCGGTCGCGGACCTTGGTGTAAACGGGGTGGTTACCGTTGAAGATGTCCTTGCGGACGTCCTTCTTGATCAGGGACAGGGAGTTGTTGAAGTATTCCTCAACAGACTCATTGAACATGGCAACGCCGTCGAACTGGTAAACGTTGACGGACACGACACCGCGCTGCCAGCCGCCCATAACCAGGTCACGGTCCATATGGAACTTGTCCCGGGCGATCATTTCCTTGACGGACTTCATCAGCCAGGCCTTGTTCAGGACGAAGATGTCCATGGAAGCGACGTAGTCCTTGTCGGCAACATAGTCAACGACCATATCGGTGACTTCGCCGTTCTCGTCCAGCTTCAGGGCCAGATCCAGCTTCTTCTCGCCGTTGGCGATGCCGGCCTTGGTAACGACGGTGACATCCTTGCCGGAAGCAACGTGCTTGTTCAGAACGTCGGTCAGGTCGACATTGGACAGGATGGCGGAGTCGATCATAACGACCAGCTCGTCGTCAGCACCGTACTCCAGGAAGTCCCATGCGTTGTTCAGGGATTCCAGCTTGCCACGGTAGGTGTGGGTGGTGGTCATAGCGTAGGGAGTCAGGAACTCCAGGCCGCCCTCTTCCAGCTCCAGGCCCCACTCTTCGCCGTCGCCAATGTGGTTCATCAGGGACTGGTAGTTATAGCGGGAGATAATGCCCACATGGCGGACACCGGCGCAGCTCAGGTTGGACAGTGCGAAGTCAACCTGGCGGTAGCGGCCGCCGAAGGGCAGAGATGCCATGGTGCGCTTGTTGGTCAGCTCACCCATGGTAGCGTCATTGGTAAAAATAATACCCATTACGTTCATTGCGGAATCCTCCTCTTACAGCATGTCACCGGGCAGGAGCACGGTGTTGGCTTCTACGACAGCGCCCTTGGAAGTAACGCTGATGCTCTTCTTTTCGCCTTCGGCAAACGCGCCGCCGACAACTGCGTTCTTGCAGACCTTGGAGTTTTCGCCCAGGATGGCGTTGCGGACGATGGCACCGGCCTCAATGACGACACCGGGCATCACAACGGTATCCTCGATACGGGCACCCTCGCCGATGGTGCAGCCCACGGAGATAACGGAATGCTTGACGGTACCGTAGACCTCGCAGCCCTCAGCCACGAAGGAGTTGACGATCTTGGCTTCCTCGTCGATATAGGAGGAGGGCAGAGCGGAATTACGGGCATAGATGGTGGCGTTCTTGCCGCCGCGCAGGTCGAACTCAGGGTTCTTGCCCAGCAGCTCCATGTTGGCTTCCCACAGGGAGTCGATGGTGCCCACGTCCTTCCAGTAGCCGTCGAAGGGATAAGCCATCATCTTGTGACCGGCGTTCAGCAGGTTGGGGATGATGTTCTTGCCGAAGTCCTTGGAGGAGTTGGGATCCTCTTCGTCAGCCATCAGGGCCTCACGCAGGACCTTCCAGTTGAAGCAGTAGATGCCCATGGAAGCGTTGGTGGACTTGGGAACGGGGGGCTTCTCCTCGAACTCGTAGATGGAGTTGTCGGGGTTGGTGTTCAGGATACCGAAGCGGGAAGCTTCTGCCAGAGGAACGTTACGGACAGCGATGGTGCAGGAAGCGTTGTGGGCAACATGGTACTCCACCATGGCGTTGTAGTCCATCTTGTAGATGTGGTCGCCGGACAGAACGACAACGTAATCGGGATCGAAGCGGTCCACGAAGTCGATGTTCTTGTAGATGGCGTTGGCGGTGCCTTCGTACCAGCCGGACTTCTTGTCGTTACGCTCATAGGGGGGCAGGACCTGAGCGCAGCTGTGGGTCTTGTTCAGGCCCCAGGGCTGGCCGTTGCCGATGTACTCGTTCAGCTCCAGAGGCTGATACTGGGTCAGGATACCGACGGTGTCGATGCCGGAGTTGACACAGTTGCTGAGGGGGAAGTCGATGATGCGGTACTTACCGCCGAAGGGAACGGCAGGCTTGGCGGTCTTCTGGGTCAAGACCTTGAGACGGCTGCCCTGGCCACCGGCCAGCAGCATTGCAATTACGCGCTTTTTCTGAAAATACATGGTCACAGCTCCTTATATAAATTGTTTATTGCTATGAAGTTAAGAGGAGAAAATACCACAAAAATGGGCGCACTTTTCCCCACGCATAACATAACATATTTTCGTCATTTAGGAAAGGGACAAATTATCTAAAATATCAGAAATTCTTTGGATATCCTGCACAAGTACCCTCCATGGCACGGGCATATTGCTGGGGATTTCGACAGATTTCAGCCGTTTTTCCATCCAGATAAGCCCCAGCCACCGTCCAAATTTAAATCCGCAGTCAGCAAAATGCACAGACCGAACATAACCCTGCTTTTCGTGGAAACGGAGGGAGGGAATATTCTCTGCAGTGATAAGGGCGTAAAGCACCTGATAGCCCTGGAGCTTCAGAAGCTCCTCCAGGGCGGCATAGAGCCTTTGAGCAATCCCCCTGCCCCGGGCCTCCGGCTTCAGATATACCGACGGCTCCGCGCACCAGGAAAAGGCCGCCCGCTCATAGGGCGCGGCGGCATAGGCATAGCCCAGGATTTTCCCATTCTCCTCCCATACCAGCCAGGGGAATTGGGCAGTGATGCTCCGGAAACGGCGCAAAAAAGCCTCTTCTGAGGGAACGTCGTACTCAAAGGTGGCCGTGGAGGTCAAAATATAAGGAGCGTAAATATTCAGGATGGCGGATACATCGGATTCTAAGGCGATGCGGATCATGGGAACCTCCTGAGTTAGGAATTAGGAATGAGGAGTTAGGAGTTTTCCGATTGGGAGCATTCCTCACTCCTAACTCCTAATTCCTCATTTGCAGCTATGCCTACATTTTAACTGGCGGGAGGGCCATCGTCAAGGTTGACATTTTTGAAAAACAGGGGTAAAATATTTATAACTATGACCAAGCAAAAAAGGAGGGAACACCATGGAAGCGGGCAGTAGCGGCAATATACCGGGTCGAAGTAGCAAGGGGCTTGCTTTCCGGGTGAGCCTGTGACCTTCCCCTGCGTATGATTGCTTCTTATTTCATCAAATAATAAGGAGGAAAATCATGGCAGAACGTTTTGAAATCGTAGAAAAGGCCCTCCTGGCAATGCTGGAGGAGAAAAAATATTCCACCCTGAAGGACATCCTGGTGACCATGAACCCCAGCGATGTGGCAGGCCTGTTCGACGGCCTGGAAGAAAAGCAGATCCCCCTGCTGTTCCGGCTGCTGAACAAGGAGCAGGCCGCCGAGACCTTCGTGGAAATGGATCCTGAGGCCCAGGAGCTGCTGATCCGGGGCTTTTCCGACAATGAGCTGAAGGAAGTTCTGGACGAATTATACGTTGACGACGCGGCGGATATTGTGGAAGAGATGCCCGCCAATGTGGTCAAGCGCATCCTGAAGGCTGCCGACCCGGAGATGCGCAGCTCCATCAACCAGATCCTGCGCTATCCCGAAAATTCCGCAGGCTCCATCATGACCACCGAATATGTTTCCCTGCGTCCCACCATGACGGTGGAGGAGGCCATCCTCCGCATTCGCCGCCAGGGCGTGGACAAGGAGACCATTTATACCTGTTACGTCACCGCCAAGGACCGGACCCTGATCGGTCTGGTGACCGTCAAGGATCTGCTGCTGGCGGAAGACGATGAGATGAAGATCGAGGACATCATGCTGACCAACATGATCTTCGTCAACACCCGGACCGACCAGGAAGAGGTCGCCCACATGCTGTCCAAATACAACTTCCTGGCCCTGCCCGTTGTGGACGGTGAGGGGAGAATGGTCGGTATCGTCACCTTCGACGATGCCATGGACGTCATGGAAGAAGAGGCCACCGAGGATATGGAGCTGATGAGTGGTATGACCCCCTCGGAGAAACCCTACCTCCGAAGCTCCCCCTTTGACCTGTTTAAAAACCGTATCCCCTGGCTGATGCTGATGATGGTATCCGCCACCTTCACCGGGCTTATTATGACCGCCTTTGAGGACGCTCTGGCGGCCCAGATCGCCCTTTCCGCCTTTATCCCCATGCTGATGGGTACCGGCGGCAACTCCGGCTCCCAGTCCAGCGTCACCGTCATCCGCGGCCTGAGCCTGGGCGAGCTGGAATTTTCCGACATCGGCGAGATATTGTGGAAGGAGCTGCGGACAGCCCTGCTCTGCGGACTGTCTCTGGCTGCTGTATGCTTCGCCAAGATCTGGTTCATCGACCATCTGCTGCTGGGGAACGAAAGCATCACCCTGATGGTAGACCTGGTGGTCTGCTGCGCCCTGGCGGTAACGGTCATTCTGGCCAAAGCCGTGGGCTGTCTGCTGCCCCTGGGCGCGAAGGCCCTGAAGCTGGACCCCGCCGTCATGGCAAGCCCCTTCATCTCCACCATTGTGGATGCCCTGAGCCTGTTGGTGTACTTTATGTTCGCCAAGGCACTGCTGAAAATTTAAAAAACATACAAGGCCCGGTGCATGACGCACCGGGCCTTATACTTGCTATTCAATCAAAACTCGCACTTCTTGGCGATGTAATCCTTCAGCTCGCTGATAGGGATTCTCACCTGCTCCATGGTGTCGCGGTCACGGACGGTGACGCAGTTGTCTGCTTCCACCTCGCCGTCGCCTACGGTCTGGAAGTCCACGGTGATGCACAGGGGGGTGCCGATCTCGTCCTCACGGCGGTAACGCTTGCCGATGGAACCGGCATCGTCGAAGTCCACCATGAAGTCCTTCTTCAGCATCTTGTAAACTTCCTCCGCCTTGGGGCTCAGCTTCTTGCTCAGGGGCAGGACAGCGGCCTTGAAGGGAGCCAGAGCGGGATGCAGGTGCAGGACGGTACGGATGTCGGGGTTGCCCTTCTTGTCGGTGCCGACCACTTCCTCGTCGTAAGCCTCGCACAGGAAGGCCAGAGCCACACGGTCGCAGCCCAGGGAGGGCTCGATGACGTAGGGGATGTAGTGCTCATTCTTTTCCTGATCGTAGTATTCCAGGCTCTTGCCGGAAGCCTCCTGATGGCGGCCCAGGTCGTAGTTGGTACGGTCGGCAATGCCCCACAGCTCGCCCCAGCCGTTGCCGAAGGGGAACTGGTACTCGATATCGGTGGTAGCACGGGAATAGAAGGCCAGCTCAGCGGGATCGTGGTCACGCAGACGCAGGGAATCTTCCTTGATGCCCAGGGAGATCAGCCAGCTCTTGCAGAAGTCCTTCCAGTAGGCGAACCACTCCAGATCGGTGCCGGGCTGGCAGAAGAACTCGCACTCCATCTGCTCAAACTCACGGGTACGGAAGGTGAAGTTGCCGGGGGTGATTTCGTTACGGAAGGCCTTGCCCACCTGGCAGACGCCGAAGGGCAGCTTCTTGCGGGTGGTGCGCTGGATGTTGGCGAAGTTGACAAAGATGCCCTGGGCGGTCTCAGGCCGCAGGTAGGCGGTAGAGGAGGAATCCTCGGTAACGCCGATCTTGGTCTGGAACATCAGGTTGAAGTTACGGATGGAGGTGAAGTGATGCTTGCCGCAGTTGGGGCAGACCACGTCCTCGTGATCGGCGATGAAGTCGTTCATCTCGTCGGTGTTCATGGCGTCCACGTTGACCTGCTTGCCGGACTCGGAGGCGGCGATCAGCTGGTCGGCACGCTGGCGGGAGCCGCAGCCCTTGCAGTCCACCAGAGGATCGGAGAAGGAGCCCACATGGCCGGTGGTGACCCAGGTCTGGGGGTTCATGATGATGGCGGCATCCAGGCCCACGTTGTAGTCGGATTCCTGCACAAACTTCTTCAGCCATGCTTTCTTGACGTTGTTCTTAAATTCCACACCCAGGGGGCCATAGTCCCAGGAGTTGGCCAGACCGCCGTAGATCTCGGAGCCGGCGTAGACGTAGCCGCGGTTCTTGCAGAGATTTACGATCATGTCCAAGGTTTTTTCGCTGTTTTTCATTGTATTTCCTCCAATTTGTTGGGTTATTTACGCAATGTCCATTCATTATACAGAGATTGCATAGGGAAATCAAGTGTTTTGTTTATTCTTCCGCCCGGAAGCTTTCGCCCAAATCGGCGATCATCGTTTCGTAGACCCGGTCGCTGATCTCCACGGTGGTCTTGCCCTTTAATTCCTCCGCAGGGATCACATCCACCAGGTGGAGCTCCACGTCGGTATGCTTCAGCTTGGCAAGGTTCTTGAAGATCTGCCGGGTGCCCTGGATGGTGCAAACCACGATAGGCACATTCGCCTTCTGTGCGATTTTGAACGCACCGGGGCGGAAACGGTGGAGCTTGCCGTCCTTGCTGGTATAGCCCTCGGGGAACACGCCCACGGAGACCTTGTCCTCCTTGATCAGCTGGATGCACTTGAGGATGGTTTTCAGAGCGGCCCGGTCATTTTCCCGGTCCAGGGGCTGGCAGAGGATCTTGTGCATGATCTTTCCCACCACGAACATCTGCTGGTTCTCCTTCTTGGTGATGAAAGCCAGCTGGCTCTTTTTGAAGCAGTGGAGCAGGATGCCCGGGTCTGCCAGAAACAGGTGGTTGCACACCAGCAGGAACCGCCCCTCCTTGGGGGTCTTTTCCAGCCCGGTGGCTTTCAGCCGCACCAGTACCAGAGAGATCAGGGCCTCGACGTAAAGGTACATGACGGCCCGGTAGAAGGGGTCGTCCTCCTCCTGCTCCTTTTCCAGGTCCACCAGATTGCAGACGGTCACCAGAAACAAGAAGGCGATCAGCATCAGCACCAGGTACGCCCCGGCAAAGACCAGCAGCCCCGCCCACAGAGCCCCCTGGCCCAGAACACAGAACAGCAGGGCCAAAATCAGCGAAACAACGGCGATGCCGCCCAAAAGCATAGAATTTCCTCCAATATGATCAATATGGAAATATTATACTCCGATTTTCTGCGCGAAACAAGGATAAATAGTGCCCAAAGAGTTTTTTCGCAAAGGGCTGGAAATTGGGGGAATAGACTGGTATAATGAAAAATTGAAAGTGGAAAGTTGAAAATTGAAAATTGTGTTTTCTTGTCATTCCTCGGAGGGGTATTATGAAAAATGTGTTTGATGTAAAAAAAATGCCCATTGGTATTTTGGGCCTGGGCATCCTGGGATTTGCTTTGCGGGCCGGGCTTTATGTAGCTGCCATGGACGAAAAGAGCCTGCTGCTGCGCTTCCATCCGCTGGAATGGGCATTGTGGCTGGTAGCTGCCCTGACTGCCGGGCTGGTGGTGTGGGGCGTATGGGGCCTGTGCGGCTCCCAAAAGTATGAACACAATTTCGGCCCCTCCAAAGCTGCTGCCTGGGGCTCGGGCCTGTTTGCCGGGGGCATCGGGGTTACGGTGCTGCTGTCGGGCCTGCCTGTGGCCCGGCTGGATCAAGCCTGCTGGCTCTTTGGCGTTCTGGCAGCCGCCTCCCTTGCCGCTGGGGCGGTGTGCCGGGCAAGAGGTCAGAAGCCCTTCTTCCTGCTGCACTGCGCGGTATGCGTGTATCTGGCCCTGTATATGGTGAACCATTACCAGCCCTGGAGCAGCACCCCCCAGCTGCAGCACTATGTGTTCCAGCTGCTGGCTGTGGTGTCCATGACCATGTTCGCCTATTACCAGGCAGCCTTCGCGCTGGGCCTGGGACGGCGGCGCAGATATCTGGCCCTGGGCCTGCTGGGGGGCTTCTGCTGCGTCACTTCCCTGGCCCATACTCAGGACTTTCTTCTGTACCTGACGGGCGCAGTGTGGTGCCTGACGGGGCTGTGCAATTGGGAGCCTGTCCCCGCGGAGCCCGCGAAGGAAGCACCCAAAGAGGACGGCGTATGAAGCTGCCCCAATATGTAACGGCCTGCCTGGACGCACTGGAAAGTGCGGGCTTCGCCGCCTACTGCGTAGGAGGCTGCGTCCGGGATGCCTGCCTGGGGCTGGAGCCCCACGACTTTGACCTGTGTACCGCCGCCCTTCCCGAGGAGACGGAGCGGGTATTTTCCGACCACAAGCTGGTGCTGGCGGGCAAAAAACACGGCACCGTGGGCGTTGTCACGGACTTCGGCGTGGTGGAGATCACCACCTTCCGCACGGAAGGTGCGTACCGGGACAACCGCCACCCGGACTGGGTGAAATTTGTGCCCGAGATCGAAAAGGACCTGGCCCGGCGGGATTTTACCGTCAACGCCATGGCTTACTCCCCGAAGCGGGGCTTCGCCGATCCCTTCGGAGGGCGGGAGGACTTGGAAAATTACATCCTGCGGGCCGTTGGTGACCCTGTGACCCGCTTTCAGGAGGATTCCCTGCGGATTTTGCGAGGCATTCGCTTTGCCGTTCGCTACGGCCTGAGGGTGGAAGCGGAAACGGAAAAAGCCATGCTGTCCCAAGCCCATCTCATGGACAATCTGGCAAGGGAGCGGGCATTTGAAGAATTATGTAAACTTCTCCCGCTGGTTTCCGCCAATGACCTGCTCCGCTTTGGGCCTGTCCTGGCGGCGGTCATTCCCGAGCTTCGCCCCATGCTGGGCTTTGACCAGCATTCCCCCCACCATGCCTACGACCTGTTCACCCACACCGCCCATGTGGTGGAGGGTGTCCCGGCGCGGCTGCCCCTGCGGTGGGCGGCACTGCTCCATGACATCGGGAAAATTCCCTGCTTCACGCTGGACGAAGCAGGCCGGGGCCACTTTTACGGCCACGCCAAGGTAGGGGCAGAGATGGCGGACGCAGTGCTCCGCCGCCTGAAGGCTCCCACCCAGCTGCGGGAGCAGGTGGTGACGCTGATCGACCGGCACATGACCAAAATCGAGCCCAACAAAAAGAACGTCCGCCGCTGGCTCAGCCGCCTGGGCTGGGTGACCATGGACATGCTCCTGTGCTTACAGGAGGCGGACATGGGCAGCAAAGGCACCGGGAGACCTGCGGAAATGGTGCAGTTCCCCCAACTGCGGGCACTTCTGGAAGAAATTCAGGCAGAAAACGCCTGCCTGTCCCTGAAAGACCTGGCGGTGAACGGAAACGACCTGATGGCCCTGGGCTTCCGGGGAAAAGAGATCGGTCAGTGCCTCAACGCCCTGCTGGAACAGGTGCTGGACGAGCAGCTGGAAAATGAACGGACTGTGTTACTTGATTTTGTACAGCAACACTGTAGGGGAGGGTCTTGACCCTCCCGGTGATTTTGCCTCAAAAGCAAAATCACATCGCCGTAAGGCGATAACATATATTTTATTTCCCTTCGGGAAATCCAAAAATCCTAACGGATTTTTGGCGGGAGGGTCAAGACCCTCCCCTACGCACCTTTTTGGGAGGTTTTGTATGAAACACAAATTTTTTGCACTCCTGCTGGCCCTTTCTCTGCTGCTTTGCGGCTGTATGGAGGTGCCTGCCGGCACGGAAGCTCCTGTTGCCGGCGATGGCCTTACCGTCCACTTCATCGACGTGGGGCAGGCGGACTGCGCACTGCTGGAATGCGATGGGGAATATATGCTCATCGACGGCGGCAACAAGGAGGACGGCCAGCTGGTGGTCTCCTATTTGGAACAGCAGGGGGTAGAGCAGCTGAATACCGTCATTTGCACCCATGCCCATGAGGATCATGTGGGCGGCCTGCCCTCGGTGCTGGCGGTTTATCCCACCGCGTCGGTCTATGCGCCCACCAAAACCTATTCCTCCAATGTTTTTGACGATTTCGTCTATTACACCGACCAGCAGAGGCTGGAGATCACCATCCCCTCCCCCGGCGACACATTTACTCTGGGCGGCGCGGAGATCACTGTCCTGGGCCCGGTGAAGAGCTACGCCGAGACCAACGACACCTCCATCGTGGTGCGGGTGGACTATGGCAACAATTCCTTCCTGTTCACCGGCGACATGGAGACTGCCGCGGAAAACGACATGCTGGACTACTGGGAGGGCCGCATAAACTGGAATGTGGATGTCTTAAAGGTGGGCCACCACGGTTCCGATACCTCCACCGGCTACCGCTTCCTGTACGAGGTCGATCCTACCTACGGCGTGATCTCCGTGGGGGCGGGGAATTCCTACGGCCATCCCCATGAGGAGCCTATGTCCCGCTTAAAGGACGCGGGTGTAGTGCTGTTCCGCACGGACGAGCTGGGCACCATCCTGGCCCATGCCGACGGAACCGAGATCACCTTCACCTGGGAAAATCAGAACGCCGTCCCCGAGGACGTGGAGCCCGCCGAAACCAAATCCCAGACCTACATCGGCAATATCAACTCCAAAAAGTTCCACACAGAGGACTGCGCCAGCCTGCCCGCTGAAAAGAACCGGGTGGAATTCTCCTCCTATGAGGAAGCCATTGAAGAAGGCTATACCCCCTGCGGGAGCTGTTTGGGCTAAGGCAGAAAATCCTCCGCCCCAACCAGGGCCTCTGTAGTGATGCGGGCACCCATGCAGAACCCGGTGCAGAAGATTTGCTCACCGTAAACGATCCCGTATTCTTCGATGAGGTCTGTATACCGTTTCAGCAGCTCCCCCTGCTGAGGCGTCAGCGTATCCTCCAGCTTTTCCAGATTGCGCCGCATCAGATTTTCCAAGTCCGCCAGTTCCGGGCTGCTCCCACCACTGGGATGCGGCGGCACCAAGTCCCCTTGCCAAAATTGGGTCAATGCGTTTTTCATGTAGGTTTCCTCCTATATGTTGTGGTATGGTGTTTGCGTTTCCGCTTGCATATCCCATTCAAACAGCATTATATGTCAAATTTGCACAAAATTCAAGGTCCCACAGTGGTACCATCTTGGTACCATTTAGCTATTATACGCATATTTTAAGGCACCTTCTTTGCGGAAGGTGCCCTATTTTTGCGTTCTCCCTGCGGAGCACATTGTCTTGGGTAAGGGAAAGCCGTCATTCCCGAAAATAATTTTCAATTTTCAACTTTCAATTTTCACCTTCCCCCGCTCTCACCATCCAGAAATTCGGCATCCTTCTCGGCTCGGACTGCATCAGGGAGTAGCTGTTCATCATCTGCACCTGTCCCGGTTCACCGTAGCGGCCGTAGGTGTCCCGGTAGAGCATGACGGAGGAGGAGCCGCCGTCCATGTTGCAGGCGTTCACCGCCCCAAACTCCACCATGATGTCGATGATGTCCGCGTATTCGCCGCCGAGAGAGCCTGCCTGCCGCCCGTCGATGCACACAAAAATCACCGCGCCGTCTGCCCGCTGGCCGATGGCTGTCCGGGGGTTCAGGCCGGAGGTGGTGACATAGGCCTCCTGGTTCACTTCCCCGTTCATGATCAGGACAGGGCCAAAGCAGCAGCCGTCCCGGATGTTCAGCTCCTCCGCCTGGGCCTTGGTGATGTTGTCCTTATGTACCACCAGCACGTTGTCCTCGTTGAAGCCCCCGAAGCCGCTGGTTTCCGTGGGCTTTCCCGAAGTCCAGACGCATTCCCCTTCGGAGTACACCAGGCCCATGGGAATGGAATCGATGGGGTCGGCAAAGGCACCGCCGTTCACCGCCGCGACGGCTCCTTCATCCTCGATGGCCACATTCAGCCGCTTGCCGGGGATGGACGTGGAAAAGCCCTTCTGGGTGGAGATGCCCAGATACACCTGGGAAGGGTCCCGGACGATCATTACATGGGCGGTATAGGTTCCGCCCTGAACCTCCTCGAAGCGGATGCCGTCGGGGTAGTCGGCCCATTCGTCCATGGCGGCAGGGTCGTTTTCCTGGCGGATGATGATGGCATCGGCATCGCTCACCTCCTCCGTCAGTTTCTTTCCCTCGCTGGCCGCCCGGATCTGCGCCACCCCCTCCTCCCCGATGAACAGGGCGGGCACCCATTTGGTGGCACTGGCCTCAATAAGGGCCATTGCCAGCTGGTTCCGGGCGGTGGGGGACGGGCCGTTGAACACCAGGTTCAGCACCAGCACCAGGGCCGTCACCGCCAGTACGATCACCGTAAACACCACCAGCGCAGTGCGGCGAAGGATACGCCCCACAAGGCCGCTGCGGTTCTTTTTCTTCTGTTTCATGCAATTTTCCTTCTTTTCGGGTAGTTTCGGCGGACAGGACGTACGCGTCCTCTGCCTCCGCCATCAGCTCCAGCAGATCCTCAGGATCCATGGAAAGTCCTCCTTCATGGTAAAATAAAGGCCTTCATTCCTATACACGAAAAAGAAAGGGAAATATTGCGTAAAAAGACTGCTTCACAACAAATTTGACAACATCTTTCCCAGAGATGTTTTTCAAAATAACTTGACATTTTCACTTGAACTTCATATAATATTAATGAACCGCTTCACAATGTGCGGCAAAATACATTGTTTATTCAAATGTGTTTCGCAATGTACACCAAGTCACATTGCTTACACAAATACGCTTCACAATGTGCGGCAAAGAAACATTGTTTAACAACAGCCTTCGGTGATTCCGAGGGCTGTTGTTACATAGAGAAAAGAGAGATATTTATGATTGAACGCGGTTTATATTATGCTACAGAAGAGTTTGGTGAAATGATTCGTAGTTTGGGTGGTGTCTGGAACGACACTAAGCACAGACCGATTGTTTGTCTTATTAAGTCAAGCGAACATGAAAATCTATATTGGGCTATTCCCATGGGAAAATTGAATCATCGAGATAGTAACCAACTGAATCGTTTGAATTTCTTTTTGAATTTACCTGATAGTGATTTGCGCTCCTGCTACTACCACGTTGGGCGAACTACTACGCGCTCTATCTTCTTTATTAGCGATGCAATCCCAATCACAGATAAATATATCGATTCTGCTCATGTGGGCGGGGATAATAACCACTTTATCATTAAGAATCCAAATCTAATTGCCGAGTTGGAGCGCAAGCTCTTCCGTATCCTGTCCGTGGAAAATTCTCGTAAGAATTCTTTCAGGCAAAAAATTACCGCCGTCAAGGAACATTTGATTGCTGAACTCGATGCCGAAACGGTTTCTGAATAATCAGGAAAAGCAGTTTCTGTAAAAATATAATAATAAACTTGATAAAAAGCAGAGAGTCCTGTTTGACGAACTCTCTGCCTTTTGCTTTTTTACTGCTTTTGTTTGGTTCTCAGGAGACGGAATCGAACTGGGATTCATAGAGCTTCCGGTAGAAGCCGTTCTGGGCCATCAGGGTTTCGTGAGTGCCCTGCTCCACGATCCTGCCGCCGTCCAGCACCAGGATGTGGTCAGCGGAGCGGATGGTGGAGAGCCGGTGGGCAATGACGAAGCAGGTCTTGCCCTTCATCAGCTCCCGCATGGCGGCCTGGATGTGTTCCTCGGTGCGGGTGTCCACGTTGGAGGTGGCCTCGTCCAGGATCAGCATGTGGGCATCCAGCAGCATGGCCCGGGCGATGGTCAGCATCTGCTTCTGGCCCTTGGAAATGGAGGTGCCGTTGTCGGAGAGCACCGTGTCATAGCCCTGGGGCAGGCGGGAGATGTGGGAGTGGATGTGGGCGGCTTTCGCGGCCCGGATGACCTCCTCCCGGGTGGCTCCCGGCTTGCCGTAGGCGATGTTTTCGTAAATGGTGCCGTGGAACAGCCAGGTATCCTGCAGCACCATGGTGTAGGCCTTCCGCAGGGAATCCCGGGTCAGGGTACGGATGTCCTTGCCGTCCACATAGATGGTGCCCCCGTCTACGTCGTAAAAACGCATCAAAAGGTTAATAATGGTGGTCTTGCCTGCGCCGGTGGGGCCGACAATGGCCGTCAGGCTGCCCGGCTCCGCGTGGAGGTTCAGATCCCGGATGATGGGCTTTTCCGGCTCATAGGAGAAATCCACATGTTCCAGCCGCACGTCGCCCTTCACATCGGTCAGAACTTCAGCATTTTCCGCGTCCGCAGGCTCCGGCTCCGCGTCGATGAGGGTGAAGACCCGCTCCGCCGCAGCGAAGGCACTTTGCAGCTCCGCGATGATATTGGCGATCTCATTGATGGGGCCGGAGAATTTCCGGGAATACTGGACAAAGCTGCTGAGATCGCCCAGCCGCACCTGGCCCTTCAGGAACAGCAGGGAACCAAAGACGCAGATCAGGGCCAGGGAAACATTGTTGATGAAATTCACCGAGGGGCCGGTAACGGTGCCGTTGGCCTCCGCCACGGTGTAGGCATCCACGGCGGCCTGGTTCTTTTTGTCGAATTCCTCCAGCACCACATCCTCCCGGCCATAGGCCCGGATGGATTTCTGTCCGGAGAGCATCTCCTCCACAAAGCCGTTCAGTTCGCCCAGCCGTGCGCTGCGGCGGCGGAACAAGGGCCGCACCCGGGCAGTGAGCCAGCGGGTGAAGAAAAAGGTGCCCGGAATGGTCACCACGAACACCAGCACCAGCTTCGGGGCAATGGTCAGCATCATGATAAAGGAAACGGTGATGGTGACGGTGCTCTGCAATACTTGCAGCATATCCGAGGACAAGGACTGGTTCACCGTGTCCACATCGTAGGTGATGGTGCTGATGATATCGCCGGTCTGGTAACGGTCAAAGTAGCTGACCGGCAGCCGGGTGAGGTTTTCAAACACATCGTGGCGCATCTGCTTGGAGATGGATCGGGACAGGCGGATCATGACCACGTTCAGAAGATAGGTCAGCGCGGCGGAGCAGATGTAAAAAACGGTCATCAGGGCGGCGCAGCGGAAGACGGTATCGAAATCCACCCGTCCTGCGCCCAGCTCGATCGCGTTGATGGCTTCGCCGGAGAGCTTGGGGCCATAGAGGGCCAGCAGGCTGGAGGACACACTTAGCACCAACGCCAACACCAGCAGCAGCCGGTTTCGGCCGATGTACCGCCACAGCCGCAGCAGCAGTGCGCCCATATTCAGCTTTTTGCCCTCAAAACGCCGCTTGTCGCCGCTGGTTTCTGCCCGGGTCATGCGTCCGCCGCCAATCAGATTGGGATTTCCTGCCATTATGCCCCCTCCTTTTCCGCGCCCATCTGGGTCTGGGCGATGATGCGGTATTCTTCGCAGGTCTCCATCAGGTCATCATGGCTTCCCGCGCCGATGACACAGCCATCCTGGAGCACCAGGATCAGATCCGCGTGGCGCAGGCTGCTGACCCGCTGGGCCACCAGCACCGTGGTGGTATCCCGATAGCCGCTGCGCAGTGCACGGCGCAGCTTGGCGTCGGTCTGGTAGTCCAGGGCGGAGGAGCTATCGTCCAGAATGAGAATTTCCGGGTCTCCCGCCAGTGCCCGGGCGATCAGCAGACGCTGCTTCTGGCCGCCGGACAGGTTGTTTCCCCGAACTACCACCTCCGCGTCCATGCCGCCCTTTTCTGCGATGAAGGAGGCCTGGGCCGCTTCCGCGGCGCGGGTCAGGGCATCCGCGTCCAGCTCCCGGAAGAAGCGGATATTGTCCGCCACAGTGCCCTCGGTGAGGAAATCGTTCTGGAACACCACGCCGAATTTTTTCCGCAGCTCCTCATAGGGGATGGTGCGGATATCTTGTCCGTCAATGAGGACGGTTCCGGAATCCGGGTCATAAAGCCGCAGCAGAAGGTTCAAAATGGTGGACTTTCCCGAGCCGGTGGGGCCCAGGATACCCAGGGTCTGGCCCCGTTTCAGGGAAAAGCTGAGACAATCGATGTTTTTGCCGATGCCGGTATAGGAGAAGCTGACATCCCGGAATTCGATGTGGGGGGCCTTGTCCTCCGACGCTTCGGCGGGCAGGACGGTCAGATCCTCGGGGGTTGCCAGCACGTCGGCAACCCGGTTGGCACTGGCCTCCCCCTTGGACCACATGACGAAGATCCGGGTGATGCCCAGCATGGCGTTTAGGATCATGGTAAAATACTGCAAAAAGGCCACGATCACGCCGCTGCGGATGGCTCCGCTGTTGACCCGGTACGCGCCGATCAGCACCACCAGTGTCAGGCCCAGGTTCAGCACCAGGCTGGCGGTGGGGTTTGTGATGGCGGTGACGATGCCCGCCTTCATATCCACCTGGGTCAGCTCGCCGTTGACGGCATGGAACCGCTGTTTTTCATAGTCGGTCTTGCTGAGGGCTTTAATGAGACGGATACCAGTGATGTTCTCCTGAACGGTGCGCACCACCTTGTCCAGCACCGTCTGCTGGCGGGTATACAGGGGGATGCTGGTCTTGGTGACGAAGTACACTACCAACGCGATGATGGGCAGCAGGGCCAGCAGAACAAGGGCCAGCGTGGCATCCATTGCCAGCATCATAGCCCCGCCGCCCACCAGCAGAATGGGGGCCCGAACGCCCATGCGCTGCAAGCGGGCCAGCAGCTGATTGATGTTGTAGGTATCACTGGTCAGCCGGGACTCGGCGGAGGGCACCGTCAGCTCGTCCATCTGCCGGGCGGACAGGTGCTGGAGCCGCTCAAACAGGTCATGGCGGATGGCCTTGGTGATCCTGCCGGAGCTGATGGCGGACATGCGGTTTGCCAGAATATTGCCGCCGAGACAGCCCAGGGCGCACAGCAGCATCAGCCCGCCGTAAAGATAGATGGCGGCGGTATCCCCGGCTGGAACCTTCTCGTCCAGCATGATCTCCATCAGCCAGGGGATCATCAGTTCTGTTACCGCACCCAAAAGCTTGATCAGCAATGTGAGAAAAATGAAGCCCCAATAGGGGTGGATATATCGTTCCAAACGGGTCATTGCGCATCTTCCTCTCAGTTCATTACAAATTCCTTTTATTTTAGCATATTTTTACCCGCTTGACAAAGAAAAGTTTTGTGCAGGCGGGGGCACTGTGGTATAATGGCAAAAACCATTTGGGAAGGTATTGTTTATGGCGGAATTTCGCATTCGGATCGCCGGGCGGGTGGCGGCGGTCAGCTCCCTTTTTGAAAGCACCCGGGACTACTGCCGGGCCTATCTGACGGAGGACAGCCCGGATTTCTCCGTGGCTGTGACCCGGGAGGATCTGGCCTTTGAGCAGGAGGATGCCATCCGGGAGGCCCGGGAGGAGGGCTTCCGCGTCCGCATTTTCCCGGAGCCCTTCCTGGACCGGGCGGCTATTCAACGTAAGGTAGCGGAAAACCTGTTCCGGTGGGACACCCTCCTGCTCCACGGCAGCACTGTCGCGGTGGACGGGGAGGGGTATCTCTTCGCCGCCAAAAGCGGTACGGGAAAATCCACCCACACCCGGCTCTGGCGGGAGGCCTTCGGGGAGCGGGCGGTGATGGTCAACGACGACAAGCCCTTCCTGCGGATCACCGGCGAGGAAATTCTGGTCTGCGGTGCCCCCTGGAGCGGCAAACACGGACTGGATACCAACATTTCCGTCCCGTTAAAGGGCATCTGCCTTCTGGAACGGGGCCCCGAAAACCGTATCCGCCCGGCAGAGCCCGGGGAGATCGTGCCGATCCTGCGCCATCAGGGCTGCTGTCCCCGGGGCCCCGCCTGCCGCAGCCGCTACGGGGAGCTGATAGACATCCTTGCCGCCAGAACGCCCCTGTGGCGCATGGAATGTAATAAGGACATCCGGGCCGCATGGGTGGCCTACGAAGCCATGTCCCGCTGAGCCCCACGAGACAGCCTATCGTGGCCCGGATCAGGGCGTACCGCCTCTGATATCCAGAACGCTTTCCCGCTGGATCAGCCGCGGGTCAGGTTTACATGGGAAATGGAGCCGGAATGGTCGTTCAGCCGCTGCATCAGCAGCGGGCAACGCCGTCAGGCGGTGTCTTTCAAATTGAAATTAAAGATTTCAATTTGAAAATAGTATTAAACAACATTCAAAGCATTGGGCATTGCAACAGAGCGCAGGGGGTTGTCATCTGTCAAAGGCGAAGCTGCCCACAGTCGCCTCTGCAGCAGTCTCCGCCGACTGAGCATGCAGCACCGGCAAGCCTGCCAGCAGCACAACGGCCAGGATCATCGTCAAAATTCGTTTCATAACAGTGCTCCCTTCGCACGAATATGCAACTTTTTACCAAATACATCCTGTTCTTCAATTTTTTAGCGAAGAACGCACCCGTTTTGTGTCTTCGACGTTTAGGAGCTGCCTCACTTATTTCGTGAGGCAGCTCCTTCCGAATTATAAATTGAAAAAAGTATTAATCCATTTGCTGGTTATTTCTGTTGGTTTACATAATTCAAAAACCGGATAAATGCCGCATTGCCTGCTTCGTCTCTCTTATATACACCGGCATACTCCAGGACTTTGGAGAAGATGATCCCCACCTCCTCCCGAAGGATACCGGTGATGTTTTCCTCCGTGAAGGTATATGTTTCCTTCAGCTCCGCCACCCACGGCGCGTGTTTTGCCAGGACCTCATCCTTCGTAATATCCGCACCTGTAAGGATCGCGGTCTCCAACGCCGCCAGTTCACCCTTTAACCGGGCGGGCAGCACCGCCAAACCCATGACCTCAATCAGACCGATATTCTCCTTTTTGATGTGATGCAGCTCAGCATGGGGATGATAGACACCCAGCGGATGCTCGTCCGTGGTGATGTTGTTGCGCAGCACCAGATCCAGCTCATAGTCGCTGCCCCGGCGCCGGGCAATGGGAGTGATGGTGTTGTGGGGAACACCATCGGTCTGCGCATAGATGAAAGCGGACTCGTCTGTGTAGCCCCGCCAGGCCTTCAGGATCTTTCCTGCCAGCTCCACCAGCCGCTCCTTGACCGGACCATTCAGACGGATCACGCTCATGGGCCACTTTACGATACCGGCCTTTACATCCTCAAAGCCGCGGAAGGAAAGCTCCCGCACCACAGGCGAGCGTTCCATGGGAAAGCAATAGTTGCCGCCCTGGAAATGCTCATGACTGAGAATGCTGCCGCCCACGATGGGCAGATCCGCATTGCTGCCCACAAAATAATGGGGGAACACCGTCACGAAGTCCAGCAGCTTGGCAAAGGCGACCTTGTCGATGACCATGGGGGTGTGTGCCCCATTGAACACGATACAGTGCTCGTTGTAGTACACATAGGGGCTGTACTGCAGGTACCAGTCGGCTCCCGCGATGGTGACGGGTACGATCCGGTGGTTCTGCCGGGCCGGGTGATTCATTCGGCCCGCGTAGCCCTCGTTTTCCGGGCACAGCTGGCACTTGGGATAGCCGGACTGGGGTGCTGCCTTGGCTGCCGCGATGGCCTTGGGATCCTTCTCCGGCTTACTCAGGTTGATGGTAATATCCAGCTCACCGTATTCCGTTGCCGTTTTCCAGTGCAGATCCTTCTTAATGCGGTAGCGGCGGATATAGTCCGTATCCTGAGACAGCCGGTAGTACCAGTCCGTGGCCTCCCTGGGCGACTTTTCATACAGCGCGGCAAATTTACCCCGCACCTCTCTGGGCATCGGTGTCAGGATCCCCATCAACCCGGTATCAAACAGATCCCGGCTGGTGATGCCGTCACCGCAAACTCCCCGGCTCACCGCGTCATCCAGCAGGCCGCACAAGATATCCTCCAGGGGCACATTCTGGGGCTGCGCTTCTTCGAAGCTGTCCAGCTGCATAGCTTGAAGAAGCCGGTTTCTGATAAAAGTTCTATCGCAGTTCTCGATCAGGCCCTTATCCAGGCCGTATTGCACCAGAGAAGCGATCCATGTATTCACATTCATAGGTATCCTCCTTCACTCCACCCCAATGCCGCCCTCCGGGCGGATGGACAGCACACAGCCGTGCCGGTGGCCGGTGATCTCCGTGCGCCCCGGAGCCGAAAATGCATATTTCATGATACATAATTCCTTAGAATGAATAGAAGGGCGCACCGCAGTGCGCCCTTCACCGTTTTTAAAACACACCCATGGCATCCAGGGCAATCACAATTGCCAGAATGATCATTCCGGCGATGCCACAGCCAATGATGATGTCCAGCTGCTTCAGGGTGAGTGGAACCTTATCATACCAGCTCTCCTTTTTCAGCTGCCACGGAGACTTCACAGGAGTCTCAGCCGGGGAGGTATCCCCTTCCGGGCGGATGTTTTCCTGCTCTTCCATTACTTCTTCGCCACGTACTTGCGGATGTCCAGAGCGACAGCCGTGATAACCACCAGGCCCTGGGCGATGTAGTTGTAGTTGGGGTTCACACCCAGGAAGATCAGAATGATCTTCAGCAGCTCAAACACCAGCACACCCACGAGGATGCCGCCAACAGTGCCGATGCCGCCGGTGGTGGAAACGCCGCCGATGGTACAGCCCGCAATGGCTTCCAGCTCGTAGGAAACACCCATGGATGCGGATGCGCCGCCGGACTTGCCGCACATCAGCCAGCCGGCAATGGCATACATGATGCCTGCGGTGGTATAGATGGCGGTCAGTCTGCCGCGGACGTTAACACCGGAAACTTCCGCAGCACTCTCGTTGCCGCCGATGGCGTACATGTACTTGCCGTGGGTAGTTTTGTTGTAGATAAACCAGAAGATAAGGCCTGCGAACAAGGCAAACACAATGTAGAAGTTGAAGCCTCTGAAATTTGCAAAGGTCTCGCTCAGGACCTTGAACCGGAAGAAATTATTGAAGCCGTTGCTGAAGCCGCCGATGGGCTGGGAGTTGGTATAGATCAGGTTGATGCCGTAGACGATGGTCTGGATACCCAGGGTGGCAATGAAGGGAGGAACCTTCAGATAGGCGATGATCAGGCCGTTGCACAGGCCGATGACAGCACCAATGGCAACAACGATCAGAAGAACCGCCCACATATTCATTTCGGGCATCCATTTGAACAGCTTGCCGGAGTAATCGGCAGCCTGCACCATGACAGCGGTCAGAGTCGCGGACAATGCGGCCTGACGGCCTGCGGACAGGTCGGTACCCTTGGTGATCAGACAGCCGGAAACACCCAGTGCGATCAGGAAACGGATGGTGGTGTTGGTTGCCAGGTCGTTCAGGTTATCCAGAGTGGCAAAATTGTCAACGAAACACATGGGGATGCAGGCAATGACCAGCATCACAACAATGGGATTATCCTTGATAAGGGTCCAAAGCTTCTGACCAAAGGATTTGGTTTGTGTATTCATATCTGTTACCTCCTTAAACAAACTGGGTTTCCAGTTCCATTAGCTTTTCCTGGGTGGCATCCCGGCCGTCGACAAAGCCGGTGACGCGGCCGTCGCACATAACCATGATCCGGTCGGACATACCCATCAGCTCTGCCATCTCGGACGAGATCATAATAATGGACTTGCCCGCTCGTGCCAGTTCCTCAATGATGCAGTAGATCTCGTACTTGGCACCAACGTCGATGCCGCGGGTGGGCTCGTCCAGGATCAGCACATCCGGGCTGTTGGCCAGCCAGCGGCCGATCAGAACCTTCTGCTGGTTACCGCCGGAAAGGCTCTTGATCTGGGTCTTACTGGAGGGCGTCTTGATGTTCATTTTCTTGACGTTCTCCTGGACCAGGTTCTCGACCTTCTTGTCGTTGATCATAACGCCCAATTCCAGATACTGCTGCAGAGAAGCCACAGATACGTTATCGGCAACGCTCAGAACGCCCATGATACCGGTGGCGCGTCGATCCTCCGTCAGCATGGCAATGCCGTTGTCAATGGCATCCTTGGGCCGCCGGATATTCAGTTCCTTTCCCATATATTTGATGGAACCGGTGGTATGGGAGCGGATACCGAAAAGGCCCTCCATCAGCTCGGTACGCTGGGCACCCACCAGGCCGCCCACACCCAAAATCTCACCCCTGCGCAGCTGGAAGGAGACATTGCGGAAGCTCTTGGGGTTGATGGAGCTAAAATTCTCCACCTCAAATACCACCTCACCGGGCACATTGTGCCGCTCGGGGTACAGGTTGGTCAGGTCACGGCCCACCATCTTGGAGATGATAAAGTCGGTGGTCAGCCCTGCGGCATCCCAGGTACCGATGTACTTGCCGTCACGCATGATGGTAACTTCATCGGATATCCGCAGAATCTCGTCCATTTTGTGGGAGATGTATACAATGGCAACGCCGTCACGCTTCAGATCCTCGATGATGCGGAACAGGGCCTCCACCTCGTTGGCAGTCAGCGAGGAGGTTGGCTCGTCCAGGATCAGAACCTTACAGTTGGCGGAAACCGCCTTGGCGATCTCCACGGACTGCATCTGAGAAACGCTAAGCTCACCCAGCATCTGCCTGGGGTCAAAGTTCATGCGAACCTTCTTCAGCAGGATCTCCGTGTCCTCATACATCTTCTTGTGATCCACAACGGGGATAAAGCCCAGCAGCTTCTTCATGGGATAGCGGCCAAGGAAGATATTCTCACCGATGGTTCTGGCGGGAATGGGCTGCAGCTCCTGATGCACCATGGCGATGCCCATTTTCAGAGCTTCCAGAGGATCCTTGATGCTGACCTTCTGCCCCTCGTAATAAACCTCGCCCTCGTCCATCTTGTAGATGCCGAACATGCACTTCATCAGTGTAGACTTGCCTGCACCGTTCTCGCCCATCAGCGCGTGGACTTTACCGGGGCGCAGGCAAAGCCGGGCATTATCCAGTGCTTTCACACCGGGGAAGGACTTGCACACACCGCGCATTTCCAAGCGGTACTCGCTCATAGAGCAAACCTCCTATCTGCAAATGAAAATAAGACCATGATCTCAGTCTCAGCGGAAGGCAGACCCGCTGCCCTCCGCTCAAACGGAGAGAATCCTCAAATGGGTGGGCTGCAAGCAGCCCACCCATTTGAGCATGAAATTTAAAAATTAGCCGTTTGCCTCAACGTAAGCCTTGTCAACCTTGACGTAGTCGACCCAGTAGTAGTTCTCGATGGCTTCGCCCTTCAGCAGCTGGACAGCAACATCAACAGCCTTATGGGACTGGCCGATGTGGTCGTTCAGAACGGTACCGGTCATGGTGCCCTCGCCGACTCTCTTGACAGCCTCGTCCAGAGCGTCAACGCCCAGCAGCAGGATGTCTTCGCCGACAACGCGGCCAGCCTGCTCGATAGCAGCGGCAGCACCCAGAGCCATAGCATCGTTGTTGCAGAAGACCAGATCCAGGTCAGCACCGAACTGAGTCAGAGCGGAAGCGGTGATCTCCTGGCCCTTGCCCTGATCCCAGTTACCAACCTGAGTCAGCAGGCACTCGGAGTTGATGCCGGCATCGTCCAGAGCCTTCACGGAGAACTCGGTACGGTACTGAGCGTCAATATTCTCGGGATCGCCCTGAACCATGATGTACTTGACAACGCCGTCACCGTTCATGTCGCCCTTGTTCTCCAGAGCAGCGACGATCTCGCCCTGGTAGGTACCGGACTGACGGGCGTCAGCACCGACGTAGCAGACCTTAGCGTTGTTCAGGATACCCTCATAGGCCTCATCCAGAGTGTTGCCATCAGCGTCATAAGCCAGGGGCTCACGGTTGATCAGAACCAGGGGGATGTCCGCAGCGACGATCTTGTCGATCAGAACGTCAGCAGAGGAAGTCTGGACCAGGTTCAGAATGATAACGTCCATCTTCTGGGTGATGAAGTTATCGATCTGGCCGGACTGGGTGTTCATGTCGTTGCCACCGTCGACCATGGTGATATCGTACTTAACAGTATCGGTCTCCAGGGTCTTGAAGTAAGCCTCGATCTCTTCACGGTACAGGGTCATGAAGTTGTCGTTGTACTGGTAGATAGCAACGCCGACCTTGTAAGTGGTGACATCGCTGCCGCTGGCACCGCAGGCTGCCAGGCTGAATGCCATAACCAGAACCAGCAGGATTGCAAGAATCTTTCTCATTGTTGTTCCTCCTTTAATGTTGAGTGGCTTGCCCACTCAGGGTAAAAATAATCTACCACTTTCCGCAACATTTG
Source organism: Oscillospiraceae bacterium (assembly GCA_017461445.1). Lineage (GTDB taxonomy): Bacteria > Bacillota > Clostridia > Oscillospirales > Oscillospiraceae > Faecousia. The sequence continues at coordinate 46,532 of JAFTXW010000002.1, forward strand.
TAAAGAGGTTATTCACATTTCCTATAATCCACACAAAATAGCACATTGTTGTTTGTGCATTTTACCCATTTCTTTGTGAGCTTTCATCGCCGCTCAAAACCTCCGGATAACAGGAATTCGCGTTGATTACCCGAATCTCCCGAGATAAAAAGAATCCATCCAGAAGCACATCGGCCCTCCTGCGTGAATGACACAGGAGGGCCGATCAATTCGTTCGACGCACGAAGATAACCAGACACAAGGTGTGCCCTATGGGCGGGTAAGATTAGGGAAACGCTGCAAAAATCTCCTGCTGACTATCTCGACGGAAGTCTGTTTTTCGTGCTATAATGCCTATACATAAGCGCAAAAGGAGGCTCCTGCTATGGGTAAGCAGCTAAAAAACAACATATTAGTGTTGGTCTGTTGACCCATGTTCGTGCAAGCAGACGAGACCCACGCAAAACAGCTAAATCCCCGGTCCAAAAACCGGGGATCTTCCATGTCCTGCGGAAGCGAAACTATTTCAAGGGTCAAAAATACCACCATATGTTGTGGTTCTTCTCTTACAGAAACCGCAGCATATGGCGGTTGATTTTCAAGTTTCGGCTTTGTAGCCGTTTTCATACTGATATTCAATTAAAAACTTTCCCCTTACAGCAGCATCATGAGCAGTCCCACAAGGGGCGCAAAAACGATGCCCAAGACCGTCCCTCTCAGGCTCCCCTTTAGGTGGAACCGGACAGCACTTTTTTCAAAGGCACTGACGCCCGATGCTTTGTAGAATTTATCGAAGGGAGCCAGCAGAATATCCATCACCAGAAAATCATACCAGTCCACCACCAGCCAAAGGCCGTACACGGTCAAGGCGGCTTCCCAGAAGGTTTCGATGCCATTGACATGGCGCATCAGCAAGGCGAACAGGAGGGCAAAGACAATCATAGCCGTCAGCTTGCGGATAATATCCTTTTTCTTTGCCGGGGGCTTCTCTGCGATCAGGCCCAGCTCCCGGAGCTTGTCGGTCACCACAGGCGGATAATCGTTGGTGAATACCTCCTGCCGGTTATGGGAGATCAGCTTGATCAGAATTGTAAATATAGCGCAAGCCACTACAGATTCGATGAAAAACAGCATATCATTCTCCCTTCACGCAGGTGAAGCAGCCCATGGATTCCACGGTGTTCACGGTCACGCTTGCATACATACTTTCCAGTCTGGCTTTTAAACTGTCCGTCGTTTCATAAGGCGGCGTGAAGAAGCCCTTGGGGGTGTACAGGTTTTCAATGAACCAGTCGGTGCGCTTATTCTCGCCCTTGATGTAGAAGCATCCGCAGAAGATACCCCCGGGTTTCAGAACCCGGAAAACCTCCCGATGGGCTGCTTCCTTGTCAGGGAAGGCATGGAAGCCGTTCAGAGACAGTACCAAATCAAAGCACCCGTCCGCAAAGGGCAATGCACCCACATCCCCCTGTCGGAACTGCACATTGCTAAGGCCCATTTTCTCTGCCCGGTGCCGGGCAACCGCCATCATATCCGCAGAATAATCCAGACAGGTAATATCTGCATTGGGCAGCGTCCTGTACACCGGCATGGTCAGCACACCGGTGCCCACCGGGACTTCCAGCATTACGCCGCTGAAATCCTCTGGAATGCCTGCCATGGCTAAATCCAAATACCGGGTATTCTCTTCTTTTCCCATGTTCCAGACCACTTTACAGACGGCCTTGCCGGGGATGGTGGAGCAGGTGATCATGCCGTCATAAAAGGAAGCTTCCTTGCCTAAATACTTGTAGGCGTTTTGAATTTCCGCTTTTCTGCTCATGGCACCACCTCATTTTCTTGCGGTTACGCAGATCCAGCCCTTGTTATTCTTGGAAACCTTCGCATCGGAGAAGCCTGCCTGATTCAGGGCAGTCAGAATCTGTGAAGCATTATAGATGGTCATACCGCCGATCTTTTCCACCCATTTCTCGTCCTTGGTGGTTTCGCCGTTGGACTCGTTGCAGATAAAGAAGGTACCGCCGGGTTTGGTGACCCGGTACACTTCCCGGAAGCAATCTGCCAGACCGGGCCAGAAATAGATGGTCTCAAAGGCTGTGACCAGATCTAAGCTGTTTTCATCAAAGGGCAGCTCGGCAACACTGCCCTGCAGCACCTCACATCGGCCTGCTGCGATGGCCCTTGCATTGACCTTCCGGGATTTTTCCACGCTGACCTCGGAATAATCGATGCCCTTTACGATTCCTTTGGGGCACTTTTCAAGCAGCTTTTTGATGTTGGCACCACCGCCGCAGCCTGCGTCCAAAATGCTGGCATCCTCAGCAATGGTGATATGCCCAAATCCCCAGTCTGCCATGGCGCCGTGTCCGGAATTCATCATGGCAACCATGATCTTGCCGCCGAAGCCCACTGGCTTGCGGGTATTTTCAAAGAAAGACATTTTATTTCCTCCCTAAAAGCAGTGTAGAACCGGCCAGCATCATCAGCTTTGCCTCGCCGGGTTTCATAAACATACCATTCGTTGTCTTGATAAGCTGGACATCCTGATATCCTTCATCTTTCAGTTCTTCCATGAACTTTTCCATATCCCCATATCGCACAGGTTCCATCAGATCGTGGATCGCAAAGGTGCCGCCCTTTTTCAGGACACGAAGCGTCTCACGCAGCAATTCCTGCTTGTTCTTTCCCGTGATGTTGTGATAGACATAGTTGCTGGTGACGGCATCGAAGGTCTCGTCTGGGAAGTCCAGCTTGCAGGCATCGCCCTTTTGGAAGCTGACATTGTTGACACCCTCCGCCTGGGCATTCTGTTCGCAGAGTACCTTACTGAAGGATGCGTATTCAGCACCCCAACGGTCGATACCGACCATTCTGGCTTGGGGATTGCGTTTCGCACAGGCAATGGTCAGCGCACCGCTGCCACAGCCAACGTCCAGTCCAACACCGCCCTCGGGCAGTGTGACATACTCTGCGGTTCCTTCGACGATCTGTCTGGACAGCTTTCTCTTTCCGTCGTAGGAGAATTGATCATTGGCATAGATACACCAGGCGGTAAAAGCTCCGCAGCCTAACGCACCTGCACTTAAAATTGCGGAGAGGGCCTTGTTCTTAACAACACCTGCTACGGCCGCCAATCCTGCCGCAGCCCCGCCGAACCCATAGATCATACCATTGGGCACCCAATTTTTATAATCAGCTTTATATTTCATTTTCGCTGCTCCTTTCAAAGTCCGATTATCATCTGTCCAGCCTAAAGAGGAAATCGCAGCAGTCGCCGCCGGTTCCCAGGGTCTTCGCCCTTTCAAAACGAATATTGGTGAGATCAAAATACATAGCAACTCTGTGGGACATCTCCTTGTGGTTATGTATCCGCTGTCCCTTTCTCATTCAGATATCCGTAAAACACCTGATGCAACCTTGTCATCTCTTCCTGCGCCTTAATTGCGTGCTGGTACATGAACATATCTCCGAAGGTGCTGTTATATACTATGGGCAAAATTGCGGCCATCAGAGGAACCGGGCATAGCCGGAACAAATTCAGCTTTGGAGGAGAAATGGCATCACCGTATTTCTTCAATTCGGCAAAGTTATCGTGCAGTGTCTGTGCAGTCTTTCGCATGACGGCTATGTCCTTATGTACCAGTTTCGGATCATCTACCATGTAAAAAGCGTCCGCTAGTGGAACCACCATGGCAAGATGGCAGATTTGCCATGCGTGCATATCCGGAACGATTTGGCAAGGGATTCCTGCATTGTTCAAGAGCTTCTTTAAGGTGATGACTCGCTCGCTGCGTTCCCCATTGATTTCTGCGAAAGTAGTTGGCTGGATGATACGCGGTGTCAGTTTTGCTTCCAGAATACCGTCTTTGATACTGCCACCCGCACCGGGAAAAGCAGGAAGGATACGGCCTTTTCCACACAGCTTCTCCCACTCCGCGTAATTTTCCAGAGTATTAACCATCGTGACAATGGTCGGACTTACATTCTCCTGGAGGGATTTCAGTGCCGTGTGCAGTTGATCCGTGCGAACTGAAAGAATAATATAATCATAGCAGTCCAAGGGTTCCAAATGATCAAGTATGGTTACGTTAGCACGCCTTATATCCGTACCATGCAGGTAAAGCAGTCCATTTTCACGCAGTTCCATCAGCCGATGTCCTCTGGCAAACACAGAAACCGCACATCCGCTTCGGGACAAATAGGCTGCATACAAACTGCCAATAACACCTGCTCCGTAAATCAGGACTCTCATTTGCATATCCGCCTCACTTTTTCTACCCATTTCTCCGGGCAGCAAATCAGCAATTCCTCGTGCAACATATCGACCCTGTGAATAACCGGGTCTTTGAAATGCTTTTGATATCTCAGTAAATATTCTTCGCCCATTTTTGCGGCATAGAAGCAATGCACCGTAGTGCCGGGTACCTGGATATGTTCATCCAGCGGTGTCACCAAATCGGAATAGAATTGATTATAAACGCTCCGCTTTTTCATAAAGGGCAGGCCGCCATTGCCAATGCCGAACATCGCCATGAACTTATCCCGATAGGGTGTCCGCTTCTTTTCCATCAGGCCCTGCAGCACTTTCGGATACTCGCCCGTGCTGACGACCTTGTGCAGCAGTGGAATGGCAATGGCACATTTCAGCTTTGCTTTCCATTCCGCATCCTGATCCAGATCGGAACTGCCCAGAATGGCATGGTCGATGTGAATATTCCTCCGCTGTACCAGCAGCCCCACGAAGGAACCGCCAAGCGAACAGCCGTAGGCAGCACAAATATAGCCATTAAACTGTTCCCGGATGTACCGCTCGATTTTCTCCGTTTCTGTCAGCATATCCGGGAAGATCGTCTCCTCGGTTTCATCGAAACCGTCATAGGACACACAAACAATATGAAAGTCCCGCTCCAACAGGGGTATTACTTCCCCAAAATTCTTCTGCCAATGACAGCAGGTGCCGGGGAGCAGCAGGATGACAGGTTTCCTTTTATCTCCAAAGGTATAGAACTTCATAATCATGCCTTCCTTTTGGTTAGACGCCGCTAACTATTCACCATCATCATAGCACCAAGAAAATTCCATGTCAATGCGAAAATACGAAAATTCCTATTGACAATTCCATTTTCTTTCGCTAAGATAACACCGTTAGCTAACAATGTTATCTCATTTAAGGAGGCGTATCAAATGTCCGAAAGTAGGACTGTTCATGAAGCCATCTTGCAGGCAGCAGAGGAAGAGTTTCTTGAGAAGGGCTTCCAAAACGCATCCCTGCGGAACATTGTAAAGATCGCCGGAGTGACCACCGGGGCGTTTTACCGCTACTATTCCTCTAAGGATGCCCTTTTTGCAGCTCTTGTGGAACCCCATGCGGCCCAGGTGAAGTATCTGTTCCTGTCTGACATCGAAAGGTGGGACGCACTTGCCTCTGAGGATAAGCTGAAGCATATGACCGATATTTCCAAGCCCTGCATCGGTGCTATTCTGGATTACATTTACGATCATTACACAGGCTTCAAGCTGCTGGTCTGTGCTTCCGGCGGTACGGTGTATGAGAATTTCATTCACGATCTGGTGGTGGAGGAAGTGGCCTCCTCTTTCCGCTGTGCCGAAGTATTGCGGGAAATGGGCTATGATGTGCCTGAAATGGACCCGGAGCTGTGCCATATGGTGTCCAGCGCCATGTTCTCCGGGATCTTTGAGATCGTTGCCCACGATATGAACAAAGAGGACGCCAAGCGTCGGGTGGCACAATTACAGGAATTTTTCACCGGCGGCTGGTGCCGCCTGATGAACTATGAATTCAAGTAAAATATTGGGGAATACGCCCTGTATTCCCTGTTATTTTAGATATTTAGTTAGCAATCGCTAACCTCGAGGAGGATCGAATCAATATGAATCAGCAAGCAAACAAATCCCCGATTGGATGGGTCATGTCCTTCGCCGGACGGAAAAAGAGCCTGTATACTATCAGCGTGGTGCTGGCAGTGATCGGTGTTCTGTGCGGCATTCTCCCTTTCATCATCACTGGCAATATGATCCGTAATCTGATTGAGGGTAACAGGGAATGGTCTTTCTATCTGGTCCAAGGCGGCCTGATGGCAGTCTGCTGGATAGGAAAGCTCCTTTGCCACAATATATCCACTACCTGCTCCCATGTGGCGACCTTCCATGTGCTGGGGGAAATCCGCAAGCAGCTTTGCGATAAGCTGTCCCGTGTTCCCTTGGGCTATGTGAAGGACACCCCTTCCGGCTCCCTGAAAAACATCATGGTGGAGCGTTTGGACAGCATTGAAACCACCCTTGCCCATATTCTCCCGGAGTTTACTTCCAACCTGCTGGCCCCGGCCTGCGTGTTCGTGTATATGCTGACCATCGACTGGCGCATGGCTCTGATTTCCCTTATTTCTCTGGTGCTGGGTCTGCTGTGCTATTGCACCATGATGTTCGGCTATGCGGAAAACTATCAGAACGCCATCAACAAGACGAAGATCCTCAACGACACCGCTGTGGAATACATCAACGGCATCCAGGTCATTAAGGCATTCGGCAAGGCAGGTGCTTCCTACCAGCGGTTCGTTGTGGCTGCGAAAGAGGGTGGGCAGTGCTATGTGGACTGGATGCGGCGCAACAACATCCCCTTCTCTCTGGCTATGGTTCTGGCTCCCTGCACCTTGATTACCGTACTTCCCTTCGGTGGTCTGTTCGTTATGAACGGCAGTCTGGCAGCTATGGATCTTATTATGATCATCATTCTCTCCGTCGGCCTGATCCAGCCTCTCATCACCTGCATGAGCTATTCCGATGATCTGGCACGACTGGGAACCATCGTGAGTGAGGTCACCGGCATCATGACCCAAGAGGAACTGGCGCGCCCTGAGCAGGACAAAGCTGTGCCTGCGGACAGTTCTGTGGTGCTGAAAGACGTGACCTTCGGCTACCACGAAAAGGAAGTGCTCCACAGTATCAATATGGAAATTCCCAGCGGCAGCGTCTGCGCTCTAGTAGGCCCAAGCGGCAGCGGCAAATCCACCATCGCCAAGCTGATCGCCTCCCTCTGGGATGTGAAGGGCGGCAGTATTGAGATCGGCGGCGTGGATATTCGCGATCTGTCTCTGGAAGGCTATAACCGCCGTGTCGCTTATGTGGCACAGGACAATTATCTGTTTGACGAAACCATCCGGGAGAACATCCGTATGGGCCGTGCAGGTGCCACAGACGCGGAAGTAGAAGAAGCGGCAAAACGCAGCGGCTGCCATGAATTTATCATGGGCCTGGAAAACGGCTACGACACCGTTGTGGGCGGCAGCGGCGGACACCTCTCCGGCGGTGAACGTCAGCGGATCGCCATCGCCCGTGCCATGCTGAAGGATGCCCCCATCGTCATTTTGGATGAAGCCACCGCCTATACCGATCCCGAAAACGAAGCCGTTATTCAGGCCTCTGTGGCCAAACTGGTACAGGGTAAGACCCTGATCGTTATCGCCCACCGCCTGTCAACCATCGCCGACGCAGACCGTATTTTCGTGATTCGCGATGGCATCGTTGCGGCGGCAGGCACCCATACGGAGCTGCTGGCAGGAAGCAAGCTGTACCGGGATATGTGGGAGGCTCATATATCCGTCAAGGATACTGTGGAAGGAGGAAACGTCCATGCTTGAGATCTTAAACAAATTCTTTAATTTCTGCGGTCCGGAAAACAAGCGGAAATTCCAGCTGTCCATCGTCTGCGGCGTGGTGATGGCCTTGTTTGAAGCTCTGAAGATCCCCGCCATCATGGTCATGCTCAGTGCTTTACTGGCAGGAACCGTGACCCCGGCAACCATCTGGAGCTGTCTGGGGATCTGTGTGGTCAGCGTTGCCGGTGCGTCCATCGTGAAATACCGCTCCACCATGCTGCAATGCGAAGCAGGCTACGGCACCGCCGCAGGCAAGCGAATCGAGATTGCGGAGCATCTGCGCTATGTCCCCATGGGCTACTTCAATAACAACAGTCTCGGTTACATCACCTCCGTCACCACCAACACCATGGAACAGCTTGGCGATATCGCCACAAGAGTTGTCATGCTCACTACGCAGGGTGTCCTGACTTCCCTGCTGATCGCCTGTATGCTGCTGTCCTACGACTGGCGCATCGGTCTGGTTGTCTTTGTGGGCATCGGCCTGTTCTTCCTGGTCAACAGCCAGATGCAGAAAAAGTCCGAGAGCTTGTCTCCCCGGAAGCTGGCAGCAGACTCCGCCCTGGTGGAAAAGCTGCTGGAATATATTCAGGGCATTACCGAGGTGAAAGCATACAACCTCACCGGCTCCACCTCCAAAACGCTGAATCATGCCATTGACGAAAATGTAGATGTGAATATCACACTGGAAAAGACCTTCATCCCCTATATGGGCGTGCAGAATTTAGTAACCAAGATGACTGGCGTGGTCATGGTGCTGCTGTCCATCTGGTTCTATCTGAACGGCAGCATGGAACTGATCGTGTGCATCAGCATGATGATCTGTGCGTTTATGGTCTACGCCAGTCTGGATTCTGCCGGAAACTATTCCGCGCTGCTTCGCACCGTGGATGCCAGCGTGGATAAGGCACAGGCGATCCTAGATGTGCCCCACATGGATATCGACGGTGCTGACAAGACTCCGGAGTCCTTTGATATCGATGTAGAGAACATTCAGTTCTCCTATGACAAGCGAACCATCATCGACGGCATCAGCGTACATATTCCCGCCAAAAGCACCACGGCCATTGTCGGCCCCAGCGGCGGCGGTAAGACCACCCTTTGCAATCTGATCTCCCGGTTCTGGGATGTGGACAGCGGCTGCGTGAAGCTGGGCGGCGTGGATGTGAAGCAGTACAGCATGGATGCCCTGATGCGGAACTTCAGCTTTGTGTTCCAGAATGTGTATCTGTTTCAGGATACCATCGCCAACAATATCCGCTTCGGTCAGCCGGACGCCCCCATAGAGCAGGTCGTGGAAGCTGCTAAGAAAGCCTGCTGCCACGATTTCATCATGGCACTTCCGGATGGGTACGACACCGTCATTGGCGAAGGCGGTGCAACACTTTCCGGCGGTGAAAGACAGCGAATCTCCATCGCCCGTGCCATGATGAAGAATTCGCCCATTATCATTCTCGACGAGGCCACCGCCAATGTGGACCCGGAAAATGAAAAAGATCTGGTCACCGCCATCGAAGCACTGACCAAGGAAAAAACCATCATTATGATCGCCCACCGGTTGAAAACCGTCCGAAATGCTGACCAGATCCTGGTTGTGGATCAAGGCAGAATCGTCCAGCAAGGTAAACACGAAGAATTGATACAGCAGGACGGCATCTACCGCCGTTTTGTAAACGCAAGAGAAACCTCCGCAAGCTGGAAACTGTAAAATAGGAAAAAGGTACCGTTCAAGCACGAACGGTACCTTTCAGCTTGCCAACGGCAGGTGCGAATATTACGTTTTGCTTGACCCGAGCATTTTGTACAGAATACGATACAGCATCGCAGCCTCTTCCGGTTCCAGGTTAGAGCATTTAGCGATTGCTGTAGGAACCGTCACTGCCTTTTCCTTCAGTGCCTCACCCATATCGGTAATGGTAACGATCAGATTCCGCTCATCGGATGCACTTCGCTGACGGGTAACAAGGCCTTTACTTTCCAATTTTTTCAGAACCGGGGTCAGAGTGCCGGAGTCCAGATACAGGATCTCGCCCATAGCCTTGACATTCATTATCTTTTTATCCCACAGAACCATCATGGCAATGTATTGGGTATAGGTCAGATCGATCTCATCCAGAAAGGGCTTATACTGCTTGATGATCTCCCGGGAGCAGGCATACAGCGGGAAACATATCTGATTTTCGATTTTCAGGGCATCGTACTTACTCATGGTACGCCCTCCTTGTGACTGGTTATGCAATATAATTTAGCACAATTCGTCTGATTTTGCAACTGCTGCCCGCACAGCTTTCGCCAACTGATCCGCACAGGAGGTTGTACGTCTGCCGCAGGTGTTGCCCAGTAGCATTTCTTCGATTTTGTCAACTGTCCAGCCGTCTACCAGCTTCGTAACAGCTTTGAGATTGCCGTTACAGCCACCCAGAAAGGAAATATTGGTGACCACATCACCTTCAATATCAAAGCAGATCATCTGGGCACAGGTATTTTCCGTTTTGTAATCGTACCGCATTACAGCACCGCCTTGACCTTTTCTATAACAGACTTCATAGATGCAGTCGGCTCGAACCGGGCAAGAATCTCACCGTCACGGCTGATCAGGAACTTGGTAAAATTCCACTTCACATTGCCATTTTTCTTGTAATCCTTGTCCATTTTCTTGGCAATACCGCTCATAGCCAAACCCATGGGGCTCATACCGAAGCCCACAAATTCGGTATTCTCAGACAGCCACTTATATAGGGGAATTGCGTTCTCACCCAGCACATCGATTTTAGAGAATTGGGGGAAAGTAATGCCAAATCGGCCGGTGCAGAAGGAGTGGATCTCCTCGTCATCGCCGGGGGCCTGCTCGCCGAACTGGTTGCAGGGGAAGTCCAGGATCTCCAAGCCCTGGTCATGGCAGGCTTCATACAGATCCTGCAATTCGTCATACTGAGGTGTAAAGCCGCAGCCGGTTGCGGTGTTGACGATCAGCAATACCTCACCCTTGTAGTCGGAAAGTCGTACCTCACTGCCATCCTGTTTTTTTACCTTGAAATCATAGATGCTCATAATCGTTCCTCCATAATTAAATTGAGTTCAATTTAATTATATGCAAATCATCCAAATTGTCAATAGGCATCATCAGGAAATATATCCTCACCCTTGCTTGAAAACAAAGAAGCACCCGCTATGTGCAGCAAAAGCTGGAATTTTACCCAAAATCCCCTGTCTGCTATCGACGAAAGCCCATTTTCATGCTATAATGATGCGTACTTAGACGCAAAGGAGGGCTTCTATCATGGGCGAGCAGCGGTCAAAACATCATATTAGTGCTGGTCTGCTGGCCCATGTTAGTGCAAGCAGACGAGAACCACACTTTTATAGCTACATCCCCGGCCCCAAAACCGGGGATTTTTCCTGCCCTGCGGAGTCAAAGCTATTTCAAGGGTCAAAAATGCCACCATATGTTGTGGTTTCATTAAAGCAGAAACCGCAGCATATGGTGGTTGATTTTCAAGTTTTGGCTTTGTAGCCGTTTTCAGAGCCGGAAACGAGGTAGGCATCGACGAAAACATTTCTGTCGGCTACAAAGGCCAATCTCGACATTGTAATACAGATGCACAATCCCCCAGAAATCTGGGGGAGATTGCACGGGGGGAGAAATGAAAAAGATTGCATCACAGCAACTTTACTTTTTATCTGTGGGGTGCGTATCACTGAAAACGATTTTATTTACCACAAAGAATACTACCATGGACACACCACCATTCAGGACAGTGGTACCGATGTTGTACAGCCAGCCGGGAACAAAATGACCGGCCACCGCGACCCAGATACAGTTGATGGAATTGACCACACAGGTGACCACACAGAAGGCCAGCAGATACCACATGCCCTGATACAGGATGTTACCCTTGGAGCGGAACACCCAGGACCGCTGGATGAAGAAGTTGATTACTTCACCGATGACCATGGCGATCATGTAGGCGGTGAAGTAGGCCAAACCACCCTGATCCGCGCCGTAGCCGATGATGTACCACTTGAACTGGATGCCGAACAGATTCAGGTCGATGCCCGGAAAGCCGAAATCCTGACTGCCCATAAATGCGAAAGCCGCAGGCAGGAAGGTCAGCAGTGCGTACTTGAACACCGTAATAAGGTTACTCACAAGGACGAACAGGCCGCCCTCCCGGATCCACTGGGCGATTTTGGGATTGCTCTCAGCCCAGGTTTTGATTTTCTCTAACATACATCAACCCTCCAGTTTCTTGACGAATTTACTATTGGCGTTAAGATTCTTGAAGAAATCCACGATCAGGCGACCCAAACCACGGAAGAAGTGACCATTGACGATGAACAGGATATCATCCACCATCTGGTCGCTGACCATGCCGCCTGCCATCTTGCCGATTGCCCGGAAGGGCATATTGTAGATGAACAGGATGTTCAGGTCGGGTTTTCCCTTGTCCTCTGCCTTGCTCTTCAAGGACGTCAGGATCTTGTAGACCAGCCGTGCCACCGGGTTCTTTGCATAGTAGAGCTGGCAGATAGCATCATTCTTTCCCAGAAGTCCGCTCCACTTGCCGTCGGGAATAGAGCGGCCTAGCAGGGACTCGAACTCGGCATCGGAAACGTTTTCGATGCCGCCGCTTTCATAGGCGGGCAGTTCTCCGTAGGGCATAGGCGCTTCGGTGCCCAGAACTCGGATGGTCTGAGACAGCTTCACATCGCTAACGCTGGCGGCGACCATGATCTCGTAATCCGCAGTCTCGATCTCCCAGCGGTCAGTCTTCACGTTGAAGTAACGGAAAGCCTTGTCGTCCAGCTTCACGGTAACGGTCTTGCTCTCACCAGCTTTCAGGAACACCTTGGTGAAACCCTTCAGTTCCTTCTTGGGGCGGAATATCTTGCCGTCAACGCAGGAAACGTAGACCTGGGCGACTTCTGCGCCATCCACCTTACCGGTGTTCTTAATGGTGAAGATTACTTCGTCCTTGGTGGCCTTGATGTCGCTGTACACGACGGTGGTATAGCTCAGGCCATAACCGAAGGGGTAACGAACTTCCTTGCCCACGGTATCGTAGTAACGGTAACCAATATACGGGCCCTCACGGTGCTCGGAAGTGCGCTCCTTGCTGGGATAATAGGGATAACTGGGGTTATCCGCCAGCGCAATAGGCCAGGTCTCGTTCAGCTTACCGCTGGGGTTGACCTTGCCGATGATGGCATCCACCATGGCACCCGCACCTGCCTGTCCGCCCAGGTAGCCATGGATGGCGGCACGATAGGTGCTTCTCTCGGGCATCACGAAGGGAGAACCGCCGTAGAGCACCAGAATAATGTTTTTATTTACCTTGGACACGGCTTCGACCAGCGCCTGCTGTCCCTTGGACAGTTCCGTGGACAGGCGATCCATACCCTCGGACTCAGCGATCTCGTCCAAACCCACACAGAGAAGGATGGTCTCGTTGGATTCTGCCAGCTTCACCGCTTCCGTGATCAGGTCATTCTGCGGATGAGGATCAGTCCGGGAGAAACCCTTAGCAAAACCAGTGATATTCAGTCCTGCAGCCTTTGCACAGTCCAGCAGATTATCCAGCTTGGTAGGATTGACCTGAGAGGAGCCTGCACCCTGATACCGGGGCGTCTGGGCAAAGTCACCGATGACGGCTACACTCGCATTGGGAGCCAACGGCAGAATGCCGTCATTGTCAAGCAGCACGATGGAACCTTCTGCGCACTTCCGGGCGATCTCATTGTGGGCATCCACATCAAAGGTCTTGGGGGCCTTGGCAACGGCTTCGGTGCGTTCAAAGGCCACTTTCAGGAACTCCTTGACCCGAAGATCCAGTTCCTTTTCACTGATCTTATCGGCCTTCACGTCTTCCACAAGGCCGATGGCACAGCCGGGGCCGGGAGCGGGCATCACCAGATTGGATCCTGCACGGACACCCTCCGTGTGTTCATTGTCACCACCCCAGTCGGTAACAACAAAGCCATCAAAGCCCCATTCATTACGGAGAATTTCAGTAAGCAGATGGTAGTTTTCGTTGGCATACTCGCCGTTGACCATATTGTAAGAGGACATAATGGACTGGGCATGGCCCTCCTGCACGGCGATTTCAAAACCGGTCAGGTAGATTTCCCGGAGGGTTCGCTCGTCCACCACAGAATCCATAGCCATTCTGCGCAGTTCCTGAGAATTGACAGCAAAATGCTTGGGACAGGCGGATGGACCCTTAGACTGAATACCCTTGATATAGGCGGCAGCCATTTTGCCTGCCAGATAAGGATCCTCGGAGAAATATTCAAAATTACGGCCGCACAAGGGGCTGCGCTTCATATTCAGACCGGGACCAAGCACCACATGGACATCGTTGGCCGCTGCTTCTTCGCCCAGCGCTTCACCCAGCTTTTCGCCCAGTTCCGGGTCCCAACTGTTTGCCATGGTGGCAGATGTCGGGAAACAAGTAGCAGGAACGGACGCATTCAGGCCCAGATGGTCACCAGCACCTGCCTGTTTACGAAGCCCCGTAGGGCCGTCGGACAGAAAGATAGCTGGGATACCCAAGCGTTTGACTTCCCGGGTAGTCCAGGTACTCCAGCCCTGAAGCAATGCAGCTTTTTCTTCCAACGTCAGCATTTCGAGATAACGATCCACATTCATATACTATCACTCCTCAATAGGGACACTATTTATGTATTGATTCCACAGTTGCCTTGAATGTAAATTGCAAAAAGAAAAGACCAGCCTCCCAAAAGTGGAGGCTGGTCCCGAATAGCGAGCGGATTTTACTTGCTTTGCTCTGACAGCCACTGCCACATATTCACATCTCCATCTTCACATTCATTATTGAAGAAGTAGATCCAGGACCAGTGACCATTGTATTGATAAGGATTGCCATCCTCTTCTGTGTAGGTTTCTGATGTATCATGTACATCCTCAAATACGCTGACACGCACATCCGATCCGATTGACTTCAGTCGGTCGATCGTCGGAATCTCATGTTTTTGAGGATCAACGGTTTCGTCGTTTTCCGCATAGACGAACCAAATGGGCAGATCCTTGATGCTTTCCAACTGCTGATCCGTAATGCCGGCGTCCTGATAAGATTCGCAGATGGGGAATGCGGCAGCGAAATACTCAGGATTGTTGAGGATCAGATCCATGGTCATGTAACCGCCATTGGAGCAGCCGCCCACATAGATCCGGTCAGGATCGATATTCTGATTCTCGGCCACATAGCCCTCGATCAGTTCCATCAAGGTAGCCAGATACACGGAAGATGTGCCCGGATTATCCTGCCAGTCGCCTTTCTCGTTGTAAACCATCCAGAATTCCGGGGTCTGGGGTGCCAGGACATAGGCACCTCCCATAACGGACTGGAATTCCTCGCCGAACAGCACCGAAACCTCGTTGCCCAAAAGCGCCACGACAGGGTTCGTACCACCTTCACCCGCACCGTGGAGCCAGATCACCAGCGGATGCTTTTCCCCGTCATCCGCAGGGGCGTAAGACGCATAGGTAAGTACCCGGTCATCTTCTCCTGTAAAGGTTCCGGACAAGTTCACGCCCTCCAACTGGGGCATATGGGCAGCGGACAGATTGATGGTTTGGGTCACAGCCAGACCGGTAATGGCGCTTCCATCTGCATCCGTCAGCGAACAGCCCTCCGCCAGGGATATCTTCAGCTCATAGGGTTCACAGATGGTATTTTTACTGGTCATCAGACCATAGCAGAAGGGGGAACCGACGCTGGGTGCATAAGCCAGCTCCAGGGCAATCATGTTGGATGCTCCCTCCACAGGATTTCCCTGTTCATTGCAGACATATGCCGCAGTGACCGTACGGTCACTGTCTCCGGTAAAGTGGATACCAAAAGGCAATCCTTTCAAATTTTCCTTATGCTCAATGACTGTAAAGTTTTCTGCTTTCACGGAATCGGCTTCTACGGTCCGATTCAGGGTAATGACCGTCTTTGTGACGGCAGGGCCCCAGTCAAAGCCCTCGACCACCACCGTCTGGGTGCCGCTGGCCACATCCGGGCTATTGGGATCCGGGCCTTCTTCATTCCCGCCGCAAGCTGTCAGACTCAGCAGCAATGCCGCGACAAGAAGAAACGTAAAAAATCTGTATCTTTTCACGATGATTCCTCCTGATCAATTTCCTAGGGTTCCCCGTATTGCGGGGAACCCGGAGAATCAATATTTTATGCCTGCGCAGCCAGAGCCTTCTGCTCCTTCTTCCACTTGCGGTGCTTGATGCATCTGCGGACCACCTTCACAACGCCCAGAACAAAGAGGGCATAGAACAGGCCAATCACCACATAAACGATGATCTTCCACATAGCAGGAGTGTAGGTAAAGGTGCTGCCGGGAACGATGCCGTTCATGGCATAGCTGTTCACCAGAGAGTATGCGTAGTTATGGACCGCATTTCTTGCCGCCTGAACATAGGTTGCTTCTTCTGTATCCAAAGTACCTGTACCGATCAGATAGGCCATGGCTTCCAGATTCAGGTTGCCATCCTCACCTGCCAGCAGGGACTGACTCAGATTGCCCGTCATACCGTCGGAGATAATGGCGCCTTCAAAGCCCCACTCGCCTCTGGTCACCTCAGTAAGCAGGGCGTAGGAGCCACCAGAGTAGGTGGTACCGATGGAGTTGTAGGAGGTCATCATGGCAATGGTCGCGTCGATGGTCTTGGTCTCCAGTTTGCCGCCGCAATCCTCATCGGGATAATAGGAGACAGTAGTCTCAGCATTCTTCACTGCGATTTCAAAGGGCTTCAGATAGATTTCACGGATGGCCTGCTCGTTTGCCCAGGTACACACACCGTGGCGGTTGGTCTCCTGCTCATTCAGGGCGAAGTGCTTAATGTAAGTGGTAACACCGTTTTCCATCATACCCTCGATACAGCTCTTGGCGATCCAGCCTGCCAGAACGCCGTCCTCGGAGTAATACTCATAGTTTCTGCCGCAGAAAGCAGAACGATGGGTATTAACTGCGGGGGAGTACCAGCCTGCGTAGTTCAGGGTGTCGTTGGCGATGCTTTCCTCAGACAGGGTCACGCCGAATTCGTAGGCCAGTTCCTGGCTCCAGGTATAGCCGGTAACGGAGCCGGAGCTATAGGCACAGCAGCCGGTCTCCTTATGCCATCCTGCACTGCCATCCTGAGCGTTAGTTGCAGGAAGGCCAATAGACAGCATGGGATCGTTGCCATAGCCCAGCCAAGCCAGACCTGTCATGTCCTCCAGCGTCAGCTGATCCAGAAGCAGCTCCCACTTGGGATCGTCATAGGCCAGGCCACGCATATCGATCAGGGACAGGCCGTTGTCAGCCCCCAGAGTGGGCATCACTGCATTGGGGTCGATATGGGCATCGGGGTCAAATTCCTGAAGTGCTTCAGAAAGCTTCACTCCGCCGATTTCCCGATTTATATCGGTCAGGGAATGATCAGGAGCCTTGGGGAACGTGCCGGCAAAGTCGTTTCTGGACATATTCTGAACCAGACCGTCGGTCTGCTCATCGGTAAACATAGCAGACACATCGTCAAACTGGTTGACAGCAACCACAGCATCGCTGCTGCGGGGATTGCTCTCGTCATAGACAGTGGCAGTGACTTCTACATCCACACTGTCCAGCACGGTATGGGAATCTGCGCGGACGGAGATAGTGTAGGTACCGCCACTCAGAACATAGCAGCCTGCGTTCTTATAGTCGTAGGAGGCCATATCTTCCTCAGCAAAGGTCAGGGTCACTTGGATAGACTGGCCTGCGGGGATCTCTTCAGTTTTGGCAAAAGCCACCAGATTGACCTCTGCCTTTTCGATGCCCTCAGCGGCATCATAAGGGGGAGTGAAGTACAGCTCTACAACATCCTTACCTGCCACATCGCCGGTGTTGGTCACTTCCACAACCACCTGATAGGTGCCGTCAGAGTTCTTTTCAATGTTCTGGATCTTCTGGTCAAAGGTGGTATAGCTCAGGCCATAGCCAAAGGGATACACCACCTGATCTTCATAGACGAAGCCCTCATAGTTGCCATTCATGGCTTCTGCATGGGCAGTTTCATAGTACTTATATCCTACGTAGATGCCTTCGGCATAGTTAACGAACTTGTTGGTACCGTCGGAGTAAGTAAAGTCACCGAAGTTGACAAAGGAGGGATCCTTGGTCAGATCTGCTACGAAGGTGTCAGAGGTATGACCGGAGGGATTCACATTACCCTTGATGATGTTTGCCAGAGAACGGAAGCCGGTGGATCCGGGGAAGCCCATCCACAAAATGGCATCGATGCCCTCATCGTTCTGCAGCTCGCCCAGCTCCATAACATTGGTAGCGTTGAACACAACGATAACTTCGCTGTAATGCTCCTTTGCGTACTCCACCATGCTCTTTTCTTCCGCAGTCAGCTCCAGCTGATGCTGACCGTCCACGATATTAGCAGCTTCCTGCGCGACATAAGCATTGCCAGCCTGATATGCCTTACCAGTTTCGGAGTTGGCATAGGCTTTCATGTCCGTCAAAAGGTCCGCATTTTCAACACCGGTACGGCTGATGATGACAACGGCGGCGTCGCTGCCAGAAGGGCTGAAGGAATAGTCGGAGGCAGGGATCTCAGAAATATAGCAGTAATCGCTGTCTCCCACAACGCCTTCCTCACCCTGCTGGAAGTACTTCTGATAGTTCTTGCTGAAGTAATTATAGGTATCCTGATTCACGGTAAAGCCAGCAGCTTCGAAAGCCTCCTTGGGATATACCAGACCAGTGGAGCTGACTGTGCCCGCACCGGTACCACTGAAGATGGGATCAACAGAGCGCCGACCCAGCAAGGAAACATTCTCATTAGCCAGAGGCAGGGTGCCATTCTGGTTTTTCAGAAGAATGATGCCCTCGTTGCAGATCTTTTCTGTTACCGCAAAGCCGTTCTCCATGGCTTCTTCGGCGGTCAGATCTGTTTTGTAATACTCTTTTTCCCAATCCTTTGTACCGGACGCATACTTGATGGAGATGCTGTCACCGGAAAGGTCGGTGTAGCTGACGATTGCGGTCTGCAACAGGGACATAACCACAGTACCCAGAATCGCAATGATCAGACAAATCGCCAGTAGGGGCGTCCACAGAGTAACATATAAGATATTACCCATTCTTTTCTTGGTTTTCTTGTCTTTTTTCATAGGTTTACCTCTTTCCCTCGTTATTTGGCAATTCTACCAGAGCAACATTACCATTCAGAAGAGGCAAAACTCAAGGGATACTTCGCAATCTGCACAATTCATTTCTTAATTAACATTTTTATTTTGTTTCTTATGTGAAAAAAGATTACCGCGGCGCTCTGAAAAGCACCGCGGTAATGATTATTCATTTGGAATGATAGCATCAATCTTGAACATTCTGTCACTGACGCTGACACGGATACTTCCGCCGTAATGCTCCACAATCCGCCGCATGCTCTGCATGCCGAACCCGTGGTAAGCATTGTTCCGTTTTGTGGTCTCTGGCAGTCCATCGGACATGCTCAGCTCCCCTTCAAAGTAGTTTTCCTGATGAATTACCGTCATTGAACCCTTTGGCTTCACAAACAGACGGATAAACCGTTTCTCCTGCTCCGGCACTTGTTTCACATATTCCACCGCATTATCAAGCATATTGCCGAACAGAGAGAAAATATCCCGGTTGCCCATTCTGGCAAGTGCAGAAGCATCCACCATACAGGAAAGAGAAATACCGTTCTGAATGCAAATCAGATTCTGGTCCGTCAGCAGAAGGTCAAGCGTCTCATTTCCAGTTTTGATAAAGGATTCATAAACCGCAATATGGGCTGTGATATCTTCAAAATAGGACTCGTCAAACTCTCCAGTCTGCATCATCAGACGAATCTCCCGCTTCAGGTCATGGCATTTGATATTGATGTAATCCACGGCATTTTTGAATGCCTCATACTGCCTTTTCTCCTGCTCCAGCAGCTTTTCGATAGTCTCCTTTTCCACATTGATTCTGGAGGTCCTAAGACTCATATACTGAACGATCAGAACGAACACACAGTTGATGAAATCCGATGCAACGCTGAACAGATTCAGTGTCTGCATATCACCCATGGCATTATACTGGTTGATGAATGTGGATGCCAGAAAGACCACCAGAACCATAGACAACATCAAACAGTTCTTCCAGGATGGGTGGACATACAGATGTTCCCGATTTTTTATAATAGGAGAGAAGACCGCATACATTATGGTGTCAATAACCAGCGCCACAACAAAATAGATCAGCAGCCGCAAAAGAATATGCAGCTGATGTCCAAAGAAACCCATAACCAGGCACTCATAGGCTATCACATAAATAATATGTTGTGCAGCGTACGCTGTGAGCATGATCCACACCAGTTCTGTTGGATTTACATCAAAGCAGAAGTAAATCAGCATTCCCGCCAACGCCACCATCGCCGTATACCACAGTACAGAGATCACATGAACAAAGGAATAATCGATTGCCAAGGCTGTCAGGCTTTGCATGAAATCAAGAACGAACAGGTAAAGTGACGCAACCGCAAGGCCTGCTGCGATACCTGCAACCAGTCTTGCGACAAAATGGCTGCGCCGCCTGACAGACGGCATGGTAAAAATCAGCTCCAGCGCGATCAAAGACAAAATGTTCCTGTACTGGTCCAGGAGGTATATCGTACTGTTGAAAATATAGCCTGAATTATCCATTCCGTACCTCAGAAATAATCGCCGTAGTATTCCAGAAGCTTCTGTGTAAATTTTTGCTTCTGGGTCCGTGTGATAGCGATTTCAGTCCCAGCCACCGTAATCGTATTACCCCGCACGCCATCGATATGCTTCAGATTGACCAGGCAGTAATTACTGCACCGGACAAACTGGTCCCCCGGCAGCTTAGCCTCCTGCTGTTTCAGTGTCTCCCACAGCTTGATTTCTCCGTTATCTGTGTGAAACACCACCTGATGGCCAAGGGCCTCCACGAAGGCAATTCTATCCAGCGGAATCTTGACGCTTCCTTTTGGAGTTTTCAGCATTACCTCATCCGATTTCATCTTGGCAATTCGGATGGCTCTTGACAGCATTGCTGAGAAGTTGTAGTAAGCCACAGGCTTCACAACAAAATCTAAGGCATTGACAGAATATCCCTTCACGGCGTAGTTGGACATATTGGTGATGAACACCAGCGGAACCGCCGGATCCAATTCTCTTAACCGTTCCGCGGCTTGCATTCCGTCCAGAAGCGGCATTTGGATATCCAGAAATACCAGGTCATAGATCGGATTGTAGTTTGAAAGAAACAGCCTTGCGTTTTCAAACTGGGAAACCTTAATGGACTCTCCATACTCCGCCGCGTATTTTTCAATGTAATAAATAATTAGCTCACGGTCTTTTTGTTCATCCTCAACCACAGCAATATGTATCATCCATACCACCTCATCCCGACTCTCAACATTTCATAGTATTACGAAATAATTCTAACAAGATAATTCCAAAAATGCAAGAATCAGAAATGCTGTTGCTGCCAGTCGGTAGGATATGGTACCACTATAGCAATTCTTGTCCCATTCTAATGCCGACCTTGATGCCTTCCACAAAGCCCGCTTTTTCATGATTTCGGCACAGCATACAGACTGGATAGATGATTTTATCCATTTCCCGCAGCTCCATGCCGTTCATCTGCTGGTAAAGCTCGTTGAAATCAGCCTTTATCTGCGCATTGTCATAGGGATTATTTTCGTTATGGCACTCATAGAGCATAGTTAGAACGGATTCGCCATCACCATAATTGGGCGGATGTGCTTCGATATAGGCTTTCAAAGACTCAAAAAATGTTTTCAAGGTAACACCTCCCAAAAGTTTTGGGTGATGTTACCTTGGAAAACGGTGAATTACAAGTAGCTAAAGTGACGAATTTACAGACGGAAAGCCTCCGTGATGTGGTAACGGCAAATGCCAACATGGTTCTGCCGTTCTAATATTGCTTCCGGGATTGTGGACAGGATGCGCTTACTGAAATAGCTTCCGCCGTAGTACATATCGAAGCTGGTCACTGGCAGGACTACCCACTCACAGTCATCTTCCCGGTGGGCACGGTAGTAGGCGATCAAATCGCAGATATAAGGTGCAGCTTTCTTTCCTGCCCATTTTTCTACCCTCTGCCGCAACTCTTCGGGAATGGTGACTTCGTAATTCTGGAGTGGTCCCTGCTCCAGAGCGTCGGCAAGAATATCATCAAAGCGCAGTGTCCAGGCACCTTTTGTGGTCAGAGAAAAGATAGGAATTTGGAACTGCACTACCTTATCTCTCCACATCCTATCAAACTTATTCTGGATAGCTTCGCCGTATTCGGTGTAGCCTTTCCGCACGGCGTCCGGGTTGTCCAGCACAAATTTTGCGACACCGTGAACATGGCGGTAGAACCAGCCTGCGCCGTTTTCGTCCACCAGCTCCGGGAATGTTTTGTGCAGTTCCCGAAAGTCCGTCCGGCTCTGCCACTCCTCTTTGGGAGTGGCTTTTTTGCTGTCAGGGATACTGCACCAGGCGCAGAGCGCATTCCTCGCCCGTTCAATATCCGGCAGATCCCCCCTCGCCAGGATAGTAAGGATGCGGCTCATGCCCTCGAAATTCAGCAAGGATTCAAAGGTGAACCGGCCCAGGAATGCGGTGTCACCCTTGCGGCTGACTTCATACTTGACAGGAGTGGTGTAGGCTTTGAATTCCTCCAGTTCATTCAGCATCCCGGCTCACCTCCATCCGTTTCACATGATCGTAGATCTTGTCATACAGAATATCCCACAGGAAATCCTTGTCCCTGATGGCAACGGCATATTTCACCGCTTCTCCTGCCTTGACGATAGCCTCCAACTGCTTTCTGCATTCCAGCGCCACAACGGTCTTATAGTCTGCCCCGGATGTTTTGTTCAGGTAGGTATCCAGCATGGCTGTCATAGCGGGAGAATCCTGTTCGCTGTGGAGCTTCCGCTGATCTTCCAGACGGTATGCATCCATGCAATCGCAGACCAAATCGCCCATGATACGGTAACCGCTGCACCGGAAGTCTGTCAGCAGATCGAAATAGTCTTCAAACTCCTTCGGGAGATACTGCCGCAGAAATGCTTCCCGGTTCTTCTCCGGCATCAGGTGCCATTGGTTATCCCGGATAGCGCGGTACAATTCTGTCACCTGCTCCTGCGAAAAGGCAGAGAACAGGGCATACAAAGTATCCGTATCATAATCGTCTTCCTGACACCGGGCGAACAGGATCTTGGCAATATCACTCTGCCGCGATCTCTCCTTGATAGGCTGTCGGCTGGCACGAATGCGCCGCAGGCAGTGCTTATAATCCTGTGCCAATTCAGATATGGCAGAAATAATAGTGGGATCTAGTTTCTTTTCCCAACCCGGTACTGCAAAGGTATAGAGATCAGCAGGCTTGTTCTTCCTGGGTTTCTTTTTCGGAGTATGCCGCTCCAACTGATAGGCAAGGTAGGGCAGCTTCTCCAAATTGGAATCTACCGTTGACCAATCGGTCTTCTCGTAGTAGGCTTTCAGCCGCTCTGCCGGAGTAGGCTCATACCACTTCCGCTGTTCTTCTGCGGCATCCATAATATCCTTAAACCGCAGGAAACGGCTCCGCTTGATATCCTTGGCAGTAAGATATTTGGACAGGTCAGGCTTGACACCGCTTTTGGCAGAATCGATCTCCAAGCCGGTGAGGATTGCAAGGATTTCCACCTCCTGCCGGTACCGTTCCCGTTCCGCTGCGGTGGAGTTCTCGTTGTAGGCGATGATACTTCTGTTCAGCGCGGCATTGGAGATCTGACCAACCCGTGAGGAAAAGGTATTCTTCACAGTCTCAAACCGTGCCTGCCAGTCCTTGGCATCTCGGATCAGCGGGTCAATGCTGGGGATCATCAGCAGCGGAATGTTGTTAAGGTTATGCCGTTTCTCAGCAAAATCGTCATAGTTGCGGCGCACACACTGATTCACGATGGGTGACGCAATAGTTTTGACCATATCCCCGTCGTAATCAGCGCCGCCCAGCCGCTCTGCCGCCAGCACCTCACAACTAACCATCAGTACATCAGTCAGATGTCCGAAGTAATAATTTCGCATCGGGTAATTCTCGGTGTAGGGTCTTAGCTGGATCTCTTCATTTCTGGCAATGTGCGGATTACGCAGGATCGTACAAACAGAATCTGTGCTGTACCGCGCACCAGGAGCGTAGAAACCATCATCCGGAAACTGTTCAATAGATGCTTTCGAGAAAAAAGTAAACTGCCGTTTCGTTTTTGCGCCTGCCGGGTCGAAGAGGAATGACATCAACCAAAACAGATCGCCGGACAAGAAACGGTTGTCCCCGGCAACGATCAGTTTGCCCTTGGCATAGCGGCTGAGAATGCCCTCTGCCTCGGATTCCAATTGTTTCACATAGGGTGGTTCGGAGACAAACAGCGGATTTCGCTTCAATATCTTCGCCATCTGGCTTTCTTTACTCTGGGGTTTCCACCAACCAACTGCCTGTTCCGTGAAATATTGAATGCGGTAAGCATCGTTGGCGCAGAGATTATAGTAGGCAAGTTCTGTTTCTTTTGTCAGCCAGTCCCGGCCATCTTCTGCAGGACTGTGCGTCCAACCTAGGGGCAGATCCTCCGGTCGGAACTCTTCTGCACTCATGGAAAGGGTGTTCAGGAACTGGAAATTCAGCTCCGTCTGGGATTCCGGCTTTGGCTTGCTCACATTGGTGATGTACAGGGCATGATGGTATTTACGGAACGCAGTCCAGTAATTCTCCCAAGACTTACCGTTTTCTTTCAACCAGCCCGCGCCCTTGAACATACTCTTGGTCAGTATAATGTCCACGTCTTCTACGGAATGCTTCACACCCCACATATCTGTAATCGTCATCGTGCCTGCGTTTATCAGCAGATCTTTGAAATCAACCTGGTGCAGCATTCCCTTGACATAGGGCATACGAATCTGGAAAGAGGTGTGCTTTCGTTTAGGTCCCAGGGCCTTGTTCAGTACGTCGGAATACTGTTTGGAGATCAAGCCCTCTCCGTCAAAGCAGATCGTTGTCAGTTCCTCAATCCGCTTTTCCACACGGTGATATTTTCTTATACTGCCAGTGGAGCCATCATCTTCTACCGTAATCACCTTCACATTGTGATTCTTAAATGTGGGATTATCAATCACAATGACACGGTGGGGGCGGTCAATTCCAACGCCGTCCACCCGGATGCCGCTGGACATCATCAGACCGTTGTATGCGTAGAGCTTACTGAGCTGGCACTGCCCGATGGTCAGATCCATCATAATTCTTCTGCGGACGGGCTCGTAGAATTCTTCCCGGATGAACGAAAGCATAGCCTGTCGACTCATGCTGGCGGAGCGTTCAAAGGCAAAGTAGCGGTGCGCTCCAGAGCCAAAGTCTAGAGTAATTCCTTCAGGGCGGAACATACTTTCCGCTTTCTTCTGACGGTCAATGTATTTCTTCTGTCTGCCGGTGCGGTCAAAGATCCCGGCAAAGTCCATATAGAAAAGGATCTCAGACAGATCGGTGACAATCTTTCCATCTGTCGGGAGTGTAAAGTTTCCACCATGCAGCTCGTCCATGATCTGATAGAACAGGGCATTGTCATCCTGCTCCACTTGGGTGCTAACTTTACATTTCTCCGTTGCTGCACTGGTTAGTTGAAACGAATAGATGTTCTGGGCAGTTTCCTTTGCGTATCCCATCACAGCTCTGGCTGAGAGACGATGGATTTTATATTTGATTGGAACCATGAAACTACCTCCTTTCGCAATATAGACACTGCTCCCACTTTTTTCTCGCAGGCTCGTCCAGCCTTATGATACCACAAGGTACTGTCCTATAAACTGTACCTTTAGTGTATCAGAGCGGGCCTGTTGAAACAAGTCTGAAACAGTAAATTTTCTTTGAAAGGAGGTCATGCTTATTGACCCAACCCCCTAAGTATGCACAGAAATATGCCGTTGAAAACAACTGCCTGTTCGAAAGCTACCCTGGAAAGAACGGCATTGTAAAGAGGAAACTGTGCAACCTCGCGCCGGAAATCGTGTGCGAGATCACCGTCGATGACGGTGCCGTGACTACCACTTATGTTCGACTGCGTGGTGTTCACGAAAGCGGACGCGCCCTTCCTGAAATTGAAATCCCCGCCGCTGACCTTGCCAGCTTCAACTGGATGGCAGAGCGGTGGGGTATGGATTGCATTCTGGAAGTGGGTAAAACTGTCAAGGATTGCGTCCGCCATGCCATCCAGACCACTGCGGCTTACGCGAAAAAGAAAACCGTGTTCGCTGTGACCGGATGGAAAAAGATCGGAGAGGAATGGTATTACCTGATGCCCGGAGATGACAACCACACCGTTGACCTCCACGGTAAGCTGCAGGGCTACGGCATGGAGCGCAAGTGTGATCCGCTTGACATCCAAACCGCAGCTTGTATGCTTCGGATGATGCCCGTCCCCGAGGAAATCATGTTCCCTCTGCTGGCATTCACTTTCCTCAGTCCTCTCAACCATTTTCTCAAAGAAGCGGGCTGCGAACCCAAGTTCGTCCTGTTTCTTTCAGGAAAGACGGGCTCCCGGAAAAGTACATTGGCAGCTCTGATGCTCTCTTTCTTCGGAAAGTTTACTGCATCGGAGCTGCCTTTGTCGTTCCGGGATACTGCCAACAGCATCCTCCATAACGCATTTGCTTTGAAAGATGTGCTCACCTGCATCGACGATCTCCATCCCAGCAGTCGAATGGAGGAACAGAAAATGAACGGCACTGCCCAGGCAATTATGCGCGCCTACGGTGACCGCACCGGCAAAGGCAGGCTTCGTTCTGATTCTACTCTGATGGAATCCCGCCCTCCCCAGGGCAATGCCATCATCACCGCAGAGTTTGCTCCCGACATTGGTGAGAGCGGTACGGCACGGTACTTCGCTTTGGAATTGAGGGAATCCGATGTGGATCTTCAAAATCTTTCTGCCTATCAGAAAGAAGCCGCCAGAGGAACCTTTCAACGGTGTATGCATGCGTACACCCAGTGGATCAAGGAAACCTTTCTTCATTCCGAGGAAGCGAAACAGGAATTTGTTCACTTCCTCAACTCCCGCTTCCTTTCCTGCCGGGAGGAATTCCGTAAAAGCGGCATTCGCTGTCATGGCCGGGTGCCGGAAGCGGTGGCACATTTGCAGATGGGAATGGATTTCTTTCTGCTGTTCCTGAAACAAAATCAGGTAATGGATGAAGAAAGCTGTGCTGAGATTCAGCAGCGGTTCAAGGAAATTCTTTACCGCCTTGCCGCGCGGCAGGCAGAGAACATCGATCAGGACAAGCCGACTCACAAGTTTATTCGCAAGCTCTATGCTCTGCTGGAGAGCAACCAGGTGTATGTGGATGACAAGAATAATCCCGGTGAGCTGGGCTTTGGAACCTGCCTTGGGTATCAGGATGATACTTTTCTTTATCTGCACAGCGAACTGTGCCACAAGGTTGTCCGCAAGTTCTGCGAGGAACAGGGCGAAAACTTTTCCTGTACCCACAAGAGTTTGCTGAAAGCTATGGCAGAGGAAGGGCTGATTCTCCCCGGTAAGGAACAGAATACCCGCCCTTTGCGTGTAGGCAACAAGCAGAAGCGGGTGATCTTTCTGTACCGGGAAAAGGCAGAACGCATCCGGGATGCCGCCTTGTGAAAATTAAGTGTCGCAAGCGTCACAGCACCGCAAAACCTGTTGCGGCAGTAGGATTTTTATAAAAATCCTATCCGTCACAAAGCTGTTACGGAAGTGTCACAACGATACTGTTTTGCTTCTTCTGCGGTACTGGAACGAAATCTGAAAAGTCGTTGCGGCACTTGGAAAATCCCGATTTGTAGCTGGAAATACACATCAAGAACAGTACACACCACCACTATGAAAAACCAGTAAAAGCCGCTGTCGCCCCTGTGTGCCGCTTTTCTCTCTGGGGTAGGGTAAGTATCCCACTCGCCTCTGAAAAACCGGGCACAGGGCGAAAAACCGCCGAAAAACAGGGGGTAAATCACCCTTGGAAACAAGGGCGACAGTCCTGTTTTATGGTTTGCGGCAGCAGAAGCCGCCGCAGGGAGCAGATACTTAAATTTGCCCCTGCGGGGGCGGAGTTGGCACTCCTTTAGGAGTGGCTAGCATCGCGTTCGGCTAGTCGCCGACCGCAGAAAAACCGGGCGGAAGCCCGGACCCACTTTCATATTTTAACAAGATTGGAGGAATTCAGTGAAAAACAAGAAACTCAGCATCCGCATTTCTGATGCGGATTGGCAGCAGTTCCATGAAAAGGCGGAGCAGGCGAATATGACCCTGACCGAATATATCACGGACTGTTGTCTCGGAAAGCAGATCGTCGTCATCGATGGCCTAGACGAGGTCATCCGGCAGCAGAAAGCCATCGGCCGGAATCTTAACCAGCTCACCACCCTGGCGAATATGGGCAGGGTGAAAGCTGTGTATCTCCAGGAGCTGACGGATGCCTATATTTCCGTCAGCTCTCTGCTGTCTGATATTCTCAAGCGGAAGCGGTGGTAACTATGGCAATCGTGAAATTTGCGAAATGCCAAAAGACCCAGACCGTTGGTGGTCTGCACGGTGTCATCACCTATTGTTGTAGGCCGACCAAAGTTGCATACCAGGGCCGCTCCCTGATTTCTGGGGTCAACTGTGTACCCCAGGCTGCCCTGTTAGAATTTATGAATACCAAGCGGCAGTATGGAAGCACAGATGGAAGGATGTACTACCACATGGTTCAGTCCTTCCGTCCTGACGATCCTGTCACCCCGGAGATGGCACATGAGATTGCCCTGAAGCTGGCAGAACATATCCCCGGCTATGAGATCATCATTGCTACACATACGGACAGGGAGCATCTGCACAATCATTTTGTGATCAACTCGGTAAGCTATGAAACTGGTCTCAAGTACCACAGCAACGAGGAAAGCCTCATGGCACTGCGAAAGGCATCCGACGAGCTGTGTATGCAGTATGGCCTTTCTGTTGTGAAACCCAAGAAGCAGAAACAGAAAAAAGAACGCACTATGTCCGACCGGGAGTACCGTGCCTATGCCAAGGGCAAGAGCTGGAAGATGGACTTGGAGATCACCGTTGACGAATGCATGGCACAGGCCCGGAGCCGGGAGCATTTCATCCGGCTCATGGAGTACAACGGTTACGAAGTCAAATGGACAGATAGCCGAAAGAATATCACCTACACCACCCCGGACGGTCACAAGTGCTGTGACGATAAAATGAACGGATTAAAATATTTGAAGGAGATGATGGAATATGAGTTTAGAATCCGGGCGGAAATCTGCTACAGAAATGCGGCAGGCGCAGAGAGATATGATCTCGAAAGCGGAATCGGTGCAGCCCACCGTCGCCGTCATGGAAGCGAACTGGAAGGCAATGATCGATTCGCAGAAAGCGCAGGTGGACACGCTGGGGAAAATCCTGGAGAAGCTGGGTACTCTCACCACGGAAACGCAGCTGGTGGAGTACATGGAACGGCAGCTTCAGATCCTCCGGGAAGATGGGCAGGCCAGCCTGGAAGCCATAGAGCAGTACCGGCAGATCCTGAAGCGGGAAGTGCAGAACACCACCAGTTCGATGGAGAGTACGGTGAAATCTCTGGAGCGACAGGTTGGGAAGATGAACGAGGAGTTTGGGAATGCAATCTCGCAGGAGCAGGAACGGATGAAGAATACTTTGAAGAAGCTGTTCTGGATCTCCATGATCCCCAGCCTGATCTTGGTGGTCTGGGAACTGACGCGGTATATCTGGCTGCTGGGCTGACCAATATTATTGACCACCGTCCCGTGGAGGACAGCACCACCAAGCACTTCCGTCCTGAACGGAAGAAGCACCACGGTCAGTCCATGGGCGGAATGTAAGTTATAAACCCTGGGCGGGGTGCCGGAGAAATCCGACACCCCGCCCCATTTTTATTTTATGGAGGTAAATGCCTATGATGTTAATTCCCATTTGGGAAAGAGAAAGAAACCATTTATTTTATGTGGATAGTATCACAAGTTTCGGCGCCGTCTTTTCGGTGTCTTTGTCAATAGCTTTCCAGAGTGCTTTCGGGTATTGTGTGTGCTGCAAAAATCAAGCCACTGTCCCTGCCAACAGAAAGGTGCGGTGACGATGGAACCTAAGATTATCATCCACAACGATTTTTGCACGAACGCCAACAAAGAGGACATCCAGATTATCCTTTCTGCGGTCACGGAACTGATCACAGAAGCGATCCTCCGCAGCACTGCGGAGGAGGATGACTTGGAACCTGCGGCATAGTCCCGGCAGAGAGGAAGTGACAACTTGGATCGATACTTAATGTATTTGAGAAAGTCCAGATTGGACACGGACTATGATGAGGTTTCCGTTGAGGAAACCTTGTCCCGCCACCGTCAGATCCTTGACAGATTCTGCAAGGACAAAAAGCTGAACGTGGTGGAGGTTTTGGAAGAAGTGGTCTCCGGCGAGTCCCTTGCGGCTCGTCCGAAAATGCTGCGGTTGCTGGAATTGGTCAGCACCGGTATGTATGCGGGTGTGGTCTGCATGGACATCGAAAGACTGTCCAGAGGTTCCTCCATGGAAGCAGGCTACATCATGCAGATCCTCCAGACCAACTACTGCAAGATCATCACCCCTGGCAAGACCTACGATCTGCAAAACGAATCCGACGAACAGTTCACCGATATGAAATTCATGTTCAGCCGCTACGAGCTGAAAACCATCAACAAGCGGCTGGTGCGTGGCAGAAACCAGTCCGCATCCGAAGGTAAGTTCATGGGTTCCATGGCTCCCTACGGATACCGGCCCTACAAGCTGGCCGGACAGAAAGGCAACAGCCTCCGCATTGAGCCGGAGGAAGCCAAGGTCGTTCAAATGATTTTTGATATGTACGGAAAACAGGGCATGGGCTACAATGCGATAGCCTATGCCCTTAACGATATGCACATCCCCGCCAGAAAAGGTGAATGGAGCCAGACCTCCATCGTGAACATCCTGACCAACGAGGTGTACTTAGGAAAGATCCGCTGGCGGCGGGAGCCTGTGAAGAAAGTAGTCAAGGATGGTTTCCTTGCCAAGACCCGCATCCTGAACGATGACTATGAGCTCTACGATGGACTCCACGAGCCGATCATCACGGAAGAACAGTGGGAGATGGTTAAGGCAGCACAGAAGAAACGCAACCATGCCTCTGTCAATACCGACCGTCAACTCCAGAACCCCTTTGCAGGTATTCTTGTCTGCGGAAAGTGCGGTGCCATTATGAAGCGGACAGTACCTGATAAACGCAGAAATCCTACCCCTTGGTTCCGCTGTACCACTAGAGGATGCGACTGTAAAATCATCAAGTGTGAGGTGGTTGAAAACAGCATCCGGGATGCAATGCAGGAGTGGCTGGATGAATACACGATTCAAATTGAAGCTGACCAGCAGCCAAAGGTTGATCCCATCGCTACCGCATTGGAAGCGGTTCGTGGACAGCTCACCCAGCTCCAGCTTCAGCAGGAAAACATCTGCGAATATCTGGAAAAGGGTGTGTACACCATTGATATGTTCACCAAGCGAAACGCATCCCTGGTCAAAGAGATCAACCAGCTCCAGAGTGCCGAAGCCGACCTCCTTCGTCAGCAGAGTGAAAGCAGTCAGAAGAAACAGGAGACTGTACAGATCATCCCCACCACTCAGCACATTCTGGAGAGCTACCCGATTCTGAGTCCTGCTGAGAAAAATAGGCTCTGGAAGCTAGTCATGAAAAAGGCTACTGTATATCGTTCCCAGGACGATAAGCTGACGGTAAATATCTACCCCAACCTGCCTAAGTAAATTCCCCCAATATGCGGGAAGTACCACATTTATTAAGGCAGACAATACCACACTTTTTAGAAAAACATCGGTTTTTCTATCGACGAAAGCCCTCTCTCATGGTATAATGGTCGAAATTATCCATGGGAGGGGGCTCGTACCATGTCTGAACAATCGAAGAAGATACCATGTTGTACGGGTCTGCTGGCCCATGTTGGTGCAAGCAGACGAGAACCACACTAAAAGCTTCTTCCCCGGTACCAAAGCCGGGGTTTTTTCATGCCCTGCGGAAGGAAAACTATTTCAAGGAATAAAAATACCACCATATGTTGTGGTTTCGGCAGAACAGAAACCGCAGCATATGGTGTTTGGTTTTTGAGATTCGGCTTTGTAGCCGTTTTCAGCGGTAGAAACGAGGTAGGCATCGATGAACACTTTTCTGTCGGCTACAAAGGCAAATTTAGAGTTGCCTATAGTTCTCCGCTTCAAGAACATATCCACATCCCGGCTTGGGCTGCCACTGATAGCGGTTCTTATTTTCTTCCGGGAACAAATTTTCCATAATGGCGGCAATGACACCACCGTGGGTGATGATACAGGTGTTCTCTTTGATTTCGGAGAATGCATTGAGCACACGCTCTTTCATCTGTACGCCGCTTTCGCCATTTGGTGGGATGTTGGCATCGTTATCCCCGGTGAGCCATGCTTGGTAATCCGGGGTATCTTTCAGCTGCTCGTAGCTGTGCATTTCAAAGGTGCCGAAGTCTACTTCCCGGAATCGGGGATCGATTTCGTAAGGAACATCACCAAACAGAACCCGTAGCGTTTCGTTGGTCCGTTTCATGCCACTGGTGATGAAGCGGACATTTTTGATGTCATAATGGACACTGCGCAGTTCTTCTTTGCCCCCATCGGACAGGGGTAGGTCGGTACTGCCGCAGTAGAGGTGCTTTTCATTGGCCTCGGTTCTTCCGTGGCGAATCAGGTATATAGTCATTTCAATCTCTGCTCCAATCCACAGAAGATCCGACTGACCTGTTTTGCTTCCTGGCTCAAATACTGGGCAAGTCTACCAGTACGCTGCCGCCATGCCCGATTCTCTGCGCCCATTGGAACCACACCGCAGAAGATATCCTGGAGAATCAGAATGCTGTCCTGCCATTCGTCTTGATGGGTTTCAAAATAGCCAATGGGGTCATCGCACAAAGCAGTAAATTCTTCAATCTTGTAGATGCACCGATTGGAAAAGTCGATTTCGGCCTTGTCGCAGTTATACACATCGCTATCCGTGATGTCAAATGTATCTTTAACGAAATCCATTTTCCCTTGATAAGCACCACCAATGACTAAAATCATACAATCATCTCCAATAGTTGTTGCAGCGCAACCTGCGTGGCTTGATTACGGACATCTTCTCTGCTTCCAGAAAAATGATACTCCCTTACAGTTGTGTTATCATGAAAAGCTGTACCTACAAACACCGTACCTACAGCATTTCCGTATTCATCGCCGCCTGGTCCAGCCAGACCGGTGACAGAAATTGCTGCATCCGCCTGCAAAAGCTTTTGTATGCCAATCACCATCTGCTCAGCAACCTGATAGGATACAGGCCCATACAAATTCAGTGTTTCGGACCTCACTCCCAAAATATGCTCCTTGACCCAGTTGGCATAGCAGATCACGCCACCCTTGTAAACAGTAGAACTACCGGAAATCGCAGTGATGGCTGCTCCGATCCCACCCCCAGTGCAACTTTCAGCGGTAGTCAAAGAATAACCCTGCAAAGCAATCAGCAGTTTCTCACATAATTTCATCATATCAATTCGCTCCTTACAGCAATGCAAACACCGCCGCAGCGGCCAATTCGCCAAGAGTCAGTGCATAGCCGGAAATATCACCGTTCATACCTTCCAGCGATTTATAGGCTCGACGAAGAGCAAAGCCATATCCGACCAAGCCACCGATCAAAGCAAAACCATACTTACCGCAGAGCACAAAACCTGCCGCAAGGAAAGCTACAAGCATGACAGTCAGCACCACCATGTAGGATTTGGGTTTCTTTTGGTCTGCATACTGACTGGTAGACATAGGCTTCAGTCCGGTCACCGCCAAAGCGGAACAACAGCGGCTTACTGCGGGGACGAAAATTAAAATGGGGTAATTTGCATCTGCCGGAGCAGACGCAAAGACCGCAAACTGGGCAATCATCAAAAGCACGATGCCAATAACAGCGAAACTGCCCACATGGGAGTCTTTGAGGATCTCCCTTCTGCGCTCCAGATCCCGCCAGGATTTTACCGCATCGGTCACATCCATATAGCCGTCCAGATGGAGAAATCCGGTGACAATATAGGGATAGGCGCAGAGGATCAGCGCCGTAACCAAGGCTGGCAGATTCAGCAGCCTGCAAAGCCAAGCTAGCACTGCCCAAATTGCGCCGATCTCCAAACCCACAACGGGCAAGAACAGGAGCATTTTATCCTTTGCTTTTTCATCCCACACCTGGGGCGCAGGGATGGCGCAGAACATACTCTGGCACATAGCAAGCGCATGAAGATATGTTTTCATATGCACAGATCCCCTTTGTGAATAATCGGCTGTCCGGCAGATACTTCGATGACAGTATCGCAGGTCTTTGCAAGGCGGCGGTCAATATCCGCCAAACATTTGCGGTATATTTCGGTGCTTTCCGAATACCTTTCAGCATCCGAATAGATGTAATCGCTGACGAATACCGCATGCCGGACGGTTTGGGAAAACTCTACCAACTCATCGGCACAGCGGTTCGCCCCAGCCAGATCCATTTCATAATTCTTTTCCACCGGGAACAGAGAATTTTGAATTAAAGATGTAACACTGTCCACCAGGAACACGCCATTCTTATCGGCAATTTTCAAGCAGTCCATGATGTTCCGGAAGCATTCCACGGTCTCGAAGCCCATACCTTCCCGGTCTGCCAGATGTCGCCGGATTCGGTCATTATCTTCGCTACCTGTAGAAATCATGGTAGCTACATAGTAGTGTCTTCCGCCTTTGGAGAGAGCAACCGATAAGTCCTGTGCCAAAGAGGATTTACCGCATTTCGCACCACCGGAAATGAAATAGGTCATTTCGCGCCCTCCACGGTGAACTTATCGCCCTCCCGAATTTCATCAAGGTAGCCGTCATCAATACCAGCCTGATCAAAGGTTGCCATATCGTTGATAATGGCGCAGGCGGCTTCCAAAATTTCAAATGCCAGCGGACAGCCGCTACCCTCGCCCAGCCGCATACCCAGCAGGAACATAGGCTGCAGATTCATAGCATCCATGGCAAGCTTGTAGCCGATCTCGTAGGATGCGTGACTGGGTATAAAATACTGGACGCTATTGGGGCAAAGCTTGTAAGCACACAAAGCCGCCACCGCAGAGATAAAACCATCGATGACCACCGGGCAGCGCTTTTCCGCGCAACCAAGGAACGCACCACACATAGCGGCAATATCGAAGCCACCCACCTTGGCAAGTATATCGATCACATCATTCTTATTCGGGTTGTTGATGGCAATGGCATCCTTGATAACCTGCTTCTTTTTAAGGAAGCTCTGATCCGTAATGCCGCCCCCGCGACCGGTCACCGCATCCACATCCGCATCCAGCAGAACGGAGAGCACTGCGGAGGAAGTGGTCGTATTGCCGATACCCATTTCGCCAATGCCGATCACATCCGCATCGGTTGCCTTCGCCAGTTCATAGCCGATCAAAACGGCTTGTTCTGCCTGTGCCCTTGTCATGGCAGGACCTTTTACAATATTCTGAGTGCCGTAGGCGATCTTCTTATTCAGCACCTTGGGTTCTTTGATATCCGCTTTGACACCCACATCGCATACGGTGATCTCGCATCCGAAGTGCTTGCAGAGGGTAGAGGCGCCAGTCTTGTGCCGAGTTAGGTTGATGGTCTGCATCAGGGTCACAGACTGGGGAGCGGAGGAAACTCCTTCCTCCACCACACCGTTGTCAGCCGCGAATACCAAAAGGTGCTTCTTTTCGATTTTGTTATGTACCTTGCCGGTAATACCTGCCAACTGGATAGACAGTTCTTCCAATCTTCCCAAACTTCCGGGAGGTTTGGCAAGCTGGGCCTGCCGCTCCCGAGCGGCTGCCATGGCAAATTCGTCCAAAGGTGCGACAGAAACAATCATTGTCTGCAAATCCATTCTTGTCACTCGCTTTCTTTACGGTTCGCCTTTGCCAGTTCTGCCAAAGCACTGAATTTTGCCAGAATATACTCATATCCCTTTGGGTTATGGGGCAAAGTGCAGTTGGTGCAGTTTTTGATTCCCTTGTCCGTATAGGAGCAGTTACCGCCGCATTGATCACCCAGTGTGTACAACGGGCAATAACAGAACAGGCAGTTAAATTCGTTATCGTCCTTTACCTTGTGGCAAGGAAAATACTTGCACGCACGATTCTGAAAAAAGCGGTAGGAATTTTCCATATGGATTACCTCCGATTCGCAGTCTTTTTTTCTTTAGGTTCTTTCAGTCCGGCCGCTTCCAGCGCCCGCGGCCAGGGACCCAAAGCACTTTTAATCCGTATCTTTTCTATGGGTTCAAAATCCGCTTTTGTAGGCACGCGGCCCACCTCGTCGGCTTTTTTCCGCAGTTGCTGAACTGCCCATATTCTCCATTGGTCTTCTTTCAGGCTGGCTTGTCTTGGGATATTGGCCGATTCATCCTTATCCGCCTTTTTGATACTTGCCGAGGCTGGTACATTTGAAAAAATGGGCTGCAGCTCAGCAATATGCGTACCACTTTCCGGATCAGTACCGTGATCCCCGGTGACATACACATCATGCCAAGATCGAAGCAGCAGCGGGATGACCAATTCATCAACCTTATGTAAAAAAGACTTCTTTTCAAATTCACATCTTCGGTGCGCTGCCTCATCTGCGCCGTTGATGTGCAGAAGGACAAAAGAACACCGTTTTGCCGCATCGATTGCAGCAACCGTCTTAGCCACCAAATCCGTATCCACATCACCTGTAGCACCGGGCACAGGGATGTATTCCATGCCCAACAAGCGGGCTATACCCTTTACAACGGGAGTCCCACAAATAACCGCAGCTTTTTGTGAAAAGGGGGGCATACTTCTGGACACGGATTGTCCCCAAGGAACCAGACACCGTTCTTTTGTGCGCTGAGATTGAAAGAGTTCCTCAACTGCAATACACCCCTCGGGCTGCAATTGCTCAGAGGGGAGTCCCCCACAAGCATAGGGTGGGTGGGTAATCAAATCCGAAACAAAGGTCGCCATTCCCGGAAATACCAGCAAGCTCTTGTACTGTTCCAAGTGATAGTACCGGCAATTATCAACACCTTGGAGCGTTTCAGGTGCAGGTGCAGGAACCGTTATGCGTCCGTTTTCATCCAGGGCAAACCAGCTTCCCCGCAAAATCAGGTCATTGGTGTTTACCGGAATACCATATCCCAGTGCTTCGGCATACCCCCGCAAATACTTCGGCACTTTTTCTACTCCCAACAGTCGCAAAATGCAACCCAGGCTTTCCGGTTCCTGGCCCTTGGTGGTATCGATGTGCTTCGTCAAATACATCCTCGACAGATTCGGATAGTCTGCAATGCGGAATCCAGAATCAGTCATACCGTCAATGATACAAAGTATTTTGCTCATAGAGGGGCTTACACCTCCCGGTTCAGAATCCTATATACCAATTCCATGTCCAATCCTTCCCGGACAGCGTCTGCCAATTTGTCGTACTGCTGTTCCTTATAGGCTTTCATATCAAAGGTTCCCAAAGAAGCAAAGTCGATTCCTTTCTGCTGACACAGAGCCTGTAATATGGTATCTGTTACACCGGGGGCATCGAAGATTCCGTGAATGTAGCTGCCATAGACATTACCGTTTCCGGTCACTGGATTTAAGCTCTCCTCACTGCGGCCCATATGGATCTCATAGCCCTCATAGGAAATACCATTTAGTGCGGACAGCATACCTTCGATGTTTACAAAGGTTCCACTGGTCTGCGTCTGTACCTTCTCCCCATGGAAAACCGTATCCATGGGCAGCAAGTCCATACCGGCAATTTTCGCTACTCCGGCAGCTTCAACCTGGTCAGGATCAGAAACCGTTCTTCCCAACATCTGATAGCCGCCGCAAACGCCGAACACTAGCGTTCCGGATGTTGCGGCTTTCAAAACTGCCGCTTCCAAACCACTCTGGCGCAGCCATTTGAGATCCGAAATGGTGCTCTTGGTGCCGGGAATCAGAATCATATCCGGCCTATGGAGGTCTGCAACCTTGTCCACATACCGCAGGGAAACATTCTCATAGCGTTCGAAGGGGCTGAAATCGGTAAAATTAGAGATTCTGGGCAGACGGATCACCGCAATGTCCAGCAATTTCCGCTCATTGCCGCGATTAAAACGCTCGGACAAGCTGTCCTCGTCATCAATATCTACATGGGTATAGGGAATGACACCCGCCACAGGAACACCGCAAAGGTCTTCCAGCATTTTGATACCCGGCTCCAGAATCTTTTTGTCACCCCGGAATTTATTGACCACGGTACCTTTAATTCTGGCCCGTTCATCTTCCTCCAGGAGCGCCACGGTGCCATAAAGCTGGGCAAACACACCGCCCCGGTCGATATCACCCACCAGTAGAACGGGGGCATCCACGAGCTTCGCAAGGCCCATGTTGACAATATCCTCCTGCTTCAAATTGATCTCCGCAGGAGAGCCTGCACCTTCGATGACGATGATATCGTAATCCGTCGCCAGTGCGTTATAGGCATCCATCACGGCAGGGATGAATTCCCGTTTCCGCTTGTAGTATTCCATGGCCCGCATATTGCCTTGAACCACACCGTTCACAATGACCTGGCTGCCTACATCGGTGGTAGGCTTTAATAGGATTGGGTTCATCCGCACATCGGGAGCAATACCGGCAGCTTCTGCCTGTACCACCTGAGCCCGGCCCATCTCACCGCCCGCTTCTGTGATATAGGAATTGAGAGCCATATTCTGGCTTTTGAAGGGAACAACCCGGTAGCCGTCCTGCTTAAAAATCCGGCAGAGTCCTGCGCACAGCAAGCTCTTGCCCGCGTTGGACATGGTTCCCTGAATCATAATATTCTTTGCCATGGTCATACCTCTTTGATCGCACGGATCAACATTTCATTTTCTTCGTGAAGCCGTACTGCTATTCGATACCATCCAGACCCCAAACCAATGTAGTTATCGCAGTTTCGAATGGCGATTTTCTTGTTCTTAAGTTTTGTATGCAGATCCGCATCTGCCAGAAACAGCAGGTAATTGGCACTGGATGGATACACACGAAATCCGCATTCTTCCAGTTTTTCTTTCAGCCATCGCCGTTCCGTTGCAATCAATTCTTTTGTTTCCGCTAAAAATGCATGCTCTTGAAGCGCTGCAATACCTGCGGCTTGTGCAACACTTGAAACGTTCCAAGGCTGAGTGCTTTGGCTCATCTGTTCCAACAGTTCCGAATCAGAGCACATACAGTAACCCAGGCGAATGCCTGCCATACCATAACTCTTGGTAAAAGCTTTGAGAATGAACAGATTTGGGAATTTTGCCAGCATAGGTTTCAGGCTCTCTCCGCTGTCGGAAAGGTCGAGGAAGCATTCATCCACAAACAGCCGGATATTGCGGTGCTTACAGAAAACCAGAATGCTCTCCAGTAATACAGGCGCAATCGTTTTTCCTGTTGGATTATTGGGATTGCACAGGAATACCGCTTCCGGTTTTGTTTTGTCCAGAAAGTCCAGAAAACCTGCATCCAGTTCAAATTCCGTTTTTGGATTCAGCTGATATCGCAGAACGTCACAGCCAACCCGCTTCAATCCCAGCGCGTATTCCGAAAAGGTGGGTGCCAGTTCCACCGCTACCCGAGGCCGCGTCGCCTCGCAGTATGCATAAATCAAATCAGCCGCACCATTTCCGCAGAGAATATACTCTTTCGGGACAGATTCAAATTCCGAAATTGCCTGAACCAACCGTCGGCAATAGGGATCAGGATATCTGTGCATATCCGGCAACGCTTTGCAGATTGCATCCAAAATCCCTTTGGGTGTTCCGAATGGGTTGGTATTCGCAGAAAAATCCAGCAATACTTCTGCACCGTAAATATCTCCGCCATGGGGATTCTTGGTTTGATACAACATTAGATCACCACCAATAACAACAATCTCAATCCGCCAAACAGGATCAGGGATAGGAAGGCCGTCACATAGAGCAAGCGGCAGGCGCGGGGAATATCTTCATATTCGATCTCACGCAAGGCATCGCCAATATACTTTTTCTTATGGAGTTCGCCGTGATACCACGCATCACCGGCAAGTCGCAGTCCCAGCAGACCTGCGCAGACAGATTCCGTTTGAGCAGAGTTGGGGCTGGCATGGTTGAACCGATCCCGCTTAAAAATCTTCCAACCGTTTTTTGCGTCCAGCTTCAGCAGCCATCCAGCCGCCAGCATGATAAGCGCGGAAAGCCGGGCAGGCAGATAATTCATTACATCGTCCATCTTCGCCGGCACCAGACCGATATTCTTGTAGGGCATTTCCACATAGCCGAGCATAGAGTCCATAGTATTGACTGCTTTGTAGAAAAAGCCAAGCGGTGCTCCACCTATTGCAAGGAAAATCAGCGGAGCTACAATGCCATCAGAAGTATTCTCTGCCACAGTCTCCACAGCGGCCCGGGCAACGCCTTTGTCGTCCAGTTTCGCAGTATCCCGACCAACGATCATGGAGACAGCATAACGGGACTTCTCAATATCTCCGCTTTGCAGCGCATGATATACTTTCATGCTTTCAACCTTTAGGGATTTGGTTGCAAGGATCTGCCAACACATAATGCTTTCGATGGCCAGTCCCAGCCAAACACTGATTCCATAACACAGCCAAAGCAGCAGTGCAGGTACTGCAGTGGAAACCGCAACAACCACTAACCACAAAACACCGCCAGCGAAGTTTTCTCCTTTTACTGTTTTGGGGAAAATCTTTCGTGCCAGTTTTTCCATGGCGGAGATCAATTTTCCAATAAAAATCACCGGATGCGGGATACTGTGAGGGTCTCCCACAATCAAATCGATCCCAAAGCCAAGCACCAATGCCAATAAAGAGTACATCACAGTTTTCCTCCCTGCATAGTGAAAATATAGATTGGATTCTGGCCAGTCATCAGATTATAGGATCCTGCCTTGCGGTTCCGGGCCACCGTCATGGAGATTACTTCTGCGTAATCAAACCGGAAATGCTTCATGCATTCAGTCAGTTCTCCAACGGATTCCAAGGCGATGGCAGTTGCTACAATCCGGACATTGGGGTTCTTTTGGAGCAGCAGGCCGATGATCTCCTTCATGTTACCGCTACTACCGCCAATAAACGCATGGGTCGGTGCAGGAAGTGTAGCACAAGCCTCCGGTGCAATACCCGGCACAACCGTCAGATTGGATGTACGGAATTTACGGACATTCTCCTGCAAAATTTCCACTGCTGCATCCTTCCGTTCAATGGCATAGACAGCACCCTTACGGACTTGCAGTGCCATCTCGATAGCAACGCTGCCCGTTCCGGCACCCACATCCCAGGCAACCGCCTTTTCCGTCAATGCCAGTTTGGAAAGGCACACGCAGCGCACTTCGCTCTTGGTCATGGGAACCGTTTCTGTGCGGTCAAATGCATCGTCGGGCAAGCCATGGGTCACAACGGGATTGGCATTTTCATTTTCGATCAAGGCCACACTGAGGCTCTGGAAAACACGTTTTTGCAAATCTTCTGCCGTACCAACGGTAATTTGCTCATCTGGATAGCTGAGTTTCTCTCCTACACTGATTTTTACAAAGCCAAGTCCAGCCGCTGTCAGTTCACGGCATAGATTGCCCATGCCATTCTCACCGCCGACTAAGGCAAAGACCCTTTTGTTTCTTCGAATGTCCGGGATGATATCATTGTCACGGCCATGGATGCTGATAGGAAGCACATCTTCGTAGGAAGTCCCCAACCGGGCGCACAGATACACCAAGGAGCTGAGTCCCGGCAGCACCGTCACATCGCAGTTTTCCAGCATGGGGAGCAGCTTCTTTGTTCCACTGAAGAATCCTACATCCCCGGACATAGCAACCACAAAGCGGCTATGCTCCCGATGCTCACGGATAAACCCGGCTATGGCTTCCGGGGCAATCGCGTGGTGTACTGTCTGGTGGCCTCCGGCTACGGCTTCCACCATCCGCTTTGCACCGATAATGCAATCCGCTTGAGAGAGAGCATCCCGGACTTCGTCCGTCATTGCCTTTTTGCTCCCG
Source organism: Oscillospiraceae bacterium (assembly GCA_017461445.1). Classification (GTDB taxonomy): domain Bacteria; phylum Bacillota; class Clostridia; order Oscillospirales; family Oscillospiraceae; genus Faecousia. The sequence continues at coordinate 88,357 of JAFTXW010000002.1, forward strand.
GGGCCGATGCCAACTACCGTCACCTGAGACTTCCGGATGAAACCGAACCGCTGGCAAAGCAGAGCCACCGTATCGTGATAATCCAAACCGTCCTTCTGGGGAGGTCTGCCAATGACCACTAGCTTTGCCCCAGCTTCTCTGGCAGCGGCGATTTTCTCATCAAAGCCGCCCTTGCTGCCGGAATCCTTGGTGACCATGTATTTGGCATCTACGCTCTTCAGCATAGCGACATTCATTTCCTCGGAGAAGGGGCCCTGCATAGCTAGGATATGAGCATTCTTCACCCCTGCTTCCTGACACAGCCGCAGGGATTCCTCCATGGGCAGGACTCTTGCAAAAATGCGGTTTTCAAAATCCCGGATGGAAACGAATTTGATTAGTTCCTTACTCCCGGTGGTCAGCAGTATGTTGCCATCCGCGGTATTCAGGTACTCCACGGCTCCGGCGATATCCGAAACGAATACCGCATCTTCGGTCGCGGCTGCCCCGGAGCGGAGCAGCCGCAGATACTCCGTGCCGGTTTCTGCACAGGCTGCGACGATATTCTCTGTTACCATGCTGGCATAGGGGTGGGTAGCATCCACAACCACATCAAAGCAGGATTTTAAAAGCATGTCCACCATTTCCGGCTCGGTAAGCCGCTTGGCAGAAATCGTCAGATTATCCGCAGGCGAAAGCAAGGTCTGACCGTATTCCGTTGCCACACAGGCTGTCACAGAAATATTCTGACTGGCAAGAAACTCCACCAATTCCCGTCCTTCTGTGGTACCTGCGAATACGCAAATTTTATACATCTTTATAACCTCTGGGGGTGACCATACGGCCCCCGATCATTTTTGTCATTGCATTGCCGATAAAGACTGTACAGAACATATCAATATCTGCATCCCGGAGCTGCGCCAAGGTCATAAAGCTGCATTCCTCGCCCTCACGGCCAATGTAGTGTGCCACGCCACAGGGACGATTTGCCGGCAAGATTTCCAGCAGCTTATCACAGGCCATCTTCAAATTATCCGGACGGCCTTTGCTTCTGGGGTTATAGAGCACAATACCCATATCGGACAAAGCAGCACATTCCAAGCGCTTCAAAATCTTCTCCCAGGGGGTCAGACGGTCACTGAGGCTGATAACCGCAAAATCATGGGTTAGGGGTGCGCCCAGAAGCGCACCGCCGCTGCAGGCAGCAGTCAGTCCGGGGATGACCTCCACTTCTGGATCTTTACTCTCGCCACGCAGTTCGTAGATCAGTGCTGCCATGCCGTAAATTCCACTGTCGCCGGAGCAAACCATGGCAACAGTTTTGCCCTTCCGGGCCTCATCAATAGCAATCTGACAGCGTTCTGTTTCCCGGGTCATGGGTGTTTCAAAGAATTCCTTGTCAGGATACCGGTCCCGCACCAGATCCACATACACGGTATAGCCGATGATCACATCGCAGTTTTGCAGCGCCCGGTCAGCCCGGACAGTCATATTTTCATAGTCACCAGGGCCAATGCCCACAACGATCAGCTTATTCAAAGCGCACCTCCATATGTTCTGCCGCCAATGCAACGGTAACACCGTTCAGGGCGGTCTTTCTGACGATCAATTCCTTTGCCCCGACCAATGCGGAGCGCTCACATACATTGTCCACCCCGGTGATGCTCTGCACAAATTCCGAGGGGGTAAAATCGCCGGGAACTGCCTTCAGTTCCCCGGCAGTGTAAAACTGAACAGGGAGCTTCTGCTCTGCACAGAATTCCAGCAACCCCGGTTCTTCTTTTTTCAGATCAATGGATGCCACACATTTGATGGCGCGGCGGTCGATGTTGCGCTCCTGCAGAACCCTCTCCACCGCTTCCCGGATGGCTTCCGTGGGGGTTCCTTTGCGGCAGCCGATGCCCAGATGCAAAACCTTAGGAATCAGCCGAAGTGTTCGTTCATAAGGTTCATCCTTAAACACGCTGATGCGGATGCCCACATCGCCGGAATCCGCCAGAACCACGCCGTTGGGTAGGTTAGTTACGATGGAGAAGTCGGATTTCAGAGGTACATTCTGCTCCAGAATAGCAGCAGACACTGCCTTTGCCCGGCTAAGGGATGCAATCACCAGTCCTTTGCGTGCAGCCCAGGCATCCACAGAGAACTTCTTGTTGATGTCCGTGGCAGTGGTAATCACCGGGGTTGCTCCTATTGTTTCAGCCAAGGCCAGCGCCAGATCATTGGCCCCGCCAATATGGCCGGAAAGCAGCGGGACGGAGAATTTGCCCAGCTCATCAATGGAGACTACCGCCGGGTCAGTGGACTTGTCCCGGACATGGGGTGCAATTTCACGGACAGCAATACCCACACTTCCTACAAACACCATCGCATCCACATCGTTAAAAATGGGACCATAAAAGGGCTTTGAGGGACGGCGGATGGGCAAGAATCCGGGCTCCTCAAACCGCTCCATAGTGTAGCATTGCAGTTCATGCCCCGCAAAAAAGTCTATTACACGCCGGGCAGTCTTGCAGCCCTGACGGCTGTAGGCAAAAACTGCAACTTTCATTCCGTGGCCTCCCGGTATTCGGTGGTGAAGGTAGGATGGTAGAGCATAGAACGCAGATACTGGTCGCCCATACAGTTACCTACGATGATCAGAGAAGTCTTGGTCAGGCCATTTTCGCTAACCGTCTTGTGGAGGGTGTCCACGGTGCAGCGGAAGATTTTTTCTTCGGGCCAGGTAGCCTTATACACCACTGCTACCGGTGTATTGCCGGGATAGCCACCCGCCAGGAGCTCTGCTTGCAGTTTTTCGGTCAGCTTGGTGCTGAGGAACAGCACCATAGTTGCCTGATGGGCAGCCAGAGATGCTATGGACTGCCGCTCCGGCACAGGCGTCCGACCTGCAGTCCGGGTGATGATAACAGTCTGGCTCACATCCGGGAGGGTATATTCTGTTTTGAGGGAAGCGGCTGCGCCGCAGAAAGAGCTGACACCGGGACATACATCATATTCAATCCCCAATTCGATCAGCTCATCAAACTGCTCCCGGACAGCGCCGTAGATGCTGCTGTCACCGGTATGGAGTCTGACTGTCGTCTTTTGGGCATCTTCTGCTTCCTTGATGACAGCAATCACTTCTTCCAAGGTCATCGTAGCGCTGTTATGAATCTCACAGCCTTCCTTGCATAGCTTAAGCAGTTCCGGATTCACCAAAGAACCTGCATAAATTACCACATCTGCTTCCCCCAGAAGCTTTGCACCACGGACGGTGATCAGATCCACTGCTCCGCTGCCTGCACCAACAAAATGTACCATAAGTCATTCCTCCGTAATTTTTCTCAAAAGTTCATCCGCATTGCTGCTCTTGCCCAGGATTCCGTATTCCTTGGAAAACAGCAATGTCCCAGTTTCCATTTCATCACCCCGGTGCTGCAGGTGGAAAGCCACCCGGTCTGTCACCCGGGAGAGGGTCTTTTCATAATAAGGGGTATCCTGCAAAATGCGAAGTACATCATCGCAGGCAACGCAGTTCAGAATTTCTGTGACCGTTTCTGCCGGGACACCTGCCGCACCGGCATGGGCAGCCAGGATTTCCATACGGCAGTCACCGTATTTGGAGTGGGTGTTCATCATGCCGCCAGCAATTTTTACCAGTTTGCCCACATGGCCGATGAATAGCGCACCCTTAAAGCCCAGTTCCTTGCAGATATCCAGAGCATCACCGATGAAATTGGATACCTGGACCGCAATTTTCAAATCCAGTCCCAGTTCATTGTGGATAAAATCAGAGCCGTAATTACCGGGGGTCAGCAGCACATATTCCGCGCCGCCCACCTTGCGCTGATTCAGCTCCACCCGGATGGTGTCCACCAGAGCCTTCTCGCTCATAGGTTCCACGATGCCTGTGGTGCCCAGAATGGAAATGCCGCCCACAATTCCCAGTCTGGGATTGAATGTCTTTTTTGCAAGTATTTCACCTTCCGGTGCGGAAATCACCACAGATAATCCTCCATGATAGTCCGCAAGGGCCATGACCTCTTCCACATTCTCCCGAATCATCTGCCGGGGAACGGAATTGATGGCAGCATTTCCCACCGGCTGGTCAAGACCTCGTTTCGTGACCCGGCCAATGCCATAACCGCCGTCGATGGTCACCCCGGGCGTATCTGTCTTGGAAACCGTGGCGAAAATCAAAGTCCCCTTGGTTACATCCGGGTCATCGCCGCTGTCTTTCTCGATGGCACAGGAAACGGTGTCCACTCCCAGACTGATTTCTTTCACATCCAGCGTCAAGCGGATGCCCTTGGGGGTATCCAAGGTTATTTTCTCTTTCCGGCAGCCGGTCAGCAGCATCCAGGCTGCCGCTTTCGCAGCCGCTGCGGCGCAGGAACCGGTGGTATAGCCCAGACGGAGCCTCTTTCCGTCTTTCTCTATGTACTGCTCCATCATCGCAGAATCTGATACAGCATGGCATTGCAAATGGCTGCCGCCACATTGCTGCCGCCCTTGCGGCCCCGGGCCACGATATGGGGAACACCGGATTCGATAATCAGTTCCTTGCTCTCTACCACATTCACAAATCCCACAGGCACACCGATGATCAGCGCGGGATTCAGCAGACCTGCTTCCATCTGCTCATGGAGGGAAATCAGAGCCGTAGGAGCATTGCCGATGGCAAAGATGCAGGGTTTTTCCAGCTTAGCTGCCCGTTCCATAGACACAATTGCCCGGGTGATGCCCCGATCCTTTGCTTCCGCAGCCACATCCGGGTCGGACATAAAGCAGTGCACCTGTCCGCCCAACTTGCCCAGGATGGTCTTGTTGATACCGGATTTTGCCATCTGCGTGTCAGTAACAATATCGCAGCCATTTCTCAAGGCTTCGATGCCCTTTTGCACCGCGTGATCCGAGAACACCAGATTCTGCATATACTCAAAATCAGCCGTGGTGTGAATGACACGCTTGATGACCAGCTCATTTTCGGGTTCAAGTTGGGTATCTCCCAGAAGCTCTGTGATGATCTCAAAACTGCGCTTTTCGATGTCCATCGGTTTGATATTTTCAATCATGGCTGTGTTTCTCCTTTAAGCAGGTATCATAAAAGCCTTCCAAAAAGGCTGGATTTCCGTAAAAATGAAAATGCGGATACCCGGCATAGAGCCGGTCTGTCACCACGGCGCAATCCCATGCTTTTCCCGTGGATTTCGTTGCCGTGAAGTCTGTTCCGGGTCGGGTACAATCCCAATGATGGAATTCATGCCCGGGAATTTCCTCGCCGGCTTTGCACAGGAGATTGTCGGTCTTTGCTCGCAATTTCACATAACCGAACCGGGTCAGCTTTCCCGTATCAAAGCAGCTTCCGGAAAGGTAACCGACCATAGGGTACTCTCCGATGCTTTCCGTCAGATACATAAAGCCTCCGCACTCGGCAATGCAGGGAATCTCCTGATCCAGCGCTGTGCAGACAGAGCGCCGCATAGAGGTATTCTTGCTGAGTTTTTCAGCATATAACTCCGGATATCCGCCGCCTAAGTATAGGCCGTGGATGTTCTCCGGTAATGTTTCGTCGTTAAGAGGACTAAAATTGATAAGTACCGCGCCCATATCCTTCAGTGCTTCCAGACTGTCCTCATAGTAAAAGCAGAATGCGTTGTCCCTGGCCACCGCAATGCGGACAGGTTCTTTGCAGGATAGGGAAACCTTCTCATATAAAACCGGATTTGCGGACTCAGCCAGTTTCAGCAGGCCATCCAAATCAATGGTTTTTTCTGCCTGCGCAGCCATGACCTGCAATTTTCCCCGAAGGTTCTCCACCTCCGCGGCTGTTACGAGACCTAAGTGCCGGCTTTCCAGCGCGCAATCCGCCATTTTCGGCAGATAACCATAGGCACGGATACCGAAGCGGGTCTCAATTTCCTTTGCCAAAGCGGCGTAGGTCATTGGAGATATCTGATTTAAGATCACACCCTGGATATTGGAATCCGGGCAGAAAGTCAAAAAGCCTTGAATCGTCGCCAGAATGGACAAGGAAGCGCCCTTGGCGCTGACCACCAGAACCACCGGACTGTCGGTAATCTTTGCCACCTCGTAAGAACTGGCACGGGTGGTAGTTAGACCCATGCCGTCATAGTAGCCCATAACACCCTCAATGATGCTCACATCTTGTGCCTCGGCATTCTTCGCCAGCAAATACCGCAGGGTGTTCTCACGGAAGAAGTACAGATCCAGATTTGCGCTTTTCGCGCCAATGATTCTGCTGTGGAACATGGGGTCAATGTAGTCCGGGCCGCACTTGAAGGCCCCGGTTTTCAGTCCACGATTGACCAGTGCCTGCAAAACCGCACAGGTAACAGTGGTTTTTCCGCAACCGCTGCTGGTTCCAGCCAGTAAAATTCTGGGGATTTTTGCTTCCATTCTTCTTCCTCCAAAAACGCACATTGCCCGGCACCTCCAAAAGGCATGGAGGCACCGGGTTTTCATGCTGCCAACGGGCAATCCGCAGCATGGTTTGGCCAATCAGGCAGCAAGGGGGATTGCTGCCTGACCGTAAATTTACTTGTGATGGGTTCCATGAACGGTCTCAATTCCCCGTTCCTGGAGCAGTTGGACGATCTCGTTGATCTTGGGACAACGCAGACCGGATTCCTTATCCCGTACAGTGCAGTCACCGGTATGGACGACTGTGATACCGTTTTTCTGCAGCCGGTTCAGCTTTTTCTGCATGCCTTCATCGGTTGCAGGATCACAGTCACAGCCGTTGCAGTGAAAAAAGGAAATCAACTGATCTTCTTCCGCATAGCCAGAAAACGCTCTGTCCCGCCCGTTCCATGCTTTCAAGCAACCGGAGCCGGTACAACGGTTGCTGACATTCATGCACCGTAGAATTGCGATCTTTTTCATGAATTATTTGAAAGTTTCAGGATACAGGATCTTTGCCATGGTCTGATAGGATTCCTCGTAACGGTGGTTGGGCTTATTGTGGAACAGGCCCTTATCCAAATAGATAATACCCTTCTTGACGGCGTCCAGGCCTTCCCAAACAGCATTACCGCCAACAATCTCCATCAGCTGCTCCTCAGTAGCACCCTTGTCACCACGCTGGTTGATCAAAATAATCTCGGGAGCCGCTGCATACAACTGCTCCAGGTCGATGTCCACAGACTCAAAAGGAGCAGAGCCGTCGTCGAAAACATTGATGCCGCCCAGCTCGTTCAGAATGGTGCCGGCAGCAGCTTCCGTACCGTAAGCGCGAAGCTTACCAGAAACAACACCCAAAATGGCGACCTTGGGAGCTTCTACATCGGCAGGAACCTTGGATACGATCTCGATAATCTTCTCTGCGGTAGCATTGGCAACAGCTTCCCAAGCCTCGGGATGACCGTTGATGTTGCAGAAGACCTTGAACCACTTCAGGTAGTCCTGAACATGGTCATACTGAATGGCGATCACGGGAATATTGGCAGCTTCTGCGGCATTGCCGATGGTGGAATAACCCTTCATGCCCATGGAGCAGACGATCAGGTCGGGCTTGTAGGCAATAATGGCTTCCACATCCCAGGAACCGCCGGAGGAGCTGTCGGAAACAACGGTCACGCCCTCATCCTGGGTGATATCACGGCCAATCTGCTCATTGTACAGTTCAATGCCACTCTTACCGCCGATGATCAAGGGAGCGGTAGCGCCGGTTTCATACCACAGGCAGGTGAAGCTGGGGTACAAAATGGCAGCATTCTTGGGGTTCTTCTCAATGGAGATTTCTCCACGACCGGAGTCATCGGTAAAGGTTACATGGGTGTCGGCAACAACGACCTCGTTCGCCTTGGCCATATAATACTCAACCAGAGTGTTGTCCACAACAGGCTCCGTCTCAGTGGGAGCTGTGGTGGTCTCTACCGTGGGATCCGGCTCAGTCTGCTTGTTGTCTTCGGTAGGATTGACATTGGTGTTGTTGCAGGCAGTCATGGACAGTACCATGATAACGGCCAGCAACATTGCGATCAGTTTTTTCATAATGTTCCTTCCTTTATTGGTTAATATATAGCGCATTAAATTGCACACAAGGTAATTGGGTTCCCGTCACTGGGGCAGTTTTTCCGCAATGATGATGGGACAATCGTTTTTCTCGTCGTGATACAGCTGAGAATCGATGCTGAATACATTTTTCAGATTCTCACGGGCAATGACTTCGTTGGGGGTACCGTATGTATGAACCTTCCGATCCTTCAATACATAAATCCGATCGGAGTATCGGGCGGTGAAGTTCATATCGTGGAGAACCATAACAATGGTAATCTTCAACCGGTTGCAAAGCTCCCGGACAAGCTCCAGCACTTCCACCTGATAACCGATATCCAAATAGGTGATCGGTTCGTCCAGCAGCAAAATCTGTGGCTGCTGGCAGATAGTCATAGCAATCCAGGCCCGCTGTTTCTCACCACCGGAGAGGTTGTTCATCAAACGGTTGGACAGATGGCTCAAACCGGTTAACTGCAAGGTTTCGTCAATAATTCGGTTATCCTCTTCCGTTAATCCCGCGCCGAACTTTTTATAAGGATAACGGCCGTAGGAAACCAGCGTTCGGATGTCAATATCGTCGGGTGATGTGTGAATTTGCGGCAGATAAGCTATCTTTTTCGCCAGTTCCTTAGGGGAGTAACGCTTAATCGGCTTCCCCTCAAAAACCGGTGTGCCGGAAGAGGGTGTCACCGTGCGGGGAATGGTTTTCAGCAAGCTACTCTTACCACAGCCATTGGGACCGATAATTGTGGTAATCTTACCTTTTTCAAATTCCATGGACACATCGTCCAAAATCTGTTTCTTACCATAAGAGATGGAAACGTGGTCAAATCCAAAATACATTCTTGCTTCCTCCCTTATTTGTTCTTATCTTTCTTTCGCAGCAGGTACAGGAAGAAAGGCGCGCCAATAAAGGAAAGTACCACACTGACAGACAAGTTGCCTACCGGCAGGATCACGCGTCCCACCGTGTCACAGATGACCACAAAGGAATATCCCATAAGGATAGATGTTGGGAACAAGTACTTATAGTCAGAGCCGATAATCAACCGCGCGATATGGGGAACGATCAAGCCCACGAAGCTGATCATACCCGCTACCGCAATGGATGTACCCGCTAACAAAGAGGACACCATAATCAGGAACATACGAAAGCGCTCTACCCGCAGACCCAGCGTATTTGCCATTTCATCGCCCAGCATAAGAATATTCATCTTGGAGGGAAGGAGCAGGCAAACAAACAATCCAACGCCCACATAGGGAATTACCAATTTAAAGTCCGCCCAGGAAACGCCGTTCAAGCTGCCTACCATAAAGCTGGTCGCATCTGCCAAGCGTTCCGAGAAGAAGATCTTGATGATGTCGTTAAAGGCACCAAACACAGCAGAAACTGCCATGCCGGACAAAATCATTTTCACCGGACTGACACCACGGTCATAAGCAAGGCCGTATATGACCATTGTTGTAACAAAGGAACCTAGAATCGAGCCAATGGGCAGCATATGGTAGTACTGCGGAAAAACAATCAGCATCATATAGCCTACAAAGCTGGCACCGCTGGTAACGCCGATCGTAGAGGGGGATGCCATATGGTTTCGCATAACACCTTGCAGAATACATCCTGCCAGAGACAAACAGATACCCACAATGCCGCCGCAAAGGACCCGGGGAAAACGGATATTCCAAATGATCAGCCGCGCCTCCGCCTCTTCACTGAACAGAGCTTCCATTACCTGCTGTATGGTATACTCCACACTGCCAACAGCTACACAAACAAGTGTAGAAATTACGCAAAGGCAAGCCAGCAACGCGATCATGGTAAGTTTATAGGTCTTCGTCTGGCGAAGCTTTCGCTTTGACTGCATCAACACCAAGATACATTTCCTCCTAAAGAAAACAAAAAAGCTGCAGCAATCCACAATGGACTGCTGCAGCCGAAATTCCTGCACACAAAACACTACCCCCAGTCTCACACTTCGAAGATCTGGTGGAAACACACATTCAAGCAGGTCTCCTGACTCGCGTATCCTAAGCCATCGCACAGCCTTCTCAGGATTACTCCCAATGACCGACTTTCGTCTTGTGCGTAGCCTCCACGCTTACAGTGGCGGTACCGTTCCGGGTTCTAACCGGATTCTCTATTCTCTGTGCAGCCTATACGCACTGCACAGCACTTGAACGTATATGAAGTTTCCTATAACATACTCCCAAATCATGCCTTTGTCAAGAGGGTAACTGGTACTAATTTATCGATTAGCTGTTGACAAACACAGCTGTGCTTTGTACAATATCATCAAGTTTATATCCATTGCAAGTGTTCCCGGCTGCGTACAGCACCGGGAAAGAATAGACAACCGGGTGAAAGTCCCGGACGGTACCGCCGCTGTAAGTGTGAATGGTTCACGCTTAGGATGAAAGTCAGTCACTGGGAAACCGGGAAGGCTGCGTGAAACCGCCGGAATATCCGATACACACCAGTCAGAAGACCTGCTTGCGATTGTTTTGCTTCTCCCACGAACCATTGGGCAGAAGCGGTTTTTCGTTGCGCGAATTCGGCCGCAACAACGGGCTTTTCCGTTGTTGCGGTCTTTTATTTTTCCTAAACTTTGAGAGGAGCATATGCAACATGGAACATAATTATCCCTTCACCGCCATCATCGGTCAGGACAGCATGAAGCTGGCACTGATTCTGAATCTCATCAACCCCGCTTTGGGCGGTGTTCTGATCCGCGGTGAAAAAGGCACTGCAAAATCCACTGCTGTCCGCGGTCTGACAGACCTGCTGGAAGAAGTAGAGGTATCAGAAGGCTGCCCCTTCCATTGCCGTCCCGGTCATGGCGAGCTGTGCGCTTCCTGTAAGGATCAGCATAACTTGAAGCTGACCGCCTACAAGCGCCGTGTTGTGGAATTGCCTGTCAGCTCCACAGAAGACCGTGTTGTTGGCAGTTTAAGCATGGAGCAGGCCATCAAGAAGGGCGAAAAGGTATTCGAACCCGGTTTGCTGGCACAGGCCAACGGCAACATTCTGTATGTGGATGAAATCAATCTGCTGGATGACCATATCGTAGATGTATTACTGGACTCCGCCGCTATGGGTGTCAATACCGTGGAGCGTGAAGGTGTCAGCTACTCCCACCCTGCCCGCTTTGTGCTGGTCGGCACAATGAATCCCGAAGAAGGCGACCTGCGTCCCCAGCTTTTGGACCGTTTTGGTTTGGTGGTGGAAATTCGCGGTGAGCAGGACATCCAAACCCGCAGTGAACTGATCCGCCGCAGAATGGACTATGAGAAGAATCCTGCCGACTTCTGCCGCGCCTGGGATCAGGAGCAGGCTGCCCTGCGCCGCCGTGTTCAGCAGGCGCAGCAATGGTTGAGCACTGTTCAGATTCCCGATGCGCTGTATGAAGATGCGGCAAAAATCGGCGTTGCCCTCCAGGTCGACGGACACCGCAGCGACATTGTACTGCTGAAAGCCGCACTGACACTGGCTGCCTTTGAGGGCGCGCAGGAAGTTACCCGAGAGCATCTGATCCAGGTAGCACCTATGGTGCTGACACACCGCATGCGCCGGATGCCCTTTGACACCACAGACGGTCTACCCAAGGACTGGGAGAGTATCTTAAATGGCTAATACAAGATACCCCTTCGCCGCCATTGTTGGGCAGGCACAGGTAAAGAATGCATTGATTTACAACTTGATCAACCCCAAAATCGGCGGTGTCCTGCTCTGTGGAGAGAAAGGCACTGCCAAATCCACCATCGTCCGGGGTTTGGCAGCACTGACAAATCAGCAGGTAGTTGATCTTCCGCTGAACATCACGGAGGATATGCTGGTTGGCAGTATCGACTTCGAGCAGGCTGTCCATGACGGTATCCGCAGTTTTTCCGGCGGTGTTCTTTCCCGTGCAGATGGCAATATTTTGTATGTGGACGAAGTAAATCTGCTGCCGGACAGCATTGTCAGCACACTGATCTGCGCCGCTGCCAGCGGTGAGAATCTGGTGGAGCGGGAGGGCATTTCTCACCGCCACAGCTGCGAATTTGTGTTAGTTGGCACCATGAATCCCGAGGAGGGAAAGCTACGCCCACAGTTTCTGGATAGATTTGGCCTGTATGTGGATGTCGTTGGCGAACAGGATGTGGCAGTCAGAACGCAAATCATCCGTAACCGCATGGAGTATGAGCGGGATTCTGCAGCATTTTGCGAAAAGTGGCAGCATGAAACGAAGCAGCTCCAACGCAAAATCCAGCAGGCAAAAAGGCTCCTGCAATCCATTTCTATTGAACCTGCCATTCGGACTTTGGCAGCAAAATATGCCCGGCAGGCAAACTGCGAGGGCAACCGCTGTGAGCTGGTGTTGGTGCAGACCGCCGCTGCTGTGGCAGCATGGAACGGGCGGGAGTATATTAAGGCCGATGACATGAAGGAAGCCGCAATCTATGTGCTTCCCCACCGGCGCAAGGAAAACCCACCCCAGGAGAATTCCCCGCAGGATCCTCCCCAACAAGAACAGAAACCGGAAGAGAATCAAAAGGATGCTTCTGACAATCAGCCGGAGCAGAAAAACAGCACCCCCGGTTCCCAGCAAATACCGCCCCAATTGGAGGAGCAGGACGGAAACGACGGTGACGAAATGGATGTCCCCCCGCCCCAGCAGTCCAATAGAGAGGCTCCCGAGGAGCAGCTGATAGAGGGCGAAGAGGTTCACTTGATTTCCGCTCTGCCCACGATCCCCCGGGACCGTCTGTTCCGTCAAGGCAGTGGCCGCAGAAGTAAGACCAAGAGCGGCACCAGCAAGGGCCGCTACGCAGGATTTACCCAGACACCGAAACCCCATCAAAAAGACCTGGCGTTGGATGCCACCTTGCGCGCGGCTGCTCCCTATCAGAAATCCCGAAATCACGTTCTATGCGCGGTAGCGCTGACCGACAGCGACCTTCGTTACAAAGTTCGTGAAAACCATGTGGGCGCCACCATTGTATTTGTGGTGGATGCCAGCGGTTCCATGGGTGCCCGGAAGCGAATGAAGGAAACGAAAGAAGCCATTCTTTCCATGCTGCTGGATTCCTACCAAAAGCGGGACAAAATCGGTCTGGTAGCATTCCGACGGGACGGTGCCCAGACCCTTCTGGACATTACCTCCAGTGTGGATCTGGCAGAAAAGAAGCTGCAATCTCTGCCTACCGGCGGCAGAACACCGCTGGCGGCAGGACTGTATCAGGCATGGCAGCTGCTACGGGCCAGGAAGCTAAAAGATCCCGATATGCTGCCCATGATCGTGCTGGTCACCGATGGCAGAGCGAACCGTTCCCTGTGGACAGACGACCCTGTGGCCGATGCCTTAAAAGCAGCTGCGCTGATTCACCAGGATGGCATCCACAGCGTGGTCATTGACACAGAAAAAGAGTTTATTTCCCTGCACATCGCCCAGCAGGTAGCAGAGGTAATGAAGGCTGCTTACCATAAGGTGGACGAATTAAAAGCACAGCAGCTGCAATCCATTGTAAAATCCCGAACCACACATATTGGTTCAGAAAGCTGAGAACATGGAAGAAATCAAATCCTTGATCCTCCGGATCACAGAGCGGTGTAATCTAAGTTGCGACTATTGCTACGCAGCCTGCTCCGGCTGTAAAGTCCGGGATATGTCTGCCGAAACCGCCATACGGGCGGTAGAATTATGCTGCCCTGAAGGCGGTCAGCTTCGTGTTCAGTTCACCGGTGGCGAACCACTGCTGAATATGGGTGTTATAGAGGCTGTCTTTGCCTTTGGAAAGGCAACCAACCGAAGATTGATTCTCGCTGTCCAGACCAACGGCACACTGCTGACAGAAAACCATTGCCGGAGGCTCGCCGCCACGAAATGCGCGGTAGGTGTCAGTTTGGACGGAATGGGCGATGCCAACGTCTTGCGTCACTTCCCTGATGGCACACCCGCTTGGGAAAGTACGGTAGATGGGATTCGTAATTTGGGACAGTTTGGGATCCGGTGTAATCTGACTACCGTTGTCACCAACCGAAACGCCCGGTACCTGGGACAGCTTCCCGACCTGGCTCTGTGGTTGGGCAATGTATCCGGCGTAGGTTTGGATTTATTCCGGCCTTTGGGACGAGGTTCAGAACAAAGCCTTGCTCCCAAAGAAGGGGAACTGATACAAGGTTTATCGGAGTTGGCAAGAAGAACTGTGGAAATCCGCGCTGTCGGCATTCCATTCCGCTTGCGGGAACTGGAGCGTTTAAAAAAGCGGATGGCCTGTGAAACCTGCAGCGGCATCTATTGCTACGCGCAGACAGAGCAATCCATTTGCGTGGATGCCGACGGGAATTGCTGGCCTTGTTCCTCGTTAGCAGGTAATACTGCCTTTTATCTTGGAAATATTCAGGACGGGCTGCCCCAAAACCACGCCTGCCGTCATGCGTTATCCGCACCGGAAAAATGTAAGAATTGCTCATCCTTTCACTTGTGCGTCGGCGGCTGTCCTGCCAGCCGTTCAAGCCTTGGCGGTATGCCGGATAAGCTGACTTGTGCCATGAACAGAACCCTATTGGAGGAAATTAGGAAATGATTCGAATACTATGTCTGATTGCCACAGAGGATCGGCTGTGGAATATGAAGCGGGCACTTCGCCGGGTGGAAGAAACCCATCCGGGTATGATAGAAGGCCATTGCTGGTCCGCCTGGGGATTGGCTGCAAATCCGGAAGAGATTCCCAAAATGCTTGCGGATGCGCAGTGCTGCGACTTTGCCATTGTCTATTTTCACGGTGGCGCACAACTTTTGCCGGATTTTGAAAGCATCTGGAAACTGCTGACCGCCAGAATGCCGGTTTACTTTGAGTCTTCTCTCCCGGAGGAAATTGCAGAACTGCTTCCCCAGTCCGGTTTAAAAGAAATGCAGTATCAGCAAATCCGTCAATATTTCCGTTTGGCTGATGAATACAACTTCGCTGCCTTGCTGCAGCATATTGCCAAAGCGCATTTTGGTGTGGATTCCGTTGTGCCGGAGCCACGGCCCATTTTGGATGATGGATTCTATACCCTTGATGGAATCCTCTCCCAGGAAAAAGCCGAGGGCCTTCGCCGCCATGCTTTTGAAACAGAGAAAATCGTTGTGGGTTTGATCCTCCATCAAACCCAGGTCAATAACGGCAATACCAGGCATATCGATGCCATGCTTCGACAGTTGGAAAAGCTGAATGTGGTTGCCCTGCCCATGTTTACCCGAATGGCTAATGACGAGGATGACAAGCGTGGCATCCGGCATGCTATGGAACGCTATTTTATGTGGGAGGAAAAACGGCTCCCGGATGTGATCCTTGTAATGACCGGTTTTTCCATGACGCATATGGGTTGGCCCGGTGACGGATACCGGGAGGTGACGGAAAGCATTTTCGCCGGATGGGATGTGCCTGCCATTCAGGTCATGGCCACAAGAATGCTCCTGCGTGACTATGAAGCAAGGCCCCAGGGTGTGGACAGCATGTCCCTGACCAACAGCATATTTCAGCCGGAATTGGATGGACAAATCATTTCTGTTCCCTGCGCCGCCCAGGAAGTACTGGTGGAGGACGGTGTGGAGCGAAAAGTATTCGTGCCCATGGCTGACCGGGTGGAACGGGCCTGCAAGCTGGCTGTAAACTGGGCAAAGCTGAGAAAGCTTCCCCAAAGCGAAAAGAAAATCGCCATCCTTTTCCATGCGATGCCGGGAAATGATAAGATCGGCTGCGCCGAAGGTTTGGATACTTTTGAAAGTGTTCATCGAATCATCAAACGGCTGCAAAGCGAGGGTGTGCGGACAGACTTCGATTTTGAAAGCGGACAGGACATTGCGGATCGGCTCACTGCCGGTCTTACCAACGACCTTCGCTGGATCAGTGAAGACGCAATGGTGTCCTCCGCGGCAGCACGAATTTCACAAGATATTTGGCAGAAGTGGTTCGGTTCCCTGAGTAACCGGATGTGTTCAGAGTTAAGCAATACTTGGGGCGATGCGCCAGGAGAACCCATGGTGGTAGATGACCAGATTCTGATTCCCGGTATCATAAACGGAAACATTTTCATTGGCATCCAGCCATCCCGAGCTTTCGGAGACCGGGCGGCAGAGTTGTATCACAGCACAGATTCCACCCCACCTTACAGCTATATTGCCTATTACCGCTGGTTGGAAGAATGCTTCGGTGCCAATGCCGTGTATCACATTGGCACCCACGGTTCTCTGGAATGGCTACCCGGAAAGCAGGTCGGCCTAAGCAACAGTTGCTATGCAGATGCCGCTCTGGGCAGTCTGCCGAATCTTTATCCCTATCACATTGGTGTCACCGGCGAGGGCATCAATGCCAAGCGCCGCTCCTGGGCAGTAATTCTGGACCATATGCCCCCTTCTTTAGATGAGGCAGAGGTATATGAGGATCTGGCTGTCATTGATGAAGCACTGAAAGAATACCATCAGGCACAGCAGGTCAGAAAAGCACAGGTCCCGCAACTAGCCCGTAGAATCTATGATCTGGCGGTACACGCCAATCTGACCGAAGATCTACACCTGACAGAAGAAGCTTTCTGTGCAGATCCGGAAGGAACTGTAGAAGCAATCCACCTCTGGCTAGGAGATATTAAGAATTCTGTTGTCAAGGATGGTTTACATATCTTTGGACAGGTTCCGGAAAAGAAGCTTTATGCCAATCTTTTGCGGACTCTGGTACGGGTTCGCAACGGCAACATTCCGTCGCTAAACGATGCTGTCTTGACAGCCCAGGGCTATGATCCCGAGGCTGTGAAGGAAACCCCAACCGGAGATTTTGGTGGTCTTTCCGGTTCGGCGGTGTATGATCACGCCGTCGAAATAGCTCGGCGGATCGTTGTGGCATTGGCAGATGCTAATTATGAAGTGATGGCAATCCCAGACATCGTCGCAGCAGAGAACTTCCCCTCCGGAACTGCGGACCTGCATCGGGTACTGCATTTCCTGTGCGGAACTGTAACTGATAAGTTGAATCATATCACCGATGAGATGGACAATCTGATTGCCGGCACCAGCGGCCGGTTTGTTCCCCCTGCATTGGGCGGCAACCCCACCCGGGGCAATGTATCCATCCTTCCCACCGGACGGAATTTCTATGCCAGTGATCCAACACAGATTCCTTCCCGTGCCGCCTGGGAAATCGGCGGAAAGCTGGCAAAGCAAATGCTGCAGCAATACCAGGATACGGAAGAAGGCTATCCCGAAAGCATTGCCATGGTGGTGTGGGCTGGCAACACCTTGAAAACCTGCGGCGAGGACTTTGCGGAATGCCTGCACCTGATGGGTGTGCGCCCTGTTTATCTGGGAGAAACCACACGTGTGCTGGGTGTAGAGCCGATTCCGCTGGAAGAACTGGGCCGCCCCCGGCTGGATGTAACCCTGCGGATCTCCGGTTTGTTCCGGGATATGTATCCGAACCTGATCCGGTTCATGGATGAAGCGGTAACCTGTGTCGCAGATTTGGACGAACCGGAAGAATGGAACTTTATCAGAAAACATATCCGGCAGGATATGGAAAACCTCACAGATCAGGGCATTCCAAAGGAACAAGCGCTGGATCAAGCTTATATACGGGTTTTCGGCTGCGCCCCCGGCACCTACGGTTCTGCCGTTGCCCATGTCATCGACAGCCGCCAGTGGAAGGATTTTAAGGACCTGGCATCGGTGTTTGAAACATGGAGCAGCTACGGATACACAGCAAAAGAACACGGCGTGCAGCACCGGGATGCTTTTAAGCAACGGATGAGCACAGTAAAGGTCACCATCAAAAATGAGAGCAACGCGGAATTTGACATGATGGACAGTGATGATTTTTACGGCTATCATGGCGGTTTGGTGGCCTGTGTCCGGGCCAATTCCGGTAATATGCCCCTGGCTTTGACTGGCCACACAGATGACCCGGATCGTCCGGTGACCCGAACCGTTGCCAAAGAAACTGCCAGAATCGTTCGCAGTAAGATTCTCAATCCCAAATGGTTGGAGGGCTTGAAGCGGCACGGCTTTAAGGGTGCCCAGGAAATTGTGGGTGCCTTGGACAGAATGTTCGGCTGGGATGCCACCGCGGAGGCCGCGGAAGACTGGATGTACCAGGCCTTCACGGAGAAGTTCCTCTTTGACGAAGAAACACGGCAGTGGATGGAATCTGTCAACAAATGGGCCGTCCACAGCACCAGCGAACGGCTGTTGGAAGCCCACCAGCGCGGCATGTGGAACACAGACCCCGAAACACTGAATCGCCTGCGAAATATCTATATGCGTTCTGAAGGAACCATAGAGGAGGTCGGTTTATGATTGAAATCCAAAACATCAGCAAGATTTACCCCGGTGCAAAGGTAAAAGCTTTGGACGATGTATCCCTTACCATCCCCTCCGGAGAATTCTTCGGCTTGCTGGGGCCAAACGGAGCAGGCAAAACAACCCTCATCAGCATTCTCTCTACCTTGCTGCTTCCTGTAGAAGGGCAAATTCTGATTGACGGAGAAGTATTAAGCCGCAAACGGGGTGATATCAAGGGAAAGCTGGCCTTGATTACCCAACACAATTCCCTGCGCAACGACATGAATCTAGACCAGATCATGGAATTGCAGGGTAGGCTTTATGCCATGCCGAAAGCGGAAATCAAAAAGCGAAGCGAGGAGCTGCTGGCTTTCTGCGGTCTTTTGGAGCACCGGAAAAAGATTGTACGCAAGCTCTCCGGCGGCATGAAACGCAAGCTCATGCTATGCCGCGCCCTGCTGACCAGTCCGGAAATTTTGATTCTGGACGAGCCTACCATCGGTCTTGATCCGGCTTCCCGCAGACAGATGTGGGATCTGCTGAAATCTTTGAACCGGCAGGGTATGACCATCCTGCTGACTACCCACTATATAGATGAAGCCCAGTATCTCTGCCAGCGAATCGCTTTGATTGAAAAAGGAAAAGTTGCCCGGCTGGACACACCGGATGCCCTGATCCAGGAACTGGGTGAAGTAGCCATTGATGAATTTGATGGAGACCATACCAAAAGTTCCTTCTTTGCTGACAAAGAAGCTGCGCTGCAGTATGCATCTTCTCTGGATAACCGGTTCATGCTTCGTAACACCACGCTGGAAGATGTGTTTCTGAATGTGGTTGGTCACGGATTAGGAGGTAAGTGATGAAAAGAAATATGATGCTAAATGGAATCATCACCGTGCTCTGGGAAAAATGGGTGGAGTTCAAATTCGAGTGGAAGAAGATTACCGCCTCCGCTTTGGTCAGCCCCATGCTGTATATGATCGCATTGGGCTGGGGTTTAGGCTCCACCAGCTCCGTAACGGACCGTCCCTACATTGACTTTCTCGTGCCGGGTATCATCGCACTGAGCACCATGAACAACAGCTTTTCTGCCGTGGGTCAGCCGCTTAATGTGCAGCGGCTCTTTGAACGGTCCTTTGACCAAATCATCATCTCCCCCACGCCCATGCCTGCCTATATCTTCGGCCAAATGCTGGGTGGTGCTTTGCGGGGTATGTACAGTGGTCTGCTGATCTTGCTGCTGTCCATTCCTTTTGGCGCAAGCATCCAGTTAAGCCCCGCGTTTTTTCTGGTCATGCTGCTTAACGGTATGACTTTTGCTGCACTGGGTATCCTGTCTGCCATCGTTGCCAGCTCCCATGGTGATATTGCCCGGTTCTCCACCTTCTTTATTCTGCCTATGACCTTCCTGTGCAACACCTTCTTCCCTCTGGAAAAGGTTCCAAACTTTATTCAGGTACTGATCAGCATTCTCCCGCTGACCCACGCCAGCAGTTCCCTTCGGGCAATGGCTTACGGCAGCGCTCCCAATGTTTGGAGTCTGCTGATTCTGGCCGGATATGCTGCCGTTTTTATGGTGGTTGCAAACATCGTGATCATCAAAAGAAAAAATCTCTAATATTGGAGGAATACCATGAAAACTGCTTTATTGGTCGTCAGTTTCGGTACGACCCACTTGGATACTATGAAAAAAACCATTGCTGCCACCGAGAATGCTCTGTCCGCTGCTTTTCCGGATAATCCCGTATACCGGGCTTTTACCAGCGGTGTTGTCCGTAAGCGCTTAAAGGCGAAATTTGGTATGCAGGTTGACAGCATGGACGAAGCCATGGCCCGGATTCGTACAGCAGGCTATGACCGTGTCGTGGTCCAGCCAACCCTGTTGATTCCCGGCGCAGAATATGATAAACTATGTACAGCCATGGAAGCTTCCGCAAACGGTATGCAGATCACAATTGGAAAGCCTCTGCTGTGCAGCGAGGAAGACATGGATGCCATGATCCTCCTGCTGCAAAAGGCCTATCCCATAGAGGATGACACCATTCTGCTGCTTATGGGACATGGTACCGAACACAGCGCAAATGACATTTACATTCGTCTGGCCGACAAGATGAAGCACACTTCCATGCGGCTCTGCACGGTAGAAGGGAATCCTTCCTTTGCCGATGTCATGGAAGAACTTTCTGCACTTCCCCAAAAGAAGATTCTGCTGGCACCCATGCTCTTTGTTGCCGGAGATCATGCCAAAAATGATATGGCCGGAGAAGAACCGGACAGCTTATGCTCCATGCTGGAAGCAAAGGGCTATGCCGTAAGCTGTGCCATTCAAGGTCTTGGTGAACTGGCGGATATACGAAATATGTATGCTCAAAAAGCCCGGGAGGCGCTTGTATAAACGGAGGTGCACTATGACGGAAGAACAGATCATTCGCTATGCATTGGAAGAAGGTTTTGCCAATGCCGCAATTTCAAATACAAAGGATATTGTATTTGACCCAGCCTTCCGTCCTTACTGTGAAGAAAACTTATGTGGCCAGTATGGCGCTAATTACTCCTGCCCTCCTGATTGCGGTAGTCCTGATACTATGAAACAGCGAGTTCTTGCACACAAGAAGGCCCTGGTGTTGCAGACAATCTGGGAAATCTCCGATTATTCCGATGCAACCCTTATTAAGCCCGCAAAAGCATCCCATAATGCATCTGAAATTCGTCTTGTAAAGCGGCTCCGGGCAGAAGGCTGTGACGGATTTATCGTAGGTGCCAGCGGCTGTGCCTTGTGCAGTCCCTGCGCCCAAACGCTGGGGGAACCCTGCCGTTTCCCAGAGTATCAGTATTCCTGCATGTCCGCCTACTGCATTTTCGTCAAGAAACTGGCAGATAAGTGCGGAATGGAGTATGACTGCGGAGAAGGACTTCTTGCATTCTTCGGCATGTATGTTTTTGATTGATTTTTAACTGCGTATACGCTATACTGCCAAAACGATTCATAAACGAAAGGAAATGCTATGAATACATACACTAACCTCGGCAACCGCGCCGAATTATTGGAATCCATCACCACACTGGAAAAGGAATTGTCTGCTAAGACCGGCAAGGAAGTGGCGCTGGTTGCATATTCTCCCGTGCAGTACGCCGCTCTGAGCGATGATGCGGAAGCACTGGCAAAGATCACCGAGCTGGAACAACTTCTGAGCAAGAAGACCGGCAAGGATATTGCTCTGGTTGCCTTCTCCATCTAACCAAGCCACGTACAAGGCCGCTGATGCAGTTACGCACCCGCGGCCATTTTTTACTCATGTAATTCCGAAATCAAGTGTATACCGTATTGCAGACCGTCGATAAAGGCCTTACGTTCGTAGGCGCTGCACAGGCGGCAGCAGAGGTTGAACACCGCATTGTTGTCCTCTAAGGGCAAGGTATGCAGAAAATCCTCCAATTCCTTGAAGCCATCACCGATTTCTGCCGGATCGCTTTCGTGGTATTCCGCATAGGCTTGGTACAGCTGATCCAGCACGGTTTCGCAATCACTATCCCCTGAGTCAAATGGATGTGTCTGGATATATGCATCCAAGCGGTGGGCAATCTCTTTCATGGTGCCACCTCCTGTGCCAGTAGAACACCCAGGCGAATCCCTTCGATAAACCCAGCCTTTTCGTGATCCCGGCAGAGCTTACAGACAGGATAAACGATGTTATCCATTTCTCGCAGGGGCATCCCGTTCATCTGCTGGTACAGCTCGTTGAAGTCCGCGCGGATCTGCTCGTTATCGTAGGGATTGTTTTCGTTGTAGCACTCGTAGAGCATGGTCAGGACGGGCTCTCCATCTCCAAAGTTTGGTGGGTGGGCTTCAATGTGAGATTTTATGGCTTCCAAATAAGTTTTCAAGGTAACACCTCCAAAAAGTTTTGGGTGATGTTACCTTGGAAAACTGTGAATTACAAGTAGCTAAAGTGACGAATTTATGGCAGGAACTCATCCGTGATATAGTACCGAGAGATGCCGGAACGCTCCTGCCGAACCAGGATTGTTTCCGGGATCTTGCTCAGAACCTTCTTGCTGAAATAACTGCTGCAGTAGAAATTATCAAATCCACTGACAGGCAGAACAATCCAATCCGTATCCTCCCGGCGGTGCGCCAGATAGTAGGAAATCAGGTCACAGACATAGGGCGCAGCCTTAGCGGAGGTAGCCTGCACAATGTGCTGTTTCAGTTCCTCCGGCAGGGCGATTTCATAATTTTGCAGTGGTCCCAGTTCCAGACCTTCCGCAATGGCATCATCAAACCGGAATACCCAGCCGCCTTTGGTGTTGGAATTAAAAACGGAATTCTGAAGCTGTTCCACCTTGGTGCGCCACTGGGCATCAAAGGTCTTTCGGATCTTTTCCGCTTGGGGTACCTTTCGGGAATCAATCTGCTCCGCATTTTTTAGAATAAATTTCTCAACACCATGGGCATGGCGGTACAGCCATCCCTTTCCGTTCTTATCCACCAGCTCCGGGAATTCCTCATGCAGCTCCCGGAAGTCAGTCCTGTACTGCCACTCCTGTTTGGGAGTGGCTTTTTTGCTTTCCGGGATACTGCTCCAGGCAAGAAGCGCCCATTTCGCACGGTCGATATCCGGCTCACCATTCTGGAATAGATACCCCCTGGCGATGATCGTCAGCACCCTGTTTAGACCGTCGAAGCTGGTGAAGAAATCCAGAGTAAAGTGCCGCAGATAGGTGGTATCACTTTTGGCTTCTGCTGTGTACTTAACTGGGGTAGTGTAGTCCAAGAACTCCTGAATCTCGTTAAGCATTGCTCTTCACCTCCTGCTTTCTGACATAGGGAAGAATTACATCGTACAGCACATCCCACAGGAAGTTCTGAAGATTCAGTGCAACGGCATACTTCACTGCCTGCCCCGGTTCCATCATTTTCTCCAACTGCTCCCGGCACTCCTGGACCACCACAGTTTCAAAGTCCGCGCCGGATGCCTTGTTTTTGTAGGCATTCAGCATGGCGGTCATGGCAGGAGAATCCTTGGGATCATGCAGTTCTTTTCTTGCCTTTTCCTTGTAAGACGCAATACAATCCCCAACGAGATGTCCCAGAATGCGGTAGCCGCCGTTACGGAAATCGCAGAGCAGATCGTAGTGCTTCACAAATTCCGAACCTGGTAGATACCGTTGCAGGAATGCTTCTCTGGCATCCAGCAGCAGGAACTGCCACTTTTCTGTCTCCAACGCCTGATACAACGCATCCGCTTCCTCATAGGTCAGAGAGGAAAAAGCAGCATACAGGCTGTCAATATCGCAGAGATCCTCCTGCCCTCTGGCAAACAGGATTCGCTCAATATCCGTGATCCGTTTACTGTTCTGATAAGGCTGCCGGCTGGCACGGATTCGCCGCAGGCAGTGGTCATAGTCATTTGCCAAGGCTTTGACCTTTGCGCTGACAGCGGCATCCAGGTTCTCTTTCCACCCCGGCACCGCAAAGGTGTACAGCAAAGATGGATCGGCAGGCGGCGCTGGATTTCTCGTTGTTAGCTTCTGCAGCATTCTGGAAAGATAAGGAAGCCGCTCAATATTGGAATCTACCTGATCCCAGTCAACGCCTGAGAAGTAAGTATCCAGCCGCTTCTTTTTCGTGGTCTGCCCTGGGCGACTACCCTTGCCATCCTCGGCGGCGATGTACTTATACCGCAGGAACCGGCTCCGCTGGACATCGCCGGAACGCAGATACATAGACAGATCCGGCTTGACACCGCTCTTACCCGAATCGATTTCCAACCCGGTCAGAATCGCCAGCATCTCCACTTCCTTACGGTAGCGGTCACGGTCTTCTGCCGTAGAATTCTCATTATACGCCTGAATGCTTCTGTTCAGTGCCGCGTTGGAGATCTGCCCTGTCCGAGCAGAGAATGTATTTTTTATCGTCTCGTACCGTGCTTCCCAGTCATTGGCATCCCGGATCAGGGGATCGATGGTGGGGATCATCAGCAACTGCAGATTGTCTGTGTTGGATAGTGCGTCACTATATTCATAGTAATTTCTGCGGACGCATTGGTTGATCAGCGGCGAAGCAATGGTGCGAACCATGTCGCCGTCGTAGTCCGCACCGCCCAGCCGTTCCGCCGCCAGCATATGCGGATCCACCATAATCACATCATGCAGATGCCCCAGATAGTGGTGACGCATATTATCCTTTTCCCGGTATGCTTCAAGCTGGATTTCTTCATTCCGGGCAATATGGGGATTACGAAGAATGGTATAATTCTTATTGTTCGCGTAGGCAGCGCTGGGTGCATAAAATGCCGTGGTCGGGAATGTGTTGGTCATAGCGACATTGAAAAATGTTTTCTGTCTGCTGTTTCGCTTTGCTGTCTGATCCACCTGGCGCCAGAGCAGTTCCAGCAAGTCCCCAGAAAGATACCGGTTATCTCCCGCAACCGTCAGCTCACCCAGAGCATAGCGGCGAATAATGCCATCGGCAATGGAATCCAACTGCTTTGAAAACGCAGCTTCCCGGATGAACAATGGGTTCTTTTTCAGAATCTGCGCCAGATAAGAATCTCTTGTTTTTTCTTCCCAGATGCGCCGTTCACCCCGCTTGAGAAAGTATTGCAGGCGGAAATTCTCGTCACAGAAGAAATTATAATACTCCTGTTCTGTTTCTTTGGTGACCCAGTCCCGTGGATCATCCGCAGGACTGTGATCCCATCCCAGAGGAAGATCCGCAGGCCGGAACTCCTCTGTGGTCAGATTCAAGGTGTTGAGAAACTGGAAATTCATCCGGGTAGTGGCTTCCGCTTCATCGTCTCCCACTTGGGTAATATACAGGGCGTGGTGATATTTTCGGAATGCTTCCCAGTAGTCCTCCCAGGTCTTTCCGCTGCCGTTCAACCAGCCGATGCCCTTAAACATACTCTTGGTCAAAATGATATCCACATCTTTTACCTGATGTTTGACTCCCCAGATGTCAGTCAGGTACTCGGTGCCGGTCATTTTGTAAAAATCTTTGAAGTCTACCTTATGAAGCATTCCCTTCACATAAGGCATACGGATCTGGAAAGAAGTATGTACATTGCCGCCGCAGAACACCTTGTCCACCACTGCCGCATACTCTTTGGAAATCAATCCCTCACCGTCAAAGCCTGTGACTTTAACCGAGTCCACCGTCTTTTCCACTCGCCGGAACACACGCATATTGCCTGCGCCATCCGCATCCTCTGCGGTAATAACCGGGACATTGGGAACCTCATAGGTAGGATTGTCGATGACGATCACCCGGTGTGCCTTGTCAATTCCAACTCCATCGATCCGTGTGCCGGTGGACATCATCAGACCATTATAGGCGTAGAGTTTGCTGAGCTGGCACATTCCAATGGTCAGATCCATGGTAATGCGCCGGGTCACTGCGGCATAGAGATCCTCCCGGATGAAGGATAATTTATATTCCCGGCTCATACTGCCGGAGCGTTCAAAGGCAAGGTAACGGTGCTTCCCGCTGCCAAAATCCAGCGTAATGCCCTCTGGACGGAACATGGACTTCGCCTTCACTTGTCGGTCCGTGTACTTTTTCTCCTGACTGGTACGGTCAAAGATGCCGGAGAAATCCATATAGAAAATCACATCCGCAAGGTCGGTGACAAGCTTCCCTTCCTCAGGAGTGGAGAACTTTCCTCCGTGCAGCTCGTCCATGATTTGATAGAACAGGGCATTGTCCTCCTGCTCATGGAGAGTGCCTAACATGCACTGCCCCGTGGCACTCTTGTTCAGAGAAAAGGAAAACCAGTCACCGTCCCGCTGTCCATAGCCCATGACTGCTCTGGCAGAAAGACGATAGATCCTGTATTTTATCTTCCGCATTCCCTTGCCTCCTTTCATTTTTACAATATGAATCCTGCTCCCACTTTTTTCTCGCAGACTCGTCCAGCCTTATGATACCACAAGGTACTGTCCCATAAACTGTACCTTTAGTGTATCAGAGCGAGCCTGTTGAAACAAGTCGGAAACAGTAAATTTTCTTTGAAAGGAGGTCATGCTTATTGACCCAACCCCCTAAGTACGCACAGAAATACGCCGTTGAAAACAACTGCCTGTTCGAAAGTTACCCCGGTAAGAACGGCATTGTAAAGCGGAAACTGTGCAATCTCGCACCGGAAATCGTGTGCGAAATCACCGTCGATGACGGTGCAGTGACCACCACCTATGTAAGGCTTCGTGGTGTTCATGAAAGCGGACGCACCCTTCCTGATATTGAAATCCCCGCCGCTGACCTGGCCAGCTTTAACTGGATGGCCGAGCGCTGGGGCATGGATTGCATTCTGGAAGTGGGAAAGACCGTCAAGGACTGCGTCCGCCATGCCATTCAGACTACCGCAGCGCACGCGGAAAAGAAAACCGTGTTCGCTGTGACCGGATGGAAAAAGATCGGAGAGGAATGGTATTATCTGATGCCCGGAGATGACAACTACACCGTTGACCTCCACGGCAAACTGCAAGGCTACGGCATGGAACCAAAATATGATCGCTTCGACATCCAGACCGCAGGGTGTCTCCTTCGGATGATGCCTGTCCCGGCGGATGTGATGTTCCCGCTGTTGGCATTTACCTTCCTCAGTCCTCTCAATCATTTTCTCAAGGAAGCAGGCTGTGAACCCAAGTTCGTTCTGCTTCTGTCCGGTAAGACCGGCTCCCGGAAAAGTACATTGGCAGCTCTGATGCTCTCTTTCTTCGGAAAGTTTACCGCATCGGAGCTGCCTTTGTCGTTCCGGGATACAGTCAACAGCATCCTCCATAACGCATTTGCTTTGAAGGATGTGCTGACCTGCATCGATGATCTCCATCCCAGCAGCCGGATGGAGGAACAGAAGATGAACGGAACCGCCCAAGCGATCATGCGTGCCTACGGCGACCGCACCGGTAAGGGGCGGCTTCGTTCTGACTCCACGCTAATGGAATCCCGTCCTCCCCAGGGCAATGCCATCATCACTGCCGAGTTCGCCCCCGACATTGGTGAGAGCGGCACAGCACGGTACTTCGCTCTGGAATTGAAGGAATCCGATGTGGATCTTCGAAATCTTACTTCCTATCAGAGAGAAGCTGCCAAAGGAACTTTGCAGCGATGTATGTATGCTTACACCCAGTGGATCAAGGAAACTTTCCTCTGCTCCGAGGAAGCGAAGCAGGAATGGGTTCGGTTTCTGAATTCTTATTTCCTTTCCTGCCGGGATGAATTCCGCAAAAGTGGCATCCGCTGCCACGGCCGAGTGCCGGAAGCGGTGGCACATTTGCAGATGGGAATGGATTTCTTTCTGCTGTTTCTGAAAGAAAAGGAAGTGATGGACGAGGAAAGCAATGCTGAAATACAGCAGCGGTTCAAAGAAATTCTCTACCGCCTTGCCGCACGGCAGGCAGAGAGTATTGATCAGGACAAGCCCACCCACAAGTTTATTCGCAAGCTCTATGCTCTGCTGGAGAGCAACCAGGCATATGTGGATGACAAGAATAATCCCGGTGAGCTTGGCTTTGGAACCTGCCTTGGGTATCAGGATGATACTTTTCTGTATCTGCACAGTGAACTGTGCCACAAGATTGTCCGCAAATTCTGTGAGGAACAGGGCGAAAACTTTTCCTGTACCCATAAGAGTTTGCTGAAAGCCATGGCAGAGGAAGGATTGATCCTGCCCGGTAAGGAACAGAATACCCGCCCTTTGCGTGTAGGAAACAAGCAGAAGCGGGTGATCTTTCTGTCCCGGGAAAAGGCGGAACGCATCCGGGACGCCGCCTCCTGACAAAAATGTGTCGCAAGTGTCACAGCAGAGGAAAAACGGTTGCGGCAGTAGGATTTTTATAAAAGTCACATCCGTCACAAAGCTGTCCAGGAAGTGTAACAGCGATACTGTTTTGCTTCTTCTGCGGTACTGGAACAAAATTCAAAAAGTCGTTGCGGCCCTTGGGAAATTCCGTTTTGTAGCTGGAAATACACATCTGAAACAGTACACACCATCACTGTGAAAAACAGTAAAAGCCGCTGTCGCCCCTGTGTGCCGCTTTTTCATCTGAGGTAGGGTAAGTATCCCACCCACCTCTGAAAAGCCGGACACAGGGCGAAAATCCGCCGAAAAACAGGGGGTAAACCGCCCTGAAAAACTAGACTGGAGGTGAACATTTGAAAGAAAACAGGGATTGGGATTTCTTTCGCAATACGCAAAGGAAAATCGCCTATCATCCTAAATGCCAGCGGTGCAGCCGTAACTGCAAGCAAAGCTGGCGGGTCAAGACGCTGATCTGCCCACGGTTTCGCAAGGTTAGGTGACCGCAGGAGAAAATACGAATTCTGCCCCTGCGGGGGCGGAGATTTTACTCCCTTTAGGGAGTAGCCAGCATCGCGTTCGGCTAGTCGCCGCCCGCAGAAAATCCGGGCAGAAGCCCGGACCCACTTCATATTTTAATCAAGATTGGAGGTTTTTAATGAAAAACAAGAAACTCAGCATCCGCATTTCCGAAGCGGATTGGCAGCGGTTCCATGACAAGGCGGAACAGGCAGATATGACCCTGACCGAATATATCACGGACTGCTGTCTCGGAAAGCAGATCGTTGTTATCGATGGTCTGGATGAGGTCATTCGGCAGCAGAAAGCTATCGGACGGAATCTCAACCAGCTCACCACCCTGGCTAATATGGGTAAGGTGAAAACTGTATATCTCAAAGAGCTCTCCGATGCGTATGCGCAGGTGAGCTCTTTGCTTTCTGACATCCTCAAAGCAAGGCGGTGGAAGTAATGGCCATCGTCCATTTCGTAAAAAGCAAACGCACCCAAACCGTGGGCGGTCTCAATGCGGTCATCAACTACTGCTGTAAGGATGCCAAGGTGAACTACCATGGCAGGCCGTTGATCTCCGGCATCAACTGTGTGCCGCAATGCGCCTTGCAGGAATTCATGAACACCAAGAGATTGCATCACAGCACCAAGGGACGGATGTACTACCACATGGTTCAGTCCTTCCGTCCCGATGACCCGGTCACCCCGGAGATGGCACATGAGATTGCCCTGAAGCTGGCGGAGCAGATCCCCGGCTTTGAAATCGTGGTGGCAACCCATACGGACAGGGATCACATCCATTCCCATTTCGTAATCAACTCCGTAAGCTGCGATACCGGTCTCAAGTACCACAGCAATAGAGAGTCCCTGGAAATGCTTTGGAAAGCATCGGACGAGCTGTGTTTGCAGTACGGTCTTTCAGTTGTGAAACCCAAGAAGAAACAGCAGCAGAAGGAACGAACCATGTCCGACCGGGAATACCGTGCCTATGCCAAGGGCGATAGCTGGAAGATGAATCTGGAAATCAACATCGACGAGTGCATGACTCTGGCTCGTGACCGTGAACACTTCATTCGTCTGATGGAGTACAGCGGCTACGAAGTCAAATGGACAGTAGACCGAAAGAATATCACCTACACTACCCCGGACGGTCACAAGTGCCGGGATAACAAGTTAAATGGAATCAAATATCTTAAGGAGATGATGGAATATGAGTTTAGAATCCGGCAAGAAATCTGCTGCCGAAATGCGGGCAGCGCAGCGAGAGATGATCTCAAAAGCGGAATCGGTGCAGCCCACCGTCGCCGTCATGGAACCAAACTGGAAAGCGATGATCGAGTCGCAGAAAATGCAAATCAAAACCCTGGGCGAAATTCAGGAGTATCTGGACACTCTGACCACGGAGAAGCAGTTGCTGCTGTACATGGATCGGCAGCTGGAGATCCTGCGGCAGGATGGGCAAGCCAGCGCGGAAGCGATGGAGCAGTACCGGCAGACGCTGATGCGGGAAGCGCAGAACACCACCAGCACGATGCAGGATACGATGAAGTCGATGGAGCAACAGGTTGGGAAAATGAACGAGGAATTTGGGAGAGCCATCTTGCAGGAGCAGGAACGGATGAAGAATACTTCGAAGAAGCTGTTCTGGATCTCGATGATTCCCAGCTTGATTTTGGTGGTCTGGGAACTGACGCGGCATATCTGGCTGCTGGGCTGACCAATATCATTGATGACCGCCCCATTGAGGACAGCACCACGAAGCACTACCGCCCGGAGCGGAAGAAGCACCACGGTCAAACCATGGGCGGTATGTAAACTATATTAACCTAGGCGGGGTGCCGGAGAAATCCGACGCCCCGCCCCATTTTTATTTTATGGAGGTAATGCCTATGATGTTAATTCCCATTTGGGAAAGAGAAAGAAACCGTTTATTTTATGTGGATAGTATCACAAGTTTGGGCACCGTCTTTTCGGTGCCTTTGTCAATAGCTTTCCAGAGTGCTTTCGGGTATTGTGTGTGCTGCGAAAATCCGGTCACCGTTCCCGTATCCAGAAAGGTGCGGTGACGATGGAACCTAAGATTATCATCCACAACGATTTTTGCACGAACGCCAACCAAGAGGACATCCAGATCATCCTTTCTGCGGTCACGGAACTGATCACAGAAGCGATCCTCCGCAGCACTGCGGAGGCTGATGACCCGGATGGCGCGGCGTAGCCCCGGCAGAGAGGAAGTGACAACTTGGATCGATACTTAATGTATTTGAGAAAGTCCAGAATGGACACGGACTATGATGAGGTTTCCGTTGAGGAAACCTTGTCCCGGCACCGTCAGATCCTTGATAGGTTCTGCAAGGACAAGAAACTGAATGTGGTGGAGGTTCTGGAAGAAGTGGTCTCCGGCGAGTCATTGGCGGCACGGCCTCAGATGATGCGCCTGCTGGATTTGGTCAGCACCGGCATGTATGCGGGTGTGGTCTGCATGGATATCGAAAGACTTTCCAGAGGTTCCTCCATGGAAGCAGGCTATATTATGCAGATCTTCCAGACCAACTACTGCAAGATCATCACCCCCGGTAAGACCTTCGATCTACAAAACGAATCCGATGAGCAGTTCACCGATATGAAATTCATGTTCAGCCGCTATGAGCTGAAAACCATCAACAAGCGCCTGGTGCGTGGCAGAAACCAGTCTGCATCCGAAGGTAAGTTCATGGGCTCCATGGCTCCCTACGGATACCGGCCCTACAAACTCTCCGGTGTGAAAGGCAACAGCCTCCGCATTGAGCCGGAAGAAGCCAAGGTCGTTCAAATGATTTATGATATGTACGGAAAACAGGGCATGGGCTACAATGCGATAGCCTATGCCCTGAATGATATGCACATCCCTGCCAGAAAAGGGCAATGGAGCCAGACCTCCATCGTGAACATTCTGACCAACGAAGTGTACTTAGGTAAGATCCGCTGGCGCAGAGAGCCTGTGAAGAAAGTGGTCAAAGATGGCTTCCTTGCAAAGACCCGCATCCTGAACGATGACTACGAATTATACGATGGGATGCACGAACCAATCATCACGGAGGAACAGTGGGAACGAGCAAGAGCAGTTCAGGCAAAATATAAAAACACCTCCGTTCACACCCAGAGGGAACTGAAGAATCCCTTTGCCGGAATCCTGTTCTGTGAAAAGTGTGGTGCCATTATGAAACGATACCTCCCTCATCCCAAGGAAAGCCCTACTGCGTGGTATCGTTGCCCCACCCGAGGATGCGATTGCAAGATGATAAAGTGCGAGGTTGTGGAAAACAGCATCCATGAAGCGATGGAAGATTGGCTGGAGAAATACATTCTCGAAATTGAAGCTGACCAGCAGCCGAAAGCCGATCCCATTGCCGCCGCATTGGACGCGGTTCGTGGACAACTCGCTCAGCTCCAGCTTCAGCAGGAAAATATCTGCGAGTATCTGGAGAAGGGTGTGTACACCATAGATATGTTCACCAAGCGCAATGCATCTCTGACCAAAGAGATCAACCAGCTCCAGAGTACGGAAGCAGACCTTCTCCGCCAGCAGAGTGAGGGCAGTCAGAAAAGGCAGGCAACTGTGCAGATCATTCCCACCACCCAACACATCCTTGAGAATTATCCGATTCTGACTGTCGCAGAAAAGAACAGACTGTGGAAACTGGTAATGCGGAAAGCCACTGTGTACCGTTCTCCCGAAAATAAACTTTCTATTCAGATTTATCCCAGGCTGCCAAAATGAACAAGCAAAAATTGCCTACCTGCTTGACGCACCAGTTACCGTATGATACATTATGTATGCATCGGAGGACAGTACACCGTAGTGTAGGGGATCGTAAGCAATTTGCTTGCAGGCCGCCTGTCAGATGAAGATGTCGAGTGAGCTCGGTTGCCGTATTTATGCGGTGACCGGGCATTTTATTTTTTGGGAGGTAGACAATGACTGTTACATTAGTTCCCTTGCAGGAGCACGAGAAAGAAACCTTTATCCGAAATATTCAGGTTGCGTTCAAGAAAACTGTGGTAGAACAATTCGGACCCTTTGATGAAGAAATCATCCCTCGTGATCATGTAACCCGTTCTTTTGATGCAGATGGTGCCGAAAGCTACAATATCCTCATGGACGGCAAAGTGGTAGGCGGTACGGTGCTGGCTATCCACCCGGATACAAACCGGAACGAGCTCCAGCTTCTTTTCGTGAATATCGATTGCCACAGCAAAGGTATTGGCTATGCCGCATGGCAGGCCATCGAAGCCCTGCACCCGGAAACAGAAATATGGGAAACCTTTACCCCTTATTTTGACCAGCGGAATGTCCACTTCTATATCAACAAATGTGGATTCCATATGGTTGAATTCTTCTGTAAAGCCCACCCGGAACCAGATATGGACTACACCGAAGAAGCTCCCGGCGGAGATGGCTTCTGCCGGTTTGAGAAGAAAATGAAATAATCCCTTGTCAGCAAGTAATACCACAGTTGCATAAGCCAGCAATACCACACTTTTTAGAAAAACATCGGTTTTTCTATCGACGAAAGCCCTCTCCCATGGTATAATGGTCTGACATTTCCATGAGAGGGGGCTGATACCATGTCCGAACAACCGAAGAAGATACCTTGTGGTATTGGTCTCCTTGCCCATGTGGATGCGGGGAAGACGACGCTCAGCGAGGCGATGCTGTATGTCAGCGGGGCGCGGCGGGTGCTGGGGCGGGTGGATCATCGGGACGCATTTCTGGACACCCACGCATTGGAGCGGGCCCGGGGCATTACCATTTTCTCCAAGCAGGCCCTTCTGGAGCTGCCCAGCCGGGCGGTGACCCTGGTGGACACGCCGGGCCATGTGGATTTTTCCGCCGAGGCGGAGCGGATCATGCCCGTTCTGGACTGCGCTGTGCTGGTCATCAGCGGCACCGACGGCGTTCAGGCCCACACGTTGACCCTCTGGCGGCTGCTGGAACGGTATCAGGTGCCTGTGTTCCTGTTCATCAACAAGATGGATCTGCCGGGGATCGAAAGGGAAAAGCTTTTGCGGCAGCTGCAGGAGCAGCTGAGCCCCGGCTGCGTGGATTTCGGGGCGGATTTTGAGGCGATCGCGGAAAACGCCGCCATGTGCGACGAAGCCCTGCTGGAAAATTATCTGGAAAGCGGCACCGTCACCGAGGGTAACCTTCGGGGACTGGTGGCGAAACGGAAGCTATTTCCCTGCTGCTTTGGATCCGGCTTGAAGCTGGACGGAGTGGCAGAGCTGTTGGACGTGCTGGACACCTATGCCCCGGAAAAGACCTATCCTGCGGAATTTGCCGCCCGGGTCTATAAAATTTCCCGGGACCCTCAGGGGAACCGGCTCACCTGGCTGAAGGTGACGGGCGGTTCGCTAAAGGTGCGCTCTGTTTTGAATTATGTCAACCAAAAGGGTGAGCAGCGGGAAGAAAAGCTGGTACAGCTGCGGCAGTATTCCGCCGAGAAATTCACCGCCCCCGAGGAGGTTTTCGCCGGGCAGCTGACCGCGGTGACGGGCCTTTCCGAGACCTATGCGGGACAGGCACTGGGTGCGGAGCCCGGCGGCATTGCCCCGGTATTGGAGCCGGTCATGACCTACCGGGTGAACCTGCCCAAGGGCAGCGATCCGGCGGTGGTCTGTCCTAAGCTGCGGCTGCTGGAAGAGGAGGACCCCCAGCTGCACCTGCTGTGGGAGGGTGGCCAGATCCATGTGCAGATCATGGGCAAGGTTCAGCTGGAAATTTTCCGCAGTCTCGTCCAGCAACGGTTTAATCTGGACATCACTCTGGACGACCGCCGCATTTTCTACAAGGAGACCATTGCGGACACCGTGGAGGGCGTGGGCCACTTTGAGCCCCTGCGGCATTACGCCGAATGCCATCTGCTTCTGGAGCCCCTGCCCCGGGGCAGCGGGCTGGTATTCGACACGGTGTGCCCCCTGGATGTGCTGGACGTGAACTACCAGCGGCTGATCCTGACCCATCTGGAAGAAAAAGTCCACCGGGGTGTCCTGACAGGCGCACCCATTACGGATATGAAGATCACCCTCCTCGTGGGCAAGGCCCACCTGAAGCATACCGAGGGCGGCGACTTCCGGCAGGCCACCTACCGGGCCGTCCGTCAGGGCCTGATGCAGGCGAAATCCGTTCTGCTGGAACCCTGGTACGATTTCGTGCTGACCATGCCCACCGAGCAGATCGGCCGGGCCATCACCGATATCCGGGCCATGGGCGGCGAGTTTGATGCCCCCGAACCGGCAGGGCAGCTTTCCACGCTGAAAGGGCAGGTACCCGCGTCGGAGGTGAAGGACTACGCCGAGACCGTAGCCGCCTACACCCAAGGCCGGGGACGGCTGCAGCTGGCCTTAAGCGGCTACGCCCCCTGCCACAACACGGAGGATGTCGTAGCCGAACTGGGCTACGACCCGGAAGCCGATTTGGAAAACACCCCCGATTCCGTTTTCTGCGGCCACGGGGCGGGCTTCAACGTGAAATGGAACCATGTGAAGGACTATATGCACCTGGAAAGCGGCCTGAAGGAAGAAAAGGCCCCCCAGATCATCACCCGGAACATTCGGGTGGATGACAAGGAACTGGAAAAGATCATGGAGCGGGAATTTGGCCCCGTCCGCACGCCGCTGTACAACGTCAAGGCTTCCAACCGCCCTGCCACCGAGGAGGTCACCATCCGTCCCCCAAAGCAGAAATACATCATTGTGGACGGCTACAACATCATTTTCGCCTGGGACACGCTGGCGGAGCAAGCACGGGCCGACCTGGATGCCGCCCGGCGGCAGCTGTGCGACATGCTTTCCAGCTACGCGGGCTACACCAAATGCCGCCTGGTGGTGGTATTCGACGGCTACAAGCAGAAGGGAAATCCCGGTGAGAAAACCCGGTTTCACAACATTCAGGTGGTCTATACCAAAGAAGGCGAGACCGCCGACGCTTATATCGAAGCTCTGGCAGACCAGATCGGCAGCAACTACGCCGTCCGGGTAGCCAGCTCCGACGGTCTGGTGCAGCTCAGCTCCTTCCGCAGCGGTGTCCTGCGGATGTCCGCAAGAGAGCTGAAGGAGGAAGTGGAAGCCGCCCGAAAGGAAATGGGGAAGCATTTCCATAAGTAACAGAATTTGGGGAATAAGAAAAACTTACAAAGAAGCGATAAATAACGCTTCCCTTTTTGGTAAATATGGTGTAGAATGGATTATATTACATAAACAGGAGGAATTTATTGTGAGCCACCACGTTCCCCATTCCGACGATCCGAAAGTCCAGGCCTACATCGATAAGCTTGCCCGCCGGGACCGGCGCATTGAGCACACCTTCCGCCGCGCCCTGCATACCATCGAGCGGATCATTGCCGTGATCACCCTGCTGGCTCTGCTGGCGGCCCTGGGGTTGGAGATCTACCACATGTTCACGGAGGAGGGCTACTTCTCCGATGTGAGCCATGTGCTCCACAACCTGCTGACCATCGTGGTCGGACTGGAGTTCGTGCGAATGCTCATCGACACCACCCCCGCCAACATCCTGGAGGTGCTGACCGTGGCTATCACCCGCCATGTTGTGCTGAGCCATGACGACCCCTGGAGCAACGTGGCCTCCATCGCCTGCATCGCCGGCCTTTTCGCCGTCCGCCGCTTCCTGATCCGCCGCAGCGAGCTGAAGGAAGAAATGGTCGAAGTCGAATAAATCCTTACATAATAACAGCCCGGAGGAAAAATCCTCCGGGCTGTGTATTTTGGTTTATACGCCGTAAATGACCCAAATCAGGATGTAGGCGGGAATGACGGCAGCCATTGTAAAGGGGATGCCAATCTTGAAGAAGTCACCGTTGGAGACCTCATAGCCCTCCTTGCGCAGGATGCCGATGCCGGTGATGTTAGCAGACGCGCCGATGGGGGTGCAGTTGCCGCCCAGGGTGGCACCGGACAGCAGGCCAAAGTACAGGGGGGTGGGATCGATGCCCATCTCCACCGCGATACCGGCGATGACAGGGATCATGGTGGCAACATAAGGAATGTTATCAATAAAGGCGGAAATCAGAACGGAAGCCCAGACGATGATGGTGTACATCAGGAAAGGATTGCCCGCGCCCAGCTTTGCCAGCAGCTGTGCCAGAGCGTCGATGACACCCATGTTGGAGATGCCGCCGATCATCAGGAACAGGCCAACCAGCAGGCCCAGAGTTTCCAGATCGATAGCCTTCAGGGGGCCGGTGATGGCCTCGATATTCTTGTTGCGGATATAGTTATAGATCAGGCCGATAACCAGCAGCGCGCAGCAAATCAGGCCGTTGGTCTCAGCGGGCAGGTTCCAGCTGTCGGGAGCGAAGGAGGCCAGGATCAGCAGGCCAATGGCACCGAACAGCAGGACAGTGGGAACATAGTCGGTGACCTCGGTCATCTTGCCGGACTTAGGGATGGCACCCTTTTCCTTGCGGAAGACGAAGTAAACGATCAGTGCGGACAGAACCGCGCCCAGCTCCACCACGAAGAACATAGACAGCTTGCCATGATAGAAGAAGAAATCCATGAAGGTCATGTCCAGAGCGGAGCCCAGCATGATGGCGGTGGTGTCGCCAACCAAGGTAGCGGCACCCTGGAGGTTAGAGGAAACAGCAATGGAGATGATGAAGGGAACGGGATTGGTCTTCAGCTTCTTGCAGATCTCGATGGCAACGGGAGCAACCATCAATACGGTGGCCACATTGTCAACGAATGCGGAGATGATGCCGGCGAACAGGCTCAGACAGACGGCAGCCCACTGGACGTTGGGAACCTTGTCCATGATCATGTCAGCCATACGCTCGGGCATGTGGCTGTCGATGAACAGCTGAACCAGACCCATGGTGCCGCCGATCATCAGCAGGACGTTGAAGTCCAGGGAGGGGATGATCTCGTTCAGGGGCAGCATGCTGGTCAGAACGAAAATCAGGCCGGAGGCCAGGGCGATGTAGGGGCGGTACTTGCTGAAGGTGAGCATCAGCACATAGGTTGCGGCAAACAGAATAATTGCAGGTATCATAGCGTTTCCTTTCCTTTGTTGAATTTTTACCAAATCTATTATAGTTCCTAACCATAGATTCGTAAATATCCTAACCAGTAAAGAAACGGTAAAGATATAACAAACGAACAGTTAATTTTTTGCAAATATTTGATAAATATCGTTTAGCGGGCTGTTATTGGGCGCACCGAATCCCTTCCCCCCGGGGGAAGCCTTTGGGGTGCTGCCGCGCCAGTACATTATACGATAATTCCCGCATATAAACGGAACAAAAGGACGCACCGCTGTGGGTGCGTCCTTTTGTGGGAAGGAGCTGTGTGGAATTACATACCGAAAATCAGCCACAGATAGATGTAGGCGGGAATCACGGCGGACAGAGTGAAGGGGATACCGATCTTGATGAAGTCGGAATTCTGCACCTCGTAGCCTGCCTTGCGCAGGATGCCGATGCCGGTGATGTTGGCGGAGGCACCGATGGGGGTGCAGTTGCCGCCCAGGGTGGCACCGGAATCCAATTATCATTATAAGAAGTGTATGGATAAGATGGGACAAAGAAGCCTGTAAGGCAACTCAGATTGAACAAAGAAAGTTTGGTGGACGGAACGCGGCAAAAAGGACGCGCCAGGGGCGCGTCCTTTCCTGTTATTTACTTCCCGGAGGTGAACTTATTCAGCAGTGTCACAACGCCGATGATAACGCCGGTGACGACGAAGATACCAAGATACCCGGTGCCCATAACGGGCAGGGCTTCCATAAGCAGATCGAACCGCATAGCCTTAACCTCCAATCATAGCCTTTACCAGTGCCAGAATCAGGCCGCCTGCGATGACGGATGCGATCTGGCCGGAAACGTTGACGCCGATGGAATGCATCAGCAGGAAATTGGAATTATCCTCCTCCAGGCCCATCTTATGGACGACACGGGCGGACATGGGGAAAGCGGAGATACCGGCCGCGCCGATCATGGGGTTGATCTTCTCCTTGGAGAACAGGTTCATGATCTTGGCAACCATGATGCCGCCGAAGGTATCGAAGACGAATGCCACCAGACCCAGGCCGATGATGATCAGGGTGTCCACCTGCAGGAACTCGGCAGCCTTCATCTGGGAGGCAATGGTGATACCCAGGAAAATGGTGATCAGGTTTGCCAGGGCATTCTGGGCGGTCTCAGAGATGGAGTTCATCACGCCGCACTCCCGGATCAGGTTGCCGAACATCAGGAAGCCGATCAGGGCAACGGCGTCGGGAGCCACCAGGCCCACGATAACGGTGACAACGATGGGGAACAGGATCTTGGTCAGCTTGGAAACGGGCTTGCCCTTGTACTGCATCTTGATCTTCCGCTCTTCCTTGGTGGTGCACAGCTTGATGATGGGGGGCTGCACCAGGGGAACCAGAGCCATGTAGGAATAGGCGGCCACCATGATGGCACCCAGATACTTGGAGCCCAGCTCCGTAGCGACGAAGATAGAGGTGGGGCCGTCAGCCGCGCCGATGATGGCGATGGATGCGGCGTCCTGGATCTCGAAGCCCAGCAGAGAAGCGGCAGCCAGGGTGAAGAAGATACCGAACTGGGCGGCCGCGCCGAAAATCATCAGCTTGGGGTTGGTCAGCAGGGGCTGAAAATCGATCATGGCACCGATGCCGATGAACAGCATCAGGGGGAACAGCTCCGCACCCTCGATGCCGATGGAGAACAGGGTCTCCAAAACATGCTGCACGCCGGTACCCTCAACAGCCACAGGCAGGTTCACCAGAATGGCACCAAAGCCCATGGGCAGCAGCAGGGTAGGCTCCATCTGCTTGACGATGGCCAGATAGATCAGCACACCGCCGATGGCCCACATAACCACCATTTGCCAGGTAATGTAGGCAAAATTCTGAATCAATACTTCCATAGTAATCCTCCATAACGCGGCCATACCGCAAAGTCTGTTACATTATACCAGACAGATGGCAAAAATACGGTAAAGAAGTAGCAGGGAGGTTTGAAATTTGCCGTGGCACAAATGATTGCTAACCCTTGAAGGCTTCCGCAGAAGACACTTCCAAACGTAAATTATCTCCGCTCCCATGTGGTAAAGATTTCTTTACCATTTCTTTGCCACTATCCCACATTTTGGAGGGGGATATGGGCTGTCTTTTTGGTCGAAAAATGGTATAATAGCATGGCAATCAACATTGAGGTGAAGGTCATGCAATTCCACAAATACAGACTGCGGGACGGCTTGTTTATGCTTGCCGTTTTGGCGGCAGCGTTCAGCGTAAACCTGCTGCTGCTGGACTGGTTCGATACCCAGACCATGATCCCCATGATCTTCGTGCTGGGCGTGTTCCTGGTATCCTGGCGAACCCAGGGCTATTTCTGGGGCATTGCCGCTTCGCTGATCAGCGTGCTGCTGGTGAACTACGCCTTTACATACCCCTACTGGGCCTTTGACCTGATCTCCCCGGAGTGCATCTCCTCGGCGGTGGTCATGCTGATCGTGGCTATTATGACCGGGGCCCTGACCACCCAGATCAAGGAACAGGAAAAGATGAAGGCCGAAGCGGAAAAGGAGCGGATGCGGGGCAACCTCCTGCGGGCGGTGTCCCACGACCTTCGGACGCCCCTGACCTCCATCTACGGTGCCTGCTCCGCTATGATTGAGAATTACGATGACCTGACCCGGGAGCGGCACTTAAAGCTGCTGGGGGACATGCAGGGCGATGCCCAATGGCTGGTGCGGATGGTGGAAAACCTGCTGTCCGTCACCCGGATCGACGGGAACAAAGTACGCCTGACCAAAAAGGATACTGTCCTGGAAGAGCTGGTGGACGCGGTGCTGGTAAAATTTCACAAGCACTACCCCAGCCAGCAGGTACAGGTGGAGATCCCGGAGGAATTCGTCAGCCTTCCCATGGATGCCATGCTCATTGAGCAGGTGCTGATGAACCTGCTGGAAAACGCGGTTTTCCATGCCCACGGCATGAAAAACCTCTGGCTCACGGCGGAGACCAGAGGAAACAAGGTTTATTTTACCGTAGCGGACGACGGCTGCGGTATCCCGCCGGAACGTATGGAGGGGCTGTTCTCAGGTCTTTTGGACAGCGAGGCCCCCACCGACACCAGCCGCAGCAGCATGGGCATCGGGCTCAGCGTATGCTGCACCATCATCAAGGCCCACGGCGGCGAGATCCGGGCCAAAAACCGTCAGGGCGGCGGTGCGGAATTCCGCTTTGCCCTGGAAATGGAGGAGAAATCACATGGGGAATAACAAATACAAGGTGCTGATCGTGGAAGACGACCGCACCATCGCAAGCTTCATCCAGACCATTCTGGAGACCAACGGCTATCAGGTACTTACCGCCGAGAGGTGCCGCCAGGGTATCCTGGTGTTCACCTCTCACCTGCCGGATCTGGTGGTGCTGGATCTGGGACTGCCGGACATGGACGGCGAGGAATTTATCCGCCAGATCCGCTCCGTCAGCACCGTACCCATCATCGTTCTGTCCGCCCGGACTGAGGAGGCGGACAAGGTATCCGCACTGGATCTGGGGGCCAACGACTACATGACCAAGCCCTTCGGTACCGGCGAACTGGTTGCCCGGATCCGCGCCGCCCTGCGAACCTCCCGGCACGCCGGGCTGATCCCGGAGCTGCCCGGCGGGAATTTTGTGGCCGGGGATCTGGTGATTGACTTCGACCGCCGTCAGGTCACCGCTGCGGGAAAATCCATCCATCTGACCCAGACGGAATACAACATCCTGGCCCTGCTGTCCCAGCACACCGGCAAGGTGCTGACCTATGCCGCCATCATCCGGGAGATCTGGGGCGGTATGGACGACGGCAGCGTGAAAAAGCTCCAGGTGAACATGGCAAACATTCGCAAAAAGCTGGGCTGCCGCCCGGGAGATAACCGCTATTTCATCAACGAGCTGGGCGTAGGCTACCGGATGCTGGATGAATAAAGGCATGGCAAAGGGGACACCAAGAACGGTGTCCCCTCTTTTTATTGCCAGCTGCCCAATCTCCGCTCGATCTCCGCTTCCGTCACAAAGCCCTGAGAGGCACCGCTGACGGTGATCTTACAGGCCGCGAAGATCTGCGCCCGGCGGAGCGCGTCGGCAGGGGCACATCCTTTGGCATAGTAGTGCAGGAACGCGCTGAACAGGGCATCCCCCGCGCCTACGGTGTTGACAACGCCGCCCACGGAAGCCGCGGGCATTTCCGTAATCCCATCCGTCTCCCGCAGATACATGGCCGCCCCCCTGGCTCCCCGGCCCAGGACGATGATCCCGCAGCCGTAGGTATGGGCCAGCTGCCACAGAAAATCCTGATACTGCTCCCCAATGTGCTCGTCGCTCAGGAACAGAATGTCCGCCTGCTCCATAAATTCCCGGTTGTAGTCATCGTGGATATCGGAAAGCACATGCACATCCGTGGCGATCCGCTTTCCCGCCTGCTTGGCAAGGCGCAGCAGGGGGCGGTTGAAATTGATATTGCAGGCTGCCACCAGGTCAATGCCATCCAGTAGCCCCGGGGCAAATGGATAGGCAGTTTCCTGGATGTCCTTCAGATCGCAGTAGATCTGCCGTCTCCCCTCCGGGTCATACAGCACCACGGAGCCGGGTGTCTGCCCCAGACTGGGCCGCACATGGGCAGTATCGATGCCCAGCTCCCGCAAGGCATCCCGGATACAGGCGGCAGGAAAGTCGCTGCCGGTCATGGAGGTCAGGCGCACCGCATCCCCCAGGGTGCGCAGGGCCTTGGCGATATTGAACGCAACGCCGGACACGGCGGTATTGATGCCGAAGAAGGGATAGTCAATGGGATAATAGGGAATGGGAAAGCCCCGCACTGCCGTGGTAGTTTCCGTATTCAAAAGACCGCTTACCAGTATGTTCATAATCCTGCCCACCTTTTTTGTTTGTGCGGCAGACCCGGCTGCTGGACGGGTCTGCCGCTCTATCAGGAAGAAAAATCAGCCGTGCTGATCATTGCCTTATGTGTCCCGGGTTTTCCCGGTGCTTCTTTCTGTTTGCATTATACAACGGCCTGTGCTATAATTCTTCTACAATAACCTTTCTTTTCTAACACGATCCTATTATTTATCAAGAAGGAGGCACAGCATGGGCGATCCGCTGCTGCATGAGACCAAGATCCACGGAACCCTCGATTTTCCCTACATCGTCTATCACGGGAAGATTCCCGAATATATCCAGTCCTTTCCCCGCCACTGGCACGACGAAGCGGAGCTGATTTATGCTGTCAGCGGCCAACTGCGGGTCTGCGTCTGGTCGGAAAGCTTTCATATCTCCGCCGGGGACATCGTCATCGTCCTCCCCCACGCCATCCACTCCATTGAGCAGGTGGGCAGCGAAAGCGCGGAGTATTATAACATCGTTTTTGATTTCTCTATTTTTGGCAAGGATGCCTGCTATGAAAAATATGTGCGGCCCTTCCTGCAGCAGGAAAAGACAGTAAACTGCTGTGAGCGAAAGGGTTCCGAATTAAATGAGCAGCTGAAGCCACTTGTTCTGTCTCTAATCGAACACCGGCAATACAGCTACAGCACCCATGAATACCTGGTAAAATCCAACCTGTTTATGATCATGCACCTGCTGAACCGACACTGCGTGGACGCAAAGGAAAATGAACTGGCACTGCATCAGACCTATGACAAGCTGAAAATGGCCCTGTACTGGGTGCAGCTCAGCTATGCCCAGGATATCCCGGTCAAAAAAGCGGCTTCGTTATGTGGTTTCTCGGAAAGCCACTTTATGAAGCTGTTCAAGGAGCTGACCGGCATGAGCTTTACGGCCTATCTGATCGGCTACCGGTTGGAGCTGGCCGCAAACCAGCTCATCGAAACGGACCTGAACATCATCGAGATCGCCGCCAACTGCGGGTTTCACAACCATTCCTATTTCACAAGGGCCTTTGTGAAGAAATACGGTGTGACGCCCATTCAATACCGGAATGGCCGGCGGGGTTCATAAGGAAAAGCCCCATCAAAAAGTTCCCTCTGTGAGAGCTTTTTTGATGGGGCATTTTGTCCTATGAGTTGGGAAACAGCTTATCCCAGGAATTCGCTCAGAACGCGCACATCTGTGGCATCCACTTCCCGGCGGGCAGGGATGGAGGTGGATGCACCCTTCCGGGTCACGCTGATGCCGCTGGCAATGGCCGCCCGCTGCAGGGCACGGTGGGGATCACCGGAATCCGTGATCTCCGCCAGGAAATAGCCGGTGAAGGTATCGCCTGCGGCTGTGGTATCTGCCACCGCATTGCGGTAGATGCCTGCGGTATGGCGTTCTCCCTCCGCGCTGCAGTAGACCGCACCCCGGGAGCCCAGGGTCAGCACCAGATTCACGTTGGGGTAGGCCTTGTGGATGGCCTGCACAATGGCCTCCGGGTCTGTTTCCGCGGCAATGCTGCTGCCTTCCACTTCGTTCACCAGAAGATAGTTTACATAACGCACATCGTAGGTTTCCGCCCGGGCATCCCAGGGAGAGGGATTCAGCACCACGGTCATGCCCTTTTCGGAGGCCTTTTGCAAAATATAGGCAACGCAGGTGATCTCATTCTGCAGGACCACCATATC
Organism: Oscillospiraceae bacterium; assembly: GCA_017461445.1. GTDB lineage: Bacteria > Bacillota > Clostridia > Oscillospirales > Oscillospiraceae > Faecousia. The sequence goes on from JAFTXW010000002.1 coordinate 132,560, forward strand.
GCCCCGGCCGAAATCCGCAAGGACAGCATCCACATCCGCCTCGGTGATCTCACCGTTGGCACCGGGCAGGATGATGATGCAGTTCTGTCCCTCCGGGTCCACCTGGATCACCGCATGGCCGCTGGCCCCGGGGGTGCGCTTGATATAGGTATCATGGATGCCGTCCGCAGCCAGCGCGTCCAGCAGCATCTGGCCATCCGCGCCCACCGCACCGGCAAAATAGACTTCCTTACCGGCCCGGGCCAGCGCGACGGCCTGATTGAAGCCCTTGCCGCCGCAGAACAGCTCCATTTTGGAGGCGGACATGGTCTCACCGGCGGACACGAAATGGGGGACCGTATAGGTACGGTCAATGTTCAAAGAGCCAAAAACCAGATATTTCATGGATCATTCTCCTTTTCTTCCTCCGCCTGCCCCACTGTCACATCCGGGTTACCCATGACCTTCACGAACACATTCCAGGTGGGTCTTGCCGCCAGGAACACGCAGACCGGCACATACAGAAACGCGCCATAGGGGAAGACCAGTGTGCAGAATACCGCAAGGGCAAACAGCCCGATCAGGATCAGCGTGGTGGTCAGGTGGGAGGCCGCAATGCGCAGCGCGTTCACCACCGTGCGCATAGGGGGATTTTCAAAGGCTGCCTGTAGCGCGAACGCATAGACCGCGGCGGCCATCCAGACCACCAGTGTCAGCAGGATCATCCATTTTGCGGCAGAGCTCGCCTCCACCAGGGCGATCCAGACGGCGTAGGCGTTAAACAGGATCACAGCCAGCGGAACCAGCAGGATCAGCCAGACCGCGGTGCCGCCCTTCAGATTTTCCCGAAAAGCGGCAAAAAAGTTCTTCAGATCACAGTCGGAACGGTCACGCATCCAGTTCAGGGCCACACGGTGCAGTGCGGAAGTGGACGCGCCGATGGTGACGACCGGCAGGGAACAGACCGCCCATGCCACACTGATCAGCAGCGCATCCAGAAAAAACGCCAGCCAGCGGCCAAGGGGACTGTTGGGGGATAAAAAATTCAGCATTTGTTATTCTTTCCTGGCCGCGGCATTGCGCCTGCGCCATCTCTCCCAGATCCGGGTCATATGCTCCTCCACCGCGATGACTGCGGCAACACGGTCCCGGCGGCAGATGGCATCTATGATGGCAAGGTGCTCTCTCTGCACCTCCTGCCGGTGCCCGGGTTCGTTCAGGTTTTCGTCACGGATCTGGCGGATCTCTTCAAAATAAGTGTTCACGATGCCCATAAAAATGGAGTTTCCGGAAAGCTCCACCAGGCGGTAATGGAAGTAAAAATCCAGGTCATCCTCCCCGGAATGCTGCTCGCTCTTCATAACGATCTCCCGCAGCTCCTCCAGCTCCTCGTCGGTTGCCCGCTCCACTGCCAGGACGGCTGCCTTCTGCTCGATGGCATCCCGCATCTCCATGATGTTGCGGAAGGAGGAGCTTTGGATCATCCGCCGGGCGGACTCCGTCATGCCGCCGTGCTGGTCGTCCTGGGGCAGAATATAGGTTCCATCCTTCGGCTTACGGCTGATGATGCCCTGGGCCTTCAGCTGTGCCAGACCTTCCCGCAGAATGCCCCGGCTGATGCCCAGCTGCCGCGCAAACTCCGGCTCATTGGGCAGCTTGTCACCTACACGGAGTTCTCCACTCTCAATCATCCGAATGATCCTCTCCGCCACCTGCTCCGAGCGGCATTTATTTTCCAAAGGTCGGAAGTCCTTCATTACATAATCCCCTTTTACACATCTCGTACCGGATGCAAAATCCTTAACAGATACATTATAAGGGAATTATCTTCCATTATCAAGCTTTTTCTGCGCAGCACCGGAGATCGGTGCTGCGCAGAGGGAATCAGATCAGCCGATGGTGGCCTCCAGCCACTTGCAGCGGATGGTCAGACCGCCCGCATCGGGATACAGAGAGGTGCGGTCGTTCTTGATCTTGCTGCCATCGTCCACAATGGAAGCGACCTCAACGCCGTCCACAACCAGGGTAACGGTAACAGCGGTGTTGTCCTCGTTGTTCACAACGCTCAGCTCAACGGAGTGGGGCTCGCCGTCGTTGATGTTCCAGGCGTATGCGCCGAAGGCATCATCGTAGCCTGCGCGGCCGATGTAGACCTCGCTCATATCGCCCCAGGAGGTCAGGGTGTAACCGGTCTGGGAGCCGTCATCGTACCAGCTGGCGGCAGCGATGGAGGAGCGGGCAATGATCAGCAGCTCGGAATCCCACCAGGTGCCGTCGTCCATGGAAACGCTGTCAGCCAGGGCGTTCAGGGTGATGTCAAACTTATAGGTAACGTTCTGAACCTCTTCGTTCAGGCGGACGGCGCAGTAGTCACCGGCCATGCCGTTGTCGAAGAACAGCTGGTCAGCTTCCAGTTCATAGAAGCCGCCGTCGTCTTCCCACTTGGACTCGTCGCCGAAGTAGTCAGCCACAGTGACGACCTGCACTTCGCTGCTGCCGCTTTCGACAGGAGCTGCGGTGGTCTCGGGAGCGGGAGTGGTCTCAGGGGCAGCGGTGGTTTCGGGGGCAGCGTCGGTGGGTTCGGTGGTGCTGCCGCAGGCGCACAGCATAACTGCGCACAGCGCAACAGCCAGTGCGATTGCCAGGATCTTCTTCATGTTGTTTCCTCCTAAAAATTACATTAGGCAATCTCTAAAAACTCTTTTTTGAGATGCCCATTTTATATTTGCAGCCCGCGCTGCAGGAATACGGAATTATTGGGGGATCATGTGGGGATAGCTGCCGCTTTCCTTCACAAACAGATCCCGGAAGGCTGCCGTTCCGGCAGTCTCCTGGGCAAAGCCCACCATGCCATAGGGTGCCATATCGGGAAGCTCCGCGGCGCAGACGGTCTCGCCGTCCAGCACCAGCTCCGCATGACTGCCCTTCACGTTCAGCTCCACATGGTATGTTCTGCCGTCCTTCCAGGGGAACTCCACCGTATGGTCGGTGTACTGCCCTGCCTTGTGGACGCGCAGGCCCACCTTGCCTTCCGCCAGGAAGCCGGCAGCCACATAGCGTCTGGCTCCGGCGGCCCGGGCCATCAGGCAGCTGCCCACACCCGCCCGGATATCCGATGCCAGCTGCACATCGGTGGCATAGTAATTGCCGGTGTACGCCTGGGCAGGCTCCTGGGTTTGGCACAGCAGACGGCCCGCCTCGGCAGACCACTGGCCGTGATTCAGGGCGAAGGGAGTCTGCTGCAGGAATTCCTCCCGGCACAGGGCCGTGGCAACCTGGTACTGTCCCTTGCCGGTGACGGTCATTTCTTTCAGCTCCAGCATGGCAAAGACACGAAGCGTGGTCTCGGGAGCGGCCTCGATGTGGAAGCCCAGCTCCGCAACGCAGTCACCACAGGTATCGGGGATGCGGAATTCCAGTTCCAGCTCCTGATTATCCTCCAGCCACAGGACTTCGCCCTCGTACCGCTCCTTTCGGACAGCGGTGCGCACATAGGGCCGGACATAGATCCTGCCGTCCAGATAGAAATGGGGGATCATGCGGACCTTCAGGGTCTGGCCGCTGTAGACCGTGGGAGAGAATACGGGCTTGTACCGCTCATCGTCAAAATCTTCCCGGCGGTAGAAGGGCTTGTAGTACACATCGCAGTTGTCGGCGGGCAGGATGCGGTCAATGACCAGCTGCAGGCCGTCCTCCGTCGTATGCTTCACAAAGCGCAGTTCATTGCTCAGCCGCAGGCCGTGGGTGGAGCCGGGAAGCGTGAAGTCGAACAGCAGCTCGCCGCCTCTGGGCAGCTTCACACTGGGATCCTCCTCCAGGCCATGGGTCAGCCGGGACAGCTGATACAGGAACTTGCAGTAGGTAGGCACATCCAGATTGTTCAGATAGCCGGAAATACCGGACAGCACGATGAAATCGTTCATGGGCTTGCGGTAGTGATCAGGGATGCCCGTCAGGCCGCAATAGACGCCCAGAATGGTGCCCACATTGCCCGCGTTGCAGTCGGTGTCCCAGCCGCACATGGTGGCGATCTCGATGGTACGGGAGAAATCCCCCGCGCCGTAGAGCATGGACAGGATACACACGCCCGCGTTGGGAATGATGTGGCACACGCCGCCGTACTTGTCATAGCCCCAATTGTCGATCAGGTACTGCATACAAGCCCGCCAGTCGTTGGGGTTCTCCCGGTGGAACTTTCGCACCGCGTTTACCACGGCAGCGTAGGTGCAGTCGGCAGGAATTTCCGCCATACCCGCGTCCAAAATCTCGTCCACGTTTTCGGCTGTATAGGCCGCCGCGATGCAGGCCGCCAGGAACGCACCGCCGTAAACGCCGTTGCCGTCGTGGGAAACGCTGGCGGCGGCAGCGGCCATTTGAGCCGCCTTGTGGGGGTCGCCCAGGTTGATCAGGCCCCAGGTATCGATGAATATCTGTCCGCCGATCTGTTCCGCCAGTTCCAGACCGTTCTGGGCAATGCTGCCGGACTGGGGCGCGGGGATGCCCCGCTTTAGGTTGTTGTAGGCGGTATGCTCGGTGGAAACACCGTCGCCGCCCCACCAGTACAGGCCGATGCCGTCTCTGGCATAGTTCAGCCAGGCCTCGCCCACTGCCTGGGGTGTCAGCTCGTTGTGTACGCCGTTGTCCAGCAGGCCCCGCAGAAAGTAGACCGGGCCGTTTACATCGTCATCGGCGGCAAAATTCTTGTAATTTCTGACATAGCCCCGGATATCGCCGCAGAACTGCGCAATTCTTTGAAAATCCCAGGCCGCAGGCTCCACGGGGGCACCCAGACGGATGCCGGCGTTCATTCCAAGAAAGCCCGCATAGATTCTCTCTAACTGCTTTTCCATAGGCCGCACCTTAGCGGATCAGCGCGGCCAGATCCGCAGCAAGGCCACGGATGGTCAGACCCTTCGTAAACTGCAGGCAGGTGCCGCTGGGATAACCGGTACGCTCGATCCAGGCTTCGGGCAGGGCGGATGCGCCCAGCTGTGCGCCCCGCAGGGCACCCAGGACAGCACCGATGGTGTCGGCATCCCGGCCGAAGTTGGCAGCCAGGATGATGCCCCGCTTGAAGTCACCCTTGCTCAGCAGGAACAGGGCGAAGGCCTGGGGAATGGCTTCCTCCACGGATGCCTTGTAACGGGTACGGAAGTCGTCATGCAATGCCATCCAGGCGGTGCAGAAGTCGGTCTCTGCCAGCTCCACCAGCTCCAGCATGTGCTTCATGTTGTCATACAGCCAGCTGTCCTGGGGGATGCAGGACATGGCGGCGTCAATGATCTCCTCGTCGGTGCCGCTGACCATGGCGGTAGCCACAGCGGCAGCCACGGCCTGGGTGGCCCAGATACCGCTGGTATGGTGGCTGACCTCGGCGTCCCGCTTTGCCAGCTCCTTGGCCCGCTCCACATCGCCCGCACAGATGATGCCCACGGGAGAGATGCGCATACAGGCACCGTCGCTGAAGCCGTAGACGCTCCGCCGGCCGGACTCGGGAGGCATAATGCCCTTCTTCAGATTCTCCGCAGCCTCAATCTCGCTGTTGCCGCCTCTGGGGAAATCATCCTGGGTGGCCACATACTTCAGCCAGCCTTCTGCCAGCTGCTCGTGGGTGGGATCACCGTCGTGGTCGATGAGCATCTTGGCGGTAAACAGAGCGAACTCGGTATCGTCGGTGCTCCAGCACTTGCCGGTGTCAAAGGTCAGGATCATACCGTAATTCTGGTGGTTTTCGGGCACGCGGCCCGCGTCGCCGAAGCTGTCACCAATGGCCAGACCGGCCAGTGCGCCCAGAGCCTTTTCCTTTGCCAGCTCGGGATTCCGAATCAGATCATTTCTTGTCAGCATTTGAAAAATCCTCCATACATTTGCTTGTGAAACGCTCCTGTCAGGAAGCGTTTTCCTGATTGTTACTCAGCGACTGGCTGAGCAGCCAGTTATACACATCCTGACGGTCGTAGACGGTGTTCCAGATTTCATGGCCCATGGTGGGATAGACCGTCAGCTTATAATAGCGGTGATCCACCTCATCCAGTACAGGCAGGATCTTATTGATATTGTTGAAGGAAACGGTACCGTCCTGAGCACCGTGGAACATCCAGATGGGCATATCCTGAATGGTCTCAAATTCGTAGGTGTTGGTTCTGCCGCAGACCACGGCAATGGCGGCGAAGGTATCGGGCATGGCCAGGGCCACCTTCCAGGTGCAGCGGCCGCCCATGGACAGGCCGGTCAGGTACATCCGGTCCGTATCGATGTTGTACTTGGCGGTCATTTCCGGAACGAACTGGACCAGCTTCACCTCTTCATCATCGGTATCAGCCCAGTGGGAGCCCTCGGGGCACTGGGGCGCGATGACGATGGCGTCCAGCTTGCCGCCGTTATTCAGATACCGCAGCACGCCGTAGGGCAGCAGCTTGTTCAGGTCATTGCCGATCTCGCCGATGCCGTGGAAGAAATAGATGACGGGCCACTTGGTCTGGGTATCGGCAGGGTCGTAGCCCTCAGGCAGATACAGCACATAGTTATAAAATTCACTCTCGTCATAGACAAGCTGCAGCGGGCTTTCTGCCGGGGCTTCATAGGTTTGGTACGCATCGTAGGTGCCTGCCAGGACCTCCATGGAGGCCCGTCCCCTGATCCAGGTGTAGTTGAGCTCGCTGATGCGGGTCGTGTTGTCTGCCAGTTCCTGAACGGTTTCCACAATATCCTTCGCTCTGGGGATATTGCCCTCCGCAGGGAACAAAGAGCCAAAAAGATCCACGATTTCATCCTCTCCTTCCGTAGGATCGGGCTGGCCGGTGGTTTCGGTCTGGGCCGTACCGGCTGCGGCAGACTCCTCGGGGGAGCCTGTCGCAGCTTCGGTACCGCCGGTACCCTGACCGCTGCAGGCGGTCAGCAGCAGCGTCAAAACCAGAAATGCCGCGAAAATTCGAAGCTTCATGGTCTTATCTCCTTAGTTTTCCAGCTTGTCCCGCTTCTCCTGGATCTGGCGGTTGATCTCAGCCTCCCAGGACTCGATGCCGTAGGAATTGAACTTATCAACAGCCTCCTGATACAGCTTTCTTGCCTCCTCCTCGGAAGCGGCCATAATGATCCGGTTGATCTCATCCTTAATGACGGCGGCACAGCGTGCGCTGGCAACGGCAGCGTCGGAGCCGGATTCGATGACGATATCCACCTCGCTCAGGTCGGAGTAGAAGGTGCCCTTCCAATCCTCATGCCAGTTGTAGGTATTGTCCGCACGGATGATGGCGTCACGGGCATCGACACCGCTCTCGCTGCTGTAGTAAGGAGCGAAGCGGGCGAAGGCGGACTGGCCGTCGGTGGTGTAGGTGGGCAGGTTGATGACGCTGTACAGGGCACGGATGCCGCGCTCCAGGTCATAGTCCGCGTTGGACTTGGCATCGGCGACCTCTGCGGTGATGTCCCGCAGGCCGTCCTCGTTGATGATGTAGTCCTCACCCTCGATGCCCCAGCCATGGAGCACGCTGCCCTCGTCGGAGTACAGGTACTCCAGCAGGCGGCAGATACGGGCCTTGTAGGGGCTGGTCTCCATCAGGACGAAGGCACCCGCGCCGGTATAGGCGGAGTTGTACTGATAGACCCGGTCAACACCCTCGGCCATGATCTTCTGGGGGATGTAGGAATTCTCGCTGTTGTTGGCAGCCAGAGTCTTGTTGGATTCGTAAACGGCGTAGTAGTTGCCGATGAAGGAGAAGATGTTGCAGCGGTTCATCTGACGAATGAACTGGTCGTAGGGCTGGATGGAGGCTTCCTCGTAAATATAGCCCTCCCGGTACAGCTCATTCAGGAACAGCAGCCAGTCCAGGGTATCCTCGGCCTTGAAGCCGTAGGTGTAGTTCTCGCCGTCCTCGGTGACGTACAGGCCGCCCTTATACAGGCACTTGTAGCCATGCATGGACAGGCCTGCCCACAGGATATCGCCGGCGGAGTCCTTGTCATAGCTGATGGCGTACATGTTCTTCTCGTCGCCGTACTCAGCCAGGAATGCGTCCAGCGCGGCGTTGTACTCGTCAAAGGTGGTGATGGCCTCGCCGTAGATCTCCTTGACCATGGGGTACTGGACATAAACGGTGGAGTGCCAGGGCAGCTCGTCCTGAGCACGGTTGGGATCGGTGGCGTCCTCGGGATGGGTCTCGCCTTCGCGCAGCAGGTCATTGTTTTCGGTCAGGTACAGCAGCTGGCCGTCGTCATTGGTGAACAGGTCGATCAGGCTGCTGTTCATCTCCCATACAGTGGGAGCCCACTGCTGCAGCAGGGGTGCCAGGTCTGCCAGGTCGCCAGACTCCAGATAATCATAGAAGGTAGCGTCACGGTTCATAACGATGACATCGGGGTATTCGCCGCTGGCCATCAGCATCTGCAGCTTGTCGGTGTCAATACCAACCAGCTGGATGGTAGTGCCGGTGGCCTCCGCGATGGCAGCCAGGACTGCGGAATCGGATGCAGGCTCCTCGGTCATGTCAGCCACATAAATGGTGACGGTGATGGGGTTCTGGCGGTCCAGCTCCAGCAGTTCCTCAAAGGTCATATCCTCCTGACCGGCATAGGTCTCTTCCACGACCTGACTGCTCTTGCCGCAGCCGGTCATGCCGAGCACTGATGCCAACACCAGGATCAAGCAAAGAACGGACTTCAAAAGTTTGCTCATGGTTTTTCCTCCTTAATGTGATTGAGTAGGATCAGCCCTTCATGGAGCCGATCATCATGCCCTTCATGAAATGCTTCTGCAGGAACGGATACACCATAACAATGGGCACCACCGTGCAGATGGTGATCGCCATACGCAGCGAAACAGGGTCTGCGGTGGAGGCGTTGCCATGGAAGATCTCGAACATCTCGGAGCGGTCGATCATGTGGCTGCCTTCCGCCTTCTTGATGATCTCCATGACGATGTACTGCAGGGTACGCAGGTTTTCGCTGACGGTGTAGTACAGGGTATCCCGGTAGGAGTTCCACTGGGCCACCGCGGAGAACAGGGTGATGGTGGCAACGATGGGCTTGGAAACCGGCATCAGCACCCGGTAGTACACCTGGAACTCGCCTGCGCCGTCGATCCGGGCCGCCTCCAGCAGCTCGCCGGGAACCGAACGGAAATAGGTTCGGAACAGGGTCACATACCACAAATTGATGATGGTGGGAACGATGTAGACCAGGAAATTGTCATACAGGCCCAGGTTCAGGTACAGCATGTAGGTGGGGATCAGACCGCCGCCGCCAAAGAACATGGCGAAGAAGAAGAAACCCTTCAGCGGCTTATACAGCACAAACTCATTGCGGGTGAACACATAGGCGAACATGGAGCAGCCGATGACCGTCAGGATGGTGCCCAGAACGGTACGGGCCACGCTGACGCCCAGAGCCTGCAGCAGGGAGGGATCACTGAAAATGATCTTGTAGCTGTCGAAGGAGAGCACACGGGGATACAGCCAAATGCCGCCCAGCTGGCTGTCGTTGGGGTCGTTCAGGGAGATCGCCAGAACGTAGATGAAGGGATACAGCATGGAAACGGCGATCAGTGCCAGCAGCAGACCGTTGACTGCCTCAAAAATACGCTCGCCGGGGCCCTTGCGGATACCCATATTAGTCTTTTTAGCCATAGTTCTCCCTCCTTACCACAAAGAATATTCTGTCGTTTTCTGGGACAGCTTGTTGGTGAGCCAAACCAGAATGAAGCCAATCACCGTCTGCAGCAGGCTGATGGCGGTGGAGTAGGAATACATACCCTGGCTGACGCCCATGCTGTAGACGTAGGTCTCGATGACCTCCGCCACGTCGGCGGTGATGGCGTTGCCCAGCATGTAGGACGCGTCGAAGCTGGCGGCGAAGATACCGGACATGTTCAGCACCCACAGCGTCACCACCGTAGGCATCAGGCCGGGCAGGGTGATGTGCCAGATCCGGCGGAAGCGGCCGCAGCCGTCAATGGCCGCTGCCTCGTACTGGCTCATATCGATGGCAGCCAGCGCGGATAAGTACAAGATTGCGTCCCAGCCCACTTCCTTCCAGGCTCGGACCAGCGTGACCAGCAGCCAGAACCAGGAGGGCTCCTGCCAGAACTTGATGGCGGCCTCCACCATGCTGGTCTGCACCAGTGCCTCGTTGACGGGGCCGGTGGTTCCCAGCAGCTCCAGGAAGATGTTGGAGACCACGACGAAGGAAATAAAGTGGGGCAGATAGGTCAGGGTCTGAACGGCACTTTTGAAATACTTGCTGTTGACCTCGTTGATCATCAGCGCAAGCAGCAAAGGAAGAATACTGTGCGCAACAATGTTCATAAGGCTCATGGCAATGGTATTTCGCAGGATCATGCCCACGTCGGGATCACTGAAGAACTGCTTAAAGTACTTCAGACCGACAAAGTTGCTGCCAAACACACCCAGCTTCGGCTTGTAGTCAACGAAGGCCATCAGCCAGCCGTACAGGGGAGCATAGTAGAAGATAGCCACCAGCACGATACAGGGAATGACCATAGCGAACAGGGTGCGCTGACTCCAGGCCTTACGCAGCAGCTTCTGGGACCTGGAGGGTGGTGCCGACCGTTGCGGCGCGGCACTACGGGTTGCGTTCATAGTATTCATCTCCTCTTTTTTATCCACAGATCACATCGTCCACCGGCAGCAGCATCAGGGGTGCGTGCTGCTGCGCGCCGTACACATCCCGGTCACCGATGGTGCCCGAGGATATTTTGCGATCATATGTTACTTTGATGCCGTGAGCCTGGTCGAAGTAGACCAGCTCCGTAATGCTTTCCTCCGGGATCTTATAGAGCTTCGCAATGAGGGAGCGGTTGATCAGGTTGCTGTCCTTGACCTTGCGGTAGGTCTCCTCAGACTCAAAGAGCACATCCAGTGTGATGGAGAAGGGTCCGGCGTTCTTACTGCGGATCACCTTTGCGATATCATACAGTGTTTTCATGTCAGTCACCTCGGCATATTGACGCATTCCACTGGGAACAGTTCCACAGGATCCGGGATCTGCATCAGATGGTAAACGGAGAACTGGTATACGGGACCAAAGGGCACGTCACTGGGGGCGAAGGGGAAGGCCAGATTGCCCGCGGTGGACTTTCTGCCCTCATAGCCGTAGTGCAGCAGCGTGGAGCGCATGGAGGCGCATACGGTGTTGGCGATCTCCTGGGTCTGGGCAAGAGCCTCGAACATGACGCAGATCTCGTGGCCGGGGGTCCGGTCCGGCTCGGTGTCTCCCATGATGCCGTCGATGCCGTAATTGTAGTAGTTCATCTGGTAGCTGTCGGGGTCCAGCTGATGCAGCTGGGTCCGGACGCTCTGCTTTACCAGCTCCTCCACTTCCTCAATGCGCCCGATCAGCAGCGGATCCCGGATGCCTGCCACCACGAAGGTACGGTAGGCCACCTTTCTCGCGCCTTCCAGCTTCACATTGTAGGTTTCCGCCTTCTCATAGCGGCTGCCGTAGACGGCAACGGCGGTATCGGACACCTGCTCAAAGCGGCAGCCGGTCAGATCCAGGGTGAAGCCGGGGCCATGGAGCACGCAGGGATTTTCCTTTTCATAGAAGGTGTGGGCCGCCACGGTGGTGACCGTGCAGCGGCGGGCGGGATTCAGAGCCTCCACCTCAAAGTGGTCGGAGTAAATGGTGCCCATGATGCAGTCCTTGGTGGTGCCGGGCTCGGCGCACAGGGCACCGCACTCCAGAACCTTGCCCATATGGTAGGCAAGACCGGGATCGAAGCCCTCACGAATGCACACGGCGGCGAAGCTGGAAGGATCGTAGGCACGGCCTGCCACGATGATGTCCGCCCCGGTATCCAGGGCGCGGACAATGGGCTCGTGGCCCATCTGGGCAACGATGTCTCCCGTCTCGTCCACGATCTGCCGGTTCAGGGCAGGAATGTTGGCTCCCATGGACAGGATGCGTCCCTCGTTTACCGCACCCATGACCACTTCATGGGGGATATCCGCATGGACGACGGCCACCCTGGCAGTAACGCCTGCGTCCTTCAGCACATCGTTCAGAATATTCAGCGTCCACTGAACGTGCACTGCCGCGCCTGCGCCGCCTGCGGAGCCGATGACCACAGGAATCCCGGCTTTCACGCCGTACTCCACAAACATCTGCAGATCCTGGTACATAGCCATGCGGCTGACAATGGCACAGCCCGCGCCCAGCTTGTGGGGGCCGGCATCCGTGGAGCCGGCATCTACAACGATGGCATCCGGCTTCTGCGAAATGCCCTTCACGAAGGACTCCCGGGGAAATCCGTATCCCAAAATACCACACGGAGACAGAATCTTCAATTTATTTTTCATAATGTTCCCCTCTCACGTTTTTGCTTAATTGTTGAACAATTGGATTATATCAAGATGCAGACAAAAAGTCAATGCGTATCTCTATATTTTTTAGTTATTTTTGCAAAATAAAATTTTCTTTCCTCCCCCAATGAGATTTCCTGCACCCAAGCAAAAAGGGGTACCCCCCTCATATTTTTTGCGGATCCGTTTCTGTTGGTCAGCGCATGGATCAAAAAAGAAAGAACTAAAGAAGCGGGTTTATAGGAATTTATTTTCAAAACCTATTGACAAATCCATCCTGTTTCGCTATAATTCCTATAAACCAACCAGTTCAGTAGGTTTTGACAAAAACAAGGAGCGTGAACCAACCATGACGAACGATTTCGTAGAGCTTCTGCGAAGAAACTTTCGCTTCGGACGAATGTGCAATTCCCGGACTGACCATATGGCCGGCTGTATGAATATGCCCATGGTTCCGCTGTGTTAAGGGAGCCTCTTTCGCCATATGCCGTCCGGGAGTATGACCGCCTTCCCGGGCATTTTATTTTCCAAAACATAAATAATATTGAAAGAGGTAACGATTATGTCTAACTATAAATTTGAAACTCTGCAGCTGCACGTAGGCCAGGAACAGGCCGATCCCGCCACCGACGCCCGTGCCGTCCCTATTTACCAGACCACTTCCTACGTCTTCAAGAACTCCGCCCATGCCGCGGCCCGCTTCGGCCTGGCTGACGCAGGCAATATCTACGGCCGTCTGACCAACTCCACCCAGGATGTGCTGGAGAAGCGTCTGGCAGCCCTGGAGGGCGGCGTTGCCGCTCTGGCACTGGCCTCCGGCGCGGCGGCCATCACCTATACCATCCAGGCCCTGGCCCAGGCAGGCGACCACATTGTGGCCCAGAAGACCATCTACGGCGGCAGCTACAACCTGCTGGCCCACACCCTGCCCCAGTTTGGCGTGACCGCAACCTTCGTCAATGCCCATGACCTGGCGGAAGTGGAAGCCGCCATTCAGCCCAACACCAAGGCCGTCTATCTGGAGACCCTGGGCAACCCCAACTCTGATATCCCCGACATCGATGCCATCGCCGCCATCGCCCACAAGCACGGCCTGCCCCTGGTCATCGACAACACCTTCGGTACTCCCTACCTGATCCGTCCCATTGAGCACGGCGCGGATATCGTTGTCCACTCCGCCACCAAGTTCATCGGCGGCCACGGCACCACCCTGGGCGGCATCATCGTGGATTCCGGCAAGTTCGACTGGAAGGCCAGCGGCAAGTACGCCCCCATCGCCGCCCCCAACCCCAGCTATCACGGCGTTTCCTTCGTGGACGCTGTGGGCCCCGCCGCTTTCGTCACCTACATCCGGGCCATCCTGCTGCGGGACACCGGCGCAACGATCTCTCCCTTCAACGCCTTCCTGCTGCTGCAGGGTGTGGAGACCCTGTCCCTGCGTCTGGACCGTCATGCAGAGAACACCAAGAAGGTCGTGGAATTCCTGGCACACCATCCCCAGGTGGAGCATGTGAACCATCCCAGCCTGCCCGATCACCCCGACCACGCGCTGTATCAGCAGTATTTCCCCAACGGCGGCGGCTCCATCTTCACCTTTGAGATCAAGGGCGGCCAGGAAGAGGCCCACAAGTTCATCGACAGCCTGGAGATCTTCTCCCTGCTGGCAAACGTAGCCGATGTGAAGAGCCTGGTCATTCATCCCGCCACCACCACCCACTCCCAGCTGACCGAGGCTGAGCTGCTGGATCAGGGCATCAAGCCCAACACCATCCGCCTGTCCATCGGCACCGAGCATATCGACGATATCATCGCCGACCTGGAAAAGGGCTTTGCAGCTGTCAAGTAAAGACTTCCCCAAAGGAGCTGTCTCATTTCCCGTGAGACAGCTCCTTTCCATTTAATGCAAATCCGCACCAATCTTGTCATCCCGAGCGAACACAGTGAGTCGAGGGATGACAGGATATTGTGCTTTCGCTGCACCTTTTACAGGCGTACTGCGAGAACCCCAATATAGCGTAAAACACCGGTGCCTTGTGGCACCGGTGTCTCGTTTTGCTGTGCAATTTATACTATTTTCAAATAAAAACATTAACATATTTTGCTGTAATGTGGTATGATATACCTGGGTGATGACAATGGCACAGATGTACAAGTTTAGCGAAAAAGAAATTGAAGAGATCGCGCAGGCTCGCAGAGAGAATAAA